>NZ_JBIUSD010000003.1:0-845684 GCF_044741185.1 Streptomyces sp. NPDC088197
CTCATAGTGGGCCTATTCGGATGAGCCCGACAACGCAGCGAGCGTGCGTGCCAGGCGCCGCCAGCCAGGCGAGACTTTACGGACACGCCCTAGCGTGGCGGCGGGTCGTGGGAGGGGGAAGGGTGAGCGAGCGTCGTGGTGAGGGGCCGCCGGGCGACTGGACGGCTGTGGAGCAGGGGATGTGGCGGGCCTTCCGGCTCGGTGCGGCCTTCGGGGCGGGGGCCGGGGGGACGCCCGCGGTACGGGCCGACGCCGTCGCGCAGCTGCTGCTGGACGGGCCGCCGCCGGAGCCGGGGCGGGTGGCGGCGCTCAAACTGGCGGGCCTGCGGATCACCGGCCGTCTGTCGCTGGCGGGCGGCACCGTCGCCCCCTACGTGCAGTTCGACGACTGCCGCTTCGAGGACCAGGTGCTGCTGCCGGAGTGCCGGGCGGGCAGTGTCCGGCTGGTGCGCTGCCACCTCCCGCGGCTGGAGGCCGCCCGGCTCCAGATCACCGGTGACCTGCATCTGCCGCAGTGCGTCGTGACCGGCGGCATCCGCCTGACCGACGCCCAGATCGGCACCGACCTCCTGCTCAACCAGCTCACCGTCCGCCGCGACCGCCACGGCCGCGCCATCGCCGCCGACGGTCTCACCGTCGGCCAGGACCTGGACGCCGAACTCCTCGACCTGCGCGGCGAGTTCAGCCTCCGCAGCGCCCGCGTCGGCGGCCGTCTCAACCTGCGCGGGGCCACCCTGCGCAATCCGTACGGCCGCGACGCGCTCAACGCCGCCCGCACGACGGTCGAGCACACCGTCTACCTCACCACCAGTTGGCCCGCGAACCGCTCGCCCGACACGACCGCGGCTCCCGGCGGGACGGACCCCGCGGGCGGCGGCGAGCCGTCCGGCACGGCCCGCAGGGAGTTCAGCGCGGAGGGCGGGGTACGGCTGGACGACGCCCGGGTGGGCAACGCCGTGGTGATCGACCGGGCACGGTTCCGGCTGGGGGAAGGGCAGCAGCTCTCGCTACGGCGCTTGCAGACGCCCGAGTTGCGGATCACCTTGGGGACGCCGCCCAGCGGGCCGGTGTCGTTGGCGGGCGCGCGGGTGGGGCGGCTGACCGACGCGCCGCAGAGCTGGCCGGGGCCGGGGCAGGTCGATCTGACGGACTTCTCGTACGAGGCGCTGACCCCGCGCACCGCCTTCCCGCTGCGCGAGCGCGTCGCGTGGCTGAACGCGGCGACGCCGGAATACAGTCCCGGCCCGTACGAGCGGCTGGCCGCCGCACTGCGGGCGGGCGGCGAGGACGCGCACGCCCGCGAGGTGCTGCTGGCCAAGCAGCGCCGCCGCCGCGAGTCGCTGCCGCCGGCCGGGCGGGCGTGGGGGTGGCTCCAGGACGTGACGGTCGGATACGGCTACCGGCCCGGCCGGGCGGCGGTGTGGATGGCGGTGCTGTGGGCGCTGGGCGCGCTGTACTTCGCCCTCCACAGGACGCCGCCCCCGGCGGGGAACGACTACCGGCCGCATTGGAGCCCCGCGCTCTACGCCCTTGACCTGCTCCTGCCGGTGATCGACCTCGGCCAGGACAACGCGTGGCGGGAGGTCGGCGTCAGCCAGTGGGTGGCCTCCCTGCTCACCCTGCTCGACTGGACCCTGGCCACCACGGTCGCCGCGGGCGCCTCCCGCATGCTCAGCCGCGGTTGAGCACGGGCGGCTGCCCTCAGCCGCGGTCGAGCCGGACGACAGCCGTCAGGGCCGGGCGGGCCGCACGGCCGGACGACAGCCGTCAGGGCCGGGCGAGCCGGACGACAGCCGTCAGGGCCAGGCGGGCGCCGTGTGCGGGAGAGCCGGGCGGCAGCCATGAGGTGCGTCACCCCCGCTCAACCGATCGGCGGCGTTTCGGGGCCCGCCGCGGCCCCGAGGGGCGCAGCGGATGCCTAAGGCGGGCGTACTGCCCGTACCCTTGCTCACTGTGACCGATCGTCTTCCGCTCTTCCCGCTCAGTACGGCGCTCTTTCCCGGCCTGGTGCTGCCGCTGAACGTCTTCGAGGAGCGGTACCGCGCGCTCGTGGGCGATCTGCTGGCGCTGCCCGAGAACGCGCCGCGGCGTTTCGGCGTGGTGGCGATCAAGAACGGCCAGGAGGTCGCTCCGACGGGCCAGGACGGCGGGGACACCGGTCCGGCCGCCGGTCTCGGCGAGGACCCGGAGGCGGCGCTGTACGGCTACGGGTGCATCGCGGACGCGGCGGGCATCGCGGAGCGCGACGACGGCGGGTACGAACTGGTGGCCACGGGTCTGATCCGGTTCAAGCTGCTGTCGGTGGACGCGAGCGGGCCGTATCTGACGGCCGAGTACGAGGAGCTGCCGGACGAGCCCGGCGCGGGCGCGGGCGCGCTGGCCTCCGAGGTCTCACGGGTGTTCGGCACGTATCAGAAGCGGCTGGCCGGGGCGCGGGAGCGCACGCTCGCGCCGGGGCAGGAGTTCCCCGACGACGCCACGGTGCTGTCGTATCTCGTCGCGGCGGCGGTGGTCGTGGAGACCTCGGTGAAGCAGGAGCTGCTGGAGGCGGCGGACACCGCCGCCCGGCTGACGGCCGAACTGCGGCTGCTGCGCCGCGAGAGCGCGGTGATCGACAAGCTGCCGTCACTGCCCGCGGTGGAACTCACCCACCAGGCGATCAGCGCCAACTAGCGCGCATCAGGGGGTCGGCGATGGCGAAGAAGGCGCGTACGGCCGGAGGCACCCCGGCCACGGTCGCCCTGGAGAAGGCGGGCCTGCCGTTCACCGTGCACGCCTACGCGCACGACCCGGCCTCCGAACTCTCCTACGGCGCCGAGGCCGCGGCGGCGCTGGGCGCGGCGCTCGGGGTGCCCCCCGACGAGGTCCGGGGCCGGGTCTTCAAGACACTGGTCGCGGAGGTGGACGGCGCTTTGACCGTGGCGGTCGTCCCGGTCGCGGGCTCGCTCGACCTCAAGGCGCTGGCCGCGGCGGTCGGCGGCAAGCGCGCCACGATGGCGGCGCCGGCCGACGCCGAGCGCAGCACCGGTTACGTGCTCGGCGGGATCTCCCCGCTGGGCCAGCGCAAGCGCCTGCCCACGGCCCTGGACGCCTCGGCGCTCGGCTTCCCCACGGTCTTCGTCTCCGCGGGCAAGCGCGGCCTGGAGCTGGAGCTGTCCCCCGCCGACCTGGTGACGCTCACCTCAGCGGTGACGGCGCGGATCTCCCGTATCTGACCGGGACGTCTCGACCTCGGCTTGAGCGGGAGAGCGTCACTGCGCCGGGGGCGGCGGCGGAGGCGGCGCGCCCCACGGCTGCGGCGCCACGTACACCGGCTGCGGGTCGCGCGGCCCGAAGAGCGAGGTCAGGCCCAGGTGCACCAGCATCGCCGCCGCCGACCAGGCGACCAGCGCGCTCTTGGCGCGCAGCTTCAGCGGCCCGTCGAAGACGACGTTCGGGCCGACCTCCTTGGCGTGTGCCTTGATGTGGACGGTCGGTCCGAGGGCGATGCCCAGCCGCCAGCCGACGATGGAGGCGAGAACGCCGCCGACCGCGAGGCCGAGGACCACGGCGACGCCGCCGCGGCGGTACCAGAGGAAGACGCCGAGGGCGGTCAGCGCGCCCAGGCACAGCGCGATCAGCACGAAGGTGCCGTCGCCGCCGATCGCCTCCTCGCCCTCGGTGTCCTTGAGGTAGATGTACTTGCCGTCCGAGATCAGCGGGACGCGCGGTGACAGCCACGCCCACAGCAGCCCGAGGAACACCCCGCACACCGTGACGGCGACCGCGACGAGCGCGGCGCGGCCCAACTCGGCGACCGGTGAGGGCCGGTCCCCCTTGCCGTCGCCTCCACCGGGGCCTGCGCCCGGGTACGGCGGGAACGGCGGCGGCTGGTCATGCGGCGTCAGGGGTGCGGTCACCCGCCCATCGTGCCAGGTCTGCCTGTCCGTCGCTTCATCGGCAGGCCGCCCTGCGGTAGGCCCAGGTGGCGACGGCCAGCGAGCCGACGCCGACGGCCGCGCACACGGACAGGTCGCCGACGACCGCGGCCCAGTGCGGATGCCCGCCGAAGGTGCGGGCGAACGCCTCGACGCCGTACGTGGAGGGCAGCAGATCGCGCGCCCAGGAGATCGGCGCGGGCATGTGCGAGGCGGGCAGCACGCCGAGCAGCAGCGCCGCCGACATGCCCAACTGGCCGAAGAGCGTGGCGATCTCCTGCCGCGGCGCGAGCAGCCCGAGGGCCGCGCCGAGGCCGGAGAGCGCGGCCCCGGCCAGCGGGATCACGACGGCGAGGATCCACAGATTGGCCAGCGGCAGATGGAACAGGACACAGCCCGTCACGGCGGTCACGAGGGTGCCGGGCACGGTGAAGGACGCGTACGCGCCCGCCGCGCCGAGGACGACGGCGGCCGGCGGCACCGGCAGCGTCGCGTAGTGGTCGAGTCCGCCGGACGCCCTGAGCTGTCCGAAGTACTGCGCGAGCAGATTGAGCGCGACGAAGGCGACCACCAGGACGCTGGAGCCCGCGACGACCGAGCGCGCCGCCTCCCCGTCCCCGCCGTCGACCACTCCGCGCATCATCACCATGATCCCGACGGACTGGAAGGTGGCGACGAACAGCAGCGGTATCCGGGCCACCCGGGCCCGCGAGAGCTGCGCGCGGTAGACCGCGCCGAAGGCGGGCCACAGCCGGGCCCGCGGCGCGAGCGGCGCGGCGCCGGACTGCTGCGCGGCGACGCCCCGGGGCGCGGGAACGGTTGGGGTGAGCACGCTCATACGCAGGCTCCACGCGTCGGTGCGGAACACGGCGGGGCCGTGTCGTACGGCGAAAGCACGGGGTCGCACCGCCGGAGGGCGGGGGCGTACGGCGCGACCGCCGGCCGGGGCGGCGCGGACCGCGGGGGGACCCGTCTCATGACTTCACCAGGCCCTCTCCCCTGCCGCCGAGCGCGAGGTAGACGTCCTCCAGGCTGGGCATCGCCAGGGTGAAGTCGTCCAGGGCGGCGAAGGCCGGTCCCCCGGTGACCTCGGCGACGGCGGCGCGGGCCCGCTCCTGGGGCAGCCGCAGCGTCCAGCGGCGGCCCGAGATGTCGGCGAGCGGGTGCAGGGCGGCGATGGCGGGCAGCGACATCGGCGGCTCGTCGCGCCACACGAGGTCGAGCCTGACCTCGTCGGCGACCAGCGACCGCAGGCCCGTGGGGGTGTCGCAGGCGATGACCTTGCCGTGGTCGAGCACGGCGACCCGGTCCAGGACGTTCTCCGCCTCGATGACGTTGTGGGTGACCAGCAGCACCGTCGCGCCGTACTCGGTCCTACGGCGGCCGACCGCGGCCCACACCGCGCGCCGGGCGACCGGATCCATGCCGGTGGTGGGCTCGTCGAGGACCAGGACGGGCCGCTGGCCGACCAGGACGGCCGCGAAGCAGGCCAGCCGCCGCTGGCCGCCGGAGAGGCGCTTGATGGGGCGTCCCGCGATCGGGCCGAGTTCGAGTTCGTCCAGGACGGCGTCCCGTTCGGCGCGGGCGGCGCGCGCGTCCAGGCCGCGCAGCCGTCCGGTGGTCTCGGCGGCGAGCGCGACGGTCAGCTCGTCCAGCGCGGACGACTCCTGGCCGAGGTAGCCGACCAGCCGGGAGGCCCGGTCCGGGTGGCGTACGAGGTCGTGGCCGAGCAGGTCGATCGATCCGGCGTCGGGCCGCAGCAGGCCGGTGAGCTGGCGGACCAGGGTGGTCTTGCCCGCGCCGTTGGGGCCGAGGATGCCGAAGAGTTCGCCGCGGCCGACGTCGAGGTCGATGCCGTCGTTGGCGCGTACGACACCGGGCCTGGGCGCGGCGGCGGTCTCGGGTGCCTGGTCGGCGGCGGTACGGCGGCGGCGCAGCCCTCGGCCCCTGGCCGCGGAACCGGCCGGGTACGTTCTGACCAGACCGCGCACGGTGCACACCGTGTCGCGGGCTGTGGCGACCGCTGGGGGCGCCGTCTCCTCCGTGCCCGTACTCACGAGGATCGAGAGTACGCGCCGCACGCGGCATCCGGCGCAAGGGGGGCCCGGTTCACCCGCTTTCCCCTCGGACCCGCCCGAGGCGCGGGAGGGCGCGGGCCCGGCCGCTCACTCCCCCGCGGGTGCGTGCTCGGCGACCGCGTGGGCGTCGACCTCGCGCCAGAATCCGGCCCTGATCGCGTACCGGTCGTGCTCGTCGATCTGGTCGTCCTTGTGGGCGAGCAGGCCGAAGCGGGCGGCGTATCGCAGCAGCTCACCGTCTATGCGGTGCGGGACGCGGGGGTAGTGGGTGGAGAGCTGCTGGAGCTGGGAGGTGTCGGTGAGGCGGGCGATCCAGCGGCGGGCGAAGACCTGGCCGACCTCGAAAGGGTCGCCGCTGACCGCCGTGATGTCGGCCTCGCGGTCCGCCCAGCGCTGCTCGGCGGAGGTGAGCTGGGCGAGGGTGGGCAGGCCGCTGGTGTCGGGCAGGTCGGCGCCCGCGCCGCGGTCGGTCCAGCCCTTGTCCGACGACCAGCGCAGGGTGGCGCTGGGGGCCGGCTGGGCCGGCGGCGGCGCGGGGGCGGCGTGGCTGCGGCCCAGATCGGCGAGATCCTTCGGGGTGGGCACGGTGGGACCGGCGGGTTCCGGAGGGGCAACCTTGCCCGGCGGCGTGCTCTCGGCCGCCGCCGGTTCCGGCGCGGTGCCGTTCTTGCCCGGCCGCTCCTCCGGGGGCGCCAGCCGCTCGCCGCCCGAGGCCGACTCGGGCAGCGGCGCGGAGAGGATCGCGGCGATCTCCGGGCGCGGGCCGGGCGGCGGACAGACGCCGGGGATCTCGCGGGCCCTGATCGCCGCGGTGATCCACTGGCGGTCCAGCACACGCCGCTCGTCGGCCTCCGCGACCAGGTCTTCCGACTGGTTGTAGTCCCCGTCGGCGGCTTGGACGGCCCACAGGTGGACGGCGACGCCGTGCTCCTTGGCGGACATCATGCCGGGCAGCAGATCGCCGTCACCGGTCACCAGGACGACGTCGGAGCACGCGCGGTTGCGGGCCAGCTCCGACAGCTCGGCGTGCATGGCGGCGTCCACGCCCTTCTGCGCCCACCGGCCGTCCGTCCGGGTGAGTGCGCCCAGTCGTACGGTCACTCGGGGCATCACCCGCAGCCGACGGTGTTCCGGTTGCGGAACCCGGTCGGGTGCGCCGTCGAACCAGTAGATCCGCAGCAGTGGCTGGCCGGTCTCCAACTCGGCACGTTCGCGCAGGCCAGCGACGACGGCGGCATGATCAACGGTGATCCGGGACCGGGAGGGTTCACCCGCCAACAGACTCGCCGCAGCACCCAGTAGGTAGCCTGCGTCCACCAGGACGACGCAGCGGTCCATGTTGCACCTCTTCCGGTCGCCCCCCGGCACGGATTTCCCCCGAGTCTGCCCGAATGCTCGGGGGTTATGACCTCGAACCCGATCATCGGCGTGGCGGTGGTCACTTTTCCGGCCGCCCCACTCCGTCAACTGCCCGAAATGCGCGCTTCGTACTCCCATGCAAATCTGATGGCGGCCGATGGGCCACCAGGCCAACGGCCGACATCCCCCACTAGGAGAGACGATCGTGGCTAAGAACAAGAACCAGAACCGTCAGCGCGAGAACCAGAACCAGCAGCGCGGCGCCGCCGCCACCGAGGAGCGGGAGCGCACGCAGCGCCCGATGGACGAGGACCAGCCGGAGATGGCGCCCGCGCAGGACTTCTCGCACAAGCAGAACAAGCAGAAGTTCGGCCACAACTAGTCCCACCGCGTGGTCGCGGGGGCACCCCTCCACCAGGGGTGCCCCCGCACTCACATCACGCGCGCCGGGCTCGCGCGGCCCGCGCCCCGGTGATCAGCCCGCCTGCTGCTGCGCGGCGCCCAGGCACGCGGGGCCCAACAGGGCCTTGAGGTCGCCGAAGAGCGAGGGGTCCGCGGTCACCCGGTGCCGGTCGAGCCGCAGTACCGTGGTCGTGCGCGCGCCCTGGAGCTTCACCCGTACCTCGGTGTTGCCCTTGTGGCTGGAGAGCACTTCGCCGAGCCTGGCCACCAGCGGCGGGGTCACCTTGACCGTCGGGATGGAGATCATCACCGGCGCGTTGGTGCCCACGTCCGACAGGTCGGGGACCATCAGCTCCATCGCCACCAGCCGCGGGATGTCCTCCCGCTTGTCGAGCCGCCCCTTGACGAAGACCACGGCGTCCTCGACGAGTTGGGTCGAGACCAGTTGGTAGGTGGCGGGGAAGAACATGCAGTCGACGGAGCCCGCCAGGTCCTCGACGGTGGCGATCGCCCACGCGTTGCCCTGCTTGGTCATCTTCCGCTGGAGCCCGGAGATGATGCCGCCGATGGTGACGATCGCGCCGTCGGAGTAGTCACCGGCCAGCGCGGCGATCGCGGCGTCCGTCTTGTCGTTGAGAATGTGCTCGATGCCGAAGAGCGGATGGTCGGAGACGTAGAGGCCGAGCATCTCCCGTTCCTGCGCGAGCAGATACGTCTTGTCCCACTCGATGTCGGAGAAGACCACGTCCATCCCGAAGGCCGGGGTGTCGTCGCCCTCCTCCCCCGCCCCGCCGAACAGGTCGAACTGGCCCTCGGCCTCCTTGCGTTTGACCTGCACCACGTTGTCGATCATCGTCTCGAAGTGCTCGGT
Organism: Streptomyces sp. NPDC088197; assembly: GCF_044741185.1. Classification (NCBI taxonomy): domain Bacteria; kingdom Bacillati; phylum Actinomycetota; class Actinomycetes; order Kitasatosporales; family Streptomycetaceae; genus Streptomyces; species Streptomyces sp. NPDC088197. Next base: position 8,628 of record NZ_JBIUSD010000003.1, read on the forward strand.
CAGACCGCGCCTGGTGTGCTTCATCGTGTCGAACGCGCCGGCCTTGATCAGCGATTCGACGGTCCGCTTGTTGCACGCCACCACCTCGACCTTGTCGAGGAAGTCCGGGAAGGTCGCGTACCGCCCCTTGGCCTTGCGGCTGCGGACCACCGACTCCACCACGTTCGTCCCGACGTTGCGCACGGCGGTGAGGCCGAAGACGATCGTGTCGTCGCCGCGCGGTGTGAAGTTGGCGTTGGACTCGTTGACGTCCGGCGGCAGCACCTTGATGCCCATCCGGCGGCACTCGTTGAGATAGAGCGCCATCTTGTCCTTGTCGTCCTTGACCGAGGTCAGCAGGCCCGCCATGTACTCGGCCGGGTAGTTGGCCTTGAGATACGCGGTCCAGTAGGAGACGAGGCCGTACGCGGCGGAGTGCGCCTTGTTGAAGGCGTATCCGGCGAACGGCACCAGCACGTCCCAGACCGCCTGGATGGCCTGGTCGGAGTAGCCGCGCTCGCGCATGCCCGCCTGGAAGGGGATGAACTCCTTGTCGAGGACTTCCTTCTTCTTCTTGCCCATCGCGCGGCGCAGCAGGTCGGCCTGGCCGAGCGAGTAACCGGCCAGCACCTGGGCGGCCTTCTGCACCTGCTCCTGATAGACGATCAGGCCGTAGGTGATGTCGAGGACTTCGCGGAGCGGCTCTTCCAGCTCCTTGTGGATCGGGGTGATCTCCTGCTGCTTGTTCTTGCGCAGCGCGTAGTTGATGTGCGAATTCATGCCCATCGGGCCCGGCCGGTACAGGGCCGAGACGGCGGAGATGTCCTCGAAGTTGTCGGGCTTCATCATGCGCAGCAGAGCGCGCATGGGGCCGCCGTCGAACTGGAAGACGCCCAGCGTGTCGCCGCGCCCGAGCAGCGCGTACGTGTTGGGGTCGTCCAGCGGCAGGGACAGCAGGTCGATGTCGATGCCCTTGTTGGCCTTGATCGACTTGACCGCGTCATCCATGATCGTCAGGTTGCGCAGGCCGAGGAAGTCCATCTTCAGCAGGCCGAGCGACTCACAGCTCGGGTAGTCCCACTGCGTGACGACCGCGCCGTCGTTCTTCGGCGAGAAGATCGGCACGTGGTCGATCAGCGGCTCGGCGGACATGATCACGCCCGCCGCGTGCACGCCCATCTGCCGGACCAGGCCCTCGATGCCCTTGGCCGAGTTGATCACCTTGGTGACGTCCGGCTCGTTCTCGTACATCGCCCGGACCTCGCCCGCCTCGCTGTAGCGCGGGTGGTCCTTGTCGGTGATGCCGGAGAGCGGGATGCCCTTGCCGAGGACGTCGGCGGGCATGGCCTTGGTGATCCGGTCGCCCATGGAGAAGGGGTAACCGAGCACGCGGGCCGAGTCCTTGATCGCGGCCTTGGCCTTGATGGTGCCGTAGGTGGCGATCTGCGCGACCTTGTCGGAGCCGTACTTCTCGGTCACGTAGCGGATGACCTCGCCGCGCCGACGCTCGTCGAAGTCGATGTCGACATCGGGCATGGACACGCGCTCGGGGTTGAGGAAGCGCTCGAAGATCAGGCCGTGCGGGACCGGGTCGAGGTCGGTGATGCCCATGGCGTAGGCGACGATCGAACCGGCCGCGGAACCACGCCCGGGGCCGACCGCGATGCCGTTGTTCTTCGCCCACATGATGAAGTCGGCGACGACGAGGAAGTAGCCGGGGAACCCCATCTGGACGATGGTGTCCATCTCGTAGTCGGCGAGCTTCTGCCGGTCCTCGGGGATGCCGGTGGGGAAGCGCCGGGCCATGCCGCGGGCCACTTCCTCGCGGAACCAGGTCACTTCGGTGTAGCCCTCGGGGACGTCGAACCTGGGCATCAGGTTCTTCGTCTCGAACATGCCCTCGGTCTCGATCCGGTTCGCGATCAGGAGCTGGCTGTTGCGGCAGCCCTCCTGCCACGCGTCCGAGGAGTCGATCGCGTACATCTCGGCGGCGGACTTCAGGTAGTAACCGCTGCCGTCGAACTTGAACCGGTCGGGGTCCGACATGTTCGAGCCGGTCTGGATGCACAGCAGGGTGTCGTGCGCCGAGGACTCGTTGGCGTACGTGTAGTGCGAGTCGTTGGTGACGACGAAGGGCGCGTCGATCTTCTTGGCGATCTCCTCCAGGCCCGCGCGGGCCCGGCGGTCGATGTCGATGTCGTGGTCCATGATCTCGACGAAGAAGTTCTCTTTGCCGAAGATGTCCTGGTACTCGCCGGCGGCCTTGATCGCCTCGTCCATCTGCCCGAGCCGGATGCGGGTGGAGATCTCGCCGGAGGGGCAGCCCGTGGTGCCCATCAGGCCCTCGGCGTACTCGCTGAGCAGTTCGCGGTCCATCCGGGGCTTGCGGAAGTAGCCCTCGAAGGCCGCCCGCGACTGGGCGCGGAAGAGATTGTGCAGCCCGACGGCGTTGCGCGCCCAGATGGTCATGTGGGTGTACGCGCCCGCACCCGAGATGTCGTCCCGCTTCTGGTGCGGCGCCCCCCACTTGACGGGCTTGTTGTACCGCCGCGACTCGGGCGCCAGATACGCCTCGATGCCCATCACCGGCGTGACACCGGCGTCCCTGGCCTGGTGGAAGAAGTCGTACGCCCCGTGCAGATTGCCGTGGTCGGTGATGGCCACATGGCTCATCCCCATCTCGTTGCACGCCTTGAACATGTCCTTCAATCTCGCCGCTCCGTCCAGCAGCGAGTACTGGGTGTGGACATGGAGATGGGTGAAGGGCTGGTCGGTCACGGGCGGCGATACCTCCGGCGAGAGGGGGCGGACTGCTGGTGCGTCGCTGGCTGATTCTGGCGGCGCTGCGAGTCTACGACTCGGGTCCGACAACGCGGCGCGGCTCCCCGTACCGCCACCCGCGCCGGTCCGCCGGAGGAGTCCGCCGCGTGCCGGCCGCCCTCTGTAGTCCCATCCGTTACCCGCCTTTAGGTCACACATACGCTCGCGCATGGCACACTCTGTCGCCATGGAGGACATACGGCCGAGGCTGAGGGCGCTGCGCGCTGCCCTTTTCGCCGCGCTGTGCGTCACCCTCTCCTCCACCTCCCATGTGCTGATGTCGCACACCCCGCTGCCGCTGACCGTGGTCGGCGGCGCGTTCGGCGGTGTCTTCGCGCTGGCGTATCTGCTCGGCGGCCGGCACGAGCGCGGCTTCTGGCCGATCGCGGGCCTGATGGTCCCGCTGGAACTGGCCGTCGACACCGTCTTCACCGCGGGCCAGCAGGCCTGTTACGGGCCCGCGGGCGGCCCGGTGACCGGTTCGTGGTGGTCGTTCCACGAGACCTTCCTGTGCAACGGCGGCCAGGTCGGCGGCCAGGGGCTGTCCGCGGTACCGGGCGGCGCCGCCGCGGCGCAGATGCCGTCCACCGCGCTGCCGTGGCTGCTGCTGGCCGTCCATGTGACCGTCGGCCTGGTCGCGTCCTGGTGGCTGCGGCGCGGTGAGGCCGCGCTGCACCGGGTGCTGCGCGTGATGGCCGCCGCCGCCTTCCGGCCGCTGCTGCTGGCCGTGGCCGCCCGCACCGGGCTCGCGGTGCCGCCGCGCCGGTTCCGCCCGGCCGCCCGCGCCTCGGCGGGCCCGCTCGCCGCGCGCCCGCTGCTGCACTCCGTCGTACGCCGTGGTCCGCCCGTCGCGGTCGCAGTCTGACCGTCGTACCGGCACTTCCCTCTCATACCACCACGCGTCATCACGGAGATCCCCCATGAGCAGCAGGAACAGCAAGGCCAGCAAGCAGGCCGCCCGCGAGCGGCTGCGCGCGGAGCGCGAGCGCGAGGCGAAGCGGGCGAAGGTCCGCCGCCAGATATTCGTCGGCGTCGGCGTCGTCGCGGTGCTGGCCATCGCGGGCGGTGTCGCCGTCGCGGTCAACGCGGCGAACAAGCCCAGCTACTGGGAGTCCGCCAAGAAGGACAAGCTGGTCAAGCCCGCGAACACCTCGGGCACCAACGGCTCGACCATCGTGGTCGGCGACCCGAAGAACAAGAACAACCTCGACCTGTACGAGGACCTGCGCTGCCCGGCGTGCGCGCAGTTCGAGCAGACCTCGGGCGCGGACGTCCTCAAGGGCGCCAAGGACGGCAAGTACAAGATCACGTACCACTTCGGCACGTTCCTGGACGGCAACCTCGGCGGCACCGGCTCCAAGAACGCGCTGAGCGCGGTCGGCGCGGCGGCCAACGTGAGCCTGGACGCCTTCGAGGCGTACCACACGCTGCTCTACTCCAAGGACCACCACCCGGAGGAGTCCGGCCCCGACCTGTTCGCGGACGACGCCAACATGATCAAGCTGGCGCAGTTGGTCCCGGCGCTCAAGGACAACGCCGCGTTCCAGACCGCGGTCAAGGAGGGCACCTACGACAAGTGGGCGCTGGACTCCTCCGACGCGTTCAACGCGGCGGGCATCAAGTCCACGCCGACCATCAGGCTCAACGGCAAGGAGCTGACCGCCGACGGCGTGATGGACCAGATCACGGCGGCCCTGAAGTAGCGGCACACCGCTCCGAACGGCGGGAGCCGGTCCCCTACGCGTACGGGACCGGCTCCCGCCGTTTCGCGCGGCCCGGTCTCCTGCGGCCCCGCGGTCCTACAGCCCGGCCAGGAAGTCCAGCGCGACCGCCCAGGTCTTCTCGGCGGCCTCGGCGTCGTGGTCCGGCAGGTCGGGGTCGGTGTAGAGGTGGCCGGCGCCCCGGTAGCGGTGCACCTCGACGTCGGCGCCGGCCTTGCGCATCCCCAGGTACCAGGAGTTCAGCCAGTCCTCCGGCTCAAAGGGGTCGGGGTCGGCGACATGGAGCTGTACGGGGATGTCGGTGGCCGCGTCGTCGGCGATGTCCGAGGTGCCGTGCAGGAGCAGCAGCCCGCGCGCCTTCTCGTCGCCGAGCGCCACGGTCTGCGCGAGGGCCCCGCCCAGCGAGAAGCCCGCGTAGACCAGCTCCCGCTCCGAGTACGGCGCCGCCGCGAGGACCGCCCGGTGCAGCAGCTCCTCGTTGCCGATCTCCTCGCGGATCGCCCGTCCCGCCTCGACGGTGTCCACGACCCGGCCGTCGTACAGATCGGGAACGACGACCTCGTGCCCGGCCGCCCGCAGCCGGTCGGCGGCGGCGTGCACGGCGGGACGCGGTCCGTAGACGGAGTGGAACAGGACGATCGTCACAGTGCTGCCTTTGTTCGGGTTCGGTACGCGACCATGGTGCCAGCTACCCTCCTTGGGCGGAGCGCCGCGATACGAAGACCCGATGATCCGGGTTTCCTACAAGAAAGCCGAGGTGGACGCGGGATGGTGATGGACAGCGCGCTGCGCCCGGTTCTCGTCGTCTGTGTGGCGGTCGGGGTCTCGCTGGTCGTGGGGTGGACCGTCGACCGCTCCCTGCGCAAGGTGGACGGCCGGCACCCGGAGACCCCGCTGTGGCATCTGCTGCGCCGGTGCGGCATACCCCTCCAGGTGGTGATCTGCACCGCCATACTGCGCGGCGGCTACCGGTCCGCCCATCTGTCGAAGGACCACGCGGAGGCCGTCGGCCAGTTCCTCGTGCTGGTGCTGATCGCCGCGTCGGGCTGGCTGGTGGTACGGGTCGCCGCCGCGGTCATCGACTCCTCGTACGCGCGCTATGTCGCGGTCAGCCACGACGTGCCCAAGATCCGCCGCCTGCGCACCCAGCTCACGCTGATCCAGCGGGTGTTCACCGCGATCGTGACGGTCATCGTCGTCGCGTCGATGCTCTTCACCTTCCCCGCGATGCGGACGGTCGGGGCGTCGGTGCTGGCCTCCGCGGGCATCATCGGCATCGTCGCCGGTGTGGCCGCCCAGTCCACGCTCGCGAATCTCTTCGCCGGTCTCCAGATCGCCTTCGGCGACATGGTGCGGATCGGCGACACCGTGGTCGTGGAGGGCCAGTGGGGTGTGGTCGAGGAGATCACCCTCACCTTCCTGAGCGTGCGCACCTGGGACGAGCGGCGGATCACGATGCCGGTGTCGTACTTCACCAGCAATCCTTTCGAGAACTGGTCGCGCGGCGACCCGCGGATGACCGGCACCGTCCTGCTGCACCTGGACCACTCGGCGCCGGTGGCGCTGATGCGCAAGCGGCTGCTGGAGATCCTGGAGAGCTGCGCGGAGTGGGACCGCAGGGCGTGGGGGCTCGTCGTGATCGACTCCACCCCGACCACGATCCAGGTCAGGGCGCTGGCCACCGCGAAGGACTCGGACGACATCTTCAACCTGCGCTGCATCGTCCGTGAGCAGCTGATCGACTGGCTGCGCTGCGAGCACCCGTACGCGCTGCCCCGGCTCAGCACCGCGCCCGCGCCCGGCCAGGAGCAGGACCCGGGCCGGGAGGCGGCCCCGGCGCCGGAATCGGGCGATCTGGGCCCGGGACCGGGCACCAGGTAAGAGGCTCTTACGCCCCCACGGGGCCCTCACGCTGCGGGGCGTTACGGCAGTGAGAGGCTCTCACCTGTCAGCCGCGCATCGAGCGCAGGTCGAGCTGGCGCAGCACCCGGTCGACGACCTCCGGGTCGTACCCCGCCTCGCTGCGCGCCGACAGCACCTCGTGCCGGGCGGCGGACATCATCTCGTCCTGGATGCGGCGGACCGACTTGAGCCGCTTGACGCGCTTGGCGTGGCTCTCGCGCCGCTCGTCGTCCACGATGTCCGGGCAGATCCGCGCGCCGAGGTCGAAGGCGCGGCGGTGCAGCAGCTCCGACAGGTCGTCGCTCAGCGGCTCGACGGACTCGATGTCGCGCAGCCGCGCCTTGGCGGCCGTCATGGCCCGCAGCGCCAGCATCTTCTCCAGGTCGTGCTCGGCGTCGATGTCGCTGCGCACCCCGAGCCGTTTCACCAGCCACGGCAGCGTCAGCCCCTGGAGCACCAGGGTGCTGAGCACCACCGCGAAGGCGATGAACAAGATCTCCGTGCGGGCCGGGAAGCCGTCGCCGCTGTCGGTGGTCAGCGGGATGGCCAGGGCCAGCGCGACGGACGCCACCCCGCGCATCCCCGACCACCACATGATGACGCTCTCGCGCCAGCTCATCGGGATGTCCTCGTCCAGGTCGCGCAGCTTGTGCATCTTGCGCGCCGCCCAGGTCGCGGGCAGCAGATACAGCAGCCGCACGCCGATGACCACCGCGACCACTATGGCGGCGTGCCGCACCATCGGGCCCCAGTCGCCCGCGCCGACCCGGAACACATTGTGCAGTTCGAGGCCGATCAGGCCGAAGGCGATGCCGGTGACGAGGGTGTCGACGATCTCCCAGAAGGTGTTGCCCGCCAGACGGGCCGTCACGTCGTCGGCCTCGAAGGCGTATTCGGCCAGGAACAGCGCGGTGGTGAGCACGGCCAGGACCCCGGAGCCGCCGAACTCCTCGGCCAGCGCGTAGGAGGCGAAGGGCACCAGCAGTGACAGGCCGATCTGCAAGGTGGGGTCGCCGACCACGCCCATCAGCTTGTTGGCGCCCCAGCCGAGGGCCAGGCCGACCGCGATCGCGACCACGGCGGACAGCACGAGCTCCAGGGCCGCGTGGGGCGCGGAGAAGTTGCCGGACAGCGCCGCCGCGACGGCCACGTGGTAGAGCACGATGGCGGTGACGTCGTTGAACAGCCCCTCGCCCTCCAGAATGGAGATCATGCGCCGGGGCAGTCCGAGGCTGCCCGCGACGGCCGTGGCGGCCACCGGGTCGGGCGGCGCCACGAGCGCGCCGAGCGCGAAGGCCCCGGCCAGTGTGATCTCCGGCACGACCGCGTCGGCGACCGCCGCCACCGCGGCCGTGGTGACGAAGACCAGCGCGACCGCGAGCAGGAAGATCGCCCGCCGGTTCGCGGCGAACTGCCGCCAGGAGGTGCGCTGTACGGACGCGTAGAGCAGCGGGGGCAGCACCAGCGGCAGGATCAGATCGGGGTCGATCTGGACGTTGGGCACCTGCGGGAGCAGCGCGAGGACCCCGCCGAGCAGCGTCATCAGGACCGGCGAGGGCAGCCCGATCCGGTCGCTGAGCGGCACCATGACGATGGCCGCGAGCATGAGGAAGAAGAAGAGAGCGAGCTGATCCACGGCGTCACGATGCCACACCGGCTCCGCGCCGCCGGACCCGCGGCCGCCCCGCCGTGCCTTTCACCGGCCCCGATACGGCTACTCGCTGTCGGCGCGGATCACGTCGAGCGCGTGCCGGAGGTCGTCCGGGTACTCGCTGCTGAACTCCACCCAGCGCCCGTCCGAGGGGTGTTCGAAGCCCAACTGCTTGGCGTGCAGCCACTGCCGGGTGAGGCCCAGGCGCTTGGCGAGCGTCGGGTCGGCGCCGTAGGTGATGTCGCCGACGCAGGGGTGGCGGTGCGCGGACATGTGCACCCGGATCTGGTGGGTGCGGCCGGTCTCCAGCTTGATGTCCAGCAGGCTGGCGGAGCGGAACGCTTCGATGAGGTCGTAGTGCGTCACGGACGCCTTGCCGTCGGCGACGACCGCCCACTTGTAGTCGTGGTGGGGGTGACGGCCGATCGGCGCGTCGATCGTGCCGCTCATCGGGTCCGGGTGGCCCTGCACCAGCGCGTGGTAGCGCTTGTCCACGACGCGGTCCCTGAACTGCGCCTTGAGCAGGGTGTACGCCCGCTCGGACTTGGCGACCACCATCAGGCCAGAGGTGCCGACGTCGAGCCGGTGCACGATGCCCTGGCGCTCGGCGGCGCCCGAGGTGGAGATCCGGTATCCGGCGGCGGCGAGGCCGCCGATCACGGTGGGGCCGGTCCAGCCGGGGCTCGGGTGGGCGGCGACGCCGACCGGCTTGAGGACGACGACGATGTCCTCGTCGTCGTGGACGATCTCCATGCCCTCGACCGGCTCCGCGACGATCCGCACCGGGGCGGCGGCCTCGGGCATCTCGACCTCCAGCCACGCCCCGCCGTGCACCCGCTCGGACTTCCCCGCGGCCGACCCGTCGATCGACACCTTGCCCGCCGCCGCCAGCTCCGCGGCCTTCGTCCGCGAGAAGCCGAACATCCGGGCGATGGCGGCGTCGACACGCTCGCCCTCGAGGCCGTCGGGCACGGGCAGGGAACGGATTTCCGGAACGGTACTCACCACACGAGTATGCCGGACCCGCCGCCCCCGGCCGTACCAGCGCGGGACCGGGCGCCTCCGGCGGGAGTCAGTCCTCGCGGTGGACGGTGCCGTCCGGGTCGACGCCGCGGAAGGAGAGCAGGACGATCAGGGCGCCGCCGCAGCAGATGGCGGAGTCGGCGAGGTTGAAGACGGCGAAGTGCTCGGGTGCGATGAAGTCCACCACCCGGCCCTGGAAGCCGCCGGGAGCGCGGAAGACGCGGTCGGTGAGGTTGCCGAAGGCGCCGCCGAGGAGCAGGCCGAGCGCGACGGCCCACGGCAGGCTGTGCAGACGGCGGGAGAGCCGGGCGATCACGACGATGACACCGGCCGCGATCATCGTGAAGACGATCGTCATGCCCTGCCCCATGCCGAAGGCCGCCCCGGCGTTGCGGATCGCGTCCAGCCGCAGGTAGTGGCCGAAGACGTTGACCGGCTCGTGGTTCTCCAGGCTGGTGACCACCCAGATCTTGGAGAGCAGGTCGAGGAGGTACGCCAGCGCTGCCACCCCGATCAGGGTGACGATCCGGCGCCGCCGCCGCGAGACGGCCTGCGGCCCGGCGGGCTCGTCGCCCCGCGCCGGCCCTTCCGTCCCGTCCGCCGCCGGAGCGGCCTGCTCCGACGGCTCGGCGACGCCCGACTCCTCGACGCCCGTCCCGCCGTCAGGCGTCGCGTCCGGCGTCTCCTCCGGCGTGGTGATGGTGCGCTCCGCTTCCGTCACGTGAGTCCCTCAGCCTTTGTGCTCCGTGCCCGCCAGGCCGAATCCTGACTGATGACGAGGGTACGGCACACCCGTACGACCGGGGCCGTCCGCGGGCGGAGCCCTCAGCGCCGCTCCTGCTTCTGCTTGCAGTCCAGGCACAGCGTGGCCCGCGGGAACGCCTGCATGCGGGCCTTGCCGATCGGATTGCCGCAGGACTCGCAGAGGCCGTACGTGCCCTCGTCCAGCCGTTCCAGGGCGTGCCTGGTCTGCGCCAGCATCTCGCGGGTGTTGGCGGCCAGCGCCATCTCGTACTCGCGGGTGATGTTCTTGGTGCCGGTGTCGGCCTCGTCGTCACCCGCGCCGTCGCCCGAGTCGCGCAGCAGGCCCGCCACGGCCGCCTCCGAGGAGCTGATGCCCTCCGTGAGCCGCTGGACCTCGCCCAGCAGCTCGGCGCGGGCCTCCTCGACCTCTTCCGGCGTCCACGGGTCCTCACCGGGGAGGACGGCCAGGCCGCCGGGGCCTGCGGTGCGGGCGGCGGGCACCGCGGACGCGGCCCCCGTGGTCGCGGCCGTACCCGCCGCGGTCTTCTTCGCTGCCACCTTGCCGGCTCCCGTCTTCTTCGCCGTACGGCCCGTCGCCGCCTTTTCGGCCGCCGCCTTCTTCGCGGCCGCCTTCTTCGCCGGCGCCTTCGCGGCGGCGGCCTTCCCTGCCGGAGCCGTTTCCCTGGCTGCCGTCTTCTTCGCCGCTGCCTTCTTCGCCGCCGTCTTCTTGGCTGCCTTCTTGGCCGGGGCCTTCTTGGCAGCCGCCTTCTTCCGCGGTGCCTCCTCGGCCGCGTCGCCCTCCTCCGCATCGATGGCGACCGTGACCGTACGCACGGACTTCCTCGCCGCCGCGGGCCCGCGGGCAGGCGCCACGGACGCCCCGGTCACACCGGGATGGTCGGAGCCGGCCGCAGGCCGTCCCCTTTTCTTCACGACCATGGCCGCGACCCCTTCACATCCGTGATCTTGTTCGCGAATCGTGCCGGAAACGGTAAATCGGCTCCGGACCCGCGGCAACGGGGCGCGCTGCCTGGCCGACCGGTCCGCCCCGGAGGGCGGGCAGGTCTGCATCCGTTGTGCCCAGCTCACCGCCAGGTATTCCGGTACCTGGCGGTAACGATCCGTGACAGTCGCCGTCGGGGCGCGCGGAGCAGGCCATTCGGGTCAGTGGGCGGCCCCGGTAAACCGTTCGGCCGGGCCGCTCCCAGCGCCGTACACTGAGCGCAGCGAAAGGCGTGGATGGGACGAGTAGCGCCGCACGCAGCCATGAGCGACCCGGGGACGGTGGAAGCCCGGGGGTGTGCGCGGTGCGAAGATCACCCCGGAGCCGCCGGAAGAAAGCCCGCGGGAGGCCCCTCAAGGCCCCCGGGCGAGTAGAACCGGCGTCGCTGCCCCAATGAGGGGGCGGTGGGTTTCCCCGTGTGCGGGGCGCCTCCACCGCCAAGGAGGGTGGTACCGCGGGAGCGCTCGCTCTCGTCCCTTCGACGGAGTACGCACCAGTGTCCGCCGGAGGAAACCACCGATGAGCGACCACCAGACCGCGCAGGGACAGCCGCAGCCGCCGCAGTACCGGCCGGTGCCCGCCCAGGTCGACCTGCCCGCCCTCGAACACGAGGTGCTCGACCTCTGGAGCGAGCGGAAGACCTTCGCCCGTTCCGTCGAGCAGAGCCGCGGACTGCCCGACTGGGTCTTCTACGAGGGCCCGCCGACCGCCAACGGCATGCCCGGCGCCCACCACATCGAGGCCCGCGTCTTCAAGGACGTCTTCCCGCGCTTCAAGACCATGCAGGGCCACCACGTGACCCGCAAGGCCGGCTGGGACTGCCACGGGCTGCCGGTCGAGCTGGCGGTGGAGAAGGAACTGGGCTTCACCACCAAGCAGGACATCGAGGACTACGGCGTCGCGGAGTTCAACGCGAAGTGCCGCGAGTCGGTGACCCGGTACACCGACGCCTTCACCGACCTGACCACGCGCATGGGCTACTGGGTCGACCTCGACAACGCCTACCGGACGATGGACCCGGAGTACGTCCAGTCCGTGTGGTGGTCGCTCAAGCAGATCTTCGACAAGGGCCTGCTGGTCCAGGACTACCGGGTGGCGCCCTGGTGCCCGAAGGACCAGACCGGCCTGTCCGACCACGAACTGGCCCAGGGCTACGAGACGGTCGTCGACCCGTCGGTCTTCGTCCGCTTCCCGCTGACCGGCGGCCCGCTGGCGGGCGAGGCCGCGCTGCTGGTGTGGACGACCACGCCCTGGACGCTGGTCTCCAACACCGCCGTCGCCGCGCACCCCGACGTGACGTACGTCGTCGCCACCGACGGCACCGAGAAGCTGGTCGTCGCCGAGCCGCTGCTCGGCAAGGCGCTGGGCGAGGGCTGGACGGCGACCGGGCAGTCCTTCACCGGCCGCGAGATGGAACGCTGGACGTATCAGCGGCCGTTCGACCTCGTCGAGATCCCGGACGCGCACTATGTGGTGAACGCCGAGTACGTCACCACCGAGGACGGCACGGGCCTGGTCCACCAGTCCCCCGCCTTCGGTGAGGACGACCTCAAGACCTGCCGCGCGTACGGCCTTCCGGTGGTCAACCCGGTGCGCCGCGACGGCACCTTCGAGCCGGACGTGCCCCTGGTCGGCGGGGTCTTCTTCAAGAAGGCCGACGAGGCGCTGGTCGCCGAACTCCAGGCTTCGGGACGGCTGTTCCGGCACCTGCCGTACGAGCACAGCTACCCGCACTGCTGGCGCTGCCACACCGCGCTGCTCTACTACGCGCAGCCGTCCTGGTACATCAGGACCACGGCGGTCAAGGACGCCCTGCTGCGGGAGAACGAGAAGACCAACTGGCACCCGGACTCGGTCAAGCACGGCCGCTTCGGCGACTGGCTGAAGAACAACGTCGACTGGGCGCTGTCGCGCAACCGCTACTGGGGTACGCCGCTGCCGATCTGGCGCTGCGAGGACGGCCATCTGACCTGTGTCGGCTCGCTGGCCGAACTCGGCGAACTGACCGGCACCGACCAGTCCGGGCTCGACCCGCACCGCCCGTACATCGACGCGGTCACCTTCGGCTGCCCGTCCTGCGGCGGCACCGCGACCCGCGTCCCCGAGGTGATCGACGCCTGGTACGACTCGGGTTCGATGCCGTTCGCGCAGTGGGGCTACCCGTTCCACAACAAGGAGGTCTTCGAGCGCACGTACCCGGCGCAGTTCATCGCGGAGGCGATCGACCAGACCCGCGGCTGGTTCTACACGCTGATGGCCATCGGCACGCTCGTCTTCGACAGGTCGAGTTACGAGAACGTGGTCTGCCTCGGCCACATCCTCGCCGAGGACGGCCGCAAGATGTCCAAGCACCTGGGCAACATCCTCCAGCCGATCCCGCTCATGGACCAGCACGGCGCCGACGCGGTGCGCTGGTTCATGGCGGCCGGCGGCTCCCCGTGGGCGGCCCGCCGGGTCGGCCACGGCACGATCCAGGAGGTCGTCCGCAAGACGCTGCTCACGTACTGGAACACGGTCGCCTTCCAGGCGCTGTACGCCCGTACGTCCGGCTGGGCTCCCTCGGCGGCCGACCCGGCCGTCGAGGACCGCCCGCTGCTCGACCGCTGGCTGGTCGGCGAGCGGAACGTGCTGGTGCGCGAGGTCACCGACGCGCTGGAGTCGTACGACACCCAGCGCGCGGGCAAGCTGCTGTCGGCCTTCGTGGACGACCTGTCGAACTGGTACGTGCGCCGTTCGCGGCGCCGCTTCTGGCAGGGCGACCCGGCCGCGCTGCGCACCCTGCACGACGTGGTGGAGACCGTGACGCGGCTGATGGCCCCGCTGGTGCCGTTCATCACCGAACGGGTCTGGCAGGACCTGGTGGTGCCGGTGGTCCCCGGTGCCCCCGACTCCGTCCACCTCTCGTCCTGGCCCGTCGTGGACGAGCGGCACGTCGACCCGGCCCTGTCGGAGCGGATGCTGCTCGTACGGCGGCTGGTCGAGCTGGGCCGTGCCACGCGCGCGGAGTCCGGTGTCAAGACGCGTCAGCCGCTGTCGCGCGCGCTGGTCGCCGCCGCGGGCTTCGAGGGGCTCTCGGCCGAGCTGCGGGCGCAGATCACCGAGGAGTTGAACGTCAGCTCCCTGGCGTCGCTGTCCGAGGTCGGCGGGTCGCTGGTCGACACCACGGCCAAGGCCAACTTCCGCGCGCTGGGCAAGCGTTTCGGCAAGGGCGTCCAGGCCGTGGCGGCCGCGGTCGCCGCCGCCGACGCGGCGACCCTGTCGGCGGCGCTGCGCGACGGCGGTACGGCCTCGGTGGTCGTGGACGGCGAGGAGGTCGCGCTCGCTCCTGAAGAGGTCATCATCACCGAGACCCCGCGCGAAGGGTGGTCGGTCGCCTCCGACTCCGGCGCCACGGTCGCGCTCGACCTGGAGATCACTCCCGAACTCCGCCTGGCCGGGCTCGCCCGCGACGCCATCCGGCTGATCCAGGAGGCCCGCAAGACCTCCGGCTTCGACGTGGCCGACCGGATTCACGTCCGCTGGGCCACGGCCGAGCCCGACGTCTCGACGGCCCTGTCCGCCCACGCCTCGCTCATCTCCGAGGAGGTCCTGGCGGACAGCTTCACCGACGCGTCGGCCGATGCCTCCTTCGGCCCGGCGTTCACGGACGAGTCCCTGGCCCTGACCTTCCACCTGCGCAAGAGCTGAGCCCGTAGGGGGCGAAGTCCCCTACGCACGGTGGTCGTCGCACAGAACAGGGCCGGGCCCCGCGGGGAAAAAGGATTCCCCGGGGGCCCGGCCCTGTGTGGTGCGGGTCCAGCCGACCGCTAGGTCAGTTGTCGTCCTCGTCGATCAGGAAACCGCGCATCGGCGTCGGCGCCTGCTGCATCGGCTGCGGCGCCTGCGGCCGTACCGGTGCCATCGGCTGGGTCATGGCAGGAGACATCTGCTGCTGGCCGCCGTACGTCGGGCCGGGGGTGTGACCGCCGCCCATGCCCTGGCCGCCGTAGGACGGCGCGGAGCCCGCGTGTCCCATACCGGCGCCCGCGCCGGCCGGTGCCATGCCGTTGCCCATACCGCCGTTGCCCATGGATCCGCCCATCGAGCCGCCCATGGTGGACGCGGCCGGGAGGGAGGGAGCCGCGGGGGTGGTACGCGGCGGAGCCAGCGAGTCGTCGGCCTGGTTCTCGAGCTGACGGAGCTGGGACTCCAGGTAGGACTTCAGACGCGTGCGGTACTCGCGCTCGAAGCCGCGCAGGTCCTCGACCTTGCGCTCCAACGTGGCGCGGGCGGACTCCAGGGAGCCCATCGCGACGCGGTGCTTCTCCTGGGCGTCCCGCTCAAGAGCGTCCGCCTTGGCGCGGGCGTCCCGCTCCAGGCCCTCGGCGCGGCTGCGGGCCTCGCCGACGATCTTGTTGGCCTCGGAACGCGCTTCCGCGATGGCCTGGTCCGCCGTCTGCTGCGCGAGCGAGAGCACGCGGGCGGCGCTGTCGCCACCGGGTCCCTGCTGCTGCATCGGGTGGTGCTGCTGTTGTTGCTGCTGCTGCATCGGGTGCTGGCCCATGGGGCCGGGTCCCTGCTGCTGCATCGGGTGCTGGCCCATCGGACCAGGCCCCTGCTGCTGCATGGGGTGCCCCATCTGCTGCTGCATCGGGCCGGGCCCGTGCTGCTGCTGGGCGCTGGGGCCGGGCGGCAACTGCGGCATACCGCCCTGCTGCTGCGGCGGACCCATCTGCTGCTGCGGCACCGGCTGCGGACCGGATATGGCAGCGGGCACCGGCCGGTCCTGCTGTTCGGGCTTGCGCATGCCCTGTTGCTGGTTCTGGGCGGCGGCACGGGTGGCCGCGGCCAGTTTGGCGCGCAAGTCCTCGTTTTCGCGGAGCAATCGAGTCAGCTCCGCCTCCACCTCGTCGAGGAAGGCGTCGACCTCATCCTCGTCATAGCCCTCTCGGAGGCGGACGGTCGTGAACTGCTTGTTCCGAACGTCCTCGGGGGTCAGCGGCATCTCTTCACCTCAACGTGATCGTCGACATATCGGGAGCCCGCACCGTTCACATCAAGTTCCCCACGACGGAGATCAGGATGTACACGATGATCATCAATACGAAGAAGGACAGGTCGAGCGCCACGCCCCCGAGACGTAGCGGCGGGATGAACCGCCGCAAGAGCTTGAGTGGCGGATCGGTGACAGTGTAGGTGCCCTCCAGGACCACCACCATCGCCTTCCCAGGGTGCCATGAACGGGCGAACTGGAAGACGTAATCCATCACCAATCGGAAGATCAGCACAAACAGGAAGCAGTACAGCGCGATGTACAGCACCTGGAGTGCGACACTCATCGCGCTTCCCTCTCCCCTGCTCGTCTTCGGCCCGGTGGCCGGGTCCCTGCGGTTGCGTCTCGTTCAGCTCTGGTTGAAGAACCCGCCCTCGGCGATCCGGGCTTTGTCCTCCGCCGTGACATCGACGTTAGCAGGCGACAGGAGGAACACCTTCTGCGTCACCCGCTCGATGCTTCCGTGAAGACCGAAGACCAGGCCGGCGGCGAAGTCGACAAGACGCTTCGCGTCCGTGTCGTCCATCTCCGTCAGATTCATGATCACCGGCGTTCCCTCGCGGAAGTGTTCCCCGATGGTACGGGCTTCGTTGTAGGTCCGGGGGTGCAGTGTCGTGATCCGGTACGGCTCTCGCTCTGACACGACCTTGGGCATGATCACCGGTGCGTTCTTCTCCAGGCTGTGACGTTCGGGTGTGATGGACGCCACGGGGGCGATCCGCGGTTCACGGGGCGCCGGGGCGTGTACGAGACGCGCCGGTTCGTCCTGCGACGACTGGTGCTGGCTCTGTGGTACGTGCTGCGGTACGTGCTGGCTGACCTGCTGCTGACGGCGAGGGGCACGCTCGGGGTCGGCGCTGGCCCGTGCTGCGGGCGGAGCGGCCATCTCGGGCTCGAACTCGTCGTCGGGGTCAAATCCCGGCCCGTCGTATCCGTCGTCCTCCACGAGGCCGAGGTAGACCGCCATCTTGCGCATCGCGCCGGCCATGCTCTGCGTCCTCTCAGCGGGGTTGCGGTCCTCGGCCGCCGCTCGGACGGCCGCCACACCATATTTATGCTGTGGTCCGACTTGTTGGTGACGTTACCCGAGCCCGGGACGGACTCCGAGTACCGCCGTACCGACGCGTACATGTGTCGCTCCGGCCGCAACGGCTTCGTCGAGGTCCTGGCTCATCCCTGCCGAGACCATGGTCGCAGCCGGATGGGTCTCGCGCAGGCCGGATGAGATTTCCATCAACCGATCGAAGGCGGCGCGGGGTTGGCCCGCGTACGCCCCGGCCAGCGGCGCGACGGTCATCAGGCCGTCGAGACGCAGCCCCGGTGCCGCCGCGATCGCGTCGGCGAGCGCGGCGACCGCGTCGGGTGCCACCCCGCCGCGCTCTCCCTGAGCGCCCGACTCCGCGTCCAGGGCGACCTGAACGAGGCACCCGAGCCGCTTTTCCGCGGCGGTCGCCGCGGTCGACAGCGCGCCGGCCAGCCGGAGCCGGTCGACCGAGTGCACATGATCAGAGTAACGGACCACTGAACGAGCCTTGTTGGTCTGCAACTGCCCCACAAAATGCCAAGTAAGCGGAAGATCGGCGCACGCCGCCGCCTTGGGCGCGGCGTCCTGGTCGCGGTTCTCCGCCACGTGCCGGACGCCGAGGCCGGCCAGCAGCCGGACGTCGCTCGCCGGGTAGGTCTTGGTGACCACGATCAGGGTCACGTCCGCGCGGTCCCGCCCGGCCGCCTCGCAGGCGGCGGTGATCCGCTTCTCGACACGGTCCAGATTCGCGGCGAGTTCCGCACGCCTGGCGCCGTCCTCGGCCTCGGGGTCGGTCTGATGCTCGGTCACGCGGCGCCGTCCAGCCAGACATAGCCCGCCAGGCGGCCGGTGACACCGTCGCGGCGGTAGGAGAAGTGATCGGCGGACTCCAGGGTGCACACACCCGCGCCCGGCCCGTCGGATGATCCGGCGCTCGGCCCGAGGTTCACTCCGGCGCGCGCGAGTTGGGCGCGCACCCCCGAAGCCACGTCGACCGCCGGAGTGCCCCAGCTCGTCTCGGCGTACGCCTCCGGCACCGCCCGGGCGACCTCGTCCCGCATCGCGGCGGGCACTTCATAGCACTTTCCGCACACGGCGGGTCCGAGCAGCGCGGTGATCCGCGCGGGGTCGGCCCCCCGCGCCGTCATCGCCTCGACGGCGGCGGGCACCACACCCGCGACCAGTCCCGGCCGTCCCGCGTGCGCGGCGGCCACGACACCGGCCACCGGGTCGGCGAGCAGTACGGGTACGCAGTCGGCGGTGAGTACGGCGAGCGTGAGGTCGGCGCGGGTGGTGACGAGCGCGTCGACGGCCGGGACCGGCCGGTCGCCCCACGGGGCGTCCACGACGGCGACCTCGCGGCCGTGCACCTGGTTCATCCACACCACCCGCTCGGGGTCGCGGCCGAGATCGGCCGCGGCGCGCTCGCGGTTGGCGCGTACGGCGGCGGGGTCGTCCCCCACCGCGCCGCCGAGGTTGAGGCTGTCGTGCGGAACGGCGCTCACCCCGCCCCACCGGTCGGTGAAGGCGAAGTGCGCGCCGCTCGCTGTCTGGCGGTGCCCTATCACTTCAAGAAGTCGGGTACGTCGAGCTCTTCGGCCGCGGTGTCCTGGTAGGGACGGGCCGGCGGCACGTGCGGGGGCGGGACCGGGGTCGGCGCCTCCGCGACGGGCTCGTTGTCGGTGTCGCGGTCCGACGAGGCGACCGGGACACTGCCGAGGCCGGTGTACGAGGTCGCCGGGCGGGCGGGTTCGGGCTGGCTGGCGATCCGGGCGCCGGAGGCGGGGGTCGTGTCGCGGTATCCGTCGAGCGCCTTGGCGCTGCTCTTGGTGGGCGGCTGGCCGCCGTCGAACCCGGCGGCGATCACGGTGACCCGCACCTCGTCGCCGAGCGCGTCGTCGATGACCGCGCCGAAGATGATGTTGGCCTCGGGGTGGGCCGCCTCGCTGACGAGTTGGGCCGCCTCGTTGATCTCGAACAGGCCGAGGTCGGAGCCGCCGGAGATGGAGAGCAGCACCCCGCGGGCGCCGTCGATGGAGGCTTCGAGCAGCGGCGAGGAGATCGCCATCTCGGCGGCGGCGACCGCACGGTCGTCACCGCGTGCGGAGCCGATGCCCATGAGGGCCGAACCCGCCTCGGACATCACGGACTTCACGTCGGCGAAGTCGAGGTTGATCAGGCCGGGGGTGGTGATCAGGTCGGTGATGCCCTGCACGCCGGAGAGCAGGACCTGGTCGGCCGAGCGGAAGGCGTCGAGCACGCTGACCTGGCGGTCCGAGATGGACAGCAGACGGTCGTTGGGGATGACGATCAGGGTGTCGACGTTCTCCCGCAGCCCCGCGATGCCGTCCTCCGCCTGGTTGGCGCGGCGGCGGCCCTCGAAGGTGAAGGGGCGGGTGACGACCCCGATGGTCAGGGCGCCGAGCGAGCGGGCGATGTTGGCGACGACGGGTGCGCCGCCGGTGCCGGTGCCGCCGCCCTCACCCGCGGTGACGAAGACCATGTCGGCGCCCTTGAGCACCTCTTCGATCTCCTCGCGGTGGTCCTCGGCGGCCTTGCGGCCCACGTCGGGGTTGGCCCCGGCGCCGAGGCCCCGGGTCAGTTCACGGCCGACGTCGAGCTTGACGTCGGCGTCGCTCATCAGGAGGGCCTGCGCATCGGTGTTGATCGCGATGAACTCGACGCCCTTGAGACCGACCTCGATCATCCGGTTGATGGCGTTGACGCCACCGCCGCCGATGCCGACGACCTTGATGACTGCGAGGTAGTTCTGCGGTGCTGCCACGTCGAAGGCCTCTCGCCTCGAGTTACGTATCTTGTGGGACGGTCGGTACGCTCGCCGATGCCGTTCCGAACCCTAACCGTGAGGTTTAGGGTTACCAGTATGCATGTCCCATGTGTTCCTTGGGACGAGACACTAAGTCGACAAGCGGTAGTGGTTCAACGAACACGCCGAACCTACCGTTTTTCTTTTGACCCTATGTGATCACGTCACCGGCTGGTGGGCCAGGGGTCGAATAATGCCATAAGGGGCGTCAACTCCCTGACGCCGCAGGGGCGCTGGGGGCACTCACGTCGTAGTGGGAGGCGTGTGGCTGGACCTTCAGGAGCGCATTGAGCACCGCGGCCTTCCGCGCGCCCTGTTCCGCGCTCCCCCACATCACGCTGCGTCCGCGCGAGAGTTCGACGGTGATGTTGTCGTAGGAACGGACCCGGATCGCGGTCGCCTGGCCGTGCAGCGATTCCGGAAGATCGGCGGCGACCGCAATGGCGGCCCGCAGCAGGCTCTTTGTTCCGAAATGCCGAAGGCTCGGCGACTGATCCGGCGTCAATTGCACGAGCGGTACGCCGCGCGGCGCGGTGTCGACCGTCGCGAATCGCACACCGCCCGGGTCCACTTCGGTGAACTTGTCGCCGCTTTTCAGTACGGCGGAGGCCGTTCGTTCGGTCACTTTCACCCGGACCGTGTGCGGCCACGACCGTTCCACGTCCACATGGTCGATCCGCGGCAGCGCGGTGAGCAGCCGCCTGCGGACCGCGCCGGTGTCCACGGAGGCCAGCGCGCCGCCCAGCGGTACGCCCGCGGCGCGCTCGATCTGCTGCGGCGTCAGCACGTCGTTGCCCGTGACGGTCACGCGCGTGGCGCGGAACCAGGAGGAGCCGTAGACGGCCCAGGTGCCGCCCGCGACGAGGACGGTGAGGACGACCAGTGTGATGATCGCCGTCCGGCGGCTGGGGAGGGTCGGCCGGGGGCGCGGGCGCCGTCCGGCGCCGGGCGCCGCCCCGTCCCGGTCGGCGCCGACCGGCTTCGCTTGCGTCCCGGTCACCCCGGTCACCCGGCCTCCCCGCGTCGACGGATGCGGAGCGCGTCCGCGCCCCGCGGGCCCTATCGTGCCAGGCCCGGTCCGCCGCGCCGCGGGACACGCCCTCGGCGCGGCGGCCACCGTCAGCGGCGGCCCGCGGCCACCGCCTCGTACACCATGGCGACCAACAGGTCGTCCGCGTCGCGGCGGCCGAACTCGGCTGCCGCGCGCGACATGTCGTACAGGCGGTGCGGGTCCGTCAGGACGGGCAGCACGTGTCCCAGCACCCAGTCGGGGGTGAGTTCGGCGTCGTCGACCAGCAGGCCGCCGCCGGCCTTCACCAGCGGCTGGGCGTTGAGCCGCTGTTCGCCGTTGCCGATGGGCAGCGGCACGTAGGCGGCGGGCAGTCCGACCGCGGACAGTTCGGCGACGGTCATGGCACCGGCCCGGCAGAGCATCATGTCGGCGGCGGCGTAGGCGAGATCCATCCGGTCGACGTAGGGCACCGGGCGGTACGGCGGCATGCCGGGCATGTTGTCGGACCGCGGGAGTTCGTTCTTGGGGCCGACCGCGTGCAGGATCTGCACGCCGGACTGCTGGAGCCGCGGCGCGACGGTGGCGATCACCTCGTTGAGCCGCCGGGCGCCCTGGGAGCCGCCGGAGACCAGCAGGGTGGGCAGGTTCTGGTCGAGGCCGAACGCGTGCCGGGCCTCGGGGCGGGCGGCGGCCCGGTCGAGGGTGGCGATGGTGCGGCGCAGCGGGATGCCGATGTAGCGGGCGTCGCGCAGCTTGCTGTCGGGGGTGGAGACCGCGACCGCGTGCGCGTACCGCGACCCGATCTTGTTGGCCAGGCCCGGCCGCGCGTTGGCCTCGTGCACGACGATCGGCACGCCGAGCCGCTTGGCGGCCAGGTAGCCGGGCAGCGCCACGTAGCCGCCGAAGCCGACCACGCAGTCCGCCTTGGTGCGTTCCAGGATCTGCTCGGCGGCCTTGATGGTGCCGCGCAGCCGTCCGGGGACGGTGATCAGTTCCGGGGTGGGGCGGCGCGGCAGCGGGACGGCCGGGATGAGCGCCAGTTCATAACCGCGTTCCGGCACCAGCCTGGTCTCCAGGCCCTTCTCGGTGCCGAGGGCCGTGATGCCCACGGTCGGGTCCTGCCTGCGCAGGGCATCGGCGAGCGCGAGCGCAGGCTCGATGTGGCCGGCGGTCCCCCCGCCGGCGAGTACGACATGCACCGAAATTCACCGCTCTCCGGACGGCCGCCTGGTGACGTACCGCCGCATCGTCCGTGTCATTGCCCCGCTGAAAGCACTACGCCCCCGCATGGCCAGGGCCGCTCGCGCTCCGGGCTCGTTTCTCGCGAAGGAGATGAGCAGCCCGATCGCGAACATGGTCGGCAGGATGGCTGAACCTCCGTAGGAGAACAGCGGGAGCGGGACTCCGGCGATCGGCAGCAGGCCGAGCACCGCACCGATGTTGATCACGGCCTGCGCCGTGATCCAGGTGGTCACGCCACCCGCTGCGAACCTGACGAAGGGGTCCTCCGTACGACCGGCCACGCGGATACCCGCGTAGCCTAGTGCCGCGAAGAGGGCGAGTACCGACAGCGTCCCCGCCAGACCCAATTCCTCCCCGGTTACGGCGAAGATGAAGTCGGTGTGCGGCTCCGGGAGTTCACCCCATTTTTCCACACTCGCCCCGAGTCCCGACCCGAACCAGCCACCGGAGGCGAGGGCGTAGATCCCGTGCACGGCCTGCCAGCACTGGTCGTTGGTGCCGGGGTCGGTGGCGGCGATGCAGTGCAGCCGGCCCATCCGGTTGGGGCTGGTGATGATGGCCAGGGCCGCCAGCGCCGCCGCGCCGGACAGCACGCCCGCGAAGAGCCTGGTGGGGGCGCCCGCGAGCCAGAGCATGCCGAAGAGGATCGCGGTGAGGATCATCGTGGTGCCCATGTCGCCGCCGAGCATGATCAGTCCGAGCAGCAGGAACGTCACGGGCACGAGCGGCACCAGCAGGTGCTTCCACTGGATCAGCAGATTCCGGTCGCCCTTGCGGGCGAGCAGGTCGGCGCCCCACATCACCAGGGCCAGCTTGCCGAATTCGCTGGGCTGGATCTGGAACGGGCCGCCGATGGAGATCCAGTTGGTGTTGCCGTTGACCGTCTGCCCTATTCCGGGGACCTGGACCAGGCACATCAGGAAGACGGCGCCGAGCAGCAGCGGGTACGCGAGCGCGCGGTGCAGCCTGACCGGCATCCGGGCGGCGGCGTAGAGCAGGACGGAGCCGAGGGCGACCGCGAGGAGCTGCTTGCGGAAGTAGTACGTGGACGGCAGGCCGTAGCGCAGCGCCTGGATCATCGAGGCGGAGTACACCATCACCAGGCCGAGCACGGTGATCAGCAGGGCCGCGCCGAGGATGACGTAGTACGCCGTCAGCGGGCGGTCCCAGGCGGCGCGTACCCGCTCGGGGAGCCGGGCGGCGCCCCGGAGCGCGCTGCCGCGCTGCCGGGCCGGGTACGTGCTCATACCCGCCCCCCGCGGGGGCGGTGCGCGGGGCGGCGGGGGGACGCAGTGGCCGTCATGGGACCTCCATCGGAGCGAGGGCGCCGCACGACACCTGCGGCTAGGGCTCGTCGCTGTCGCTGTCGGCGGCGCCCAGGCGCCGGACGGCTTCCGCGAACATATCGCCGCGCTCGTTGTAATTGGCGAACATGTCCATCGACGCACAGGCCGGTGCCAGCAGAACGGTGTCGCCGGGCTGGGCCCGGTCGCGTGCCACGGCGACGGCGGCGGCCATCGCCCCAGTGTCGGTCCGGCCCAGCTCGACCACCGGGACCTGGGGGGCG
Organism: Streptomyces sp. NPDC088197; assembly: GCF_044741185.1. Lineage (NCBI taxonomy): Bacteria > Bacillati > Actinomycetota > Actinomycetes > Kitasatosporales > Streptomycetaceae > Streptomyces > Streptomyces sp. NPDC088197. The sequence continues at coordinate 32,175 of NZ_JBIUSD010000003.1, forward strand.
TGTCGCGCGAGTGCTTCACGGATCAGGGCGCGGTCGGCGCCGATCAGCACGGCGGCCCGCAGCCGGTCGGCGGACTTGATGACCAGGTCGTCGAAGACCGCGCCCTTGGCGAGGCCGCCGGCGAGCCAGACGATCGACGGGTACGCGGCCAGCGACGCCTCGGCCGCGTGGGTGTTGGTGGCCTTGGAGTCGTCGACCCAGGTGATGCCGTCGCGGGTGGCGACCTCGGCGATGCGGTGCGCGTCCGGGCGGAAGGCCCGCAGGCCCTCGCGTACGGCGGCCGGTTCGACACCGTAGGCGCGGGCGAGGGCGGCGGCGGCCAGCGCGTTGGCGATGTTGTGCGGGGCCGGCGGGTTGACGTCGGCGGTCTCGGCCAGCTCCTGCGCGCTGTTGACCCGGTCGTCCACGAAGGCGCGGTCGACCAGGATGCCGTCGACCAGGCCGAAGTCGGAGGGCCGGGGCGCGTCGAGGGTGAAGCCGATCGCCCGGCAGCCCTCTTCGACGTCGGCCTCGCGGACCAACCGCTCGGTCTCCGGGTCGGCGCGGTTGTAGACGCAGGCGACCTGGTTGCCCTGGTAGATCCGGCCCTTGTCGGCGGTGTACGCCGCCATCGAGCCGTGCCAGTCGAGGTGGTCGGGCGCCAGGTTGAGCACGGCGGCGGAGTGCGGGCGGATGCTGGGCGCCCAGTGGAGCTGGTAGCTGGACAGCTCGACGGCGAGGACGTCGTACGGTTCGTCGCCGAGGACCGCGTCCAGCAGGGAGACGCCGATGTTGCCGACGGCCGCGGTGCGCAGGCCCGCCGCGGTGAGGATCGCGGCGAGCATGCGGGTGGTGGTGGTCTTGCCGTTGGTGCCGGTGACCGCGAGCCAGGGGGCCGCGCCGGGCTTCCTGAGCCGCCAGGCCAGTTCGACGTCGCCCCAGATCTCCACGCCCGCCTTGGCGGCGGCCGTGAACAGCGGGCTGCTCGGCTTCCAGCCGGGGGCGGTGACGACGAGTTCGGTGCCCTCGGGCAGGGTCGCGCCGCCACCGAGGCGCACGGTGATGCCGAGCGCCTCCAGTTCGGCCGCCTCGGCCCGCTGCCGCTCGCCCGCGACGCCGTTGACGACGGTGACGCGGGCGCCGAGGGCGTGCAGCGCCTTCGCGGCGGGCACGCCGGAGACGCCGAGCCCGGCGACGGTGACGCGCAGGTCCGTGAAGTCGGGGTTCACGAAGCCCTGCCCGGCGGCGGACGGGGAGGCCGGAGACTCCGGGGACGCCGGGGACGCCGGGTAATCGGTCGTCACGACGCGGCCACCCAGCCCGCGTAGAAGATGCCGAGTCCGACGGCCATGCACATGCCCTGGATGATCCAGAATCTGACCACGACCAGGACTTCGCTCCACCCCTTGAGTTCGAAGTGGTGCTGGAGTGGCGCCATCCGGAAGACCCGCTTGCCGGTGAGCCGGAAGGAGCCGACCTGGATGATCACGGACATCGTGATCAGGACGAAGAGGCCGCCGAGGATGGCCAGCAGCATCTCGGTGCGGGAGCAGATCGCCAGGCCCGCGAGCGCGCCGCCCAGGGCCAGGGAGCCGGTGTCGCCCATGAAGATCTTGGCCGGTGAGGTGTTCCACCACAGGAAGCCGAAGCAGGCTCCCATCAGGGCCGCCGCGACCACCGCGAGATCGAGTGGGTCGCGGACCTCGTAACACGCGCCGTTGGCGCTGACCGGGGCCCCGCACCACTGGCCGTACTGCCACACGCCGATGACGGTGTACGCGGCGAAGACCATGGTGGAGGCGCCGGTGGCCAGGCCGTCCAGGCCGTCGGTGAGGTTCACGCCGTTGGACATCGCCAGGATCATGAACAGCGCCCAGACCACGAAGATCACCGGGCCGATGGACCAGCCGAAGTCGGTGGTGAACGACAGCTTGGTGGAGGCCGGGGTCTGGCCGCGGGAGTCCTTGAAGTTCAGCGCGAGCGCCGCGAAGGCGATGCCGACGATGAGCTGGCCCGACATCTTCGCCTTGGCGCGCAGGCCGAGGCTGCGCTGCTTGACGATCTTGATGTAGTCGTCGAGGAAGCCGACCAGGCCCATACCGGCGAAGAGGAAGAGCACCAGCACGCCGGACATGGTCGGCTTGTCACCGGTGATCAGCTTGGTCGCCGCGTAGGCGATCAGCGTGGCCAGGATGAACGCGATACCGCCCATGGTGGGCGTGCCGCGCTTGCTGTGGTGCGCCTTCGGACCGTCGTCCCGGATCATCTGTCCGTAGCCCTTGCGGGCCAGCAGGCGGATCAACAGCGGTGTGCCGACCAGCGACAGGAAGAGCCCCAGGACGCCGGAGACGAGAATCTGCTTCACAGGGCGGCACCCTCACGGGCCGAGCCGTCGAAGCCGTCGGCTTCGAGCAGCGCCAGGGCGACGGACTCCAGGCCGACCGACCTCGATGCCTTCACCAGTACGACGTCCCCCGGGCGCACTTCGCTGCGCAACAGGTCGATCGCCGCCTCCGCGTCGGACACGTGCACCGACTCCTCACCCCACGAACCCTCGTTATAGGCGCCCATTTGCAGCCAGGCGGCTTCGGTACCGCCCACGGCCACGAGCTTGCTGACGTTGAGCCGGACGGCCAGCCGCCCCACCGCGTCGTGCTCGACGAGTGCTTCCCCGCCGAGTTCGGCCATCTTTCCGAGCACCGCCCACGTGCGCCCCCCGCGCGCCTGTGTGGATCTGCCCATCGCTGCGAGTGTGCGCAGGGCAGCCCTCATGGATTCGGGGTTCGCGTTGTAGGCGTCGTTGACGACCGTCACGCCGTCGGGCCGCTCGGTGACCTCCATGCGCCAGTGCGAGAGCGTGCCGGCCTCGGAGAGCGCGGTGGCGATCTCGTCGACGGGCATGCCCAGTTCACGGGCTACGGCGGTCGCGGCGAGCGCGTTCGACACGTGGTGCTCACCGTACAGGCGCAAGGTCACCTCGGCGCACCCGGTGGGTGTTCGCAGCGTGAAGACGGCCTGACCCCGGTCGTTGAGCCGGACATTCTCGGCGGTCACCTCGACGTCCACGCCGTCGACCGACCTGGCCGACTCGCCGAAGTACACGACGCGCGCCTTGGTACGGGAGGCCATGGCGCGGACCAGCGGGTCGTCGGCGTTGAGTACGGCGATGCCGCCCTCGGCCGCCGCGGGCAGCGCCTCGACCAGCTCGCCCTTGGCCTGGGCGATCTGCTCCCGGCCGCCGAACTCGCCGATGTGCGCGCTGCCGACGTTGAGCACCAGGCCGATCCGCGGCGGGGTCAGTCCGGTCAGGTAGCTGATGTGGCCGATACCGCGGGCGCCCATCTCCAGCACCAGGTGCCGGGTGTGCTCGTCGGCGCTCAGCGCGGTCAGCGGCAGCCCGATCTCGTTGTTGAGCGAGCCCGGTGTCCACACGGTGGGCGCGTGCCGCTCCAGGAGCTGCGCGATGAGGTCCTTGGTGCTGGTCTTGCCCGCGGAGCCGGTCAGCGCCACCACGGTGGCGCCCAGCCGCTCGATGACGTGCTTGGCGAGAGCGCCGAGCGCGGTCTGTACGTCGTCCACGACGATCGCGGGTACGCCGACCGGCCGGGTGGCGAGCACCGCCACGGCGCCCGCCGCGACCACGTCGGCGGCGAAGTCGTGACCGTCGGCCTTGGCTCCGGCGAACGCCACGAAGAGCGCGCCGGGCACCACCTCGCGGGAGTCCCTGACCACCGGGCCGGTGACACGTACTTCCGTGTCCGGTATGTCGTGCGTGCTCCCGCCGACCGCGCGTGCGACCTCGGCGAGGGTGAGGGGGATCACAGTGCTTGTCGGTCCTTCTCGATCGCGGCGCGCAGCACCTCTCGGTCGTCGAAGGGGCGTACCTCTCCGGCGATGTCCTGGCCCTGTTCATGGCCCTTGCCCGCCACCACCACGATGTCGCCGGGCTCGGCCCGTGCGACGGCGGCGGCGACGGCGGCGGCTCTGTCGGGTTCGACGATGACGTGTCCGCGCTGCTGCGCGGGGACCTCGCACGCGCCGTTCAGCATCGCGGCGAGGATGGCCAGCGGGTCCTCCGACCGCGGGTTGTCGGAGGTCAGTACGGCGGTGTCGGCGAGCCGGGCGACCGCCGCGCCCATCGGCCCGCGCTTGGTGGTGTCGCGGTCGCCGCCGCAGCCGAGCACGGCGTGGATCCGGCCGCGGGTGGTCTTGCGCAGCGCGCGCAGCATCAGCTCCACGGCGTCGGTCTTGTGCGCGTAGTCCACGACCGCCAGATACGGCTGTCCCGCGTCGACCCGCTCCAGGCGGCCGGGGACGCCGGGGACGGCGGCGATGCCGTCGGCGGCGGTCTGCGGGTCGAGGCCCGCGGCGGCCAGTGCGGCGATCGCGGCAAGGGTGTTGGCGACGTTGAAGGGGCCGGGCAGCGGCGCGGTGGCGTCCACCCGCTCGCCCTTGGGGCCGAGCACGGTGAAGGTGCTGCCGTGCAGCCCCGCCTCGACGTCCTCGGCCCGCCAGTCCGCGTCCAGCCGCCCTTCGGCGGAGAAGGTGACCAGCGGCACGGTGGCCTCGCCGACCAGCCTGCGGCCGTACGCGTCGTCCAGGTTGACCACGCCGAGCCGGCTGCGGCGCGGGGTGAAGAGCTGCGCCTTGGCCTGGAAGTAGTCCTCCATGCCCGCGTGGAACTCCATGTGCTCGGGGCTGAGGTTGTTGAAGACGGCCACGTCGAACACCGCCCCGTCGACCCGGCCGAGCACCAGGGCATGGCTGGAGACCTCCATGACCACCGACTCGACACCGCGTTCGCGCATCACGGCGAAGAGCGCCTGGAGGTCGGTGGCCTCCGGTGTGGTGCGCTCGCTCTTGATCCGGTCGTCGCCGATCCGGGTCTCGACGGTGCCGATGAGGCCGGTGCCGCCGTCGCGCGCGGCGCGCAGGCCGCCCTCGACGAGGTAGGCGGTGGTGGTCTTGCCCGACGTGCCGGTGATCCCGACCCGCAGCAGGCCGTCGCCCGGCTGGTCGTAGACGGCGGCGGCCAGCTCGCCCATCCGGGCCCGCGGGTCGTCCACGGTCAGGACGGGCAGTCCGGTGGCGGCGGCGCGCTCGGTGCCCGCCGGGTCGGTCAGTACGGCGACGGCTCCGGCGGCGGCGGCCTGCGCGGCGAAGTCCGCGCCGTGGAAGCGCGCGCCGGGCAGCGCCGCGTACAGGTCACCGGGGCGGACCGCGCGCGAGTCGTGCGTGATGCCGGTGACCTGCGCGGTGGGGCCGTCCGGCACCCGCGTACCGAGAGGTCCGGTGAGTTCCGCGAGTTCGTGCAGGGTTTTGGGGCGGATACGCGTCGGGCGCGGCGCGCCCGGCTGGGTGAGGGTGGGCTGATCAGCTTTGGGCACGGCGGTGAGGTTACCGGGCTGGCCGGGGTGCGAGCCAAAATTCATGATCACCGCGCCTTGTCCGTGCCGGGCTTCGCGGTGCCGGGCGGCGTCGCGGGCTGGGCCGGGTCGAAGTCGACCGGCAGATGGGGAGCCTTGGTGCCGGACGGCGGGACCTTCAGCGTCTTGAGCGCGAATTCCATGACCTGCTTGAAGACCGGGCCGCAGATGGAGCCGCCGAAGTAGCTGCCCCTGGTCGGGTTCTGGATCACGCAGGAGACCGTGACGCGCGGGTCGTCGGCGGGCGCGAACCCCAGGAACGACGAGGTGTAGCCCTTGTACTTGCCGGTCTCCGGGTCCACCCGGTTGGCCGTACCGGTCTTGCCCGCGACGCGGTATCCGGCGATCCGCGCGTGGAGTCCGGTGCCCTGTTCGTCGCCGACGACCGATTCGAGCATCGTGGAGAGCGTCTTGGCGGTCTGCGCGCTGACCACCCGGGTCTTCTTGGCCGGGTCCGCGGGGACGTAGCGGCCGTCGGGTCCCGTGGTGCCGCGGATCAGCGTGGGCTGGACGCGTACGCCCCCGTTGGCGATCGTCGAGTAGACCGAGGTGGCCTGGAGCGCGTTGACCGACAGGCCCTGGCCGAACGGGATGGTGAACTGCTGGGAGGCGTTCCAGTCCTGCGGCTTGGCCAGGATGCCGGGTGTCTCGCCGGGGAAGCCGATGCCGGTGGGGTCGCCGATGCCGAATTTCTTCAGGTACGAGTAGAGCACCCGGTTGGCCTGCGGCTGGGTCGTGCCGAGCTGCTGGCTGGCCAGGATGGTGCCGATGTTGCTGGACTTGGCCAGGACGCCGTTGAGCGTCAGGTACCAGGTGCCGTGGTCGACGTCGTCGTGGAAGACCCGGTCGGCGCGCGGCAGGGTGCCGGGGACGGTGACCCGGGTGTCGGGGGTGGCGGTGCCGGTGTCGAGGATCGCGGCCATCGACATCAGCTTGCTGACGCTGCCGGGCTCGTACGCGTCCTGCATCGCCGCGTTGCCGAGCGCGCGCGGGTCGGCGTGGGCGAGGTCGCCGGGGTCGAAGCCGGGGGCGTCGGCCATGGCCAGCACCTCGCCGGTCCTGGAGTCCTGGACGATCACATAGCCGCGGTCGGCCTTGGACTTCTGCACCTGGGCGGTGATCGCGCTCTGGGCGGCCCACTGGATGTCCCGGTCCAGGGTCAGCTCGACGTCGGAACCGGGCACGGCGGGGTGTTCCTGGACGCCCGCGGTGGGCACCTGGCGGCCGTCGGACTGGGCGTAGCGGATCTTGCCGTTCTTGCCCGCGAGTTCCTTGTTGAGCATGGATTCGAGGCCGCCGCCGCCCACGCCCTGGCTGTTGACGAAGCCGAGGACGCCCGCGGCCAGGTCGCCGCCGGGGTAGACGCGTTTGGTGTGGGTCTCGCTGAAGACCCCGGCCAGCACGTTGGCGCCCTGTCCCCTGGCGTACGTGGCGGCGAACGCCTTCTTCAGGTCCTTGATCTGGTTCCAGACCTGCGGGGACTGCTGGCGGGCGATCACCTGGTAGCGGGACTTGGGGGTGGCCAGCGCCTTGGCGATGGCCGTCGGGTCGCCGCCGACGATCGGCGCGAGCAGTTCGGCGGCCTGGAGCGGCGCGTCCTTGGTCTTGGTCTGTTCCGGGGTGAACAGATACGGGTCGGCGGTGATGTCGTACGCGTCCACGGTCGTGGCCAGGTCGACGCCGGAGCGGTCGGTGATGGTGCCGCGGTCGGCGGTGACGTCGTGGGTCACCCAGCGGTTCACCGCGGCCTTGGCCGCGTAGGTGGAGGCGTCCACGGCCTGGACCTGGAGCAGCCGGATGACGAAGGCGGCCATCACCAGGGTGAGGGCGACGCCGACCAGCCGCAGCCGGGGCTTGGGCCTGCCGAGCTTGACCAGCCGGGGGCCGCGGGGGGCCCGCGGCGGCGGGGCGGTGCGGCGCGGGCGGGGGGCGGCGGGGCGCTGGCCCGCGCGCTGGGCGGGCCGGGGCGCGGCGCCTTCGGGGCGGGGGCGGCGGATCCGGCCCGCGGGGGTTCCTGCGGCTCCGGCCGCCGCGCCGCCCGCGTTGCCCGCTCCGGACGCGCGGGGGCGGGGCGCGCCGGGGCGCGGGGCGCGGCCCGGCTGCGGTCGTCTCGGCTCGCTCACCGGCCGGCCCTCCGCGCGGGGCGCGGGGAACGGGCGGTCGGGGAGGGTGGCTGAGGCTTCACGAAGTCACCTGCCGGGAGGAGTGGGAGTGGTCGTGGCTGCGGCGTGCGCGCCGCCGGGGGTCGTGGGTGCCGAAGGAGTGGTGCCGGGCGCGCCGGTCGGCGACCCGGTCGCGGCGGCGTCGGCCGCGCCGGTCGGGGTGCCGCTCGGCGGGGTCGCGGTGGGCGTACCGGTCGGGGCCGGCGGCGCCTTGCTGGTCGGCGGCGGCGCGGGCGGCGCCGTGGCCTCCTCGGGGGTGCCCCGGACGCTGCCGTCCGGGTTGAGGAAGGCCGGGTTGCCGCCCGGCACCATGCCGAGCTGCCGGGCGCGCTGTTCCAGGCCGCCGGGGGCCGCGTACTGATCGACCTCCTGCTGGAGCTGCTGCTGCTCGTCCGTGTAACCGTTGGTCTCCTTTTGAAGCTTGTTCAGCTCGAAGGAGTCCTGGTTGACCGCTCCGTTGAGCAGCAGCAGGGAGAGCAGGCCGCCCGCGAGGAGGGTCACGACAAGAAGGACGAACGGCATACGGGCGGCGGTTGCGGACCGGGCGGACCCGCGGCCCGCGGACGGCCGTACGGACAGGCCGGGCGGGCGCGGCGGCCTGGGCACCCTCGCGGTCCCGCGGCGCGGCTCCCCGCGGTCCTGGCGCGGCGGCCGGTCCTGGCGGGCGGGCCGCTCGCGGGACGGTTCCTGACCGGCGGCCCGCTTACGGGACGGTTCCTGGCGCGGGGCGCGGCCACGGGCGGGGTCCTCGCGGGGACTCCGTCCGCGCGCCGGTTCCTCGCGTGCCCGGCCGTCGCCCGGCCGGCCCTCAGGTGACCGGTCCCGGCGTGCCCGGTCGTCGCCGGGGGGCCGTCGCCGGTCCCCCGGCCGGTCCTGGCTCACCGCGCGTCCTCGCGGATCCGCTCGGCGCCGCGCAGCCGGGCGGGCGCGGCCCGCCGGTTCTCGGCGATCTCGTCCTCGGTGGGCAGTTCCGCGCCGCGGGTGAGCAGCTTCAGGCGGGGCTGGTACTGCTCGGGCACCACCGGCAGGCCGGGCGGCGCGGTCGTGGCGGCCCCGGCCGCGAGGACCTGCTTGACCAGCCGGTCCTCCAGCGACTGGTACGACAGCACGGCGATCCGGCCGCCGACCGCGAGCGCCCCGACGGCCGCCGGAACCGCGCGCTCCAGCACCGACAGCTCGCCGTTGACCTCGATCCGCAGGGCCTGGAAGGTCCGCTTGGCCGGGTTGCCGCCGGTGCGCATCGCGGCCTGCGGCAGCGCCGTACGGATCAGCTCCACCAGGCGCGCGCTGTTGCTGAACGGCTCCCGTTCCCGCTCGCGCACCACCGCGTCCACGATCTTGCGGGCGAATTTCTCCTCGCCGTACGCGCGCAGGATGCGCACCAGGTCGCCCGGCGGATACGTGTTGAGCACCTCGGCGGCGCTGATCCCGGTGGTCTGGTCCATCCGCATGTCCAGCGGCGCGTCCTGGGCGTAGGCGAAGCCGCGGCCGGCCTCGTCGAGCTGCATGGAGGAGACGCCGAGGTCGAACAGGACGCCCTGGACGCGGACGATGCCGAGCCGGTCCAGGACGTCGGGCAGCTCGTCGTAGACCGCGTGCACGAGGGTGGCGCGGTCGCCGAAGGGCGCGAGTCGCTCGGCGGAGAGCTTCAGCGCCTCGGTGTCGCGGTCGAGCGCGACCAGCCGGGCGGCGGGGAACGTGCTGAGCAGCGCCTCGCTATGGCCGCCGAGGCCGAGGGTGGCGTCCACGACGACCGCGCCCGGCTCGGCGAGCGCGGGGGCCAGCAGGTCCAGGCAGCGCCGGAGCATGACCGGCACATGGCGCGGCTCGGGCTGCGCGGGGGTGGTGTCGCTCATGGGGCCCTTCTCGGCGGTACGAGGGACGTAGAACCGGGTCCCCGCCCGCTCGAAAGGAAACGTTCCCCTGGCACCGGGGAAGTGGTGCCAGCGGAGCGGCAGAGCGGGAGGAGGCCGGGCCGTACGTCCGCGCGGTGGTACGGAGTCAAGCGTGGGGTGCGCGCAGGTGCGCCGGGGCGCGGACCGGTCGGGCCGCGCTCACAGTAATCCGGGCGGAACCTCCTCGGACAGGGCCGAAAAGGTGTCTTCCTGGGCCGCGAGGTACCCCTCCCAGGCGGTCGCGGACCAGATCTCCACCCGGCTGCCCGCGCCGATCACCGCGCAGTCCCTGACCAGCCCGGCGTAGGCGCGCAGCGGCTGCGGCACCGTGACCCGGCCCTGCTTGTCGGGGACCTCGTCATGCGCCCCGGCGAACAGCACGCGCAGGTAGTCCCGCGCGCCCTTCGAGGTCAGCGGGGCGTCGGACAGGCTTCTGGTGGCGGCCTTGAAGCCGTCGACCGACCACACGCACAAGCAGCGTTCCTGCCCCTTGGTGATCACCAGTCCGTCGGCGAACTGCTCGCGGAACCTGGCGGGCAGCACCAGCCGGTTCTTGTCGTCGAGCCGCGGGGTGTACGTCCCGAGGAACATGCACACCTCCAGCAGACGGCACCACTTCGCGCCACTTTACTCCACCGGCCCCCACGGTCAACGCAGAGCGGAGCCGGGCGCGTCACGTCCCGCGCGGCCTCCGCGTCACCCCTCGCGTCCTCTCGCGTCACCCCTCACGTCCCCTCGCGTCACCCCTTTCCGGTGAGCCCCGGAGGGCGTGTGGGCTACCTCACACATCGTGGAATTGCCGACGCTTATCCTTTTTGAGCCGAAATTTCGTGGGAACTCACAGCAGGTGGAACGGCACCCGGAGCCGTACCGTCAGAGACATGTCGATATCTGCCAGTGGTTCCCCAGCGCCGACCGACGTCAGCGGCCGCTCCGGAGACACCGCCACCGCGTCCGTTACCGACCGGCTCGTCGCAGCCAACCAGCGCTACGCCGACGCGTTCCAAGACCCCGGCATGGATGCCAGGCCCGTTCTGAAGGTCGCCGTCGTGGCCTGCATGGACGCCCGCATCGACCTGCACCGGGCGCTCGGTCTGGAGCTGGGCGACTGCCACACCATCCGCAACGCGGGCGGCGTGGTCACCGACGACACCATCCGCTCCCTCACCATCAGCCAGCGCGCGCTGGGCACCCGCTCCGTCGTGCTGATCCACCACACCAACTGCGGCCTGCAGAGCATCACCGAGGACTTCCGTACCGAACTGGAACGGGAGGTCGGCCAGCGGCCGACCTGGTCGGTGGAGGCGTTCACCGATATCGACCAGGATGTCCGGCAGTCGATGAACCGGGTGCGCACCTCGCCCTTCCTCGCGCACACCGACGACGTGCGCGGGTTCGTCTTCGACGTGCACACTGGTCTACTCCGGGAAATCACGAACAAGTAACGGCAGGCGAGTGACGTGGGGTGCCGCGTAAGGGAAGAATGCATCGTGCGGCACCGCACTGCCTCGCCCGGCGCGAGCACGAGCGGCACGCAAGTGGGGTGGGCCGGTCCAGGGATGACCGTGTCCCGAGGAACATGGCCGAGGAGTACCGGGTGACGACCTTTGACGCACGAGCAAGCCTGAGCGATCTGACGACGACCGCTGACCGGGTGCGCCGCAGTGTGGAGAACGTGATCGAGGGCAAGCCCGAAGTCGTCCGCATCGCACTGACGGTGCTGCTCGCCGAGGGACATCTGCTGATCGAGGACGTGCCGGGTGTCGGTAAGACGATGCTGTCCAAGGCCCTGGCACGGTCGATCGACTGTTCGGTGCGGCGCATCCAGTTCACACCCGACCTGCTGCCGTCCGACATCACCGGAGTGAGCGTCTTCGACCAGCAGCGGCGGGACTTCGAGTTCAAGCCGGGCGCGATCTTCGCGCAGATCGTGGTCGGCGACGAGATCAACCGCGCCTCGCCCAAGACCCAGTCGGCGCTGCTGGAGTCGATGGAGGAGCGGCAGGTCACCGTGGACGGCACCACGTACGAACTGCCGAGCCCCTTCATGGTGATCGCCACCCAGAACCCGGTGGAGATGGAGGGCACCTATCCGCTGCCCGAGGCGCAGCGGGACCGGTTCACCGCCCGGGTCTCGATCGGCTACCCCAGCCCGGACGCCGAGTTGAAGATGCTCGACGTGCACGGCGGTGTCTCGCCGCTCGACGACCTCCAGCCCGTCGCGCACGCCCACGAGATCGTCAAGCTCGTCGAGGCCGTACGGATGGTGCATGTCTCGGAGCCGGTACGGCGGTACGCGGTGACGCTGGTCGGCGCCACCCGCAACCACCCCGATCTGCGGCTCGGCGCCTCGCCGCGCGCCACCTTGCACCTGGTGCGGGCCGCCAGGGCCTCCGCCGCGCTGGACGGCCGGGACTACGTGCTGCCCGACGACGTGCAGGGCCTGGCCTCCTCCGTACTGGCGCACCGCCTGCTGCCCACCGCGCAGGCGCAGTTGAACCGGCGCACCCCCGAACAGGTGGTCGCCGAGATCGTGCAGCGCGTCCCGGTGCCCGACCCGGCGGCCGGCGGCTGGCCGCAGAAGCCGTCCGCCCGCCCGCAGGGCCTGCGGGGCCTGTGATGGCGACGCCCGGCGCCGGGACCCCGCCGCCGACCCGACCGCCGCAATCCGCGCCGCAGCCGCAGCGGGGCCCGGCGCAGGGCCGCCAGGGCGGCCCGCCGGGCGCCGCGGGACCGCAGCAGGCGAGCGGCGGATTCCGTACCGCGCTCGGCGGACTCACCACCCGGGGCCGGTCCTTCGTCGCGGCCGGGGTCGCCGCCGGGATATGCGCCTACGTGCTCGGCCAGCCCGACCTGCTGCGGGTCGGACTGCTGCTGGCGATCCTGCCGCTGGTCTGCGTCGCCGTCCTGTACCGCACCCGTTACCGGGTCGCGGGCAGCAGGCGGCTCGCCCCGTCGCGGGTGCCCGCCATGTCGGAGTCCCGCGTGCACCTGCGGGTCGACAACGTCTCGCGCATCCCCACCGGACTGCTGATGCTCCAGGACCGGGTGCCGTACGTGCTCGGCCCGCGCCCGCGCTTCGTGCTGGACCGGGTGGAGCCCGGCGGCCACCGCGAGGTGTCCTACCGGGTCCGCTCCGACCTGCGGGGCCGCTACCCGCTCGGCCCGCTGCAACTGCGGCTGACCGACCCGTTCGGCATGTGCGAACTGACCCGCTCCTTCAGCGCGTTCGACACCCTCACCGTGGTGCCGCGCGTCGAGGCGCTGCCGCCGGTACGCCTGGCCGGTGAGGCCAACGGCTACGGCGAGAGCCGCACCCGCGCGCTGGCCTTCGCCGGCGAGGACGACGTCATCCCGCGCGGCTACCGGCACGGCGACGACCTGCGCCGGGTGCACTGGCGCTCCACCGCCAAGTACGGCGAGCTGATGGTGCGCCGCGAGGAGCAGCCGCACCGCGCGCGCTGCACCGTCCTGCTGGACACCCGGCGCTCCGCCTACTACGGCGCGGGCCCCGACTCGGCGTTCGAGTGGGCGGTCTCGGCCGCCGCCTCGGTCTCCACCCACATGCTGGAACGCGGCTTCGCGGTACGGCTGCTGACCGACACCGGCAGCAGCGTCCCCGGCCCCGAGGGCACCGGCGGCTACGTCGGCGACTCCTCGGACATGGCGGGCGTCCTGCTGGACACCCTCGCCGTGGTCGACCACTCCGACGACCTGGCGCAGTCGCCCGGCTCCGGCTCCGGCTCCGGCCCCGACGCCGCGCACAGCGACGGCCTGTCCCGCGCCTACGAGGTGCTGCGGTCCAGCCACGAGGGGCTGCTGGTGGCCTTCCTCGGCGACCTGGACGAGGAGCAGGCGGCCAACGTCGGCCGGATGCGGCAACGGGCGGGCGGCGCCGTCGCGTTCGTCCTGGACAGCGACGACTGGACGGCCCGCGAGCCGGGCGCCAGGTCGGAGCCCCCGGCCGAGCACGGCGCGCGGGAGACCGGCGCCGAGGACGACGACACCCCGACACCGCTGCGGATGCTCCGCGAGGCGGGCTGGACGGTGCTGTCGGTACGCGCCGGGGACTCGCTGCCGGAACTGTGGCAGCGGGCCGACCGTTACCGCTCACGCGAGGAACAGCAAGAGGCAGGGGCCACAACATGAGCGGACGTGCCCGGCTGACGGTGTGTGCGGCGGCCGCCTCCGTGATGGCCGCCTGCTCGCTGCTGCCGCTGGCCACCCCCGCGGGCTGGATGTTCCAGGCCGTGCTCTTCGTGGCACTCCAGTCCGGGGTCGGCGCGCTGGCCCGACGGGTGCCGCTGGCCCGGCCGTTGACCGTCCTCGCGCAGGCGGTGGTCTCACTGCTCGTGCTGACCGTGATGTTCGCGCCGCACCAGGCACTGGGCGGCGTCATCCCCGGTCCCAACGCCTTCGTCCACCTCAGCGACCTGGTACGCGACGGGCTGACCGACGTCAGCCAGTTCGCCATCCCGGCGCCGGTCACCCCCGGCATCAGGATGCTGCTGGTCGGCGGTGTGCTGGTGGTCGCGCTCGCGGTGGACGCGCTGGCCGTCACGTACAACAGCGCGGCCCCCGCGGGACTTCCGCTGCTGGCGCTGTACTCGGTGGCCGCGGGGCTGTCCAACGGCGGTGCGCAGTGGCTGTACTTCGTGGTCGCCGCCGCCGGTTACCTGCTGCTGCTCCTGGCCGAGGGCCGGGACCGGCTCTCGCGCTGGGGCCGGGTCTTCGGCGGCGGTCCGCCGGCCAACGGCTGGGGCGGCTCCGCCAACCCGGCCTCCGGCAGCCGGGCGCTGGCCCCGGTGCGCACCGGCCGCAGGATCGGCGTGATGGCGCTGGGCCTGGCCCTGGTCGCGCCCGCCGTGCTGCCGTCGCTGGGCAGCGGCCTGCTGGACACCTCGGGCACCGGTACGGGACCGGGGCGCGGCGGCACGATCTCCGCGGTCAACCCGGTGGTGGCCCTCCAGGACAACCTCAACCAGCAGGACAACCGCGAAGTCCTCTCGTACAGGACCAACTCCACCGATCTGTCCAGCATGTACTTGCGGATCGTGGCGCTCGACCAGTTCGACGGCACGCAGTGGCAGCCGTCGAAGCGGAAGATCGAGGACATCCCGTCGGTGCTGCCGCAGCCCGCGGGCATGGCCTCCGACGTGAAGTACTCCAAGGTCCAGACGACGGTGAAGGTCGACGACGGCTACGCGCAGGGCTGGCTGCCGATGCCCTTCCCGGCGCTGGGCGTCGACGTGTCGGGGCACTGGCGGTTCGAGCCCGAGGGCCGGACGATCATCGGCGACCGCGGGCAGAACACCTCGGGTCTGACGTACTCGGTCACGAGCATGCAGGTGCAGCCGACGGCCGCGCAGCTCGCCGCCGCGCCCCCGGCCACCGGACGGGTCGCCGAGGAGTACACCAAGGTGCCCGGCTCGCTGCCGAAGGTGGTCGCGCAGACCGCGCAGCAGGTGACGGAGTCGGCGAACAACGACTACGAGAAGGCGCTGGCGCTCCAGCGGTACTTCACCTCGGGCGCGTTCGTCTACAACACCAAGGCGCAGTCGGGCACCGGCGTGGACGCCATAGCGCGGTTCCTGCGCACCAAGGAAGGCTTCTGCATCCACTTCGCCTTCACCATGGCGGCGATGGCCCGCACGCTGCACATCCCGGCGCGGGTGGCGGTCGGCTTCACCCCCGGCTCGCAGCAGGGCTCGGACGGCACGATGTCGGTGGGCCTCAAGGACGCGCACGCCTGGCCCGAGCTGTACTTCGAGGGCATCGGCTGGACCCGTTTCGAGCCGACCCCGTACCGGGGCACGGCCCCCTCGTACACCCAGACCACGACGCCCTCGGGCACCAACGAGCCCGCCGACCAGGGGCAGCACGGCACGGCGACGACGCCGACCCCGACGCCCTCGGCGAGCGCGAGCTGCGGCAGCGACAACCGGGCGCAGAGCTCCTGCGACAACACGGCGGTGGCCGCTTCCGGCGGTTCCGGCGGCGGCGGGATCGGCGGCGGCAGGATCGCCGTGCTCACGCTGCTCGCGCTGCTGGTGCTGGCCGTCCCGCTGCTGCCCATGCTCTGGCGGCGCCGACAGCGGTCCAGACGGCTCGGCGGCGGACGGGACAGGGCCGAAGGGCTCGCCCTGTCCGCCTGGCGCGAGGTGGTCGACACCGGCTGGGACTACGGCGTCCCGCCGGACGACTCCGAGACCCCGCGGCGGGCGATGGCCCGGCTGGTCCAGGACGGCGGTCTGACCGGCCAGGCCGCGGTCTCCGCGGGCGCCCTGGCCACGGCGGTGGAGCAGGTGCTCTACTCGCCCAGGCCCCAGCCGGTCACCGGGTTGCCGGCCGATGTCCGGCACGTCCGCGAGGGCCTGCACGCGGCGGCCGGGCGCCGCGGTCGCCTTCGGGCGGTGCTTCTGCCGCGTTCCTCCGCCCGGGTGATCTGGCAGCTTTCTGACCGGTGGTCCGCGGTCACTCTCCGTCTGTCCGAGGCCGGGCATCGCCTTGTCGCTCCGCTGAGGAGGCGCCTGGCCCGCCAGGCGTGAGTCCCCACCGCGCGGGTGGGGCGCCCCTCAGGGGGCTGCGCCGTCCGCGCGGGGCGTGCCCCGTCAGGGGCGGGAGGAGCAGCGCGCCCGCCCCAGGGGCCGGTGGTCCGGGAACGACCGGACTGCCCCGCCGGAGCGGGTGGTGACCTGCGGGAGCGCGGCCGGCGGCGGACCGCGCGGTTCCTCAGCGCGGCCGGCGGCGGACCGCGCGGTTCCTCCCCCAGCTAACGCTGGGAGGCGCCCCCCAGCGCCCCTCCGGGCACATGCCTCGCGCCGGCACGGCCTCAGGGGCCGCGACCCTCAGGGATCGGCTCGCCGCACGGCGACAGGTGGGCGCACGGGGGGCAAAAAGATCGGCGCACCGCCGGGAGGGTGCGGGACCCTCGGACGGTGCGCCGTGCTGGCGGAAGTGACCCTCTAGCGGCCACCCTGCTGCTCGTCGCGGCGGCGCTGCCACCGCTCCTCGATCCGGTCCATGACCTTGCCCCGCTTGGCCTGGTTGCGGCGGCTGAGCCGCCGGCCGGGTGCGCCGGGGGCACCGGGAACCCCGGCGGCGGGCGCCGCCTCGCCCGGCTTGCCCGCCTTGCGCCAGCCGGTGACGGCCAGCACCGCACAGGCCAGCATGACCAGGAAGCCCACCACACTGATCCAGGGCTGCTTGGCGATCATGCCGCCCATGAGCAGCGCGATACCGACCAGGAAGCCCGCCACCGACTGGTAGACACGCCGCCTGGTGTACGTGCGCAGCCCACTTCCCTCAAGCGCCGACGCGAACTTGGGATCTTCGGCGTACAGCGCTCGCTCCATCTGCTCGAGCATGCGCTGCTCGTGCTCCGAGAGCGGCACGGAGTCCTCCTACTCGTCGGTCGCAGGGGGGCGACCGGTCCGACCCTTTCAGGATAGGCAGGGATTCGCCCCCATGAAACCCGCCCCACTACGCCAATCCGACGGGGGCTTCATTCCCCGTCCGCCGTTACGTCATGCCAGCATACGGTCAGCAATGGCGGTACGGGGGGCCTGTGACCGACTACTCCGGCCGGTGGCGGGGGCGGGTGAAGCGGAAGAGGTCCTTCCGGGGGTCTCGCGGGGTCCGTCAGCCGCGCTCGCCGAGGACGTGGAGCTGGGTGGCCACCGAGTGGAATCCGGGCTCTTCCGCCGCTGCCAGCTCCAGCCGCAGCAGCGCCTCCAGGGCGCCCGGCTCGGTGTCGACCAGAACGCCGGGGACGAGGTCGGCGAAGACCCTGATGCCGTGCACGGCGGCGGCCCGCAGACCCGCGTCGGTGACCAGCCGGGTGAGCTGGTCCGCGGTGTAGCGGCGGGGCAGCGAATCGCCGTCGCCCCATCGGCCGTCCGGGTCACCGAGGGCGTGCTGGGCCTCCGCGAAGTGCCCGGCGAGGGCGCGGGCCAGTACGGCGCCGCCGCGGCCCGCCGCGAGCAGGCTGAGGGCGCCGGAGGGGCGGAGGGCTCCGACCACGTTGCGCACGGCCTCCGCCGGGTCGTCCACGTACTCCAGGACGCCGTGGCACAGCACCATGTCCCAGCTCGCGCGGGGCACGATGTCGGGCAGCCCGTGGGTGTCGCCCTGGACGGCGCTGACCCGGTCGGTGACCCCGGCCTCGGCGGCTCGCCGCTCCAGTGCGAAGAGCGCGTCGGGGCTGGGGTCGACGACGGTGACGCGGTGGCCGAGCCGGGCGACGGGCACCGCGAAGTTGCCGGTGCCGCCGCCGGTGTCCAGGACGTCGAGTGCCGCCGTGTCCGCGGTCTTGGCCCGCCGTTCGAGAGCGTCCTTGAGGACCTCCCACACCACGGCGGTACGCAGACTGGCACGGGGGCGCATCGGGTCCACCCCTCCTTGACGGGACATGGCGCGCGGCTCCTCGCAGGGGCTGGTCACATCGGGCGGCTCCACTCTAGAGCCCCCGGCCGAGGTGGGGCCGCCGCGCGCGCGGCCGGGTGTCGTGGTCCAGGTGCTCGTGCGTGACCAGGACGACGGGGCCGCCGCGCGCGGCCGGGTGTCAGTTGGCGCGTCTGCGGGGTGGCTCCGCGGCCGCGGGGGCCGGGACCAGGGGCGGCTTGCCCGCGAGCGCGGGCTGGAGGAGCAGCATGCGCTCCACCAGGCGCAGGAACATGGTCGCGGCGCGCAGCAGGTCGTCGGCGTCGCGGGGGCCCGCGGCTCCGGCTATGCCGGCCTCGGCGCGGGCCCTGCGGGCCGCGCCCGCCTCGAACAGGGCGCTCCACTCCGCCAGTTCGGGCGCGACCTCGGGCAGCACCTCCCAGGCGGTGCGTATCCGCTGGCGGCGGCGCGGGGCGGGCTCGGGTCGGCCGCGTACCGCGAGCACCGCGGCGGCGGTGCGCAGGGCGGCGAGGTGGGCGGTGGCGTAGCGCTCGTTCGGAGTTTCCAGGACGGCGGCCTCTTCGAGGCCGAGGTGTGCCTGGGTGAGCAGGTCAAGGGCGGCGGGTGACGCGGTGGCGCGGCGCAGCACAGGATGGATGTCGCTTACGGGAGCTGCCATGGCGAGCCTCCTTTCTCCATGCCACCCATAGTGGGGGCTACCACTGACAATCGGTCCTGACCTGGGGTAACGCCCGAAAACGGGACATTGGCGCGGTGGCCGGAATCCGCCGGGTGAACGTGCCCGGTGAACATGCCGGACGCCGGACAGGCAGAATCGGCACCATGACCACCGCACGACGCCAGGCCACTCGTCAGAAGCTGTACGAGGCCGCCGTCACCCTCATCGCCGAACAGGGCTTCTCCGCCACCACGGTCGACGAGATCGCCGAACGGGCCGGGGTCGCCAAGGGCACCGTCTACTACAACTTCGCCAGCAAGAACGACCTGTTCGAGGAGTTGCTGCGGCACGGCGTGGGTCTGCTGACCGTCTCGCTGCGCGAGGCCGCGCAGGACGCGGAGGCCAAGGGCGGCGGCAAGGTCGACGCGCTGGACGCGATGATCCACGCGGGGCTCGACTTCATCGTGCGCTACCCGTCCTTCACGCAGCTCTACGTGGCCGAGCTGTGGCGCACCAACCGCGCTTGGCAGGACACGCTGATGATCCTGCGTCAGGAGGCGGTGGCGGTGGTCGAGAAGGTGCTGGGCGAGGCCGTGGCGGCGGGTGAGCTGAACGACGAGATCGACGTACCGCTGACGGCGTCCGCGCTGTTCGGGATGGTGCTGGTCGCCGCGCTGGACTGGCAGGCGTTCCAGCCGGAGCGCGGTATCGACGAGGTGCACGCGGCGCTGTCCCGGCTGCTCCAGGGCAGGGTCGGCGGGCGTTCGGCGCGCCAGTGAGCGGTCCGCGGGTGCGCTGTTCTGGCAGGGTCCGGTCCCCCGCAGGTCCGTGCCAGAACAGCGCCTCCCCCGTGCGCCCCCCGTTCACGTACGGACCGGTGTACTTCCGCCGCCCCGTGTCGGCGGTTCTGGCACCGAAGCCCGTCCGCGGTCCCCACTCTTCCGGTTTCCCGGCCGACGCCCCATCCGCGAACGTACTCAACCGCGCGTCTAGGTACGGATACTCATGACCGCGCGATTTCACTCGGTGACAGTGGGCGCGGTTCGCTAGAGTCCCGCGCATGTCCGTACTTCCGCTGGTCTTCACCAGCGGCTGGGCGAGCGGGATCAACGCCTACGCCGTCGTGCTGCTGCTCGGTGTGATGGGCAGGGCGGGTATCACCGACGAGGTGCCGCTCTCGCTCCAGCGCACCGATGTGCTGCTGATCGCGGCCGCCCTGTTCCTCTGCGAGGCGGTGGCCGACAAGATCCCTTACGTGGACTCGGCGTGGGACGCCGTGCACACGGTGATCAGGCCGGTCGCGGGCGCGGTGGTGGCGGCGCTGCTGGCCGGGCAGTCGGGTTCGCTGTCGGAGCTGGCGGCGGGCGCGGTCGGCGGGTCCACGGCGCTGGCCAGCCATCTGGTGAAGGCGGGCACGAGGCTGGCGGTGAACACCTCGCCCGAGCCCGCGAGCAATATCGTGGTCAGCCTCGCCGAGGACCTGGGCGTCGCGAGCATCGTCACCTTCGCGCTCTTCCATCCGCTGCCCGCCGCGATCATCGCGGCGGTGCTGCTGGTGCTCGGCATGACCGTCGTGCTCCTGCTGCTGTCCCGGATCCGGCGGGCGCTGCGCCGCCGCAGGGAGCGCAGGGAGCGCAAGAACCGGAACGGCACCCCGGCGCCCACCTGAGAGCCTGTCGGGCGGCCTTCGATACAGTCCCTGCCATGGCACGGATTGCGGTGATCGGCGCGGGTATGGGCTCGCTGGCGGCGGCGGCCAGGCTCGCCATCGGCGGCCACCGGGTGGTGGTGCACGAGCGGTCGGCGACGTACGGCGGCGGTGTGGGCCGGGTCGAGAGAGACGGTTTCGCCTTCGACACCGGCCCCGGTCTCCTGCTGCTGCCCGCCGTGCAGCGCGATCTGTTCGTCAAGACCGGCCGGGAGTCGCTCGAACAGTCCGTCGGTCTGGCGCAGGCCGATCCGGCCGCCCGCCACGTCTTCGCCGACGGTACGGATCTGACGCTGCCCAACGCGTCGCGCTCCGGGGTCATGGAGGCGCTGGACGGCGCTCTGGGGGCCGGGAACGGCGAGCGGTGGAGCGAGGTCATGCTGCGCGCCCGGGAAGCCTGGGAGGCCACTCGCAGGCCCTTGTTGGAGGACGCGGTGTCCGGGGCGACCGCCGCGCTGCGCGAGGATCCGTATCCGGCGGCCGGGAAGCGCGGTCTGCTGCGGCGCGCGGCGCAGGCGCGGACCCTGTCCGCCGTCGCGGACGGCGAGTTGCGCGACCCCCGGCTGGCCGCGCTGCTGGAGAGCTATCCGCTCGACTACGGCCTCGACCCGCGCACCGCTCCCGCCTCCGCGACCGTACTGGCGTACGTGGAGCAGACCTTCGGCGTCTGGTACGTGCCCGGCGGGCTGCGGGCGCTGGCGGACGCGGTGTACGCGCGCTGTCTGGCGCGGAAGGTGGAGTTCCGGTTCGGCGCCGAGGTCACCGGGGTGCTGGAGAAGGACGGCCGGGCCGCCGGGGTGGAACTGGCCGACAGCGGTACGGCGGAGGCCGACTTCGTGGTGGCGGGCGCGCCGCTGCCCGCGCTCTACCGGGACCACGTGCTGCCCTGGGAGTCCGAGGACGAGTTGCCCGACTGGGGCCCGCGGCACCCGCGGGGCGTCCTCACCGTCCACCTGGCGCTGCGCGGCGCGCGCCCGGCCGACGCCGTGCACCGTACGGTCGTGCACGCCCCGGACCGCGAACGCGCGCTGACCTGGGCGTTCGACTCCCCCGGCACCACGGACGCCGTCCCCACGGTGACGGTGCTGCGGCCCGACGACCCCGCGCTGCGCCCGGACGACGGGCACGAGGCGGTCACCGTGAGGGTGACCGTGCCGCCGCACGGCCGGGCCGGCCTGGACTGGACGGCTCCCGGCGCCGCCGACGCCGTCGCCGAGCGGGCGGTGGCCGCCGCGGAGGCGGCCGTACCCGGCCTGCGGGAGCGGGAGTTGTGGCGGATCGTGCGGACACCGGCGGACACGGAACGCGAGACCGGCGCACCGGGCGGCTCGGTGCCCGCGCCCGCGCTCGCGGGCGCGCACGGCTCACTGCTGCGCTCCCCCAACGCCGACGCGCTGCCCGGTCTCTACCGGGTCGGCGGCTGGGCCCACCCCGGCGGCGGACTGCCGCACGCGGGCATGTCGGGCGCGATCGTGGCGGACCTGATCATGGGCGGGCCCGGCGGCAGCCGGTGAACGGGCGTGCGCCGCGCGCTCGTTGACGGCTCGCTCGACGGATTCCCGTCCGCTGTCCGCCTCTTGCCGCCCCCGTTACCGCCGCGAAGATCCTTAAGCGGACCACCGCCCGGATTCAACCGATCGGACGGAAAAGCCCGGTGGGCGCTCCGGGGGCGCGCGGTGGCCGCCTAGCGTGAACGGCGGCCCGTGATCACCGAGCGGAAGGCCGTACGAAGCATGCCGCAGCCCTTCGAACTCCCGCAGTTCTACGTGCCGTATCCGGCGCGGCTCAACCCCCACCTGGAACGGGCCAGGGAGCACTCCAAGGCGTGGGCCCGCGAGATGGACATGATCGAGGGCTCAGGGATCTGGGACGAGGCGGACTACGACGCCCACGACTACGCGCTGCTGTGCGCGTACACCCATCCCGACGCGTCGGGTCCCGAACTGGACCTGGTCACCGACTGGTACGTGTGGGTGTTCTTCTTCGACGACCACTTCCTGGACATCTTCAAGCGCAGCCAGGACATGCAGGGCGCGAAGGCGTACCTGGACCGGCTGCCCGCCTTCATGCCGGTGGATCCCGGACAGCCGGTGCCGGAGCCGACCAACCAGGTCGAGGCGGGGCTCGCGGACTTGTGGGCGCGCACGGTGCCGACGATGTCGCAGGACTTCAGGGAGCGGTTCCACGAGAGCACGTACTACCTGCTGGAGGAGTCGCTCTGGGAGCTGTCCAACATCAACGCGGGCCGGGTCTCGAATCCGATCGAGTACATCGAGATGCGCCGCAAGGTGGGCGGCGCGCCCTGGTCGGCGAATCTGATCGAGCACGCGGCGGGCGCCGAGGTACCGGCGCGGATCGCCGGGAGCCGTGCGATGCGGGTGCTGCGCGACTGCTTCGCGGACAGCGTGCACCTGCGCAACGACCTGTTCTCGTACCAGCGCGAGATCGAGGAAGAGGGCGAACTCTCCAACGCCGTCCTGGTCCTTGAGCGGTTCCTCGATCTGACCGCCCAGCAGGCAGCGGACCGGGTGAACGACCTGCTGACCTCGCGGCTGCACCAGTTCGAGCACACCGCTCTCACCGAAGTGGAGCCGCTGTTCGGGCAGTTCGGCCTGACCCCGCAGGAACGTCTCGGCGTCTTCGCGTACGTCAAGGGACTCCAGGACTGGCAGTCGGGCGGCCACGAGTGGCACATGCGCTCCAGCCGGTACATGAACGGCGCGGACGGCAGTTCCCGCGCGGTGGGCGCGGGCGCCGGTATCGGCGGCGGCGCGATCGGCGGGCCGACGGGCCTGGGCACCTCGGCCGCGCAGATCCTGCACTCGCTGGCCGCGACCTTGCCGCAGCGCGCCCGGTCCTTCTCGCACGCCCCGCACCAGCGCACCGACACGGTCCGGCGCGCCGAGATCCACATGCCGTTCGAGACCACGCTCAGCCCGCACTTGGACACCGCCCGGCGGCACAACATGGAGTGGGGCCGGGCGATGGGCATCCTCGGCGCGGAGCCCGGCTTCCCCGTCCCCGGCGGGCTGTGGAACGAACGCAAGCTCGCCGACTACGACTTCGCGCTGTGCGCGGCGGGCATCCACCCGGCGGCCTCGCCGGAGGAGCTGAACCTCACCACGGACTGGCTGACCTGGGGCACCTACGGCGACGACTACTACCCGCTGGTCTTCGGCCGGTCCCCCGACACCGGAGCGGCCCGGCTGGCCACCGAGCGGTTCAAGCTGTTCATGCCGCTGGGCGACGAGCCCGCGCCCACGCCGGTGAGCGCGCTGGAGCGGGGTCTGGCGGACCTGTGGCGGCGCACCGCGGGCCCGATGTCCCCCGACGCGCGGGGCAAATTCCGCTTCGCCGTCGAGGACATGTGCGAGAGCTGGCTGTGGGAGCTGGCCAACCAGAAGCAGAACCGGGTGCCGGACCCGGTCGACTACATCGAGATGCGCCGCAAGACCTTCGGCTCCGACCTGACGATGAGCCTGTCGCGGATCGGCCACGGTGACGCCCTGCCGGACGCCGTCTACCGCTCGCGGCCCGTGCAGTCCATGGAGGTGGCCGCCGCCGACTTCGCCTGCCTGCTCAACGACGTGTTCTCGTACCGCAAGGAGATCGAGTTCGAGGGGGAGATCCACAACGCGGTGCTCGTCGTGCAGAATTTCCTGGACTGCTCGCCGCAGGAGGCGATGGACGTGGTCGGGGATCTGATGGCCGCGCGGATGCAGGAGTTCCAGCACATCACCGAGAACCAACTGCCCACGCTCTTCGAGGAGTTCGCACTCGACGACGCGGCGCGCGAGGTGCTGCTCGGCTACGCGCAGGAGCTGCGCGACTGGCTGGCGGGCATCCTCACCTGGCACGAGGGCTGCCACCGCTACGAGGAGGAGACGCTGCGGCGGGACTTCCCGCACGTGGCCGCCGTGCTGCCCGCCCAGACCTGGGCCGCGCCCAACGGCCTGGGCACGGCGGCGGCCCGGCTGCCGTCACTGCTGCACGCGGCCCGCACCCAGGCCGGGTAGCGGGCCGGGCGGCGGGGCGAACTCTCAGTAGCGGTAGGGGTCGTACGGGTCGGCGTACTGCGGCTGCTGCTCCTGCTGGGGCGGTTGCTGCTGCTCGTACGGCGACTGGTACTGCTGCTGGGGGATGTACGGCTGCGCCTGCGGGTCGGGCTGCTGCTGGTACGGGTAGCCGTACGGGTCGCTGCCCAGCGGCTGTTGCTCCTGCTCCTGCTGACCGCCGTAGGTCTCGTACCGCGGCTGCGGCTGCGGCTGCGGCTGGGGATACGGGTACGGGTAGGGCTCGCCGCCGCCGGCCGGGGTGTCGTAGCCGTAGGAGGCGGGGGCGGGCTCCTGGTAGGCGCCCGGGTCGTAGCCGTACTCGTGGCCGCCCCAGCCGGACTGGTCGGAGCCGTCACCGGCGTAGGAGGCCGCCGCGGGCTGGGGTTCGCCGCCCCAGCCCGCATAGCCCTGCGCGCCGTACCCCTCGTAGCCGCCGCTGGTGTACGGGTCGGGGGTGTACGTCGACTGGCCGTCGTAGACCGGGTATTCGCCGCTGTCCTCGTGCATCGGGACCGGCTGGTAGATCTGGCCGGAGTCCAACGGCCGCCCGCCGCCGAACAGATCGGGCTCGTCCGCGTCGAGTTCGTCGCGCGGACCCGGCTGCCGGGCGGCGGCGAATTCCTCCGGGTACTCCTCCTCGACCGGGCTGACCTCCAGCACCGGCTCGGTCACCCCGCCCTTCCTGCGGCGGCGGCTGGAGCCGGGACGCCCGCCGAGCGCCCAGCCGGTGGAGAAGCCGCGCTTGTAGGAGAGCGTCACGAAGGACTGGCCCGCGCCGAAGGCGAGCGCGCCGAGCACGATGATGATCACATTGCGCTGGGACACGCCGACGACCACGCCCAGGAACCCGGCGAAGGCCAGTACGCGATAGCGCAGCCGCGCCTTGTACTGGAGCAGTACCTCACCGAGCAGCCACAGCGCGACGATTCCGAAGGCGACGTACAGCACCGAGTAGCCCATGCGCCCACTTCCTTAACTGGACCGAGCCGACTGTACCGAGCCGGTCACGTCCGCTGGTGCAGACCGAGGTTCTCGTAGATCTCCAGCGACGCTGTCGAGTGGTTAAGAGTAATGAAGTGCAGCCCCGGAATGTCCTCCGCCATCAGACGGCGGCACATCTCGGTGGTGAACTCGATGCCGATCGCCCGGACCGCGACCGGGTCGTCCTGCACCGCGAGGATGCGTTCGGCCAGGTCGGAGGGGAAGGGGGCGTTGCCGAGCTGGGCGAAACGCTCGATCTGCCGGACGTTGGTGACCGGCATGACCTCGGGAATGATCGGGGTGCTGCACCCCGCCGCGTCGACCCGGTCGCGCAGCCGCAGGTAGTCCTCCGCGTCGAAGAACATCTGCGTGATGGCGAAGTCGGCGCCCGCGCGGCACTTGTCCAGGAAGTGCCGGGTGTCCTCGGCCGGGTCGGTGGAGCGAGGGTGCATCTCGGTGAACGCGGCCACGCCGACGCAGAAGTCGCCGGACTCCTTGATCAGCCGGACCAGTTCCGCCGCGTACGTCAGGCCCTCCGGGTGCGGCACCCACTCCGCGAGCGGGTCGCCCGGCGGGTCCCCGCGCACAGCCAGGATGTTGCGGATTCCGGCGTCCGCGTACTGACCGATGATGTTGCGCAGCTCGGCCACCGAGTGGTTCACGGCCGTGAGGTGCGCGCACGGGGTCAGCGTCGTGTCCGACACGATCCGGTCCGTGGCCCGCACCGTGCCCTCCCGCGAGGAGCCGCCCGCGCCGTAGGTCACCGACACGAACGTGGGGCCGACCGCCTCGATCCTGCGGATCGCGTTCCACAGCGTCCGCTCGCCCTTCTCCGTCCTCGGCGCGGCGAATTCGAACGAGTACGAGCGCTCGCCCCGCGCCAGGAGCTCACGGATCGTGATCGCCCGGTCTGTTCGCGTGGAAGGTGTCCCCAAAGCCATGCCTTGAAGGCTAGCCCCGGCTGGCCACCGTCCGTAACCGGACGGGGCGATATGACCTCGTACGTCCATTTCCTGGCCACCGGCGGTCCACGGATTGGACACCGGGTGGGCTTGGCGCCCATGCCCGCGCCTTCCCCGGGGCGCGGCCCCGGGCGGTTCCTTTGCCAGGGGCGGCACACCGGGTTTTCCGGGGGCGCGGGCCCGGGCGGTTTCTCTGCCGGGGGCGGCACGCCGGGTTTTCAGGGGCGCGGGGAACTGCGCGCTCGGCCACGGCGGTGGCGGGCCTTTGAGAACCGGCCCCAGCGGGGCAGATGCTGTTGTTTCCGGGCTGACAGCCCGGTGGGGGCGGGTCGCGCAGTTCCCCGCGCCCCTGAAAAGACCGGCCAGCCGCCCTGGCAGAAAGACCGCCTCGGGGCCGCGCCCCGAAAGGATCGGCTTGCCGCCGGCGGGAGAGGACCGTCCAGGGGCCGGGCCCCGGGAATGCTCACCGCCTAGGTGTCAGGCGAGGGCGGCGCGGAGGGCGGAGGCCGCGCCGGCGGGATCGGCGGCCTCGGTGAGGGCGCGGACGACGACGACACGGCGCGCACCGGCGGCGCGGACCTGGGCGATGTTGTCGAGGGAGATGCCGCCGATGGCGAACCAGGGCCGGTCGGTCGTGAGCCCGGCGGCGTGCCGGACCAGGTCGAGCCCCGGGGCGGGACGCCCCGGCTTGGTGGGCGTGGGCCAGACGGGCCCGGTGCAGAAGTAGTCGGCGCCGGGCTCCACGGCGGCGGCGTCCACCTCGGAAGGGGCATGGCAGGAGCGCCCGATCAGCACCTCGTCGCCGAGAATGGCGCGCGCGGCCGGGACCGGCAGGTCCCCCTGGCCGAGGTGCAGGACGTCGGCCAGGGCCGCGTGCGCCACGTCGGCGCGGTCGTTGACCGCGAGGAGCTTGCCGTGCCTGCGGCAGACCTCGGCGAGGACGGCGAGGGCCGCCAGTTCGGCCCCCGCCTCGATGCCCTTGTGCCGGAGCTGGATGACGTCCACCCCGCCGCTCAGTACCGCGTCCGCGAACTCGGCGAGGTCGCCGCGCTCGGTCCTGGCGTCGGTGCACAGATAGAGCCGGGCGGCGGCGAGCCGGTCACGGGCGGTGCCCACGGCGGTGGCGGCGGCGGTGGTCGTCATGCGGGCGGTTCCCCCTGAGGCGTACGGGTTACACGGCGAGCGCCTGCGCTCGGCGCTTCACCTCGGTCCCGCGATTCTCGCGCAGTGCCTGGGCGGGGGTGCCGGGGAGGCTCGGGTCGGGCGTGAAGAGCCATTCCAGCGCCTCATCGTCCGAGAACCCGTCGTCCTTGAGCACGGTGAGCGTGCCGGACAGGCCCTTGGTGATGGCGCCTTCGCCGACGAAGTCCGCGGGCACCATGAGCACCTTGTTCTCACCGCGGCGGACCGCGATGAGCTGGCCCTCCTTGATGAGGGGGCGAATCCGGGTGATGTCGAGTCCGAGCCGCTCCGCGACCTCGGGCAGCGTGAGCCACGAGGGGACGAGAGCGTCAATGTGTGCGTCAACCGACGAGAAAACAGTCACAGGACAAGGGTGCCACCCGCCGCCGACAACCGCTGCGGCACTGCGCCGTTAGCGGGACGCCCCGCTCAGCGCAGGGCCGCCGACTTGAGCTGCACCGCCGGGTCGGCGGCGAGCGCCGGGTCCAGCACCGCCGCGCGGGCGACCAGCTTGCGGGCCTGCGCCAGGTCCCGCGGCCGGTCCACGGCCAGCAGCGCGGCCAGGGCGCCGCCGCGCAGCCAGCACACCGACCAGGACGGGCTCGCCGGGTCGCCGCGCAGCAGCATCGTGTCGGCGCCCGTGTGGTGCCCTGCGTACTGCACGAAGCGGCCGAACTGCTCGGACCAGAAGTACGGCACCGGGTCGTACGCCTCGTCGCCGCCGAGGACGTTGGCGGCGGCGGTCCGCGGGCCCTGCACGGCGTTGTCCCAGTGGTGGATGAGCAGCCGCTCGCCGTAGCGCGCGGACGGGAACGACGCGCAGTCGCCGACGGCGTACACGTCGGACGCGGTGGTGCGCAGCCGGTCGTCGGCGAGTACGGCGCCGTCCGGGCCGAGGCCGACGCCGGAACCGGCCAGCCAGCCGGTGGCGGGCCTGGCGCCGATGCCGACCACGACGGCCGCGGCGGGCAGCCGGGTGCCGTCGGCGAGCACCACGGCGCCGGGTTCGACCTCGGCGACGGCGGTGCCGGTGAGCAGCCGTACCCCGGCGTCGGCGTACCAGGCCCGCATGTGGCCGGTGATGGTGGCGGGCAGCGCGCCGGACAGCGGCCGGTCCGCGGCCTCCACGACGGTCACCTCACAGCCCGCCTGCCGCGCCGCGGTGGCGAATTCGGCGCCGATCCAGCCCGCGCCGACCACCACGACGTCCTTGTGGGCGTCCAGCACCGGGCGCAGCGCCGCCGCGTCGTCCAGGGTGCGCAGCAGGTGGACGCCGGGCAGGCCCGCCGTGCCGGGCAGCGCCACGGGGTAGGCGCCGGTCGCGACGACGAGACGGCCGTAGCGCAGGCCGCCCTTGTCGGTGACGACCTCGTGGTCGCCTGGCCGCAGCCCCTGCGCCCGTACGCCCAGGCGCAGATCCACGTCCAGGGCGTCGAAGTCGACGTCGAAGCGGACGTCGGTGTCCTCGCCCGCCGTGCCGAGCAGGACCGCCTTCGACAGCGGCGGGCGGTCGTACGGAGGGTGCGGCTCGTCGCCGACCAGCACGATGCCGTCCCGCCAGCCCTGCTCGCGCAGGCAGACCGCCGTCTGCACCCCGGCCATCCCGGCCCCGACAATCACGACGTCGTTCACATGATTCACGGTAGTCGGTACGGGCCGCCGACGACGCCGGGCCACCCCCGGGCGGCGGGCGGGGATATGGTGTCGGGGCCAGAGAACACGCGGGAGCCCGGACGCACCGGGCTGAGAGGGCGGCTGGACGGCCGCCGACCGTACGAACCTGATCCGGGTCATTCCGGCGAAGGGAGGGCGGTATTCGATGGGTACACCTGAACCGGCGGCGCCGAGCGGACCGGCGGCTCCTACGGCCGCGCCGCGGAGTTCCCGCGCGGCGGCGTCGTACGACGTCCTGGTGGTGGGCGGCGGCATCATCGGCCTGGTCACCGCCTGGCGGGCGGCGCAGCGCGGCCTGCGGACCGCCGTGGCCGACCCGGACCCCGGCGGCGGCGCGGCGCGGGTGGCGGCGGGCATGCTGGCCGCGGTCACCGAATCGCAGTACGGCGAGCAGACGCTGCTGGACCTCAATCTGGCGTCGGCGCGCCGATACCCGGATTTCGTGGCCGAGTTGACCGAGGCGACCGGCCTCGACGTCGGCTTCCGCGCCTGCGGCACCCTGACCGTCGCGCTGGACGCCGACGACCGCGCGCACCTGCGCGATCTGCACGCCTTCCAGACCTCGCTGGGCCTGCCCTCGGAGTGGCTGAGCGGCCGGGACTGCCGCCGCCTCGAACCGCTGCTCGCCCCCGGTGTCCGCGGCGGACTGCGGGTGGACGGCGACCACCAGGTCGACCCGCGCCGTCTCGCCACGGCGCTGCTGCGGGCCGCGGAGCTGGCCGGTGTGATCCTGCACCGCTCGGCGGTGGCCCGCGTCGAGATCTCGGGCGGCCGGGCCGTCGGCGCGCTGCTCGACGACGGTACGGCGGTCACGGCCGGTCGTACGGTGCTGGCCGCGGGCAGCGACAGCGGCCGGATCGCGGGCGTGCCCGAGGCCGCGCTGCCGCCGGTACGGCCGGTGAAGGGGCAGATCCTGCGGCTGCGCATCCCGCCGGGCCACGCGCCGTTCCTGTCCCGTACGGTCCGGGCGGTGGTACGCGGCAGCCATGTGTACCTGGTGCCGCGCGAGAACGGGGAGCTGGTACTCGGCGCGACCAGCGAGGAGTTGGGCTGGGACACCACGGTGACCGCGGGCGGGGTCTACGAACTCCTCCGGGACGCCCACGAGTTGGTGCCCGGCATCACCGAACTGCCGCTCACCGAGACCCTGGCGGGCCTGCGGCCGGGGTCCCCGGACAACGCTCCACTCCTCGGCCGCGGCGCGCTGGACGGCCTGCTGCTGGCCACCGGCCACCACCGCAACGGCGTGCTGCTCACCCCGATCACCGGCGACATCATGGCGGAGGCGCTGGTCACGGGCGAACTGCCCGCGTACGCGCGGCCGTTCGCCGCCTCCCGCTTCGCGGCCGTCCCGGTGCCCGTCTTCCCGGTATCCGGACCCCCGGCCGCCGCCGCCCGTGAGGAGCAGACCGTATGACGATCACGGTCCTGGTGAACGGCGAGCGCCGCTCCCTGCCCGCGCCCCTCGCCCTCGACGCCCTGGTGGCCGACCTCACCCCGGCCGCCTCCGGCGTGGCCGCCGCCCTCAACGAGACGGTCGTCCCGCGCGCCCGGTGGGCGGCGACGCCGCTGTCCGATGGTGATCGCGTGGAAATCCTCACCGCCGTGCAGGGGGGCTGAGGGATGACGACTTCCGCTGTCGACGTCAGCGACCCGTTGCGGATCGGGGATGCCGTCTTCTCCTCGCGGCTGATCATGGGGACCGGCGGGGCGCCGAGCCTGGAGGTGCTGGAGCAGGCGCTGCTCGCGTCCGGTACGGAGCTGACCACCGTCGCCATGCGGCGGCTCGACCCCACGACGAAGGGGTCGGTGCTGTCGGTGCTGCGGCGGCACGGCATCCGTGTGCTGCCCAACACCGCCGGGTGCTTCACGGCCGGTGAGGCCGTGCTGACCGCGCGGCTGGCGCGTGAGGCCCTCGGCACCGACTGGGTGAAGCTGGAAGTCATCGCGGACGAGCGGACGTTGCTGCCCGATCCGGTCGAACTCCTCGACGCCGCCGAGACGTTGGTGGACGACGGCTTCACGGTGCTGCCGTACACCAGCGACGATCCGGTGCTGGCGCGGAAGCTGGAGGACGTGGGGTGCGCGGCGATCATGCCGCTCGGGTCGCCGATCGGGTCGGGGCTCGGAATCCGCAACCCGCACAATTTTCAACTCATCACCGAGCGGGCCGGTGTTCCCGTCGTCCTCGACGCCGGGGCGGGGACGGCGTCCGACGCCGCGCTCGCCATGGAACTCGGGTGCGCCGCCGTCATGCTGGCCTCGGCCGTCACGCGGGCGCGGCAGCCGGTTCTCATGGCCGAGGGCATGCGTCACGCCGTTTCGGCCGGGCGCCTGGCCTTTCGTGCCGGGCGTATCCCCCGCCGCCACTTCGCCCTCCCCTCCTCCCCGCCCGAAGGTCTCCCCTCCCTCGACCCGGAACGCCCCGCCTTCTAGGTCCAGGGCCCCGCGTCCACCGCGCACAGGACGTGCCCACCGCGACCCTTGAAGGATCGGGCCGCCGCCCTCCGTGAAGGGCCGTACAGGGGCGGAGCCCCGGGGAAGGGCGCCGACCCGGGCAGGGGGACGGGAGGTCACGGAAGCGTTGCGGCACGCAACAGGTGGGGTACAGACCGGGCGCGCAGCGCCGTTCGGGGCATTCCGGCCTCGTAGAATCGGCGATCGTGGACACGACCGTGCAGGACCCGCTCGTCGGGCAGACGCTCGACCGCCGTTACCGGGTCGAGGCGCGCATCGCTGTCGGGGGGATGGCCACGGTGTACAGGGCCGTGGACACCCGCCTCGACCGGGTGCTCGCGCTCAAGGTGATGCACCCGGCCCTGGCGACCGACACCGGCTTCGTCGAGCGCTTCATCCGCGAGGCCAAAGCCGTGGCGAAGCTGGCGCACCCGAATGTCGTCGGGATGTTCGACCAGGGCGCCGACGGCACCTACGTGTATCTGGCCATGGAGTACGTGGCCGGCTGCACGCTGCGCGACGTGGTGCGCGAGCGCGGGGCGCTCCAGCCGCGGGCGGCGCTGGACATCATGGAGCCGGTGCTGGCGGCGCTCGGCGCCGCGCACCGCGCGGGCCTGGTCCACCGCGACATGAAGCCGGAGAATGTGCTGATCGGGGACGACGGCCGCGTGAAGGTCGCCGACTTCGGCCTGGTCAGGGCGGTGGACACTCAGACCAGCGCGTCGACCGGCTCGCTGCTGGGCACCGTCTCGTACCTCGCCCCCGAGCAGATCGGGCACGGCGTGGTCGACCAGCGCACGGATGTGTACGCGTGCGGGGTCGTGCTGTACGAGACGCTGACCGGCCGCAAGCCGTACGACGGGACGACGCCCGCGCAGGTGATGTTCCAGCACCTCAACGAGGACGTGCCCGCCCCGTCCTCGGTCGTCGCCGGTCTGGCACCCGCGCTGGACGCCCTGGTGGCGCGGGCCGCCTGCCGTGACCCGCGGGGCAGGCCCGCGGACGCCGTGGACCTGCTGGCCGAGGTGCGCGACGTGCGGGCGGCGCTGACCCCGGCGCAGCTGGACCGCGAGCCCGCGGACACCATCGGCGAGATGAGCGGCGCCGGGTCCGAGGACCCGACCAGCGTCGTCCACCGCTATCCGTCGGCGGCCTTCGCGTCGGAGCCGATGCCCGCGTCCGCGCCGCCGGTACCGGCGGCGGCCGACAGCGGCGAGCTGAACCGTACGAGCAGGCTGCTGTTGCCGCCCCCGCCGCCCGAGGAGCCGCCCGCGGGTCCTCGGCAGCCGCGGCGGCTGGGCCGCGGGGACGGTGCGCCGCGGCGGCGCGGGCCGCTGGCGGTGGTGC
This sequence comes from Streptomyces sp. NPDC088197, assembly GCF_044741185.1. NCBI lineage: Bacteria > Bacillati > Actinomycetota > Actinomycetes > Kitasatosporales > Streptomycetaceae > Streptomyces > Streptomyces sp. NPDC088197. The sequence continues at coordinate 65,064 of NZ_JBIUSD010000003.1, forward strand.
TGGCGCTGCTGGTGCTGCTCGGGGTCGGCGCGGGCGTCTGGTACATCAGCGACGGGCAGTTCACGAAGGTGCCCGCGGTGCTGGCGCTGTCGCAGGCCGACGCGGAGAAGAAGCTGGACGCGGCGGGGCTGCGCGCGAAGGTGACACGGGACTTCTCGATCACGGTGCCGCGCGGCACGGTGATCTCGACGGATCCGGGCCCCGGCAAGCGCGTCCGGGACAACGGCACGGTGACGCTGAAGGTCTCCAAGGGCCCGCAGCAGGTCCAGGTGCCCGACGTCCGGGGCAAGCCGCTGGAGACCGCGCGCAAGGAGCTGAAGGACGCGGGTCTGACGCCCGGCACGGTGGCCCAGGAGTTCAGCGAGGACGTGCCCCGCGGTCAGGTCGTCTCCACCGACCCCGCCGGTGGCATCCGCCGGGCGCCCGACACCCCGGTGGCGATCAAGGTGTCGCGCGGGGCTCCGGTCGACGTGCCGGACGTGATCGGCGACTCGGTCACCGACGCGCAGCAGCAGCTCGAGGACGCGGGTCTGAAGGTCGTCCTGGCGCCGGACAAGGTGTTCTCCGACGTCGCGGACAAGGACCAGGTCGCGCTGGCGTCCCCGGAGGTGGGGACGCAGGTCGGCACCGGCGACACGGTGACGATCACCGTGTCCAAGGGCCAGCAGCAGTTCGACGTGCCGGGCGTGACGGGCAAGAAGAAGGACGAGGCCAAGCAGATCCTCCAGGACGCGGGCTTCGACGTCCGGGTGATCACCGTGTTCTTCGGCGACACCGTCTTCAGCCAGTCCCCCGACGGCGGCGGGCAGGCGCCCAAGGGCGCGACGATCACCATCTGGGTGCGCTGATGCGCGTGGTGACGGACGCGCCGACGGGTGCGGCGGGCTGATGCGGTCGCGCAATCCGGTGGGCAGCCATGTGCCGGTGGCCGGCGGGCTGGCCACCGTGGGGCTGGGGTACGCGGAGCGGATCGGCGCGGAGACCGTCCAGGTCTTCGCGGCCAATCCGCGCGGCTGGGCGACTCCGCCCGGCAGCCCTGTCCAGGACGAGGAGTTCCGGACGCGCTGCGCGGAGCTGGACCTGCCCGCGTATGTGCACGCGCCGTATCTGATCAACTTCGGCTCGCACACCGAGGCGACGGTGGAGCGCTCGGTGGAGTCGCTGCGGCACTCGCTGCGCCGGGCGCGGGCGATCGGCGCGCTGGGCGTGGTGGTGCACACCGGCTCGGCGACCGGCGGCAGGACCCGCGAGGTGGCGCTGGCGCAGGTGCGCGAGCGGGTACGGCCGCTGCTGGACGAGCTGACGCACGACGACGACCCGTGGCTGCTGCTGGAACCGACGGCGGGGCAGGGCTCCTCGCTGTGCTCGCTGGTCGCGGACCTGGGCCCGTACATGGCGGCGCTCGACCGGCATCCCCGGCTCGGGGTGTGCCTGGACACCTGTCACGCCTTCGCGGCGGGGCACGACATGGCGGCGCCCGGCGGGATGACGGCGATGCTGGACGAGCTGGCGGCGACGGCGGGCGAGGGGCGGCTGCGGCTGGTGCACGCCAACGGCAGCAAGGACGTGTGCGGGGCGCGCAAGGACCGGCACGCGAACATCGACGCGGGCCATCTGGGCGCGGAGCCGTTCCGTGAGCTGCTGCGGCACCCGGCGACGGAGGGCGTGCCGCTGGTCATCGAGACGCCGGGCGGGCCCGAGGGGCACGCGTCGGACGTGAAGCTGCTGAAGGAGCTGCGCGGATAGAGGTTGCTCCCGGCCCTCAGGAATACCCCCAGGGGGTATGTGGTTGTGCTGACCGCAAGGCACCGCACGCACTTCCTGAGGACGGGGACATCCCATGGCGTACGAGCACACGGCCCACGACCACGCGGCGCACGATCAGGCAGCTCATGGCCAGGCAGCTCACGACCACACCGCCCACGACCACGCGGCGCACGCGCACCACGGCGGCAGCGGCGGCGGGGCGGGCTGGCGGACGGCCGCCCAGGCGACCCTGCACTGCCTCACCGGCTGCGCCATCGGCGAGGTCCTCGGCATGCTGATCGGCACGGCGCTCGGCTGGGACAACGTGCGGACGATGCTGCTGGCGATCGTGCTCGCCTTCGTCTTCGGCTACTCGCTCACCATGCGCGGCGTGCTGCGCGCGGGCCTGGACCCGCGCTCGGCGCTGCGGGTGGCGCTCGCCGCCGACACCGTGTCGATCATCTTCATGGAGCTGGCCGACAACGGCACGATCCTGGTCTTCCCCGGCGCCATGGACGCGACCTTGGCCGACGCCCTGTTCTGGGTGAGCCTGGCGCTCTCCTTCGTGGTGGCCTTCGCCGTCACGACCCCGGTCAACAAGTGGCTGATCGGGCGGGGCAAGGGCCACGCGGTGGTGCACCAGTACCACCACTGAGCCGCTACAGCTCGGGCCCGTCGCCCGGCTCCTCCTGGTACGAGTAGCGCTGCTCGTTCCAGGGGTCACCGAGGTTGTGATAGCCGCGCTCCTCCCAGAAGCCGCGGCGGTCCGCCGTCATGTACTCCACCCCGCGGACCCATTTGGGGCCCTTCCAGGCGTAGAGGCCGGGGACGACGAGGCGGACCGGAAATCCGTGTTCCGCGGTGAGGGGTTCGCCGCCCTTATGGGTCGCGAATATCGACTTGTCGTCGATGAAGTCCTCGATCCGCAGATTCGAGCTGAATCCGTATTCGGCCCACACCATCACATGCGTGACGTCGTCGGCGGGCGGCGCCAGTTTCAGCACGGTATCGGTGGAAACCCCGCCCCATTCGATGCCGAGCATCGAGAACTTCGTGACGCAGTGGAAGTCGGCGACGACCGTGGCATACGGCAGCGCGGAGAACTCCTCGTGGTTCCAGCAGGTCTTGTCGTTGTCGGCGGTCGCGCCGAAGACCCGGAACTCCCAGCGGTCCGCCGTGAAACGGGGTACAGGGCCGTAGTGCGTGACCGGCCAGCCCCGCTGGATCCGCTGCCCCGGAGGAAGCTCCCCCGTCTGGCGTTCGGACTGACCCATGTCTCCATGGTGACAGACGGGGCGTGATGCTTCCGACCGGGCGGGGTCTTTCCGGGCAAGCCGGGCCCCGGAACGTAAGCCTGCACTTACTGGATCAGATGCCTGAGCAGTGCGAAGATGCGCGGAACCTGACAGCCCGATCGGAAGGACGGCGTTGCCATGCAGGGCGACCCCGAGGTCATCGAGTTCCTCAACGAACAGTTGACCGCTGAGCTGACCGCGATCAACCAGTACTTCCTGCACGCGAAGATGCAGGAGAACTTCGGCTGGACGAAGCTCGCGAAGTACACCCGGTCGGAGTCGTTCGACGAGATGAAGCACGCGGAGATCCTGACCGACAGGATTCTCTTCCTCGACGGGCTGCCGAACTACCAGCGGCTCTTCCATGTCCGGGTGGGCCAGACGGTCACCGAGATGTTCCAGGCCGACCGCCAGGTCGAGGTCGAGGCGATCGACCGCCTGCGGCGCGGCATCGAGGTCATGCGCGCCAAGGGCGACATCACCTCGGCGAACATCTTCGAGTCGATCCTGGAGGACGAGGAGCACCACATCGACTACCTCGACACCCAGCTCGAACTGGTCGAGAAGCTGGGCGAGCCGCTGTACATCGCGCAGCTCATCGAGCAGCCGGAATCCTGACGGACGGTCCCGCCGGCCGGCGCCCCGCGGTCCCGTAGCCGCGCTTCGCGGCCCCGGTCAGGCCGCCTGCGCGGCGGCGGGCGGCTCGTTGGCGCCGGGCACGGCGATCCGCTCGGCGCGGGCCGCCGCCGGGACGTCCGGCTCCACCCGTGCCGCGGCCGGCTGCTCCGCGCCACGGGCGTCCGCGAGCATCGCCGCGAGGCGCTGGGTGCGGGTGGTGGCCGGGGCGGCGCCGCGGCCGAGGAGGCCCTGGATGCGCTTGACGCAGGAGCCGCAGTCGGTGCCCGCCTTGCAGGCGGAGGCGATCTGGCGCGGGGTGCAGCGGCCGTCGTCGGCGTGCTGCTTGACCTGCTGCTCGGTGATGCCGAAGCAGGAGCAGACGTACACGCGGTCACCGCCGATCAGGGCCCAGGAGTGCCTCAGAAGCTGAGGTTACCCTTACCTTACCCGGCGCCCCTGGTCAGGAAAAGCGCCGAGGGGCGCGGATCGGTGTGATCCGCGCCCCTCTGGACGAAACGGCCGGTGGGGCCGCCGCGCGCTACTGCCCGCGGTACATCTCGGCCACGAGGAAGGCCAGGTCCAGCGACTGGCTGCGGTTGAGCCGCGGGTCGCAGGCCGTCTCGTACCGCTGGTGCAGGTCGTCGACGAAGATCTCGTCGCCGCCGCCGACGCACTCGGTGACGTCGTCACCGGTCAGCTCGACGTGGATGCCGCCCGGGTGCGTACCGAGGGCGTGGTGCACCTCGAAGAAGCCCTTGACCTCGTCGAGCACGTCGTCGAAGCGCCGGGTCTTGTGGCCGGAGGCCGCCTCGAAGGTGTTGCCGTGCATCGGGTCGGAGACCCAGGCGACCTGCGCGCCGGACGCGGTGACCTTCTCCACCAGCGTCGGCAGCTTGTCGCGCACCTTGTCGGCGCCCATCCGCACGATGAAGGTCAGCCGCCCCGGCTCGCGCTCCGGGTCGAGGCGCTCGATGTAGGAGAGCGCCTCCTCCGGGCTGGTGCCGGGACCGAGCTTGATGCCGATCGGGTTGCTGATCCGGGACGCGAACTCGATGTGCGCCCCGTCGAGCTGCCGGGTCCGCTCGCCGATCCACACCATGTGGCCCGACACGTCGTACAGCCGGCCGGTCCGCGAGTCGGTACGGGTCAGCGCGGTCTCGTAGTCGAGCAGCAGCGCCTCGTGGGAGGCGTAGAACTCGACCGTGCGGAACTCGGCCGGGTCGGTGCCGCAGGCGGCCATGAAATTCAGCGCGTTGTCGATCTCGCGGGCCAGCGCCTCATAACGCTGCCCGGACGGCGAGGACTTGACGAAGTCCTGGTTCCACGCGTGCACCTGGCGCAGGTCGGCGTAACCGCCGGTGGTGAAGGCGCGCACCAGGTTCAGCGTGGACGCGGACGCGTGGTACATCCGCTTGAGCCGCTCGGGGTCCGGGATGCGGGCCTCGGGGGTGAAGTCGAAGCCGTTGACCGAGTCGCCGCGGTAGGTCGGCAGGGTCACGCCGTCGCGGGTCTCGGTCGGCTTGGAGCGCGGCTTGCTGTACTGCCCGGCGATCCTGCCGACCTTGACCACCGGCACGGACGCCGCGTAGGTGAGCACCGCTCCCATCTGGAGCAGCGTCTTGAGCTTGTTGCGGATCTGGTCCGCGCCGACGGCGTCGAACGCCTCCGCGCAGTCACCGCCCTGGAGCAGGAACGCCTCGCCCTTGGCCACAGCCGCCAGGCGACTGCGCAACTGGTCGCACTCCCCCGCGAAGACGAGCGGCGGATACGAGGCGAGGTCGGCGATCACATCGCGCAGAGCCTCGGAGTCGGGCCACTCAGGCTGCTGCGCCGCGGGAAGAGAATGCCAGGTGTTGTCACCGGCGTGGATATCTGCGTTCACGGTCACGGGCCCAACATTACGGGGTCGTGTCACGTGCTTATGGCCCCGCTCAGGAAGTGAGACGGACCCGGTGGCCACCATCGGTCGAAAACGGAGGCGAAAGGTCCGGCGGGCGACACGGACCCGGTCCACTCCTGCCCCTTCCGTGACTGCTAATGTCTGGCCGCCTAGGCCCGTCGGGCTGATTGCACGAGCGGTCCAGCAGCCGAAGGGGCCGTTCGCGATCCGCCGGACCGGCCTCAGGGCCGGTGACCGCCAAACCCCGCGGTCATCAAGGGGAGGGCGCGCGACTCGCGTGCCGGAATAGCCGAGGGCTGCGCGTTGACACGTAGACACCGCCGGAAGAAATCACTGATCGCTTACGGAGCCGCCGCCGTCGTGCTGGCCTCCGTCGCCACCTACGGCACCATCGCCATCGCGACACCGTCATCCGGGGGCGGGACGGACGCGAAGGCGGATGGCTCCACCACCTCGTTGCAGGACGCCTTCGCGTCCGCGGCGAAGGAGTTCAAGGTCCCGCAGAGCGTGCTGATGGCCGTTTCGTACCAGCAGACGCTGTGGGAAGCGCACAACGGACAGCCGAGCACCACGGGCGCGTACAACGTCATGGGGCTGACCCAGGTCGAGCCCGAGGACCTGGAGGAGTCGAGCACCGCCGACAAGCTGGCGGAGGTGAACCTCAGCGGCGACCCGGTGGTCACCAAGCACTTCAACGCCGCGCGGGCGCTCAAGTCCGACCCGGCGAAGGTGAACACCGACGACCCGCGGCTGCACACGCTGGACGCGGCGGCCAAGCTGACCCGTACCTCGCAAGAGGACGTACGCACCGACGAGCGGCAGAGCGTCCGCGCGGGCGCCGCGCTGCTCGCGCGGTACCAGAAGGAGGCCACCGGCTCGCTGCCGGCCGACCCCGGCCAGTGGTACGCGGGCATCGCGCGCTACAGCCAGTCGACCGACCCGCAGGGCGCGCAGCTCTTCGCGGAGCGCGTGCTGGGCTCGGTGAAGACCGGCGTCAGCCGGGTCACCACCGACGGCCAGTCGCTGACGCTGCCCGCCGACCCGACGGTGCGGGTGGTCAAGCCCGCCAAGGTCCCGGTGACGGCGACGTTCGCGAGCACGGCGGCCGTCCCGACCCCCGAGTGCCCGGCCGAGCTGCACTGCACCTTCGACCCGGCCGCCTACGCCAAGGCCGGTTCCGCGGCGGACGACTTCGGCAACTACAACGAGTCGAACCGGCCCGCCAACGGCGAGGACATCCGCTACATCGTCATCCACGACGCCGAGGGCACCTTCGCGGGCACCCTGGCGACGTTCAAGGACGTGTCCCGGTACGCCAGCGCCCACTACGTGGTCGGCGGCCAGGGCCAGGTCGCCCAGGCCGTGGAGACCAAGAACGAGGCGTGGCACGCTGCCAACAAGACCGTGAACATGCACTCGGTCGGCATCGAGCACGAGGGCTACGCGATCAAGAACGGCCAGTGGGTCTCCGAGCAGGAGTACCAGTCCTCGGCGACGCTGGTGAAGTACCTGGCCGCGAAGTTCAACATCCCGCTGGACCGTGAGCACATCATCGGCCACGACGAGGTGCCGGGCGTGCTCGACACCAACGTCAGCGCGCAGCACTGGGACCCGGGACCGTTCTTCGACTGGAACCACTACATGTCGCTGCTCGGCGCGCCCGACGGCGCCGGCGGCGCGGGCGGTCCGGTCAAGGCCGGCCAGCTCGTGCGGGTCGTCCCGCCGTACAGCACGGCGAACCAGCCGAAGCTGACCAACGGCGGCACCGCGGTGGCCGCGCAGCCCGCGAACTTCCTGTACCTGTACACCTCGCCGTCCACCACCGCCGCGCAGCCGACCGACCCGTACGTCGGTACGGGCCCGCTGCCGACCGAGGGCTCCAACTGGTCGAACAAGGTCCTCGCGGGCGGCGCCTACGTCGTCGCCGAGGCGCAGAACGACTGGACGGCCATCTGGTACGGCGGCAAGAAGCTGTGGTTCCGCAACCCCGGCGGCCAGTACACCTCGGTCGTCACGCCGACCAGCGTGATCACCCCGAAGACCGGCGCGACCTCGATCCCGGTCTACGGCCGGGCGTACCCGGAGGACGCGGCGTACACCGGCACCAACGTGCCGGTGCAGTCGCAGAACAACGCGTCGCTGACGAAGTACAGCGTGCTGTCCGGGCAGGCGTACCCGACGGCGGGTGTGCAGAAGGCGGGCGACTACTGGTTCGCGGGGACCTTCGCGGGCACCGCGGCCGGTGACCGCACGCTGGTGCAGGGCAAGACGAACCTCTTCTACCCGATCCGGTACAACCACCGGATCGCCTGGGTGAAGGCCAGCGACGTCCAGCTCAAGACCAGCACGGCGGCGGACTCCGGCACCACGCGCTACAACCTGCTGGCCCGCGACGCCTCCGGCGGCCTGTACCAGTACCAGGGCACGGGCAGCGCGACCACGCCCTTCTACACGAAGTTCAAGGTCGGTCCCGGCTGGCAGATCTTCAACACGGTCACCGCGATGACCGCGCTGCGCGCGGACGGCACCGGTGACCTGGTGGCCCGCGACACCTCGGGCGTGCTCTGGTACTACCAGGGCAGCGGCAAGCCGTCCGGGCCGTTCAAGGCGCGGCTGAAGACCGGCGCGGGCTGGGGCGTCTACAACATGATCATCGGAGCCCGGGACATCACCGGGGACGGCAAGCCGGACCTGATCGCGCGCGACTCCTCGGGCAACCTGTGGCTGTACAAGGGCACGGGCAACCCGGCGGCGCCGTTCGCGGCCAAGGTGAAGATCGGCCCCGGCTGGAACATCTTCAATATGCTGATCAGCACGGGTGACATCACCGGCGACGGCAAGGCGGACCTGCTGGCCCGCGACACCGCCGGTGTGCTGTGGCTGTACAAGGGCACCGGCAGCCCCACCGCCCCGTACGCGGCGCGGGTGAAGGTCGGCGGCGGCTGGAACGCGTACAACACCATCGTCGGGGTCAGCGACCTCAACGGCGACGGGAAGCCGGACGCCGTGGCGCGGGACGCCTCGGGCACCTTGTGGTTCTACAAGGGCACCGGGACGGCGACGGGCGGACCCTTCGCGGCCAAGTCCCAGATCGGCGGCGGCTGGAACGCGTACAACCTGCTGTTCTGACCCACCGCCGCCGCGCGTGACCACGGGCCCGGCCCGCGGGTGGAACCGGCTGTCCCACCCGCGGGCCGTGCGCTAAGGTCGGCGGTATGAACGCGCCGACAACGACGATTCAGTCGCTGAACCAGAACTGGTGGTGGACCGCTCCTCCGGCGGCCCACTGATCGCGCGCACGACACTTCGCGAAGGCCGCCCCCAGGGGCGGCCTTCGGCGTTTCCCCGCCGGGCCGGCCGCCCCTTCCGAACTCCCTTGGAAGGAACCGCCGTGCACGTCACCCAGCCCACCCCGCACGCCCTCGTCGAGCGCCTGACCGCCCCCGGCTGCCCGCCGTTCGCGCTGCTGCACCGCCGTACGCCCGGCCGCCCGGACGCCGTGGTGGAGGTGCTGCTCGGCCCGGTCGGCTCCGTCGAGCGGCTGGCCGACATCCCGCTGCCGACGGGTGCGCCCGCCGACGGCTCCCCGGCCACCGACGCGCTCGCCCTCGTCCCGTTCCGGCAGATCCGCGAGCGCGGCTTCGACGTCCACGACGACGGCACCCCGCTGACCGTCCTGCGGCCCGACGAGTCGTACGCGTTCGCGCTCGCCGACCTGCTGGCCGCGCTGCCCGACCGCGAGGTACGCGTCGAGGGCGGCGACTTCGACGTGGACGACGACACGTACGCGGGCATCGTCGAGCGGGTCATCGAGGACGAGATCGGGCGCGGCGAGGGCGCCAACTTCGTGATCCGCCGCACCTTCCGGGGCACGGTCGCCGACCACGGCCCGGACGCGGCGCTCGCGCTCTTCGCCCGGCTGCTGCGCGGCGAGCGCGGCGCGTACTGGACGTATGTGGTGCACACGCCCGAGCGCACCCTGGTCGGGGCGAGCCCCGAGGTGCACGTACGGATGTCGGGCAGCGCGGTGGTGATGAACCCGATCAGCGGCACCTACCGCTATCCGGCCGAAGGGCCGTCGGCCGAGGGGCTGCTGGCGTTCCTGCACGACCCGAAGGAGGTGGAGGAGCTGACGATGGTCGTGGACGAGGAGCTGAAGATGATGTGCACCGTCGGCGACCTCGGCGGGGTCGTCGTCGGCCCGCGGCTGAAGGAGATGGCCCATCTCGCGCACACCGAGTACGAGTTGCGCGGGCGCTCCACCATGGACGTGCGGGACGTGCTGCGCGAGACGCTGTTCGCCGCGACCGTGACCGGCTCACCGGTGCAGAACGCGTGCCGGGTCATCGAGCGCTACGAGCCGGTCGGGCCCGACGGCGCGGGGCGCGGCTACTACGCGGGCGCGCTCGCCCTGCTCGGCCGCGACGCGGGCGGCGCGCAGACCCTGGACTCGCCGATCCTCATCCGCACCGCCGACATCTCCCCGGCCGGGGAGCTGAAGGTGCCGGTCGGCGCGACCCTCGTCCGGCACTCCGATCCGTACGGCGAGGTCGCCGAGACCCACGCCAAGGTCGCCGGGGTGCTGACCGCCCTCGGGGTCCGCCCGGCCCCCGCGGCCCCGGCGAGCGGGGTACGGCCGAGGCTGGCCGACGACATCCGGGTACGGGCGGCGCTGGACGCCCGGCGGGCGCACCTCGCCCCGTTCTGGCTGCGGATGCGGACCGCGCGCACGGACGAGGCGCCGTCGGCCGGGCACGCGCTGGTGGTGGACGGCGAGGACACCTTCACCGCGATGCTCGCGCACGTCCTGCGCTCCTCGGGGCTGGCCGTGACGGTACGGCGCTTCGACGAGCCCGGTCTGCGGGAGGCCGCCCTGGGCCACCCGGGGCCGGTCGTCCTCGGCCCCGGGCCCGGCGACCCGTCGGACACCGCCGACCCCAAGATGCGGCTGCTGCGCGGCCTGGCGGCCGATCTCGTCGCCCGGCACCGGCACGGCATCCTCGGGGTCTGCCTCGGCCACGAACTGCTCGCCGCCGAACTCGGCCTCGACATCGTCCGCAAGGCGCGTCCCGCGCAGGGTGCCCAGGAGCGGATCGACTTCTTCGGGCGCCCCGAGACCGTCGGCTTCTACAACACCTTCACCGCCCGCTGCGCCCCCGGTTCCGCCGTCGCGGAGGAACTGGCCATGCACCAGGTCGAGTTGAGCCTGGACCCCGCCACCGGCGACGTCCACGCCCTGCGCGGCCCCGGCTTCGCCGGCGTCCAGTTCCACCCCGAGTCCGTCCTGACCCTGAACGGCCCCGCCGTGGTGGCCGAGCTGCTGACGTCGGTGACGGTCGCCTGAAGGTCCGCCCGGCGGGCGGCGGTTCCTCGTTCCTCAGGGGCGCGAGGAACCGCGCGGCCACGTCCCACCGGCCGGTGGGAGGGATCAGACCGCGAGCGGCTCGGCCTGCGGGGCGAGCGCCGCCACGCTGTGGCTGATCGCGCAGCTCCCCGCGCTCCTCGGGGGCAGCGTCATGAGCGCGGTCACCGCACGCAGCATCGACGCGCCGTCCGCCGTGCCGTCGAGCACGAGATCGGCACGGGCCCGGGACGGGGCGACGTAGGCCGCGTGGCGTTCGCGTCCGCTCTGAAGGTAGTTGAGGAGGGAGAGCCGCGGGTCCTGGCCGAGGACGTCGATCTTGCGGAGGATCTTCCGGGCCAGCCGGATGTCGTCCGGCGTGTCGACGTAGACGCGCCAGGTGGCGCGGGTGACGACGGCGGGGAGGGTGAGGGCGAACAGGCCCTCGACGACGACCAGCCGGTACCGTCCGCCGGAGGTCGCGGCGTCGACGGCCGCCGTGACGGCCCCCTCGTCGATGGAGCCCGGATGGTTCCAGTCCAGCGTGTCGGCGCCCGAGGCGCTCCGCGTACGTACCCCGCGCACAGGATCGTGCGCGGGGACGTAGAAGTCGTCGAGATGGATGAGACCGACGGTCTCCGGGTCATGCCGCGCCAACGCCTCGGCAAGCGTGGACTTGCCGGATGCGGTGCCGCCTGCGACCGCCAGTAGGGGCACGTGCTGCCCACTCGCCACACCCGTCATACCGGGCGCTCCTCATGTGCTCAATGGGGGGAAACGAAGCGGCGGGACTGGACAGGTCCGATGCCGGGTGGAGGGAGAATAGGGCGAGGAGATCGCTGGTGACAAGCGGTGTCGGGCAAGCGACGGGCAAAAGAATTTCCGGCGGGGAGCAGCCCTAGCCGAAGAAGACGCCGACCTCCTCGTAGAGCAGCGGATCGACGGTCTTGATACGGGCGGTGGCGTCCGCGATCGGCACCCGGACGATGTCGGTGGCGCGCAGCGCGACCATCGTGCCGAAGTCCCCGTCGCGGACCGCCTCGATGGCGTGCAGGCCGAAGCGGGTGGCGAGCCAGCGGTCGAAGGCGCTGGGGGTGCCGCCGCGCTGGACGTGGCCGAGGACGGTGGTCCTGGCCTCCTTGCCGGTGCGCTTCTCGATCTGTTTGGCCAGCCATTCGCCGATCCCGGAGAGCCGGACGTGGCCGAAGGAGTCCAGGGTGCCGTCCTTGAGGACCATGTCGCCGTCCTTGGGCATGGCGCCCTCGGCGACGACCACGATCGGCGCGTAGCGGATCTTGAAGCGGCTCTCGACCCAGGCGCAGACCTGGTCGAGATCGAAGCGCTGTTCCGGGATGAGGATGACGTTGGCCCCGCCCGCGAGGCCGGAGTGCAGGGCTATCCAGCCCGCGTGCCGTCCCATGACCTCGACGACCAGGACGCGCATGTGGGACTCGGCGGTGGTGTGCAGCCGGTCGATGGCCTCGGTGGCGATGTTGACCGCGGTGTCGAAGCCGAAGGTGTAGTCGGTGGCGTCGAGGTCGTTGTCGATGGTCTTGGGGACGCCGACGACCTTGACGCCGTGTTCGTCGTGGAGGGTGGCTGCCACGCCGAGGGTGTCCTCGCCGCCGATCACGATGAGCGCGTCCACGCCCTGTTCGACGAGATTGCGCTGGACGCGCTCCACGCCGCCCTCGACCTTGAGCGGGTTGGTGCGGGAGGACCCGAGTATGGTGCCGCCGCGCGGCAGGATGCCGCGCACGGCCGGGATGTCGAGCGGCACGATGTCCCCTTCGAGGGGACCGCGCCAACCGTCCCGGTAGCCGGTGAATTCGTACCCGTACTCCTGGACGCCTTTACGGACGATGCCGCGAATGACCGCGTTGAGACCTGGGCAGTCACCGCCGCCGGTCAGAACTCCGACCCGCATGGACTCTTCCCTTCGTCGCAAGCCAGCTGTGCCGGATGTGACAAACACCGGCCAAGCTAGCGTGACTTGGGTCACATGTCGCCGTCCAGGTCGCCGTCAAGACCGGCCTCGATCGCGTATCGGACAAGCTCGACGCGATTGTGGAGCTGGAGTTTGCCGAGGGTGTTCTGCACGTGGTTCTGCACGGTCCGGTGGGAGATGACCAGGCGCTGCGCGATCTGCTTGTAGCTCAGGCCCTTGGCGACCAGCCGCAGCACCTCGGTCTCGCGCTCGGTGAGCCGGGGCGCGGCGGGTTCGCCGGTCGTGGCGGGCGGCGGCACGGTCGCGAGCCTGCGGTACTCGCCGAGCACGAGTCCGGCCAGGCCCGGCGTGAACACCGGGTCCCCGACGGCGGTCCTGCGCACCGCGTCGACCAGTTCGTCGCGGCCCGCGGACTTCAGCAGATAGCCGGTGGCACCGGACTTCACCGCCTCCAGGACGTCCTCGTGCTCGCCGCTGGCGGACAGCACCAGGACGCGAATGGCGGGGTCGTCCGACATGACCTGCTTGCACACCTGCACGCCGGAGGCGCCGGGCAGGTTGAGGTCGAGGACGATCACCTGCGGGCGGGCGGCGCGCGCCCGCCTGATCGCCTCGGGGCCGTCGCCCGCGGTGGCCACCACCGTGAAGCCGGAGTCGGACAGATCGCGGGCCACGGCGTCGCGCCACATGGGGTGGTCGTCGACGACCATCACCGTCACGGACTGATCGGTCATGCGGTCCTGCTTCCCTCTGTCTCGCTGAGTACGGGCACGGGCCGGGACACGGGGTCAGGGCCGGATACGGGCGCGGGCCGGGACACGGGGTCAGGGCCGGATACGGGCGCGGGGTCGGATACGGGTGCGGGGTCGGGCTCGGCAGCGGGCGCGGTGTTCTTCGACGGCCCCCTGGGCAGCCGCAGTTCGACCTCCGTGCCCTGGCCCGGCACCGACTCCACCACGGCGGTGCCGCCGAGGTCCCGCAGCCGGCCGCGGATCGACTGGGCGACACCGAGCCGCCCCTCGTCCTCCGCCGCGGCCAGCCGCCCCTCGGTGATGCCCGGGCCGTCGTCCCGCACGCTGACCAGCACCGCGTCCGGCTCGTCCTCGACCAGAATCCAGGCGTGCGCGCCGTCACCCGCGTGCTTGCGCACATTGTCCAGCGCCGCGCCCACGGCGGCGGTCAGTTCGGCCGCCGCGTCCGGTGCGAGCAGGACGGGCGTGCCGGGCGCGGACAGCGTGACGCTCGCCGAGGCGTACGGCGTGAGGAGCGTGGTGAGGTCGTGCGGGCCTGACGTCAGGGCGTCACCGGCGCCGCGCGCCTCGGGCAGCGGGCCGCCGGTGATCAGGGTGCGCAGCGCGGCCTCCTGCTCGCCCGCCATCCGGCCCAGCTCCGCGGCCTCTCCCCCGGCCTGGTTGCCGCGCCGCTGCACCATGGCGAGCACCTGGAGGACGCCGTCGTGGATGTCGCGGGCCAGCCGCTCGCGCTCCCGGGTGGCGGCCTCGATCTGGAGGGCGCGGGCCAGGGTGCGCTCACTGGCCCGCGCGACCTCGACCACATAGCCGATGGCGATGCTCGCCACCCAGATCAGCACGACATTGTGCAGGGTGTCGCGGCTGGGGGTGCCGCGCTCGATCAGGTCCGCGGCGGCGACCAGCGTGGAGGCGACCGCGGCCCACCGCCAGCCGCCCTTGACGGCGAAGGCCAGCACCGAGCCCGCGGTCCATATCGACGGCAGCGTGAAGGAGCCCGAGTCGATCCTGGCCTGGGTGTCGACCACGGCGGTGAGCAGGATGCCGGTGATCGCGACCGTGAGGTCGATGGTCAGGAAGCGCTTGGTGCAGCGCTCGGCCGACATCACGCGGCCGAGCGTGGACAGCGTCCACACCGCGAGCACCAGCATGTACGCGCCCGCGCCGAGCGGGTGCAGCAGGTCGTGGTACGCGTAGACGTACAGCGACAGCGCGTAGCCGAGGGTCAGGACACGGTAGGCGACCAGCGCGCGCCACAGCGGCTGTTCGACGGACATCCTCATGCCGGGTCCCCTCCCCCGCGGCCGGTCACTGGCCTGCGGGTTGCTCCTGCTTTATGTCGCCGGGGCCGCCCTCGCCGGTTCCCCCGGAGCCGGAGTCCCCGGTGCCGGAGTCCCCGGAGCCGGAGTCCCCGTCCGTACCGGATTCCCCGCCCGTACCGGAGTCGCGGCCCCCGGCCTTCTCCAGCTCGGCGGCGCGCTTGGCGGCCTCGGCGATCTGGCGCTTGGCGGCGGTGGCGTAGATGTCCACGTACTCCTGGCCGGACAGCTTCATGATCTCGTACATCACCTCGTCGGTGACCGAGCGCAGGATGAAGCGGTCGCCCTCCATGCCGTGGTAGCGGCTGAAGTCCAGCGGCTTGCCGATCCGGATGCCGGGGCGGATGGAGAGCTTGGGCATCACCTGGCCGACCGGCTGCACCTTCTCGGTGTCGATCATCGCGACCGGGATCACCGGGGCACCGCTGGCCAGCGCGACACGGGCGAGCCCGCCGGGCTTGCCGCGGTAGAGGCGGCCGTCGGGCGAGCGGGTGCCCTCGGGGTAGATGCCGAACAGCTCACCGCGCTCCAGCACCGCGATGCCGCTCTTGACCGCGGCCTCGCCCGCGCCGCGCGCGCCCGAGCGGTCCACCGGGAGCTGTCCGACGCCCTTGAAGAAGGCGGCCGTCAGCTTCCCCTTGACTCCGGGGGAGGTGAAGTATTCGGCCTTCGCGATGAAGGTGACCTTGCGGTCCAGCATCGCGGGCAGGAAGAAGGAGTCCGAGAAGGACAGGTGGTTGCTCGCCAGGATCGCCGGCCCTTCCCTGGGGATGTTCTCCAGGCCCTCCACCCAGGGGCGGAAGGCAGCCTTGAGCGGCGAGCCGATGGCGATCTTCATCGCACCGTAGAACAACCGAGGACCTCCTGTAGCCGACGGGAAGACCTTAACGCCAGTCGGGCCCGGTCTCTCCCCACGCACCCCGGCACCGCGGCCACGCCGTGACGACATCACGGCACCGTCGTGCCGCCGCCATGAAGGTGCCATGGTCACGCCACGGCCGCCGGGCCACGCTCGCCGCGGCCACCGACGGGGCTTACCGCTTGGTATCCGGTCCGCGTACGCTGAACCTCTCACCTTCGTGTACCCGCGATCGCGCCCTCGAACAGGAGACCCACGGTGCCGCTCATGCCCGGAGCCGAGCCGTACCGCCATGACGGCGGCGAGATCGGCGTCCTGATCTGTCACGGATTCACCGGTACACCGCAGTCCATGCGTCCCTGGGGCGAATATCTGGCCGCCCGCGGGCTGACCGTCTCCGTTCCCCTGCTGCCCGGCCACGGCACCCGCTGGCAGGACATGCAGGTCACCGGCTGGCAGGACTGGTACGCCGAGGTCGACCGCGAGCTGCGGTCGCTGTCCGACCGCTGCTCGCAGGTCTTCGTCTGCGGTCTGTCGATGGGCGGCACACTGGCGCTGCGGCTGGCCGAGCGGCACGGCGCCGCGATCAGCGGGCTCGTGCTGGTGAACCCGTCGGTGAAGGCCGACAGCCTCCAGCTCAAGGCGGTGCCCGTCCTGCGGCACCTGGTGCCGTCGGTGCCCGGTATCGCCAGCGACATCGCGCGTGAGGGCGGCGCCGAGCTCGGCTACGACCGGACGCCGCTGCACGCCGTGCACTCGCTCAGCAAGTTCTGGCCCGTCGTGCACGCCGGGCTGCCGCAGGTCACCCAGCCGCTGCTGCTCCTGCACAGCAGGGTCGACCATGTGGTGCACCCGTCGAATTCGACGGTGGTGCTCAGCAAGGTCTCCTCGACCGATGTCACCGAGCGGGTGCTGGAGCGCAGCTTCCACGTCGCCACGCTCGACCACGACGCCGAGCAGATCTTCACGGAGTCGTACGACTTCATCCAGCGGCTGTCCCGGCCGGGCGGGGAGCCCGCAGGGGACCTCGCCGAGGGCGGCGCGGCCGACGAAGCGGTAAAGGGGGGTACGGCCGGTGGCTGACCGCGAGGACGAGGGCACCGCACCGCAGGAGGAGCCGGCCCGTCCGCCGCTCGACGAGGACGCGGCGTGGGCCGCGCTGATCGCCGGCTACGACGACGAGCCCGAGCCGGGGTCGGTGGCGTGGCCGGACTCGGAGAACGTCACGGAGACGGCCTCGGGACCCACCACGTCGGGCACGGGTCAGCGGCCGGGCGACCGGTCGGCGGACGGCTCGGGGGCCGGCTCCGGGCGTGCCTCGGGGAACAGCCCGGCGGACGGCTCGGCGGACGCGGAGAAGGACGGCGAGAAGGACGACGAGGGCGAGGCCGGGACCGGCACGAAGGCGGACGCCGGACGTCCCGCGCTGCCCGGCTCCAGCCGCAGCATCGTCGTGCACCCGGTCATCCAGGGTCCGCGCGACTACGAACTGGCCGACGACGACGAGGACGCGCATTACGTGCCGCCCGAGCCGCCGCCGCTGCCCGACGCGGACGTCACCACGAAATTCGCCTGGATCGCGGTCCTGGGCGGACCGCTGCTCATGCTGGGCTTCGTCCTCTTCCAGGTCGAACTCACCTGGTGGGCCATCCTCTTGGGCGTCGGCGGATTCCTCGGCGGCTTCACGACGCTGGTCGCGCGGATGCGTACGGGAGAGGACGACGACGACCTGCCGGGCGGCGGGGCCGTCGTCTGAGGCCCCGCGTCCCTGACGAGGAGCGGCGGCGGGGCTAACCCGCCGCTTCCGCCTCGGCTTCTGCCTCGGTACCGGCCCGCGCGTCCGCCCCGGCCTCCGCTTCCGCGTCGCCCTCCGCTTCCGCCTCCATCGCGGTGGCGGGTACCCGGAGCGCGGCGAGCACCGGCATGTGGTCGGTGGCCGCGTACAGATCGGCCTCGTTGACTCCGGGCAGGCCCAACGGGACCCCGCAGCCCAGCACCTCGATGCCCGGTGTGCTGAAGACGGCGTCGATCCGCTGGAACGGCGCCCGGTGGTTGGTGATCTCGGCGCCCCACGGCGCGGTGGCGTAGCCGTCCTGGAGGACGTCGGCGATCCGGGAGAAGCCGGGGCGGTCCGGCGGCTCGTTGAAGTCGCCGCCCAGCACCACATACGGCTCGCCCATCGCGGCCACCCGGTCCAGTACGTATCCGGCCTGCTCGTACCGCTCGGCGGGCGACAGGCTCAGGTGGGTGGAGACGGCGGCCAGCCGCGCGCCGCCGATCCTGAGCACGGCGGTCGCGAACCCCCGCTGGTGCAGCGGGGGCCGGTGCGGCATGAGCGGATCCTCCACCCGCTCCACATGCGCGCGGAGCGAGGAAAGGATCATCGGGCCCGCGGCGGTCGCCCCGCCGGTCACGTACACCAGGCCGGACGCACGGGCGAGGCGGGCCGCGGCCTTACGCCATCGGAAGAACCGCGGAGCCTCTTGGACGAGGACGAGATCGGGGGCGCAGGCTCGGATCACCCGGGCCAGCGCCGCCGTGTCGTCCCGCATGGAACGGATGTTGTAGCTGAGCACGCGGACGACCGCCGAGCCCCCCGGCTCGGTGGCGGAACTCGGCAGATCCTCCACTGTCATCGTGTCAGCCCTGTCGTGCCAGGTCGGCCGCGCCCACCAGCCCTGCCTTGCCGCCGAGTTGGGCGGCCAGCACCTGGGCGTGCGGACGCCACTCCCCGCCGATCAGCCAGCGCCGGAAGGACTTGCGGATCGGATCGAGGACCAGTTCGCCCTCGTCCGACACACCGCCTCCGACGATGAACGCCGACGGGTCGAAGAGCGAGGCCAGGTCGGCCAGCCCCGCGCCCGCCCAACGGGCCAGCTCGCGGAAGGAGTCGACGGCGACCGGGTCGCCCTGGCGGGCGGCGGCACTGATGTGCCTGCCCTCGATGCCGTCCACCGTGCCGTCGCCGAGGGCGAGCAGCACTTCCGCGTTCTCCGGGGTCGCGTTGGCCCGCTGCTTCGCGTACCTGACCAGCGCGCGCCCGGACGCGTACTGCTCCCAGCAGCCCTGACTGCCGCAACCGCACAGCAGCCCGTCGGGCACGACCCGGATGTGACCGAACTCGGCCGCGACGCCGAACCGGCCGCGCCGCAGCTTGTTGCCGATGATGATGCCGCCGCCGAGACCCGTTCCGAGCGTGATGCAGATCACATCGGAATGTCCCTGCCCGGCACCGAACCGGTACTCGCCCCAGGCCGCCGCGTTGGCGTCGTTCTCCACGACCACGGGGAGCCCGACACGCTGCTCGACCTTGTCCTTCAGTGCCTCGTGCCGCCAGTTGATATTGGGGGCGAAGAGGACGGTGGCGCGCTTGTCGTCGACATAGCCGGCGGCGCCGATGCCGACGGCTTCGATCTGGTGACCGGTGCTGACCTGGCGTACCGCCTCCACGATCGCGTCGATGACGCCCTCGGGAGTCGGCGGCGTCGGCACCTTGACGGTCTCGAGAATCGAGCCTTCCTCGTCGACCACGCCGGCCGCGATTTTGGTGCCGCCGATGTCGACGCCGATGGTGAGTCCCATGTGTCCCTCAGTTTTCGGTCGATCCCCGCTTAGGAGAACCGTACCGGAGGGGAGGTCAGTCGAGGTCGATGTGTTCAGTCGGTGAACTCGGAGCGCGGTCCTCGCCCGTCCACCGCGTCTCGTGTTGGGCCACCGCAGAGCGGTATGCGGCGAGCAGTTCGGCTCCCGCGGCCGTCAGATGGTCGAACACATCCGGATTACGGTCCTTGATGGGTTCGACAACTGAACGCATCTGGGACATGACGCCCTGGGCGGCCATCTGTACCGCGGGGTTCCGCAGCGCCCCCAGTTTGTCCGTGACGGCCTCGCCGAACGCCTCCGCGAGGCGGCGCAGCTCCTCGCCCGCGCTGCCGACTCCCTGCCCCGCCTGCTCGCGCCGTCTGGCGTGCTCGGCCGCGATGTCCTCGGCGCTGGCCTTCGCCCAGGCGTCGGCGTCGGGACGTTCCGTGGATTCGCTCATGATCGGCTCCAAAAGGGGCGCTCCGGGCTGGTTGCGTCGGCTCCCTCGACGGTACCCGACCGGCCGACGGGACAGCGGGTACCGGCGGCAGGCAGCCGGCGCCGGGGAGCCCGGGGAGAGCCGGGGGCGCCCGCTCAGTTCGGCCAGAGCGCCGGGTCGGGCGTGAACCGTACGCGCAGCACGCCGTCCCGCAGCGCGGCGCCGGAGACCGTACAGCGGCGCAGGGCGGACGGCAGCGGCACGATCCGCCGGAAGCCGCCCGCGTCCAGGACGAGTTCGTCGCCGCGGCGGACCAGGTCGAGCCCTTCGCGGCTCGCGCCGGGCAGCGGCAGCGACCACACGAAGTGGCCCTCGGCCGCGAGGCGGTCGTCGACGGTCCAGGGGTCCGCGGCCCGCGAACCCGAGACACCGGCTTGCGGAGAGCGGTGCTCGAAGGTGTCGACGGCCAGCGCCGCCAGTTCCGCGGGTCCTCGCGGTTCCGCGCCCAGGTGCGGCAGTTCGCGCAACGCCACCGCGTCGGCCGCGCAGGTCTCGGCCATCGCCTTGAGCCGGTCCTGCTGGCGGGCGCCGAGCCCGGCGAGGAAGGGGTCGGCGGAGTCGGCGGGCAGCAGCCGGTTGGCGACCACGGCTTCGAGGCGGTGGCCGAACAGGGCGAGTCCGGTACGGGCGTCGCGCAGCACGCGCTCGGCGTGCGGTCCCGGCTCCACGACGACCGCCACGGTCGTCCCGGTGTCCTCGATCACCGACTGCACGGCGGACAGCTCGCGGTCGGCGCGGGCGGCGGCCTCGTACGCCCACTCGGCGGGCATCGGGACCCCGGCGAGCTGGGCGAGCACCGGGCGCAGCGCGCGGGCGGCCTGCCGGTCGGCGGGCAGCAACCGCCGCAGGTAGCGCCGCAGTTGTTCCGGCAGGGCGAGCAGCGCGACGGCGTCGCGCACGGGCGGCAGGTCGACGACGACCAGGTCCCACGGCGGCCGGTCGTCGTGGCCGACGGTGTGCACGTCGCGCAGCGCCCGCAACAGGGCGAGCGCGTCGGCGCCGGGGACCTCGGTCAGCTCCTCGGGGTCGAGGGGGGCCGCGCCGAGCATGTCGAGCAGGGTGCCGATCCGCTGCTGGAGGTCGAGGGTGGCGGCCCGGTAGGAGGCGGCGGTGTCGACGGCCGCGACCCGCAGTTCCGGCAGGCCGTCCACCGCGCTGGGGCGGCCGAGCGCGGGTGACCCGGACAGCGGTCCCGCGGCCTCGGGCGCGGCGGACAGCGGCAGCAGGGCGGCCACGTCGGCGCGGTCGCCGGTGAGCAGCACCGTACGGACGCCGTCGCGGGCGGCGGCCACGGCGGTCGCCGCCGCGACCGTGGTGCGGCCCGCGCCTCCGTGGCCGGTGACGAGCAGGGTGCGGGGCGGTCGCGGGGCGCGGGTCACCGGGTCAGGCCGGGTCGTCGGGCTTGGCGGCGGAGTCGGCCGCGGCGTCGGCGGAGTCCGGCACGCCGGCCGCGTCCCCGCCCTCACCGCTCCCGGACTCGACGCGCTTCTTCAGACCCGCGAGCGCCCGGTCGATGATGACCTTCTCCGCCTTGCGCTTGATCATGCCGAGCATGGGGATCTTGACGTCCACGGTGAGCTGGTACGTCACCTCGGTGCGCGTGCCGCCGTCGCGCGGCGCGAGGGCGTAGGAGCCGTCGAGGGTGCGCAGCATCTGGGACTTGACCAGCGACCAGCGCACCTCGGTGGCGCTGATCCAGGTGTACGCCAGGGTGTGGTCGTCCTTGATCGCCCCGGCGTCGAGCACCAGCCGGACCTGCTCGGCGCGGCCTTCGGCGTCGGTGGCGAGGACTTCCGCCTCCTTGACCTCTCCCGTCCACTCCGGGTAGCGGCCGAAGTCGGCGATGACGCCCATGACGGCGGCCGGAGCCGCCTCGATCGTGATGCTCGACTTCGTGTGTTCCGCCATCGCCGTAGCCCCTCCGGGACATCGCATGCCATTGCTGCTGAAGGCTACCGCGTGCAGGTGGGGCGGCCGTCACCGCTGCGGGCGCCGCCGGTCGCGTCCGGCGGCGCGGTCACCACTCCAGGACCCACGGCCGGCGGGTGTGGTTGAAATGCCCGACGTTGACGCATTCGGTGCGGCCGATCCGGGTGCGCGGCACCAGCGGCTGGTGGACGTGGCCGAAGAGCGCGAATTTGGGCCGGACGGTGTGGATCGCCTCCAGCAGCGCCTGGCTGCCGCGCTCGAAGCGCCGGGCGGCGGTGTCGTAGCAGAGTTCCGGGATCGCGGGCGGGATGTGGGAGCAGAGCACGTCGACCGGGCCGAGGGCGGCGACCTTGGCCGCGTACTCCTCCTCGGAGATTTCGTACGGGGTGCGCATCGGGGTGCGCAGGCCGCCGCCGACGAAGCCGAAGACCCGGCCGCCGATCTCGGCGGTCGCGCCGTCCAGGACGGTGGTGCCGGGGCCCGCGTACTCCGGCCAGAGGGCCGGGATGTCGACGTTGCCGTAGGTGGCGTACGTCGGGGCGGGGAAGGCGGCGAACAGCTCCGCGTACTGCTTGCGTACCGCGGACTCGATGGCGGTGCGCCGGTCGGTCCCGGCCCACAGCTCCTGGTCCAGGACCCTGGCCTCGTCGAAGCGGCGGGCGGTGCGCAGCTCGACCATCCGGTCGGCGTTGGCGACGCCGAAGAGGTCGGGGAAGATGCCGCGGGAGTGGTCGGCGTAGTCGAGGAAGAGGACCAGGTCGCCCAGGCAGACCAGCGCGTCCGCGCCGTCCCCGGCCCGGCTCAGGGCCTCGGCAGCGCCATGGACGTCACTCACCACATGGACCCGCATGCGGACACGTTATAGCCGGACAGACCCTAGCGGGTCAGCGGCGGCCCGGCCGGGCGCTGGACTACTCTTCCGGGCAGGAACCCAGCCGCTCCGCCCCGGTGTGTGAAGCGCGTGTGATGTGTGTGTGACGCTGAGAACATCTGTACGGCCCCCCTATCGCCAGAGCTTTACCGATGGGTAACGTCCACGCCGTCCACATCTTCCCTCCGGGTGCGCCGTGGCACCGATGAGGAGCAGCCGCCTTGCGTGAGTTCAGTCTTCCGGCCCTGTACGAGGTCCCCGCGGACGCCAATCTGACGGATCTGATCCGCCGCAACGCCGCTCAGCATCCGGACACCGCCGTCGTCGCCCGCAAGGACTCCGCGGGCCGGTGGCAGGACGTCAGCGCGACGGGTTTCCTCGCCGAGGTGCGCGCCGCCGCCAAGGGTCTGATCGCCTCGGGCGTGCAGCCGGGCGACCGGGTGGCCGTGATGTCCAGGACGCGGTACGAGTGGACGCTGCTGGACTTCGCTATCTGGAGCGCGGGCGCGGTCACCGTGCCGGTCTACGAGACGTCGTCGGCGTCCCAGATCGAGTGGATCCTCAGCGACTCGGGCGCGGTCGCGGCGGTCGTGGAGTCCGAGCCGCACGAGAGCGCGGTGGAGTCCGTACGGGAGCGGCTGCCGCGGCTCAAGCACCTGTGGCGGATCGACACCGGGGCGGTGGACGCGCTGAACGCGGCGGGTACCGACATCTCCGACGCGGTGGTGGACGAGCGCAGCGCGAGCGCGGGCGCCGACTCCCCCGCGACCGTCGTCTACACCTCGGGCACCACGGGCCGCCCCAAGGGCTGTGTGCTGAGCCACCGCAGCTTCTTCGCGGAGTGCGGCAACGTGGTGGAGCGGCTGAGCCCGCTGTTCCGTACCGGCGACTCCTCGGTGCTGCTCTTCCTGCCGCTGGCCCACGTCTTCGGGCGGCTGGTCGAGGTCGCGGCCGTGATGGCGCCGATCAGGCTCGGCCATGTGCCGGACGTGAAGAACCTCACCGACGACCTCGGCTCGTTCCGGCCGACGATGGTCCTGGGGGTGCCGCGGGTCTTCGAGAAGGTCTACAACACCGCGCGGGCCACGGCGGAGGCGGGCGGCAAGGGCAAGATCTTCGACCGCGCGGCGGCCACCGCGATCGAGTACAGCCGGGCGCTGGACACCACGGCGGGCCCGTCGCTGAAGCTGCGGTTCACCCACAAGGTCTTCGACCGGCTCGTGTACGCCAAGCTCCGCGCGGTCCTCGGCGGCCGGGCCACCCACGCGATCTCCGGCGGCGCGCCGCTGGGCGAGCGCCTCGGCCACTTCTACCGCGGTATCGGCTTCACGGTGCTGGAGGGCTACGGCCTCACCGAGTCCTGCGCGGCCACGGCCTTCAACCCCTGGGACCGTACGAAGATCGGTTCGGTCGGCCAGCCGCTGCCGGGGTCGACCGTGCGGATCGCGGACGACGGCGAGGTGCTGCTGCACGGCGAGCACCTGTTCACCGGGTACTGGAACAACGAGGCGGCGACCGCGGAGGCGGTCTCCGACGGCTGGTTCCACACCGGTGACCTGGGCTCGCTCGACGAGGACGGCTATCTGTCGATCACCGGCCGGAAGAAGGAGATCATCGTGACGGCGGGCGGCAAGAACGTCGCGCCCGCGGTGATCGAGGACCGGATCAGGGCGGACGCGCTGGTCGCCGAGTGCATGGTGGTCGGTGACGGGCGCCCGTTCGTGGCGGCGCTGATCACCCTGGACGAGGAGTTCCTGCCGCACTGGGCCGAGCAGCACGGCAAGGCGGGCGCGGGCGTCGCCGAGCTGGCGGCCGACCCGGAGCTGCTGGCGGCCGTGCAGCGCGCGGTGGACGAGGGCAACGCGGCCGTCTCCAAGGCCGAGTCGGTGCGGAAGTTCCGTATTCTGCCGACCCAGTTCACGGAGGAGTCCGGCCACGTCACGCCGTCGCTGAAGCTGAAGCGGAATGTCGTCCTGACGGACTTCGCGGCGGAGATCGAGGCCCTTTACCAGCGCTGAGGTTCTGTCCTCAAACGCCGGACGGGCTGATTTCGGCGAGGGCGCTGTCCATGAGCCGCTCCGCGAGCGCGGTGATCGTCACGAACGGGTTGACGCCGATGGAGCCGGGGATCAGGGAGCTGTCGGTGACGTAGAGGTGGTCGTAGCCGCTGACACGGCCGTACGCGTCGGTGGCGCGGCCGAGCGGCAGGCCGCCCAGCGGGTGGTAGCAGAAGTCGTCGGCGAAGGCTTTGTTGCCGCCGAAGAGGTCGTAGCGGTAGATCGTGCCCTGCTTGCGGTTGATCCGGTCGAAGAGGGTCTTGGCGGCCTTGACCGAGGGCTGGTTCTGGGCGAGCGTCCAGTTCAGCCGGGCGGAGTCCGTGGCGGCGTCGTAGGAGAAAGTGCCGCGTTCGGGGTTCTTGGTGATGGCCAGGTAGAGGCTGATCCAGGTCTCGAAGCCGATCGGGAGCGGCGCGATCTCGGCGAAGACCGGGTTGCTCGCGTTGGACCAGTCGTCGATGCCCATGACGGGGATGGTGGACTGGTGCGCCCCGGTGGGATTCCACAGGTAGTTGGCGCGGGCGAGCATGATGTTGCCGTTGCCGCCCCAGGCGGTGCCCACGCTCGCGTTGAGTTGCGGGAGGGTGCCGGTCTCGCGGGCCCTGACCAGGATCTCGGTGGAGCCGAGGCTGCCCGCGGCGAGGAAGAGGTAGCGACAGCCGACCTCGCGGGTCTCCACGACCGCGCCGGTCAGGTCGATCCGGTCGACGGTCAGGACGTACGTGCCGTCGGCCGCTCTTCTCACGGCTCTGACCCGGCTGAGGGTCTCTATGGTGACGTGTCCGGTGCCGAGCGCCGAGGCCAGATAGGTCTTGTCGACGCTGCGCTTGCCGTGGTTGTTGCCGTAGATGACCTCCTGGTCCAGCGCGGACTTGGTGGCGGTGCCCGCGGCCTCGGCCTTCATGTACGAGAAGTCGTACACGTTCGGCACGAAGGTGGTGCTGAGGCCGGCGCTGTGGGCCTGGTCGCGGGAGACGCGGGCGAACTGGTACCACTCGGTGGACTCGAACCAGGCGGGGTCGACGGTGTTGACGCCGAGCATGCTGGTGGCGCGCGGGAAGTACGTGGAGTACATCGCGGTGGAGTCGACCTGCGGGAGGACTTCCTCGAAGTACGCGCGGGACGGGGTGACGGCCATGCCGCCGTTGACCAGGGAGCCGCCGCCGACGCCGCGGCCGACGTAGACGGACATGTCGCCGTAGTGCACGCGGTCCAGGACGCCGGGGTAGGGGGTGATGTCCTTGTTGACGAGGTCGAGCCAGAGGAAGGTCGCCAGCGGCGCCTCGGTGCGGCTGCGGAACCACATCGACCGCTGGTCGGGCGAGCTGGTGTTGCAGAAGATCTTGCCGTCGGCGGCGGGGGTGTCCCACAGCCGTCCCATCTCCAGGACGGTGGTGGTGACACCGCGCTGGCCGAGCCGGAGGGCGGCGACGGCGCCGCCGTAGCCGGAGCCGATCACGATCGCGGGGCTGAAGGTGGTGGCGGCGGGCTCCGCCTGCGCGGCGGACGCGGGGGTCGCGGAGAGCGCGATACGGGTGAGGCCGAGTGCTGCTGCGGTCTGGAGGGCGCCGAGTCCCAGAAAGTGACGGCGCGTCAGGTCTGATGTCATGCGCGCATGATGGGCGGGTCCGCGTGAACCCTCCATGCCCATGACGCATGGTCTTTTACGGTGGCCGGTTCTCGTACGACGACGGCGCCGGGACGGCGGCCGTGACCGCGCCCATCGGGTTACAGCAGGGACGTGAGCCGCTGCGCCAGCAGGTCCCAGCGCCAGGCGTCCTCGACCCAGCGACGGCCGCGCTCGCCCATCCGGGCGCGCAGTTCGGGGTCGCGCAGCAGGGTCAGGACGCGGTCGGCGCACTGCGCGGGCGAGCCGCCCGCGACCACCCAGCCGGTCTCGCCGTCCAGGACCGCGTCGGGCGCGCCGCCGGAGTCGCCCGCGATCACCGGCAGCCCGGTCGCGGACGCCTCCAGGTAGACGATGCCGAGCCCTTCGACGTCCAGGCCGCCGCGCCGGGTCCTGCACGGCATCGCGAAGACGTCACCGGCGCCGTAGTGGGCGGGCAGCTCCTCCCACGGCACGGGCCCGGTGAAGCGCACCGCGTGGCCGACGCCGGTCCGCTCCGCCAGCTTCTCCAGGTCTCCCCGGTACGGTCCGCCGCCGACGATCAGCAGCGCGGTGTCCGGCACCTCGTGCAGAATCCGGGGCATGGCCTGGATCAGCGTGTCCTGGCCCTTGCGCGGCACCAGCCGCGACACGCACACCACCACCGGGCGGTCGGCGAGGCCGAGCCTGGCCCGTACCACCGCGCCGCCCGAGCCGGGGTGGAAGGTCTTCTCGTCGACACCCGGCGGCAGTTGGACCATCCGGGCGGCGGCGGCCGGGGTCAGCGCGGCGGCGATCCGGGAGCGGGTGTACTCGCCGAGGTAGGTGAGGGTGTCGGTGCCCTCGCCGATCCGGCGCAGCAGCGAGCGGCTGGCGGGGAGCTGCGCCCAGCCCGCCTCGTGCCCGTGCGTGGTGCCGACCAGCCGCCGCGCCCCGGCCTTGCGCAGCGCGGGCGCCATCAGGCCGAGCGGGGCGGCGGCGCCGAACCAGACGGAGGAGCAGCCGTGTTCCCGCAGCAGGTCGGCGGCGCGCCGGGTGACCCTGCGGGTGGGCAGCAGCATCGAGGTGCGGTCGCGGACCACGGGGAAGGGCTGCTCCGCGTCGAAGCGGGCGACCTCGGCGCCGTCCTTCCAGGTGGAGGTGTAGACGACGACCTGTCCCGGGTCCATCCGCAGCGCCATGCTGTGCACGAAGGACTGGATGCCGCCGGGCCGGGGCGGGAAGTCGTTGGTCACGATCAGGGTCTTGTCCATCGCCGCCGACAGTACCCGCTCACGCGGTGTTCACCCGGCTGGCCGCCACCGGCCGCGTCCGTCCCGCGACCGGGCCGCCGCTCACCGCATGATGCGTATCGTGACAAACACACATATCAGCGGTCGTGGCTGGGCCGTGCTCACCTGGGTCGTCACCCGAGCCGCGTTCTTGTTGTTCGTGTTCGAGGTCGTCCACTTTCCCGGCCAGTACATCGCCCACGATGTCTCGTCCGTCTACCACCGCTGGTACGGGGTGCTGAGCACGGGCAGCTTCCCGCTGCACGACGTGACCTGGCAGTACCCGCCGGGGGCCGCGCTGGTGATCCTCGCGCCCGGCCTGCTGCCCTTCCTCAGCTACACCGCCGCCTTCTTCTGGCTGGCCTTCCTGGCGGACGCGGTGATCCTGGCGGTGCTGCTGCGCGACTCGCGGGTCAGGCGCGGCGGCCGGATGGCCGGGGTGTGGGTCTGGGTCGGCGGCGGCGCGCTGCTCGGCCCGATCATCTACGCCCGCTACGACGTGATGGTCACCGCCGTCGCCGTGGCGGGGCTGCTCCTGCTGCCGCGCCGCCCGAAGGCGGGCGGGGTGCTGGCCGGGGTGGGCGCCATGCTCAAGGTGTGGCCGCTGCTGCTGCTCATCGGGACGCCCCGCGGCCGTACCACCCGGCGGTCGTGGATCTCGGCGGCGGTGACGATGGCGGTGATCGCGCTCGCCTTCCACCTGGCCATGCCGGGCTCGCTGTCCTTCCTCACCTTCCAGCGCGACCGCGGCACCGAGGTCGAGTCGCTGGGCGCCACCGTCTTCCACATCGCCCGGCACTTCGGCTGGCACGGCACCGCGCGGATGCACTACGGGTCGGTCGAGTTCATCGGCCCGCATGTGCACCTGGTGAGCACCGCGGCGATGGCGCTGTCCCTGCTGGCCTTCGCCTGGCTGCTGCTGTGGCGGGTGCGGGCCCGCTCGTACTCGGTCGCCACGCCCTTCGACGCGGCCTTCACCGCGGTGCTGGTCTTCACCACCACCAGCCGGGTGATCAGCCCGCAGTACATGGTGTGGCTGGTCGGCATCGGCGCGGTCTGCATGACGCTGCGGGAGTCGGTGGTACGGCGGCCGGTCGCGCTGATGCTGGGCGCGACGCTCTTCACCACGCTGGAGTTCCCGATCTTCTTCGAGGACATCGCCCACAGCGACAAGCTGGGCGTGGCGCTGATCGTCACCCGTAACGGCCTGCTCGTCCTGGCGTCCCTGAGCGCCTGCCGTCGGCTGTGGGCGGCCACCGTGCCGCGCCGCGCGGCGCGCGGCGCGGTCGAGGGGGAACCCGCCGACGCCCCGGCCGCGGTGCTCACCCGAGCCGAGCGGGTCGGGGTGCACGACAAGGGCTAGAACGTGTCCTGCGGGACGGCCGGGCGCCAGGCGCGGGCGGCGGCGATGCGTTCGGCGGGGGTGGGGTGGGTGCCGAACATCAGGTGCAGGGCGCGCGGCGGGTCGGGGTCGCCGATGTTCGCGACCGTCAGGCGGCGCTGCATCGCGATGAACTCGGCCGGGTCCGCGGTCAGTTCGAGGGCGTGCCGGTCGGCGCGCCGCTCGACCCCGCGGCTCACCGCGCAGCCCAGCGGCCCGGCGACGGCGCCGCCGACAGTGGCGACGGCCGCCAGCAGCCAGGCGGAGCGCGGGTCCGCGAAGTCGTCGGCGCCCGCGAGGTCGAGCAGGGGCCGCCAGGTCACCACGGCGGCCAGGACGCACACGCCGACGGCCGCGCCCAGCGCGCCGAGCGCGGTGCCGCGCGGCACGTCCCGGTGCACGACGTGGCCGAGTTCATGGGCGACCACCAGTTCCACCTCGCGCGGCTGCGCCGTGGTCAGCAGGGTGTCGTAGACGACGATGCGGCGGGTGCGGCCGAAGCCGGACACGTACGCGTTGAGCGCGGTCGTACGGCGCGAGGCGTCGGCTACCAGCACATCCTCGACGGTGACGCCGTCGCGGGCGGCGAGCGCCAGCAGGGCGTCCCTGAGGGGGCCCGGCTCCATCGGCGTGAAGCGGTTGAACAGCGGCTCGAAGATCATGGGCGCCGCCCAGGACATCAGGACGGTCAGCGCGGCGGCGCCGAGCGCGGCCCACACCCACCAGTGGCCGGTCGCCCCGGCGAGGGCGTAGACGGCGAAGAGCGCACCGAAGGTCAGCGGCAGCGAGATCAGCAGGCCGCGCAGCACGTCCGCCCACCACCCGCCCCAGCCCTGCGTCACCAGGCCGAACCGGCGGCGCACCACGCGCCCGCGCGCCGCGAAGGGCAGCCCCAGCACCTCGGGCAGGAGCACCAGGGACACCGCCGCGCCCGCCACCCGGCCGCCCCACGTCCCGCCGCCGAACGCCGCGACCAGCCCCGCTCCCCCGGTCGTCAGCCCCAGCCCCAGCATCAGCCCCAGCGCTGCCACCCGCCCGCCGAGCGCGACCGGCCACACCCCCCGCCGCAAAGCCCGCGCCCGCCCGACCTCCTCCGCACTGAAGTCCCCCACCCCCGCAGCCGAAGAACCGGCATCCGCCGCAGGCGAAGATCCTGCTGGCGGCGGGGTGTGCGGGGGGCGTCCTGGGGCGGCGTTCGACGGAGGTGGGGGCCGGTGGGCCGGGGGGTCCGCGGCGGGGTCACGGGTCATGGCAGCTCCTGGTGGAGGTAGGCGCGCCAGCGGGCGGTGAAGGCGGGGAGGGTGGTGCCGAGAGTGGTGCGCAGGTGGGAGTCGACGGTGCCGCCGGAGGCGACGGCGCGGTAGAAGGCGACGAGCGCGTCCGGGGACCACTGGTCGGCGATCAGGCGGCAGGCGAGCCAGCCGCCCTCGTAGGCGCGGGACAGGGTGTCGGCGTCGGCGGAGTGGAAGTCGGCGTCGGCGGGCAGCGCGGCGGGGACGCGGCCCGCGGCGACGGCGGCGGCCAGTTCCGGGGCGAGCTCGCGGGCGGTGCGGCCCGCCGTACGGTAGGCGGTCCAGTCGGCGGCGCCCTCGGAGAGCCACAGCGGGGTGCGGGCGGTGGTCCACGCGCGGGTGGCGACATGCGTGGTCTCGTGGGTGAGCACGGTCTGCCGGCCGAAGGCGGAGAGCCCGCTGAACGCCTCGGGGTTGATGATCACCCGGTCGGAGCCGACCCGCGCGCTGCCGCCGCCCTCCCCCGTGGTGACGGCGGCGATGTTGCGGTAATCGGCCGGGTCCGCGGCGGCCAGCGCGGCCATCTGGTCCAGCGTGCGCGGCACCTCGACCACCACCTTGCCCGACCACCCGGCGCCGCCCCAGGTCCGCCGGACCTCCGGCACCGCCCGGTCGACGTCCTCGGCGTAGCCGCGCAGCCCGGCGGCGTCGCC
Source organism: Streptomyces sp. NPDC088197 (assembly GCF_044741185.1). Taxonomy (NCBI): domain Bacteria; kingdom Bacillati; phylum Actinomycetota; class Actinomycetes; order Kitasatosporales; family Streptomycetaceae; genus Streptomyces; species Streptomyces sp. NPDC088197. Next base: position 95,980 of record NZ_JBIUSD010000003.1, read on the forward strand.
GAGCCCGAGCACCAGGCTGTCCGTGCCCCGCACCACCGTCACCCGGCCCTGGTCCCACAGCTGTACGGCGCCGCGGTGCCCGGACGCGGCGCCGTCGTCGTCCCCGGCCACGTACCAGCTCCCGCCCCGCCGGGACAGCGTCAGGTAGTCGGTCGCGGCGACCGGCGCCGCGTCGAATCCGCTGAGCCGGTAGCGCAGTTGGACCTCGGCCGCGGCCCGTACCGTGCCGTCGGCGGTCGGCGGCAGGCCGAACGCGCCGGTCCGCACCAGCCGGTAGGACCAGTCGGCCAGCGGCACGTCCGCGATGTCGGTGAACATCGCCTTCTGCCGGTCGAGGAAGCGCGTCGCCCGCGGGTCGATCCCGGCGAGGAAGGCCGCCCGGTCGTGGTGCAGCACCGCGGCGGCCCGCCGGTCGAGCGCCTGCCGGATCCCGGCGTCGGTGGCGTCCGCCGTGGGCCGCCCGCCCGAGGCGGTCCCGCCGCACCCGGCGACGAGCGCCGCCAGCAGCGCCAGGGACAGGCCGAGCGCCGCCGCCCGGACACGGGAAGCGGTCGGCGTACGTCGGAGGGGCGCCACGGCCATGGGCCCGATCGTACGGCCCCGAGGACGCCCCCCACGGCCGGGGCGCCGCGCCCTTACGGCCGGGTCACGGCCGTGATCGGCATCATGCCGACCGGGTCGTAGCGGACCCTGGCACCGGGGTAGGGGGCGTGGATGACCTGGCCGCCGCCGACGTACATCCCGACATGGCTGGCGTCGCCGCGGTAGATCACCAGATCGCCGGGCCGCGCCTGGTCCAGCGGCACCCGCTGCCCGGCGTTCATCTGCTCCTGCGAGGTGCGCGGCAGCGCGACCCCGGCCCGTGCGTACGAGTACTGCATCAGGCCCGAGCAGTCGAAGGAGTTGGGCCCGGTGGCGCCCCAGACGTAAGGGGCGCCGACCATCTGGCGGGCGGCGGCCACGGCCATCGCGCCGCGCCCCGAGGCGGCGGGCAGATTCGGGATGGTCGGCAGGTCGGCGGTCGTACGGTCGCGGGAGGCGCGCCCGGCGTCCATGCCGGGACGGTATCCGGCGCGCTGGGCGGCGGGCATCGCGTTGAGCAGCCGCTGGGCCTCGGCGAGCGCCCGCTGCACCGACCGCTTGCGGTCCTGGAGCACCGCCCCGGCCTTGTCCAGTTCGGCGAGCTTGCCCGCCGCCTGGGAGCGCTGCTGGAGCAACAGCCGCTCGGCCTCCTGGAGTTGGCGCAGCCGCCCGGCCTGCTGGGCGCTGAGCCGGTCCAAGGTGGTGGCCCGGTCCAGGTACTGGTCGGGGTCCGAGGACATCATCAGGGCGAGCGAGGGGTCGATGCCGCCGCTGCGGTACTGCTCGGAGGCGAGCGAACCCAGCTCCTGCCGCATGTCGTTGACCCGCTGCTGCCCCTCGGCGGCCCGGTCCTGGAGGGTGGTCAGGTCGGCGCGGAGCCGCTTGGCGTGCTCCTGCGCCGCGTTGTACTTCTCGGTGGCCTGCTCGGCCTGCTGGTAGAGCCGGTCGAGCCGGGACGCCGTGTCGGGTGCGCCCCCGCCGGGATCGGCCGAGGCGACCTGCGCCGCACCGCCGGACAGCGCCGCGGTGGCCGCGGCGGCCGCGGACAGCACGGTGACCCGGGTGGTGCGGGCGGCGAAGCCCGGCTGTGGGGAGCGTCGATGGGAAGCCACGGGAGCTGACAGTAGTCAGCGCGACGCGGAGAGTTCAAAGAAGGCGCGGCCCCCGCATCGCCGCGCCGCGCCTCCCGCCCAGGTCACACACCCGCACCGGGCGGCACCGGGCACTTGTTCATCACCCGAACGCCGTAGGAGTCCGAACGCCGTATGAACGCACCGGGGTCCGCGGGAGACTCCCGCGGACCCGTGAAATCGGTGAGGAACGACGCCGGAAGACGTCAGATGCGGACGCCGAACTGGAACGGCATGTTGCCGATCGACTCGTAGCGCACCGAGGCGCCCGGCTTCGGCGCGTGCAGCACCATGCCGTTGCCCGCGTAGAGGCCGACGTGGTGGTAGTCGCCGTAGAAGATGACGAGGTCGCCGACGGCGAGCTGGGAGGTGGAGTAGATCCGGGTCCCGGCGTTCGCCTGGGCCTGCGAGGTGCGCGGTATCGTCACGCCGGCCTGGTGGTACGCCCACGAGGTGAGGCCGGAGCAGTCGAAGGAGCTGGGGCCCGAGGCGCCGTACACGTACGGCAGGCCGACCCTGGACTGCGCGGCGGAGAAGGCGGCGGCGGCGCGCTGCGAGGCGGGCTTCGCGTCGCCGAGGTCCACGCGGGTGGTGGAGCGGTTGGCGCGGGCGTCGGCGGCGGCGATGGACGCGCGCTGCGCGGCCGTCAGCGAGTTGAGGATCTGCTGGGCCTGGGCCAGCTTGTCCTTCGCCTCGGCCTTGCGCTTGGCCAGCTCGGTGCGGGTGGTCTGGAGCTCGGTCAGCTTGGCGGTCGCCTCGGCGCGCTGCTGGTCCAGGGTCCGCTTGGCGTCCTGGAGTTGGTGCAGCGAGTCGGTCTGGATCGACGTGAGCTGGTTGAGCGTCGTCGCCTGGTCCAGGTAGTTGTCCGGGTTGGACGACAGGAAGAGCTGGAGCGACGGGTCGATGCCACCGCTGCGGTACTGGGACGCGGCGATGGCGCCGAGACCGTCCCTGAGCTGGTTCAGGTGCTGCTGCTGCCTGGCCACCTGGTCCTGGAGAGTGCCCGCCTCCTTCTGGAGGGTGTGCAGCTTCTCGTTGGCCCCGTCGTACTTCTCTGAGGCCTGCTCAGCCTGCTCGTACAGCGCGTCCACCTTCGCCTTGGCGTCCTTGACGGTCGGCTTGGCGGGGGCGGCCTGGGCCGCCTGGGAGGTGAGGGCCACCGCGGCTGCGGCGGTGGCGGTCAGCACGGTCACGCGCGTGCGGCTTGCCGGCTTGGGACGACGGTGGGACGCCACGAAGGCGAGCTCCTTCTTCCTTCAGCCGCCTACCGGTTGACTGGCGGGCGGCCCCCGGCGCGCCATCCGGATTGGATGATCGACTGCGCGGAGGTTCGACGCCCGACCTTAGTGACCTATCTGTGATCGGTTCAAATCCTTGTTGGCAAAATCTCGACCGGTTCGCACATTCTTTACGACCTTCGTACGCGCAGTGAGGGTGGATCAACGCTCCGTCGACGATGGCGCGTTCGCGAACCGAATACTCGAACGAATAGTGATCTGTTCGGTGGTTCGGTGCTGCGGCGGTGCGGCGACCGGGAGCCGGGGGCCGGAGGCGCGGGCGGCGCGAGCGGCAGGCGCGGTTCAGACGCGTGCGAGACGTTTCAGCAGCAGGACGGAGGCGACCGGGCGGGCGCCCGCCTTGGCCACCCCGTCGGCGACTTCGCGGTCCGCGGAGACCACCACGATCTGCCGGCCGGGCGGTTCCGCCCGCACCAGCCGCCGGATCAACTCGTCAGCGGTCTCACCGGCCTTGCTGAACAGCACCCGCACCCCGCGCGGCGGCGCGAGCAGCACCGGCATGTCCAGGTCGGCGCCGTCGAAGACACAGGTGACCTCGGCGCCGCTCTGCGCGGCCAGCGCCGCGAGCCCGCCGAGCAGCCGCAGCCGCTGTTTCTCCAACGGCATCGACGGATAGCCGGTCTTGGTGACGTTGTAGCCGTCGACGACGAGGTGCGCCTGCGGCAGCGCGAGCAACTGGTCGAGCAGCGCCGGGTCGGTCTCGGACAGCGCGCGGGTGGCGATGTCGCGCGGGCTGAAGGCCCCGGGCGCGACCGCGTCCACCGTGTCGGCGGGGCGTACGCCCAGGGTGTCGCGCGGCGGCAGGGCCAGTTCACGGCGGAGCCCCGAGGCCGCGTCGAGGACGGTGTCCAGCAGCAGGCGCAGCCGTACGTCCTCGATGCTGCGGCCCTCACGGGCGGCGCGGCGGCCCGACTCGACCGCCGCCTCGGCCTCGGCGAGCCGGGTGCGCAGCCGCCGTGCCTCGCTCTCCGCGGCGGCCTTGTCCTGGGCGGCGGCGGCCCGCGCCTCGTCCAGTTCCGCCTGGATCTTGCGCTGGGCGGCCTCGGCGCGCTTGACGTCGCTGAGGGCGCTGCGCAGCTTGCGGTGCACCGAGTCGCCCTCCTTGCGGACGGCGTCCAGTTCGGCGCGGGCCCGTACGGCGTCCGAGCGCAGCTGCGTGTGCAGGCCCTGGACCTCCTCGCGGAGCTTGGCCAGTTCGCGCAGCGTCTCCTCGTCGGCCCGCTCGGCGTGCGCCCGTTGGGCCTCCTCGCCCGCGGTGGTGACAAGCTTGGCCCAGCCCGCGGGGCGCAGCAGATAGGCCGCGGCGGCCACGTCGAGCGGGTCCGCGGCGGGCGGCGGGGTGCCGGCGTCCAGCGCCCCGGTCAGCTCCGGCTGCGCCTCGCGCAGTTTGCCCGCGACCTTGTGCCGGAAGGCCGGGTCGCCCTCCAGCGCGGTGGCCAGCGCGGTGGCCGCGTATTTCACACGTCTGGACGGGGTGAAACGGGCGTACGGCCGCAGCGAGACCGGCAGTTCGGCGAAGGTGAACCCGCCGAAGGCGTCGGCGGCGATGGCGACGACGCGGTGGCGTACGCCTTCGGGCAGCGGCCGGTCGAGCGCGGGTTCATGAGCGGCGTCGTCATCGGCAGTGACACCGGTATCGGCGGGGTCGGCGGTATCACCGGTGTCGGCGGGGTCACCGGGAGCGTCGGCGCCGGGGGCAGCGTTGCCGTCGGGAGCGCTGCCGGAGACGCTGCCGGTAGAGCCGTCGGGAGTGCCGCCGCCGTCACGGCCGGGCGGTGCTTCGGCGCCCGGTTCGTCGTCGGCCCGCGGTGTGTCGGGGTCCTGCGCCGCGGCGCCGGACGCGTCGGCGCCCGGCCCGTCGGCGGCATCCGTCTCGGACCCCCTCGCCTCGGCCCGCGGAAAGCCGCCGATACCGTCCACCAGTCACTCCCGTCCGGTTACACGGCGCCTCCCCGGCCCCCTTCGATCCCTCCGGCCGCCGCCTCTTGCATCCATTGTCCCCGTAAGGAGGCTCAGTCCCGCGCCGAACCGGTCTCCGCGTCCGCGCCGGAGTCCGTTTCCCCGGCCGTTCCCTCGGACGTTCCCGCGGCCACGGCCGCGCCCGGCCGGTCGACCAGCTCGATCTGGTCCGCGGCGTTGCACCAGCGGCACCGCACGGACTCGACCGTCTCGGTCAGCACGTCGGTCTCCTCGATCCGCGGCTCGCCGCCGAGGTCGAGATGGACGTACTCCACGACCCGCGTGGAGCGGGTCACGTCGAACCGGGTCAGATTGCCGCACTGCGTGCAGCGCCACCGGGTGGTGGCGGTGGGCATGGGCACCGGCATCGGTCCTGCACCTCTTCCTCGGTCGGGCGTATCAGTGCTGACGGGCGTACGTCGGGGTCACCTTACGGCCTCCGACCCGCGACGCGCTGCGGCGAGGCGGCCTATGTCCGTTACGACCGCTGCGTCATCATCGGTCCATGGTCATCCCGGTGTATGACAAGAACCCGGTCCGCCGCACGCCGGTCGTGACGTATGCGCTGATCGCCCTGTGCACCGTGGTCTTCCTCCTCGGACCGCTGTCCGGCTTCAACCCCTCCTACGGCACGGGCGACAAGCTCCAGTGCGCGCAGGCCGTCTACTTCGCGCACTGGGGTGTCATCCCCAGTGAGCTGTTCCACGGCCGGCTCCCGATGGACCGGCTCGACCTGCCCGCGGGCTGCGCGGCCCCGCACGCGTACGCGAAGTCGCCGCTGCTGTCGGTGCTCACGGCGATGTTCCTGCACGGGAGCTGGCTGCACCTGATCGGCAACATGCTCTTCCTCTACGTCTTCGGCGACAACGTCGAGAACCGGATGGGCCGGGTGCGCTTCGCGCTCTTCTACCTGGTCGCGGGCTATCTGGCGACGTACGGCTTCGCGCTCGCCAACCCCGAGTCGACGCAGAGCCTGGTCGGCGCTTCCGGGGCGATCTCCGGGGCGCTGGGCGCGTATCTCTATCTGTATCCCAAGGCCCGGGTGACGAGCCTGTTCCCCTTCCTCTTCTTCATCCCGCTGCGCTTCCCCGCGTGGATGGTGCTCGGCTTCTGGTTCGTCCTCCAGTGGCTCGCCGCCCAGACCGGCAACAACGGTCCGGGGGTGGCGTATCTCGCCCATGTCGTCGGCTTCGCCTTCGGGTTCCTGTGCGCCTGGGTGTGCTACCGGCCGCGTCGTAAGCTGAGCGTCGTAGTCGGGTCGACCCAAGGAGACATCCAGCCGTGATCACCGCGATCGTGCTCATCAAGACTTCCGTCGACCGGATTCCGGAGATCGCCGAGGCCATCGCCGCGCTGGACAACGTCAGCGAGGTCTACTCCGTGACCGGCACGTACGACCTCGTCGCGCTGGTCCGCGTCGCCCGCCACGACGACCTGGCCGACATCATTCCGGGCCGGATCTCCAAGATCCCCGGTGTCGAGGCCACCGACACCCATGTCGCCTTCCGTACGTACTCGCAGCACGACCTGGAGGCCGCGTTCGCGATCGGCCTCGACGCCTGAGACTGATTCCTTCTACGGATTCCGCCTACAGGTTCGTCCTGCGGATTCGTCCTACGGATTCGTCCTGCGCTCCCGGTACGCGGTCACGCGCGGGCCGCGTCGAGCAGCGGGCCCAACTCCCGTGCGGCGGTGGTGAGGGCGCGGACGTCGCGCTCGGCCCTGGCGATCAGGATCGCGCCCTCCAGGGTGCTGATCATGAGGGTCGCCAGCGGTACGGACCGGTCCTCGGGAACGCCCATGCCGGTCAGCGCCGCGGCCACCGGCGCGGTCCAGGCCGCGAAGGCGGCGGCGGTCGCCTTCCGTGTGGACTCGGTGGTCCGCGCGCAGTCCACCGAGGCGGCGGCGACCGGGCATCCGGCGTCGAAGCCGTCGGCCGCGTACTCGTCCGTCCACTGGCCGACCATCGCGGCGAACAGCCCGCCGGGGGTCGGGTCGGGCAGCGCGGCCAGGAAGCGGGCGACGCGCTTGGCGGCGTAGTTCCCCGCCCAGGCGACCGCCTCGTTGACGAGCTGTTCCTTGCCGTCGGGGAAGTAGTGCTGGAGCGAGCCGCGCGGGGCGCCCGCGTGGGCGGCGACCTCGCGCATGCCGGTCGCGCCGACGCCCTCGCGCCGGATGAGCTGGGCCGCGCTGAAGACCATCCGCTCGCGCGGTCCGCGTTCTGACCCGGCCATCGTCGACACCTCCACGGAGCTACTGCGTTCCGACCCCTGCCGCCCGGGTCGTCCGGGCCACCTTATAGACGGCGGTCAGACCGTCCGGGGTGTACGACGCGCGGACCGGTTCCAGGCGGCGGCCGAGCGCGGCGAGCAGGCCCCGCCTGCCGTGCGGGACGTTCACCGTCACGTGCTCGACACCCCTGGCCCGCGCGCGGGCCAGCAGCAGGCCGACCATGGCGGTGCCGACGCCCCGGCGCTGCCAGGCGTCCACCACCAGCACGCCCAGCTCGCCGCCGGTTCCCGGCCCGGCGGTGTCGTCCGCCGCGAAGCCCGCGATTCCCACCAGGCGGTCCCGGCCGCCGCGGTACGCGACCACGGCGTCGTGCGCCGCGGGCGGTCCTGCCAGCAGACGGTCCAGGTGGGCGCGGGGGAATTCGCGCGCGCCGCCGAGGAAGCGCAGCCGGACCGTCTCCGGGGAGCAGGCCGCGAAGAGGGCGGCCACCGCGTCCGCGTCGGCGGGCCTGAGCAGGTCGATCCCGTCGGCGGGAGCGGCCGTCCGCCGCTCCGCACCCTCTATGACCACTGTCATAACGACCAGTATTATGACGGCTGTCATAAACGGCAAGAGAGGCGGCGGTGCGTCGTGGACATCGGTTTCCTGGGGCTCGGGGTCATGGGCCGGCCCATGGCGCTCAATCTCCTCCGCGCCGGGACCCCGCTGGTGGTGTGGAACCGCAGCGCGCCCGCCGCCGAGGCCCTGCGGGCGGCGGGCGCCGAAACCGCCGACAGCCCCGCCGACCTCTTCCGCCGGGCCGGGACCGTCTTCGTGATGCTCGCCGACGGCGCCGCCATCGACTCCTGCCTCGGCCGCGGCACCCCCGCCTTCGCGGCGAACGTCGCGGGGCACACCCTCGTCCACATGGGCACGACCTCGCCCGAGTACTCGCTCGGCCTCGAAGCCGAGGTCCGCGCGGCGGGCGGCCGCTACGTCGAGGCCCCGGTCTCCGGCTCCCGCGCCCCGGCCGAGGCGGGCCGCCTGGTGGCGATGCTCGCGGGCGAGGACGCCGTCGTCTCAGCGGTACGGCCGCTGCTGGCGCCCATGTGCCACGAGACCTTCGTCTGCGGGCCGGTGCCCGGCGCCCTGCTCATGAAGCTGTCGGTCAACCTCTTCCTGATCACCGTGGTCACCGGGCTCACCGAGGCGTTCCACTTCGCCGAGCGGCACGGCGTCGACGCCCGTCAGTTCCTCGCCGTGCTCGACGCGGGACCGATGGCCAGCGGCGTCTCCCGTATGAAGTCCCCCAAGCTGCTCGCCCGCGACTTCACCGTCCAGGCCGCCGCCGCCGACGTCCTCATGAACAACCGCCTCATCGCGGAGGCCGCCCGCGCCTCCGCCACCGCCACCCCCCTGCTCGACACCTGCCTCGCCCTGTTCACCGAGACCGCCGCCACCGACCCGGCCGCGGACATGATCGCCGTCCTGAAGGCCATCGAGTCCCGCACCGAGGGTGCCGTTCGTGTTCGGCCGGACAGGCGCTAGCGCCTGTCCGGCACGCAGCGGCCGTCCTCCGTGCGGTAGTTCCACTGGGCGCCGTCGCGCACGAGGGTGCGGACGGCGTGGACGAAGCGGTCGACGTGCTCCTCGGGGGTGCCCGCGCCGAAGCTCACGCGGATGGCGTTGAGGACGCGCTCGCCCGGCGCGGCCTCGGGAGCGCCGCACTCGCCCGGGTCGTCGCCCTCGGCGCCGAGGAGCGTACGCACCAGCGGGTGGGCGCAGAAGAGACCGTCGCGGACACCGATCCCGTACTCGGCGGAGAGCGCGGCGGCGAAGTGCGAGCTGTTCCAGCCCTGGACGACGAAGGAGAGCACGCCGACCCGGGGCGCGTCCTCGCCGAACAGGGAGAGCACCCGCACCTCGGGCACGGAGGCGAGCCCTTCCCGCAGCCGGGCGAGCAACCGCTGCTCACGGGTGACGAGTTGGTCGAACCCGGCCTCGGTCAGCGCCTTGCAGGCCGCGGCGATGGCGTAGACGCCGATGACGTTCGGCGACCCGGCCTCGTGCCGCGCCGCGGTGGTGTGCCACTCGACGTCGACTCCGCCGTCCGCGCGCCGCGCGACCTTGCGGCTGGCGCCGCCGCCCGCGAGGTACGGCTCGGCCTCGCGCAGCCAGTCGGCGCGGCCCGCGAGGACACCGGAGCCGAAGGGCGCGTACAGCTTGTGGCCGGAGAAGGCGACCCAGTCGACGTCGAGCGCGGCGATGTCCACCGGGTGGTGCGGGGCCAGTTGGGCGGCGTCCAGGACGATACGGGCGCCGTGCCGGTGCGCGGCGGCGGCCAGCTCCCGCACCGGCCACAGCTCACCGGTGACGTTGGAGGCGCCGGTGACGCAGACCAGCTTGGGCCCCTTGGGGGCGCCGTGCAGGGCCACGTCGAGCGCGGCGACGGCCTGCTCGGGCGTCCGCGGCGCGCCCAGGACGGTGACCCGCGCGTCGTCCCGCGTCTGCCACGGCAGCAGCGAGGCGTGGTGCTCGGTCTCGAAGACGAAGACGTGGGTGCCCGCCGGGATGACGGCGGCGAGCAGATTGAGCGAGTCGGTCGTCGAACGGGTGAAGATCACCTGGTCCTCGGCCCGACAGCCGAGGAATTCCGCGACCGTGACCCGGCTCTGCTCGAACAGGTCGGTGGAGAGCTGCGAGAGGTAGCCGGCGCCGCGGTGCACGCTGCCGTAGTAGGGGGCGTAGGCGGCCACGTCGTCCCACACCCGCTGGAGCGCGGGGGCGCTGGCGGCGTAGTCGAGCGCGGCGTACGTCACTTCGCCGCCCGTCACGAGCGGCACGAGGACGTCCCGGCCCAGAACGGGCAGCGGGGTACAAATCTCACGGTCGGTGGCAGCGATGGACACAGTCATGGCGATCTCCCGGATTACGGCAGGCGAAATCACCGCACATCTGAAGCCGAAAAGGAATGGCTCGCGGTACAGAAGCGCGGGATGGAAACGTCGAACGAAAGGCGGAACGGCGGAACCGGGCCGACAGGCCCTATCGCATTCGCTTGCTCATGAAAGAACTCCCCAAGTCCGGCTTGCCATGAGCCTCGCTGCTCACGGCCTGGTCATCACCCGGGGCACCCCGCCTCGGACGGAGGGTTGCCGGACAGCGAGCCGGGGCCTTGACGCTGTCACTCGTGACCTGGACAGCATTCTGCCACAAGGCGCCGAACGCACAAGACGCCGTCCAGAAATTGGACAGCGTCGTGTGCTCGGTCCCCGGGGGACCTATCCGAATTCCGCCACAGTGGCGATTACGCGTTGCTCGCCGCCGCCCACCGCTCCAGCGTCGCCGCCGCCGCGCCCGAGTCGATCGACTCGGCCGCCGTCACCAGACCGGCCGCGATCTGCTCCTCCAACGGCCCGCTGCCGGGCCGCAGGGCCACCAGCGCCGCCGCCGAGTTGAGCAGCACGGCGTCCCGTACGGGCCCGGTCTCGCCCGCGAGCAGCCGCCGGGCGACGTCCGCGTTGTGGGCCGCGTCGGCGCCGCGCAGCGCCTCCACGGGCACCAGGGGCAGGCCGACGTCCCGCGGGTCGAAGGCGGTCTGCTCCACCTTGCCGTCGCGCACCACCCACACCTGGGAGGTGGCGGTGGTGGTCAGCTCGTCCAGGCCGTCGTCACCGCGGAACACCAGTGCGGACGAGCCGCGTTCGGCCAGCACGCCGGCCATGATCGGCGCCATCCGCGGGTCCGCGACCCCGGTGGCCTGCGCCCGCACCCGGGCCGGATTGGTCAGCGGGCCGAGGAAGTTGAAGACGGTCGCCACCCCCAACTGGCTCCGGGCGGTGCCCGCGTGGCGCAGCGCGGGGTGGAATTTGATCGCGAAGCAGAAGGTGATGCCCGCCTCCTCCGCGACCTCCACGACCCGCTGCGGCGTCAGTTGCAGATTGACGCCGAGCTCTCCCAGGACGTCGGAGGCGCCGCTGGCCGAGGACGCGGCGCGGTTGCCGTGCTTGACGACCTTCGCCCCGGTGCCCGCGACCACGATCGCCGACATGGTGGAGATGTTGACGGTCTTCGCCCGGTCGCCGCCGGTGCCGACGATGTCCACGGTCGCGCCGGGCACCTCGATGGTGTTCGCGTGCGCGTACATCGACCGCACCATGCCGGAGACCTCTTCGACGGTCTCCCCCTTCGCCCGCAGCGCGACGACGAACCCGGCGATCTGCACGTCGCTCGCCTCGCCGCGCATGATCGCGTCCATCGCCCACGCGGTGTCGTCCCCACCCAGATTCCGCCCTGCCAGCAGCGTGGTCAGCACGTCCGGCCAGGACCGCGTCGCCGGACTCTCGCCGCCTGCCGGGGTCACAACGCTCATGGTCCACGCTCCTGGTGGTGGGATGGGGAACTGCGCGCTCAGCCTATCCGCGCCGCGGGGCCCGACGGCTCCCTGCCCGCACTGCGGACGGCGGACGCCGAAGGGCCGGGCCCGGGACTCCCCTGAGGGGGATTCCCGGGCCCGGCCCGTGAGTGGCTCAGCTCAGCGGCGGCGGCTCAGTGGTGGCCGTGTCCGCTGGTGATCTCCTCGTACTCCTCGGCCGTGGGCTTCGGAATCTGGCTGTGCTCGCCGTAGAAGCCGCGGGAGAGCTTGGCCCGCGCCTTCTCGATCGGGTTGAGCTTGCGCTCCACGCCGTTCTCGTCCACCTCGGGGCCCGCGTCGATCGGCTCCGGCTGGACGTGCGCGGTGAGGATGTGCCGCTGCTCCTGCGAGATCGGCTCGTGCACCTCGATGTACTCACCGTGCGGCAGCCGCTTGATGATGCCGGTCTCACGACCGTGCAGCACCTTGTCGCGGTCACGCCGCTGGAGACCCAGGCAGATCCGCTTGGTGATGATGAAGGCCAGGACCGGCGCGACGAAGAAGCCGACGCGGACGAACCAGGTGATCCAGTTGATCGACAGGTGGAAGTGCGTGGCCCACAGGTCGTTGCCGCCACCGATCAGCAGCACGAAGTACTCGGTCAGCCAGGCCACACCGAAGCCGGTGCGCACCGGGCGGTTGCGCGGCCGGTCCAGCAGGTGGTGTTCGCGCTTGTCCCCGGTGACCCACGCCTCGATGAACGGGTAGACGGCGATGGCCGCCAGCACCACCGGGAAGACCATCAGCGGGATGAACACGCCCAGGACGAGTGTGTGTCCCCAGGCGTTGATCTCCCAGCCGGGCATCACACGGATCAGGCCCTCGGAGAAGCCCATGTACCAGTCCGGCTGGGCGCCGGTGGACACTTGGTCCGGCCGGTACGGTCCCATCGACCAGATCGGGTTGATCGACACGGTCGCGGCGATGGCCGAGATCACGCCGAATACCAGGAAGAAGAAGCCGCCCGCCTTCGCGGTGTAGATCGGCAGCAGCGGCATGCCGACGACGTTCTTCTCGGTCTTGCCCGCACCCGGGAACTGCGTGTGCTTGTGGTAGAAGACCAGGATCAGGTGGGCGGTCAGCAGACCGGCCATCAGACCCGGCAGCAGCAGGATGTGGATCGAGTAGAACCGGCTGACGATGTCGTGGCCGGGGAACTCCCCGCCGAACAGGAAGAACGACAGGTACGAGCCGACCACCGGGGTGGCGAGCACCGCGCCGTCGGCGAACCGGATGCCGGTGCCGGACAGCAGGTCGTCCGGGAGCGAGTAACCGGTGAAGCCGGTGAACATGCCGAGGAACAGCAGCGTCCAGCCGAACAGCCAGTTGATCTCACGCGGCTTGCGGAAACCGCCGGTGAAGAACACGCGCATCATGTGCACGATCATCGCCGCGATGAAGATCAGCGCGGCCCAGTGGTGGATCTGCCGGATCAGCAGACCACCGCGCACCTCGAAGCTGATGTGCAGGGTGGAGGCGTACGCCTCGGACATCCGCACGCCCTGGAGCGGCGCGTACGGGCCGTGGTAGACGACCTCGTTCATGCTGGGGTGGAAGAACAGCGTCAGATACACACCCGTGAGGATGAGGATGACGAAGCTGTAGAGGCAGATCTCGCCCAGCATGAAGGACCAGTGGTCCGGGAAGATCTTCCGCATGTTGGCCTTGGCCAACTTGTAGATACCGAGCCGGGGGTCAGTCCACTCGGCGGCCCGCTGGCCGACCGGCTTTTTGCCCCGACGGGTCGAGCTTTCCGTCGTAGTACTCATCCGCGCTCCCAGAATGCCGGACCGACGGGCTCATCGAAGTCGCCGAGAGCGACGAGATTGCCCTCACCATTGACGCTGATCCGAAGCTGCGGCAGCCGGTGCCCCGCCGGGCCGAAGATCACCCGCGCGCCGTCCGACAGGTCGAACGTCGACTGGTGGCACGGGCAGAGCACGTGGTGCGTCTGCTGCTCGTAGAGGCTGATCGGGCAGCCCACGTGTGTGCAGATCTTGGAGTAGGCCACGATTCCCTCGTGGGCCCAGTCACGCTCGCGCTTGTCCTTGATGTCGTCCGGCTTGATCCGGACGATCATCAGAGCCGCCTTGGCGATCTGCTCCTGGAAGTCCTCCTGGGACTCCTCCAGACCCTCGGGCATCGCGAAGGTGAGCGAGCCCACCACGATGTCCTCGGGGCGCAGGGGCTTGTTCGTGTTCTGGTTGATCAGCACCTTGCCCTTGGCCCACAGGGTGTGCCGGAGCTTGTCCTCCGGCAGCGGGCCGAGGTCGCGCAGGATCACGACACCGGCCAGCGGGACCAGGGTCAGGGCGCCGAACATCGTGTTGCGGATCAGCTTGCGCCGTCCGAACCCGCTCTCGCGGGCGCCCTGCGCCCACTGCTGCTCGATGTTCTCGCGCAGTTCCTCGTCCGCGCCCGCCGCGTGGCGTTCGTCGGCGAACTCCTCGTCGGACATCAGGGTGCGGGCCCAGTGGACCGCGCCCGCGCCGATGCCCAGCAGCGCCACGGCGAGCGTGAGGCCGAGCGAGAAGTTCAGCGCGCTCACGTTGCCGAACGGGAAGATGAAGACGATCTTGTCGACCGGGAAGATCACGAAGCAGGCGATGAACGCGACGGTGCCGAGCATCGACAGGCCGAACAGCCCCGCCACGACCCGCTCGGAGTGCTTCTCGGCCCGCTCGTCGATGTCCTGACGGCGGTACTCGTGGGGGGGATGGCCGGGGTTGGCGAACGGGTCGTCGGGGACCGCTGGTTCGCTCCCGTGAGCGCCGTGCTCACTTGGCAGGTTCTCTGACACGTCTTTGTGAGATCCAGTCTCGCTCATGACTTCTTGGCCTTGGTCGTCCGGGCGGCGATCCAGGTGGTGCAGACGAGCAGGAAGCCGAGGCCGAAGACCCAGGCGACCAGACCCTCGGACACCGGACCGATGCTGCCCAGCGAGAGACCGCCGGGGTTCTTCGTCTCGCTGCTGTTGACCTCGTGGAGGTACGCGATGATGTCCGCCTTCGTGTCCTGCGGCATCGTGCTGTCCGGGAAGGACGGCATGCTCTGCGGACCCGTCAGCATGGCCTCGTAGATGTGCTTGGGCGAGGCGCCCTGGATCGTCGGCGCGTACTTGCCGTTGGTCAGCGCACCGCCCTTGCCGACGAAGTTGTGGCACTGGGCGCAGTTGGTGCGGAACAGCTCCCCGCCCTTGCCGGCGTCCGCGCCCGCGGGGTTGTACTGGTCCTTGCTCGGCACGGCGGGGCCGGGGCCGAGGGACGCGATGTACGCGGCGAGCTGGTCGATCTCGGCCTGGTCGTAGATGACCTTCTTCTTCGGGATCTGCGCGCCGGGCTGCTGCGCGGGCATCCGGCCGGTGCCGACCTGGAAGTCGACGGCGGCGGAGCCGACGCCGACCAGGCTCGGTCCGTCGGAGCTGCCCTGGCCCGAAGTGCCGTGGCAGCTTGCGCAGCCGACGGAGTACAGCTTCTTGCCCTCAGTGATCGCGAGGGACTGGGCCGCGTCGTCGGCCTGCGCCTTCGGCGCCGGCGCGAGCGCGGCGTACAGCCCCCCGGTGACCGCGAGCGCGAAGAGTAGGACGACAAGCGCCGCCAGCGGGTGGCGCCGTCGTGCGGAGAGCTTTTTCACGGATTACCCCGGTGTCAGGATCTCTTGCGTCGATGCTTCTGGAATGTGTGTGCGGTGTGCGACCGGCTACTTGATCAGGTAGATCGTGGCGAAGAGGCCGATCCACACGACATCGACGAAGTGCCAGTAGTAGGACACGACGATGGCTGCGGTGGCCTGCTGGTGGGTGAACCGCTTGGCCGCGTACGTCCGCCCGAGTACCAGCAGGAACGCGATCAGTCCGCCCGTCACGTGCAACCCGTGGAACCCGGTCGTCAGGTAGAACACCGAGCCGTAGGGGTCCGAGCTGAGCGAGATGCCGTCCTTCTTGACCAGTTCGGTGTACTCGAAGATCTGCCCGCCGATGAAGATCGCACCCATGATGAAGGTCACGATGAACCAGGAGCGGAGCTTCTTCACGTCGCCGCGCTCAGCGGCGAAGACGCCCATCTGGCAGGTGAAGGAGGAGAGCACCAGGATCGTCGTGTTCGTCGCCGAGAACGGGACGTTCAACGCATGGGCGTGTTCCTTCCAGAAGTCGGCACCCGTGACCGACCGAAGGGTGAAGTACATCGCGAAGAGGGCCGCGAAGAACATCAGCTCGGAACTCAGCCAGATGATGGTTCCGACGCTGGTGAGGTTCGGCCGGTTGACCGACGGGTGCGCGTGCCCGGTATCTACTGCTGTTGCTGTCGCCACGTCCGACATTATGTCGGTCGCTTATCTGGCGCTGACTCCGGGGGGTGCCATTCGGTGTGTCAAGGCCCGCAGGAGACCCGCGTGGCCTAGCGGCGCCGTCCCCCGAAGGAGGGATGACGGTGCGTCGGACGACCGGGCCGCCGATCTTCGCGGGCTACGAACCCTCCTCGCGAAGGCGCTGGCGGGAGTAGCATCCGACGCACTTGAGAACGCCTTCACGAGGAGGAACCACGATGCAGGCGACCGCCACGGTGCTGGTCTACAGCGACGACGCGAACACCCGGGAGCAGGTCCGGCTCGCCGTCGGCCGCAGGCCCGCCGCCGACCTGCCGCCGGTGGAGTACGTGGAGTGCGCGACGATGCCCGCGGTTCTCACCGAGTTGGAGCGCGGCGGCATCGACGTCTGCGTCTTCGACGGTGAGACCTCCCCCGCCGGCGGCATGGGGGTGTGCCGTCAGGCGAAGGACGAGATCTTCCGCTGCCCGCCGGTGCTGGTGCTGATCGGCCGTCCCCAGGACGCCTGGCTGGCGACCTGGAGCCGGGCCGACGCGGCGGTCGCCCACCCCGTCGACCCGGTCGCCCTCAGCGAGTCCCTGGCGGGGCTGCTGCGGGCCAGGCTGGCGCCGAGGACCACGGCCGTGGCGACGACGGCGCACTGAGCGCCGCGGCGGCCGGTCAGAGCGCCTGGGGGCGCAGCCGGGCCGGGTTGGAGACGGTGGCGGTGGTGGCGGTGTTCTGCGTCGCCGCGGACTGACCCGCGGCGCCGAGGGCACTGCCCTTCTTCCACTGCGCCCAGCTCAGATTCCAGTCGCCGAAGCCGTTGTCGAACGGCGTCATCGTGTCGCCGAGGCTGTGGGTGACCTCGACGATGTCGCCCTGCCGCACGTTGTCGAAGAACCAGTGGGCGTTGTCCATGCTCATGCCGGTGCAGCCGTGGCTGACGTTGGCGTACCCCTGCGAGCCCTCGGACCACGGCGCGGCGTGCACGTATTCACCGCTCCATGTCACCCGGGTGGCCCAGTAGACCGGCAGGTCGTAGGAGTCGGAGCTGCCCGCGGCGATGCCGATGCTCTCGCTCTGCATCCGGACGAACTGCTCCTTGCCGAGCACCACCTTGACGCCGTTGCGGGTGGAGAAGCCGGGCTTGCCGGTGGTGACGGGGAGCGTACGGACCACCTTCCCGTTCCGCTTGAAGGTCATCTGGTGGGTGCCCGCGTCGGTGAGCGCCTCGACCCGGTCGCCGGTGTGCAGCTCCAGGGACTTGTCGGTGCCGCCGTAGAGCCCGTCCTGGACGCGTACGCCGTTCAGGGTGCTGGTCACGTCGATCGTGGCGTCCGCGGGCCAGTACGTGCTGGGCCGGTAGTGCAGGGTGCGGTCGTCGACCCAGTACCAGGAGCCGGGGGCGGCTTGAGGGGTCGAGCTGACCTTGAGGTTGCCCTCGACGGCGGCGCGGGCCGCCGGGTCCTTGACCGGGACGCTCAGCTCGGCGGTGATCGGCTGTCCGACGCCGTACGTACCCGCGTCGGGGCCGAAGGCGACGTGCAGTCCCGCGTCCGCGGGCGTGGTGTCGAAACCGAGCGTCTTACGGCCGGGGCGGCCGTCGGAGTCCTCGGTGCTCACCCGGACCGTGTAGTGCGCGCCTGCGGCCAGCGCGCCGGTGGAGTGCCAGCTCAGGCCGTCGGAGCCGAGTTCGCCGCGTACGTAGCGCCCTGCGGCGTCCGTAGCGGTCACGTCGGTTATCCGGCTCCCGTCCTTCTTGATGGTCACCTGGAGTGGTTTGGACGGGTCGGCCTTGCCTCCGGCCGCGGAGCCGAACGCGACCTTGGCGGCGGCGTCGTGCGGCGTGGCGGCGAGCGGATTGCCGCCGCCGCCACAAGCGGTGAGCCCCACCGCGAGGGGCGCCACCAGCAGGGAGCAGCGCAGCGCGTTACGGCGTAGAGAATTGTGGCTCATGCACTCAAGTTAGGAACAACCGGGTGATTTCGCTCGGTGGATACGTGCAAAAGAGGTCGGGCGCGCGAAGGGGCGGGCCCGGACACCTGAGTCGGTGTCCGGGCCCGCCCGTACTTCTGTTCCCCGGGTGACGCGGGTCCCGTGGGGGCCGCGTCACCGCCCTGCCCGGCTACTGGGTGCGGTTCTCACCGCGGTAGTACTCGAACACCCAGCCGTACACGCCGATCAGGATCACCGGCAGCGAGACGAACAGCAGCCACCAGCCGAAGATGATGCCCATGAACGCCAGCGCGCCGCCGGTGGCCAGCGCGAGCGGCTGCCAACTGTGCGGGCTGAAGAAGCCCAGCTCGCCGGCGTCGTCCGCGACCTCCGCGTCCTCCCGGTCCTGCGCGCCGGTGTCGGCCCTGCGCGCGGTGAACGCGAGGTAGAAGCCGATCATCGTGCTCAGCGCGAAGGCGAGGAAGAGCGCCGTGGTGCCCGCGGGCTCCTTGGACCACAGGCCGTACACGATGGCCGAGGCCAGGATGAAGACGGCCAGGCCGAGGAACATCTTGCCTTGGACCCTCACTGACCGGACTCCTTACGGTCGTGGTGCAGGTCGCCACTGACGCCCGAGAGCGCCTGGTCGGGACCCCGGTTGACGAGCGAGTCGATCGCCGAGATCTCCGGGTGGTGCAGGTCGAACGCCGGGGATTCGGAGCGGATGCGCGGCAGCGTGGTGAAGTTGTGCCGCGGCGGCGGGCACGAGGTGGCCCACTCCAGCGAACGGCCGTAGCCCCACGGGTCGTCGACTTCGACCTTCTTGCCGTACTTGGCGGTCTTCCACACGTTGTAGAGGAACGGCAGTATCGACAGACCGAGCAGGAACGAGCTGATGGTGGAGATGGTGTTCAGCGTGGTGAACCCGTCCGCCGCCAGGTAGTCCGCGTACCGGCGCGGCATGCCCTCGGCGCCCAGCCAGTGCTGGACGAGGAAGGTGCCGTGGAAGCCGAAGAAGAGCGTCCAGAAGGTGATCTTGCCGAGCCGCTCGTCCAGCATCTTGCCGGTCATCTTGGGCCACCAGAAGTGGAAGCCCGCGAACATCGCGAACACGACGGTGCCGAACACCACGTAGTGGAAGTGTGCGACCACGAAGTACGAGTCCGAGACGTGGAAGTCCAGCGGCGGCGCCGCCAGGATGACACCGGTCAGACCACCGAAGGCGAAGGTGATCAGGAAGCCGATGGACCACAGCATCGGGGTCTCGAAACTCAGTGACCCCTTCCACATCGTGCCGATCCAGTTGAAGAACTTCACACCGGTCGGCACCGCGATCAGGAAGGTCATGAACGAGAAGAACGGCAGCAGCACCCCGCCGGTGACGTACATGTGGTGCGCCCACACGGTCACGGACAGACCGGCGATGGAGATCGTCGCGGCCACCAGGCCGATGTAGCCGAACATCGGCTTGCGGCTGAAGACCGGGATGACCTCGGAGATGATGCCGAAGAAGGGCAACGCGATGATGTACACCTCTGGATGGCCGAAGAACCAGAAGAGGTGTTGCCAGAGCAACGCGCCGCCGTTGGCGGCGTCGAACACATGCGCCCCGAATTTCCGGTCGGCCTCCAGGGCGAGCAGCGCGGCGGCGAGCACCGGGAAGGCCAGCAGGACGAGGACACCGGTCAGCAGCACGTTCCAGCAGAAGATCGGCATGCGGAACATCGTCATACCGGGTGCGCGCATGCAGATGATCGTGGTGATGAAGTTGACCGCGCCGAGGATGGTGCCGAAGCCGGACAGGGCCAGGCCCATGATCCACATGTCGGCGCCGATGCCCGGCGAGCGGACCGCGTCCGACAGCGGCGAGTACGCGAACCAGCCGAAGTCGGCCGCGCCCTGCGGGGTCACGAAGCCGCCGACCGCGATGAGCGAGCCGAACAGGTAGAGCCAGTAGGCGAACATGTTCAGCCGCGGGAACGCGACGTCGGGGGCGCCGATCTGCAGCGGCATGATCCAGTTCGCGAAGCCCGCGAAGAGCGGGGTCGCGAACATCAGCAGCATCACGGTGCCGTGCATCGTGAACGCCTGGTTGAACTGCTCGTTCGACAGGTACTGGTTGCCCGGCCGGGCCAGCTCCGCGCGCATCAGCAGCGCGAGCACGCCGCCGATGAGGAAGAAGGCGAACGACGTGATGAGGTACATCGAGCCGATCGTCTTGTGGTCCGTGGTGCTCATCCACGTGACGATGACCGAGCCGGGCTTGCGCCGGCGTGCCGGGATCTCGTCCGCGTAGGAGTCGTCCGCCGCGGCGGCGCCCTGCGGTTCGTTCAGAATGCTCATGTGGTCTTGGGCTCCGAGTTCTTCGCGTTGCCCGTGGTGGCGATGCCCGCCGGGATGTACCCGGTCTGGCCCTTCGCCGCCAGGTCCTTGAGGTGCTGCTTGTACTCCTCGGGCGAAACGACCTTCACGTTGAAGAGCATCCGGGAGTGGTCCACACCGCAAAGCTCGGCGCACTTGCCAAGGAAGGTGCCCTCCTTGCTCGGAGTCACCTCGAAGACGTTGGTGTGGCCGGGGATGACGTCCATCTTCATCAGGAACGGAACGATCCAGAAGGAGTGGATGACATCACGCGAGGTGAGGACGAACCGCACGCTCTCTCCCTTGGGGAGCCAGAGCGTCGGACCGGGGTTGCCGGTGTCCGGGTTCCTGCTGGCCGGCGTGCCCACGTCGTAGACGCCCTCGGCGCCGGGGGGCAGCAGCAGCTTGTTCGCGGGGATCTCGGACAGTTCCTTCGGCACGCCCGTGGGGGTCGCCGGGTTGCCGTCCACGTCCTCGACGTAGTTGAAGCCCCAGCTCCATTGGAAGCCGACCACGTTGATCACGTGCTGCGGCTTCTTGGAGGTGTCCAGGATCTTCGACTCGTCACGGGCGGTGAAGTAGAACAGCACCGCGATGACGATGATCGGGACGATCGTGTACAGGGCCTCAAGGGGCATGTTGTAGCGCGTCTGCGCGGGGACCTCGACCTTGGTCCGGCTGCGCCGGTGGAAGATCACGCTCCACAGGATCAGGCCCCAGACAAGGCAGCCGGTCACCAGCGCGGCGGCCCAGGAGCCCTGCCAGAGCGCGAGGATCCGGGGTGCCTGTTCCGTGGCAGGACTGGGCATGCCGAGGCGGGGATAGTCCTTGTACGAGCAACCAGTGGCGGTCGCAAGGACCAGGCCCGCGGCCAGCGCCCGCGGCAGCCATCGCCGCACCGGGCGCCGCGACGAGGGGGTACCTCCCACGCCGTTCTGGCCGTGGGGGAGGTCGGAGCCGTTGGGACTCACGTAGCGCCTTCCCGAGAGTCTCGCCCGAGCGTCCGGGTGCCCGGCCGCCTGCTGGTCGGTCGGTCCGTGCACGGGCAATTAGGTGTGGATGTTTATGCGGACCAAACCCTACTGGACGCTATTTGAGGTCACGCGGGGAGGGGGTACAACGCGCCGGGGCACACCCCGAAGGGATGGAATCCCGCACTCCGGGGGCCTTCTGACAGTGCGCCCGGCCGGTCGGCGCGGGCGGGTTGTAGCGTGCTGAGGTGTCCTATTTCGATACGGCTTCGGCCGCTCCGCTGCACCCAGTCGCCCGGCAGGCGCTGCTCGCCGCCCTCGACGAGGGGTGGGCCGACCCCGCGCGGCTGTACCGCGAGGGGCGCCGGGCGCGGCTGCTGCTCGACGCGGCCCGCGAGGCCGCGGCGGACGCGGTCGGCTGCCGCCCCGACGAACTGGTCTTCACTCCTTCGGGGACACGCGCGGTGCACACGGGTGTGTCCGGCGCCATGGCGGGCCGCCGTCGGACGGGCCGTCAGGTGGTGGTCTCGGCCGTCGAGCACTCGTCGGTGCTGCACGCGGCGGAGGCGTACGAACGGGTGACGGTGGGCGTCGACCGGTCGGGGCGGGTGGCCGCCGCGGACTTCGCGGCGGCGCTGCGCGCGGACACCGCGCTGGCCTGCCTCCAGTCCGCCAACCACGAGGTGGGTACGGTGCAGCCGGTCGCGGAGGCGGCGGCGCTGTGCCGGGCGGCCGGGGTGCCGCTCCTGGTGGACGCGGCGCAGTCGCTGGGCTGGGGGCGGGTCGAGGGAGAGTGGTCGCTGCTGACGGCGAGCGCGCACAAGTGGGGCGGGCCGTCCGGGGTCGGGCTGCTCGTGGTCCGCAAGGGCACCCGCTTCGCGCCTCAGGGGCCCGCGGACGAACGGGAGTCGGGGCGCGCGCCCGGCTTCGAGAACCTGCCCGCGATCGTCGCCGCCGCCGCGTCGCTGCGGGCGGTGCGCGAGGAGGCGGCGCGGGAGGCCGTCCGGCTGACGGCGTTGGTGGACCTGATCAGGTCGCGCGTGCCGCGGGTCGTGCCGGACGTGGAGGTGGTCGGCCACGGCACGCTGCGGCTGCCGCACCTGGTCACCTTCTCCTGCCTGTACGTCGACGGCGAGGCGCTGTTGACCGGTCTCGACCGGGCCGGTTTCTCGGTGTCGTCCGGATCGTCGTGCACGTCGAGCACGTTGACGCCCAGCCATGTGCTCAAGGCGATGGGTGTGCTGTCCGAGGGGAACGTACGGGTGTCGCTGCCGCCGGGGACCGCCGCGGAGGACGTCGAGCGCTTCCTCGCGGTGCTGCCGGGGGTCGTCGCCGAGGTCCGCTCGGCGCTGGGCGCGCCGTCGGCCGCGTCGGCCGGGCCCGGCCGACAGGGCGGGCGGGAGCCGCGGGAGTCCGCTCTGGTCGTGGACTCGCTCGGCAAGCTCTGCCCGATCCCGGTCATCGACCTCGCGCGGGTCATCGACGACGTGCCGGTCGGCGGCCTCGTCACCGTGCTGTCCGACGACGAGGCCGCCCGGCTCGACATCCCCGCGTGGTGCGAGATGCGGGCCCACGACTATCTGGGGGAGCGCCCGGCGGAGCACGGCACCGCGTACACGGTGCGGCGCAGGGCCTGACGGGCGCTCATCCGGGAGCGTTCAGCGCGCGCCGAGGTGCGTGCGGACCTCTTCGGCGGCGGTGTCGCCGTACGCCTTGCTGAAGCGCTGCATGAAGTGGCCGCGGCGCAGCTCGTACTCCTGGGTGCCGACGGTCTCGATGACGAGGGTCGCCAGCATGCAGCCGACCTGCGCGGCGCGTTCGAGGCTGACGCCCCAGGCGAGCCCGGACAGGAAGCCGGCCCGGAAGCCGTCGCCGACTCCGGTGGGGTCGGCCTTGGTCTGCTCCTCGGCGCAGCCGACCTGGACGGGCTCCTCGCCCTTGCGGTCGATCCGGACGCCGTGGGAGCCGAGGGTGGTGACGCGGGTGCCGACCCGGTCCAGGATCTCCTCGTCGCTCCAGCCGGTCTTGGCCTCGATGAGGCCCTTCTCGTACTCGTTGCTGAAGAGGTACGCGGCGCCTTCGAGCAGGACGCGGATGTCGTCGCCGTCCATCCGCGCGATCTGCTGGGAGAAGTCGGCGGCGAAGGGGATGCCGCGGGTCCTGCACTCCTCGGTGTGCCGGATCATCGCCTCGGGGTCGTCGGCGCCGATCGAGACCAGGTCGAGGCCGCCGACGCGGTCGGCGACGGCCTGGAGCTCGATCAGCCGGGCCTCGCTCATGGCGCCGGTGTAGAAGGAGCCGATCTGGTTGTGGTCGGCGTCGGTGGTGCAGATGAAGCGGGCGGTGTGCAGCACCTCGGAGATCCGTACGGACGAGGTGTCCACGCCGTGCCGCTGGAGCCAGGCGCGGTACTCGGCGAAGTCGTTGCCCGCCGCGCCGACCAGGATCGGCGAGGTGCCGAGCTGGCCCATGCCGAAGCAGATGTTGGCGGCGACCCCGCCGCGCCGCACGTCGAGACCGTCCACGAGGAAGGACAGCGAGACCGTGTGGAGCTGGTCGGCGACGAGCTGATCGGCGAAACGGCCGGGGAAGGTCATCAGATGATCAGTGGCGATGGATCCGGTTACGGCGATACGCACGGCGGCAGGCTCCTGCGGGGGATCGACGAGAAGAGCAGGCGTCCCACGCTACCGGGTGCGCCGTAGCAGTCGGACACGGCGAAACTACCCGATAGTAGGGCTTTCTCGATGGTCCGCCCGTGCCTAGGGTCGAGGTATGAGGTCTACCCCCGCCGCACCCGTGCCGTCCTCCGCTTCCACCCTTTCGGCCACGCCTCCGGTGTCCGCGTCGTTCCCGCTCGCCGAGCCCGAGTCGCTCGACCAGTTGCTCGGCGACTGCCGCCGGATGGCCGCGCACTGGCACACCCCGGCCGCCAAGGCCCAGGCCGTGGTCGCCCCCGCCAGCCTGCACGGCATCGTCGTCCCGCCCGCCTCCGCGCACGTGGTGCGCGGTATGGCCGAGTTCGGCGACTAGGGCCTGTCCGGCGTATCACGAACGGCCCCTTCGGCGGGGCCCGCGTCGCCGTTCCCCCGGACGGCGCAACGGGCCCGGCGGAACCGGAATCCGGCCCGCCGCGTCAGATCCGCATCTGACGTACGGAGCCGAAGGAGCACGCGGTGAGCACCGAACGCGACGACGACAACGCGGACCCGACGACGGAAGAGCCCCGCCCCGAGCGGTCCGCGCCCCGGCCACGGCTGTTGGTGGCGGCGGTGGCCGCCGCCGTCCTGCTGGCCGGCGGCGGCGGGGCGTACTGGGCGGCGACCGCGAACGAGGGCGGTCACCCGAAGGCCGGGCCGGCCCCGCTGCGGCTGAACGACGCCCCCGGCGAAGGCTCGGGCAGCGCGGACGGCGGCGGCGCGGACAACGGGACGAGCAGCGGTCCGGCGACCGGCGGCACGTACACGCTGACCGGCTCGCTGCCCAAGGGCCCCGACTCCGCCGCGGTCTACCGCGGGGAGGGTCCGGTCGTCGCGGCCGACGCGGAACGGCTGGCGAAGCTGCTCGGGATGAGCGGCCCGGCCACCGCGCAGGGCGACTCGTGGCGGGTGGGGCCGGGCGACGGCGCGGGGCCGACGCTGCTGGTCACCAAGGCCGCGCCGGGCACCTGGTCGTACAGCCGGTACGGCGCGACCACCGTCAACCCGGCGGAACCTGCCTATCCCCCGCGGCCGGTGAACCCCGGCGGCCCGGAGAAGAGCGGCCCGGGGACGGACACCGGCACCGGCACCGGCACCAGCGGTTCGAGCAACGCCGACAGCCCCGGCAGCCCCGGCACGAACGGACCGGTGTCCTCCGCACCCGCGAGCGGTACGACCTCGACGCAGGCGCCGACGCCCGAGCCGCCGGTGTCCGAGCAGCGCGCGAAGGCGGTGGCCGCGCCCGTACTGGCCGGTCTGGGCCTGTCGGGCGCCACGGTCGACGCGCACGAGACGGCGGGCGCGCTCCGCGCGGTGACGGCCGACCCGGTCGTGGACGGCCTGCCCACGCACAACTGGAGCACCGGCCTCGACGTCGGCTCCGACGGGCTGATCACGCTGGCGCACGGCCGCCTCTCGGCGCTCGACAAGGGCGACAGCTATCCGGTGGTGAGCGCCGCGCAGGCGCTGAAGGACCTCAACGGGCAGGTGATGCACCCCGATCACGGGATCGCCGCCTGTCCGGCGAAGTCGGCGCCCGCGCCGAAGCCGAGCGCCCTGCCGACCACGCCCGGCGAGGACAGGACGCTCCCCCACACGCTGCCGTGCGTGCCGGGCAACGGCCATCCGATGGACGTGCGCGGGGCCGAGTTCGGCCTGTCGCTCGACTACGTGTCCGGCGCCCAGGTGCTGGTGCCGTCCTGGCTCTTCGAGGTCGCGCAGCCCGGTGTGAGCCGGTCGAGCGTGGAGGCGCAGCCCGCGGTGGACCCGGCGTACATCCAGCGTGACGCGCCCGGTACCGCCGTGCCGCCCTCCGGCGTGCCGGAGCAGCCGAGCGGGCCCGCCCAGCGGCACCACACGGTCGGTCTGAGCACGTACCACGCGGACGGCGGCACGCTGTCGCTGACCTTCTACGGCGGGGTGTGTAGCACGTACAGCGCGAAGGCCGCGGAGTCGGCGGACGAGGTGCGGGTGACGGTGACCGCGGCCGACAAGGGCGGCACGTGCGTCACGCTCGCCAAGGAGTTCACCGAGAAGGTGACGCTGGACAAGCCGCTCGGCGGCCGTACGGTCGTGGACACCTCCAGCGGGCACCCGCTGAAGGCGCGCTGAGCGCACCGCGTACGCCGGGCACACGTGAAGGCGGCGGCACCCCCTCGCAGGGGTGCCGCCGCCTTCGTGCTCCGGTGCGGCCGGGCGTGGGCCCGGCCGCGGACCGGTTAGCTGAACGAGTCGCCGCAGGCGCAGGAGCCGGTGGCGTTCGGGTTGTCGATCGTGAAGCCCTGCTTCTCGATGGTGTCGACGAAGTCGATCGAGGCGCCGCCCAGGTACGGGGCGCTCATCCGGTCGGTGACGACCTTGACGCCGCCGAAGTCCTTGACCACGTCGCCGTCGAGCGAGCGCTCGTCGAAGAAGAGCTGGTAGCGCAGTCCCGAGCAGCCACCGGGCTGGACGGCGACGCGCAGAGCGAGGTCCTCACGGCCCTCCTGCTCCAGCAGGGTCTTCACCTTGATGGCGGCAGCGTCGGACAGGAGGATGCCGTCCGTCGTGGTGGTCTCGTCCTGAACCGTCATGTGCTTCTCTCCCGGGTTGTACGGACTGCTGGCTACCGACTGCTAACCGGCAACCGCGCGGATTCATTCCGTGCGTGTCGAGGTCCGCTACGACTTATTCCCCTCCATGCTCGCACACCGCGGCGGCGGCGAGGGAGGGCGCGGGGAGCGGCGAGAGCGAATGCGTCACATTGACGAAACCGGCATCGTCAATCTGACACGAACGGGCTATCATAGATAACGTCAAGTAGACGAAAAGGTCTGCGCTGCAAAGAAAGGGCTACGGGCCCGTGACCACGACGCAACCGCTGGACGTACAGCCCACGCCTCTCGCACTCCTCCTGCTCGGCCGGGAGTCCGACCCCCGCAGCGAGCGCGGAGTCGAGTGCCCCGGGGACCTGCCCGCACCGTCCGACCCGGACCTGGTGGAGCGCGCCCGCGCCGCCAAGGCCCGCCTCGGCGACAAGGTCTTCATCCTCGGCCACCACTACCAGCGCGACGAGGTGATCGAGTTCGCGGACGTCACCGGCGACTCCTTCAAGCTCGCGCGGGACGCCGCCGCCAGGCCGGAGGCCGAGTACATCGTCTTCTGCGGTGTGCACTTCATGGCCGAGTCGGCCGACATCCTCACCTCGGAGCGGCAGCAGGTCATCCTGCCCGACCTCGCCGCGGGCTGCTCGATGGCCGACATGGCCAGCGCCGAGCAGGTCGCGGAGTGCTGGGACGTGCTCGCCGAGGCGGGCGTCGCCGACGTCACCGTGCCGGTGTCGTACATGAACTCCTCCGCCGACATCAAGTCCTTCACCGGCCGCCACGGCGGCACCATCTGCACCTCGTCCAACGCCCGGCGCGCGCTGGAGTGGGCCTTCTCGCGGGGCGAGAAGGTGCTCTTCCTCCCCGACCAGCACCTCGGCCGCAACACCGCCGTACGCGACATGGGCTTCTCGCTGGACGACTGCGTCGTCTACAACCCGCACAAGCCGAACGGCGGTCTGACCGTCGAGCAGCTCCGCGCGGCCAAGATGATCCTGTGGCGCGGCCACTGCTCGGTGCACGGCCGCTTCTCGCTGGAGTCGGTCGAGGACGTCCGCGCCCGGATACCCGGCGTCAACGTCCTGGTGCACCCCGAGTGCAAGCACGAGGTGGTCGCGGCGGCGGACTACGTCGGCTCGACCGAGCACATCATCACGATGCTGGACGAGGCCCCCGCCGGTTCCGCGTGGGCGCTGGGCACCGAGCTGAACCTGGTGCGCAGGCTCGCCAACTCCCATCCCGACAAGCAGATCGTCTTCCTCGACAAGACCGTCTGCTTCTGCTCGACGATGAACCGGATCGACCTGCCGCACCTGGTGTGGACGCTGGAGTCGCTGGCCGACGGCAAGCTCGTCAACCGCATCCAGGTCGACGCGGAGACCGAGCACTTCGCGAAGCTGGCACTGGAACAGATGCTGGCCCTGCCGTAACGCGCGGCGCGATGATGGACGCGTGATCCTTCGACCGGTACGTGACGACGAGGAGGACGCCGAAGTCGTGCGGGTGATCTCGTCCGCCGCCTTCGGCGCCTCGCACGTGCTGAAGGGCGAGGCGCCGCAAGGGCCGTTACCGGCCGCGGAGATCGCCAGACAGCACAGCACCACCCGGCACCTGGCGCGC
This sequence comes from Streptomyces sp. NPDC088197, assembly GCF_044741185.1. Lineage (NCBI taxonomy): Bacteria > Bacillati > Actinomycetota > Actinomycetes > Kitasatosporales > Streptomycetaceae > Streptomyces > Streptomyces sp. NPDC088197. The sequence continues at coordinate 124,053 of NZ_JBIUSD010000003.1, forward strand.
AGCGACCCCGGCGGCTGCTGGCTGATCGAGGACGGGACGGCGGGCCCGGTCGGGGTCGCGCTGTCCACCCGGCGCGAGGGCACCTGGGGCCTGTCGCTGCTGGCCGTGGTGCCCGGCGCGCAGGGCAAGGGCGTCGGAAAGGCGCTGCTCGCGCGGGCGTTGGTGCACGGCAGGGCGTGCCTGCGCGGCATCATCTGCGGCTCGCGGCACCCGGTGGCGGCCCGTACGTACCGCAGGGCGGGCTTCACGCTGCACCCCGCGATGCGGCTCACGGGCCCGGTGGACGCGGCCGGTCTCAAGCCGCCGGACGGCGCGGTGCACGAGGGCACCGCCCGCCACCGCGACCTGCTGGACTCCCTCGACCGCAGGACCCGGGGCGGCGCGCACGGCGCCGACCACGAGGAACTGCTGCGCCACCACCGGCTGTTCGTGGTCGACGACCTCGCGGGCAGTGGCTACTGCTACCTGCGCGGCGGCAGCGTCGAGCTGATCGCCGCCACCTCGCGGCGTCTCGCCTCCCGCCTCCTGACCGCCGCGCTGCTGAGCGTCCCCGAGGGCGAGACCGCCCGCGTCGACCGGCTGACCGCCGAGCAGGACTGGGCCCTGGACGTCGGGATCGCCGCCGGCCTGGAGATCGCCAACGCCGGATTCGTCTGCCTGCGCGGCATGCGCCCGCCGATGCCGTACATCCCCTCGGAGACCTTCCTCTGAGGAGTCCGACGAGGCGGCTCCGCTGCGGGCGGGCGGTGGCGGGGCGGACGACGGGCCCGGCCGGGGGCGCGGTCAGCGGGGGTGGGGGCGGACCAGGCCCGACTCGTAGGCGGCGACGACCAGTTGGGCGCGGTCGCGGGCGGCCAGCTTGGCCATGGTGTGGTTGATGTGGGTCTTGACGGTGAGCGGGCTGACGCCGAGGCGCGCCGCGATGGCCGCGTTGGACAGCCCGCCCGCCACCTCGATCAGCACCTCCCGCTCCCGGACGGTCAGCGCGTCGAGACCGGCGACCGTACGGACCCCGGCGTCGATCTGCTGCGACACGAAACGCGCGATCAGGCTCTTGGTCGCGGACGGCGACAGCAGCGCGTCCCCCGCCGCCACCGTCCTGATGCCGCCGAGCAGTTCCTCGGGCTCCGCGCCCTTGCCGAGGAAGCCCGCGGCCCCCGCGAGGATCGCCTGCACCACGTACTCGTCGGCCTCGAAGGTGGTCAGCACCAGCACCGCGACCCCGGTCAGCTCCGGGTCGGCGGTGATCTCGCGGGTGGCGGCGAGGCCGTCGGTACGGGGCATCCGGATGTCCATCAGCACCACGTCGGGGCTTGCGGTCCTGGCCAGTTCGACCGCCTCCGCGCCGTCTGTGGCCTCCCCGACCACCTCCATGTCGGGCTCGGACTCCACCAGGACGCGCAGCGCGCCGCGCAGCAGGGCCTGGTCGTCGGCGAGGACGACGCGCAGCGGTCCCCGCGCGCGCCCGTCGGCGAGGCGGCCGGTGCCGATCATCCGGCGCTCCCCTGGGCGCGCGGCGGGACGGCCGGGGCGGCGGCCGGGTGCGGGGGCGTGGAGAGCGGGAGCCGGACCCAGACGCGGAAGCCGCCGCCGGGGCGGGCGCCGGTGCGGCACATGCCGCCGAGGGCGCTGGCCCGTTCGTGCATGCCGAGCAGGCCGTGGCCGCCGGGGGCGCCGTCGCGCGGATCGGCGGGACACGGCGGGCCGCCGTCCCCCGTACCGCCCGTACCGCCCGTACCGCCCGTGCCGCCCGTGCCGCCTGCACCGCTGCCGCGCCAGGGCCCCGGCAGCGCGCCGGACGGCAGCAGCGAGGCGGCCTCGCCGGGCGCGCCGTCGTCGTCCACCACGACTTCGAGCACGCCCGGCTCACGGCGGATGCGGACGACGGCGCCCGCGCCGGGGCCCGCGTGCTTCTGCACGTTCGTGAGGGACTCCTGGATCACGCGGTACGCGGTGAGGTCGACGCTGGCGGGCAGCGGCGGCACGGCCGGGTCGTCCGCCGCGCTCCCGCCCCGCTCCCCCGGCCCGGCACGCGCGTCCTCGCGCACCTCGTGGCCGTCCACCGCGCATTCGACGGTGACGCGCAGCCCGGCGCGCAGAAAGCCGTCGAGGAGCTGATCGAGGACGGCGAGGCCCGGCGCCGGTTCCATCGGCGCCTCGGGCTCTCCCGACTGGCGCAACAAGCCGACGGTGGCGCGCAGTTCGTGCAGGGCGGACCGGCTCGCCTCGCGGACGTGCGCGAGGGCCTGCTTGGCCTGGTCGGGCCTGCTGTCCATGACGTGCGCGGCGACCCCGGCCTGCACATTGACCAGGGCGATGTGGTGGGCGACCACGTCGTGCAGCTCGCGGGCGATCCGCATCCGTTCCTCCGCCACCCGCCGTCTGGCCTCCTCCTCGCGGCTGCGTTCCGCGCGCAGCGCCCGTTCCTCGACGGCGGCGACGTACGCGCGGCGGCTGCGGGCCGCGTCACCGGCCGCCGCGGCCATGCCCGTCCAGGCGAAGACGCCGAAGTTGGACTGCCCGTACCAGGGCCCCGGACCGCAGGACATGGCCAGCGCGGTCAGTCCGACGCTGACCAGCAGGCCGGTCACCCAGGTGGTGTGCCGGTCGGTGCGGGCGGCGACGGTGCACAGGGCGAGGGCCACCGCGAAGATCACCGGGATCCGGCCGTCCACCGGGCGCAGCGCGATGAAGACCGCGGAGAGCACACAGGTGAAGACCAGCACCGCCCACGGGACGCGGCGGCGCAGGACGAGCGACCCGCAGGCCAGCGCCGCGAGCGCGGTGTCGACCAGGCCGAGCCGGTACGTCTGGATCCCGGCCACCGTGCCGGCCAGGATCACCGCGAAGACGAGGGCGGCGAGACCCGCGTCAGCCGTCCCCTGATGCGCCCGCAGCCAACGGCTGGGGCCCACGAGAGGATTCCTCGGCGGAAGCGGATACTGCACGGTAGGCAACGGTACGGGAAGCCCGGCGCGCCCCGTACCCGCCCGGTGCCCCGCCCTCAGCCCGGGATCAGTCCGTCGTCGTTGAGCAGTTCACGGACCTCTTCGAGGCTCGCGTCCGGCGACGGCAGGATCAGTGTCGACGGCTCCAGGGAGTCGTCGGGCACCGGCTCCCCGAAGCGGCGGACCGCGTCGAGCAGGGCGCCCAGCGTGCGCCGGAAGCCCTCCTCGTCCCCGTTCCTGACCTCGGCGAGCAGCTCGTCGTCCAGCTTGTTCAGCTCGCCGAGATGGCTCTCGTCGAGCCCGACCTGGCCCTCCCCCATGATCCGTACGATCATGACGGCCTCCTCCGTAACCCTGCTGACGTGCCGCCCGGCGGCCGAGCCTGCCTGTCCTGCGTACCCCTGCGGCGCGCGTCCTGTCCACGTCCACCGCAGTCCACATCCACCGCTGGTCACGACCTACCGCCGGTCATGACCTCCTGCCGGTGAGACCTACTGCTTGTCGAACCGCGGGGTGTCCTGCGGCTCGGGCTTGGCGGCCTGACCGCCCTGCCCGCCCTCGATCGCCTGCGGCGCGCTGCCGCCGGCCAGCTCGGCCTTCATCCGCTGGAGCTCCAGCTCGACGTCGCTGCCGCCGGAGAGACGGTCGAGCTCGGACTGGATGTCGTCCTTGGCCAGACCGCTCGGGTCGTCGAGCGCGCCCGAGGCCAGCAGCTCGTCGAGAGCGCCCGCGCGGGCCCTGAGCTGCTCGGTCTTGTCCTCGGCACGCTGGATCGCCATGCCGACGTCGCCCATCTCCTCGGAGATGCCGGAGAACGCCTCGCCGATCTGGGTCTGCGCCTGGGCCGCGGTGTACGTGGCCTTGATGGTCTCCTTCTTCGTGCGGAAGGCGTCCACCTTGGCCTGGAGCCGCTGGGAGGCGAGCGTGAGCTTCTCCTCCTCGCCCTGGAGCGTGGTGTGCTGCGTCTCCAGGTCGGCGACCTGCTGCTGGAGGGCGGCCCGGCGCGACAGCGCCTCGCGGGCCAGGTCCTCACGGCCCAGCGCCAGCGCCTTGCGCCCCTGGTCCTCGTAGGTCGACGACTTCTTCTGCAACTCCGTGAGCTGCAATTCGAGCCGCTTACGGGAGGTGGCGACGTCCGCCACGCCCCGCCGTACCTTCTGCAGCAGTTCGAGCTGCTTCTGGTACGAGTAGTCGAGCGTCTCGCGCGGGTCCTCGGCCCTGTCCAGGGCCTTGTTGGCCTTCGCGCGGAAAATCAGTCCCATCCGCTTCATGACACCGCTCATGGGCCTCGCGCGCCCCCTTCTCCGGCAACTGCTCCAGCATGCCTCAGCACCTCTACAGACCCCAGCCTACGGGCCCTGGTTCCATTACCGCACTGTTCGGGTGCGGATGCGGTCATCCGTAGGGACGATCACGGTTCGGTGACCTCAGGCCCAAGGAGTAGGTGAGGGGCTGGGGCCGGGCCCGGGAACCACGTAACCTGGAGGTGTGTTCCGACGTCGTTCCGAAGATGAGCAGGTCTCGACCACCGCGGTGATCGAGGACCAGGTACGTGACCCGCAGGCTCCCAAGGGTCGCCCCACTCCGAAGCGCAGTGAGGCCCAGAGCCAGCGCCGCAAGGCCGTCACCGCGCCGACCGACCGCAAGGCGGCCACGCGGCAGGCCCGCGACGCCCGCCGCACCGAGATGGCCAAGCAGCGCCAGGCGCTGGCCGGTGGCGACGAGCGGTATCTGCCGGTCAGGGACAAGGGGCCGGTGCGCAAGTTCACCCGCGACTACGTCGACTCGCGGTTCCGGGTGGCCGAGTTCTTCCTGCCGGTCGCGGTCCTGATCCTCGTGATGAGCATCATCGGCTCCCTCCAGAGCCTGTCGCTGCTGCTGTGGCTGGTCGTGATCGTGGCGATCGTGGTCGACTCGTTCGTCACCGCGTTCCGGCTGCGCCAGCAGTTGCGCAAGCGGCTCCCCGACAAGAGCCACAAGGGCGCCGTCGCCTACGGGCTGATGCGCACCCTCCAGATGCGCCGTCTGCGGCTGCCCAAGCCGCAGGTGCAGCGCGGCGACCAGCTCTGAACGGCGGCGGATCCTGAACGACGCGAGGGCGGCCGACGCCGCCGGTTTCGGTCCGCCCGCTCCGGGCGGGGACGACCCGTCCGCCGGGTCCTTCGGCGCGGTGACGCCGTACGGGTCGGCGTATCCGGCCGGCGCGTACGGCTTCGGGACTCCGGCCGCCGGTGTGCCCGTCCCGCCCCCGGCTCCCGCCGCGGAGCCGCCCGGCGCGGGCGGCTTCTCCGGCGGCGCGGGCAACTGGCTGGCCGGGCTCGACGGCCTGCGCAACACCGTCAGGCAGGAGCTGGTCTCGCGCCAGCTCGACGAGCGCCTCACCGCGCACTTCCCGCCCAGCGGCGGCGCGCACGCCCGGCACCAGCGGTCGCTGCGCGTGCTGGACATCGGCCCCGGCCAGGGCACCCAGGCGCTGCGGCTGGCCCGCGCGGGCCACATCGTGACCGGTCTGGAGTCCGACCCGGCGATGCTCACCGCCCTGCGGGCCGCGGTCGCCGCCGAGCCGCAGGACGTACGGGACCGGATGGCGCTGCTGCGCGGCGACGGCCGCCAGACCGGCCGCCACTTCGGGCCCGCCTGCTTCGACGTCGTGCTCTGCCACGGCGTGCTCATGTACGTGCCCGACCCCGAGCCGCTGCTCGCCGCGCTCGCCAGGGTGCTGGCCCCCGGCGGCCTGCTCTCGCTGCTCGTGCGGAACGGTGACGCGCTGGCCATGCGGCCGGGGCTGCTCGGCGACTGGTCGGGCGCCCTGGGCGCGGTCGGCGCCACCGGCTACACCAACCGGCTCGGCCTGACCACCCGCGCCGACCGGCGCGAACGCCTCACGGCGACGCTCGCCGGGATCGGTGTGCCCCTCCAGGCGTGGTACGGGGTGCGGGTCTTCACCGACACCGCGCCGGACGGCGCGCGCCCTCCGCAGGACCCGCACGAGCTGGCCCAGCTGCTCGACGCGGAGGAGGCCGCCGGGCGGACCGATCCGTACCGCGCGGTGGCCGCGCTGCTGCACCTGTGCGGCGTGCGCTGCTGACCGCGCCTGCGTGAAGGTTGTCCGTACGGAGGTCCGCGTGGAGGCCCGAGTGAGGTCCCGCGGGGAGGCCCGGGCGGAGGACGGTGTCCCGGCGGGGGCGAGACCCGTTTGGCCGTGCGGGCCGGGTCAGGGGCAGCCGCAAACGCGACAATTCAGGCATGAGTGGATCGCGTACCCCTTGGCACCGCACCCGGTTCCTGCTGCCCGGCGCCGCCGCCGTCTGCGCGACGGCGATGTTGGCCTCCGGTTGCAGCTCCGACTCCGGCTCGGCGGCGAGGTCGGCCCCCGCCACGGTGGCGCCCGCGGCCGACACGTCCTCGTCGGGGAGCAACGACCTCCAGACCTCGTACGAGAACACCGTGAAGAACGTGCTGCCGTCGGTCGTGCAGATCACGACGAACTCCGACCTCGGCTCCGGGGTCGTGTACGACGACAAGGGCGACATCGTCACGAACGCCCATGTGGTCGGCACCGCGAAGAGCTTCCAGGTCAACCTGGCCACCGGCGGCAAGGCGCTGGCCGCGACCCTGGTGGCGACCTACCCGGCCGAGGACCTGGCCGTGATCAGGCTGTCGTCGCCGCCGAGCGGTCTGCACCCGGCGAGCTTCGCGGACTCCTCGAAGGTGGCGGTCGGCCAGATCGTGCTGGCGATGGGCAATCCGCTGGGGCTGTCGAGCAGCGTCACCGAGGGCATCGTGTCGGCGACCGGCCGCACCGTCAGCGAGGGCGCCACGGGCGGCGGGACCGGCGCGACCATCCCCGACATGGTGCAGACCTCGGCGTCGATCAATCCGGGCAACAGCGGCGGCGCGCTGGTGAACCTCGCCAACCAGGTCATCGGCATCCCCACGCTGGCCGCGACCGACCCGCAGCTCGGCAGCGGCTCGGCGCCCGGCATCGGCTTCGCGATCCCGTCCTCGACGGTCACCCGGATCGCCGGCCAGATCATCAAGGACGGCAAGGTCGTGGACTCCGGCCGGGCGGCGCTCGGCATCACCGTGCGCGGCGTCGTGGACAACGGGCTCCAGCCCGCGGGCGCCGCGATCGTCTCGGTGACCAAAGGGGGCGCCGCCGAGAAGGCCGGGCTCAAAACTGGCGACGTGATCACCAAACTGGGCTCGACGCCGATCACCACGGCGCAGACGCTGACCGAGGCGCTGGCCTCGTACAAGCCGGGCGACAAGGTGCGGGTCGGCTACGAGCAGGACGGGGCGGCGAAGACCGTGGAGGTCACGCTGGGCTCGCTGTGAGCGCGGTACGGCATGACGACGGCGGTGCCGCACCCCGTGCGCGGGTGCGGCACCGCCGTCGTTCCGGACAGGCCCCGAGGTCAGTCCTCGTCGCCGTGCAGGCTCATCGGGCCGTAGATCTTGGTGTCGCCGTCGAAGAGGTGGACCTGGTCGGTGCCGCCTTCCAGCAGTTCCTTCCAGACCTCGCCCACCCAGGACTCCGCGTCGCCCTGTGTGGTGAACTCCTCGGGCTGCACCGCGGGCTGCACCTCGGTGCCGTCGGCCTTCTCGAACCGCCACGTCCACGCCATGTGTGTCTCTCCTCGGTCCCGTCGGTCCACCGTGCCGCCCGCACTCCCGTTCCCGCCGCCGCGAGCTGCGGGGATCACCGGGCGCGTGCCGCCTGCACCGCAGCGTATCGGGAGTCCTCGCCGTATCGGGAGTCTCCGCATGGCGGACCCCGCGCGCCCGGCGCGGCAGGACGCGAGACGATCGTCCCGTGGAACTGACTCTGCTCGGCACCGGCGGCCCCGAGGGGCTGCCGCTGCCCGACTGCCCTTGCGCGGCGTGCGCGCTCGCCGTCGGCGCGGGCGCGCGCGGCGCGACCGCCGTTGTGGTGGACGGTGTGGTGCTGCTCGACCTGACGCCCGGGGTGGCGCTGGCCGCGGCGCGGGCCGGGCACACGCTCGGCGGGCTGCGCCTGGTGCTGCTCTCGCACCCGCACGACGGCCCGGCCGTGGAGATCCCGCCGGGGCTGCCCGCCCCGACCCGCGTCCCCGACGGGCAGCGGCTCGCGCTGATCACCGGGCACCATGTGCGGGCCGTCGCCATGGACGCGCCCGGCACCGGGTACGCCGTCGAGTCCCCCGACGGGCTGCGCGTGCTCTACCTCCCGCCGGGCGGCGCGCCCGCCGGGACGCCGGACGGGCAGGTGCCGTACGACCTCGTCCTGCTCGACGCCGTCGGACGGCCGGACGCCCTCGCCCGGCTGCGCGCCGCGGGCGCCGTCGGGCCGACGACCGACGTGGTCGCCGTCCACCTCGACCACGGGGCGCCGCCGCGGCCGGAGCTGGGCCGACGGCTGGCGGCCCTCGGGGCCCGCGCGGTCCCCGACGGTACGACGCTGACCGTCGGGGACTACCAGGAGGTGCCGGACATCCCGCGCCGGACCCTCGTGCTGGGCGGGGCCCGCTCGGGCAAGTCCGCCGAGGCCGAGCGGCGGCTGGCCGGTTTCCCCGGGGTCCTCTACGTCGCCACCGGGGGGTCTCGCGACGGCGACGACGAGTGGGCCCGCCGGGTGGCCGCCCACCGCGAGCGCCGGCCCGCCTCGTGGCGCACCGAGGAGACCTGCGACCTCGTCCCCCTGCTGACCGCCCCCGGCCCGCCCCTGCTCATCGACTGCCTCGGCCTCTGGCTCACGTCCGTCCTCGACAAGGCCGACGCCTGGGCGCCGGGGGCTTCCCTCGACGAGGTCCGCGGCCGTACCGCCGAGCTCGTCGCCGCCTTTCGCCGCACCCCGCGCACCGTCGTCGCCGTCTCCAACGAAGTCGGCTCCGGCGTCGTCCCCTCCCACCCCTCCGGCCGCCTCTTCCGCGACGAGCTCGGCCGTCTCAACGCCGCCGTCGCCGCCGAATCCGAATCCGTCCTCCTCCTCGTATCCGGCCTCCCCCTCCCCCTCCGCTGACCCCTTCGCCCGGACGGCGAACCGACCTTCTAGCGGCGCGGTGAACCCGTGAGGCCACGCCGGCGAGGCGACCGGTAGGGTTCCACGGGTGAGCGGCATCGACTTGGACGACTTCGGCTCCCTCGTGGAGCGGCCCGACGCTGGGGTTCGACGCGACTCGCAGGAGCGCTGGCAGAAGCTGGTGCGTCCGGCGGGAGGGCTGGGGAAACCGGCCGAGCTGGCGGACTGGCTGGCGGCGGTGCGCGGCGAGGTGCCGACCGGGCCGATCGCGGCGCCGCGTGCGCTGATCTTCGCGGCCGACCACGGCGTGGCCTCGCTGGAGGTGTCGGCGCGGAAGGCCGGTACGGCCACCGAGTTGGTGAAGGCGGTGCTGGACGGCACCGCACCGGCCAGCGTGCTGGCGCGCCAGTACGGCGCGCACGTCGACGTCATCGACATGGCGCTGGACTGCGACCCGTCCGAGCTGCCGGACTACGTGACGGCGCACCGCGTGCGCCGCGGCTCCGGCCGGATCGACATCGAGGACGCGCTGACGCGGGAAGAGGCCGAGCAGGCGTTCCGGGTCGGCATGACCGTCGCGGACGAGCAGGCGGACTCCGGCACGGACCTCGTACTCCTCGGCGACCTGAGCGTCGGCGGCACGACGCCCGCCGCCGTACTGATCGCGGCGCTGTGCGGCACGGACGCCTCCGTCGTCACCGGCCGCGGCTCCGGCATCGACGACCTCGCGTGGATGCGCAAGTGCGCCGCGATCCGTGACGCGCTGCGCCGGGCCCGCCCGGTCCTCGGCGACCAGCTCGCGCTGCTGGCCGCGGTCGGCGGCGCCGACTTCGCCGCGATGACCGGCTTCCTGCTCCAGGCGGCGGTCCGCAAGCTCCCGGTGGTCCTCGACGGAGTCGTCAGCGCCGCGTGCGCGCTGGTCGCCCAGCGGATCGCCTTCCGGGCGCCGGACTGGTGGCTGGCGGGTCACGCCAGCGGCGAGCCGGGCCAGGCGAAGGCGCTGGACCGGATCTCCCTCGAACCGCTGCTCGACCAGGGCGTGCACCTCGGCGGCGCGGCCGGCTCCCTGCTGGCCCTCCCCCTCCTCCAGGCCGCGGCGGCGCTGTCGGCCGAACTCCCGTACCCGGCGGAGAAGCCGGACCCGGAGCCGGAGAAGGACGCCGAGGACACCGAGGAAGCCAAGGACGCCGAAGAGGCAGAACCGCAGGCAAAGGCCGAGACGGAGCCGGCGCCGCAGCCGGAAGCCGACCCCGCCTCGTAACCGAAAAGCCCCTCGGCGGAACCGTCCCCGCCGAGGTGCGAGCGGCCCGGCGCGACCCCAAATCGGGCATTACGTCATAAAATCCCCTCCTATGGGAACGGGCAGCACCACCAGCACACAGCCGCGCCCTCACGCGTGTCCGGGACGCGCGGCCACCTTCGCCGTCCGCTACCTGCGCACCGTCGCGTGCGTGAATCTCCTCGGCGCCGTCTGGGTCTCCTTCGGCCAGGACATCCGCCGCCACAACGTCGAGGACTACTTCACCCCGTACCTGCTGAGCGCGGGCTTCACCTCCGGCGCCTTCGCCCTCTTCCTGGCCGCCACCATGCGCCGCCGCAAGCGCGCCGCGTGGATCCTCAACCTCGTGCTGTGCGGGCTGTTCCTGGCCGCGCTGTCGGTCAGCATGGTGTGGCCCGACATCCACCGGCACGCGCAGAACTGGATCTCGCTGGCGCTCACCGCCGCCTTCCTGGCGGCGCTGCTCGTCGGCCGCGGCGAGTTCCGGGCGAAGGGCGACCCCGCCAACCCGCGGGACGCGGCCCTGGTGGCCGCCGCCGGTCTGCCGCTGGCCGCGCTGCTCGGCACCGCGCTGGTCACGGTCACCAACGACGACCAGGGCGCGGGTTTCGGCGACTGCCTCGGCTACGCGGTCCTGCGGCTGGTGTCCCTGGTGCCGGACGACAGCGGCTCGCTGACCATCTCCACGCCCGGCTGGGTGGACGTCGTCATCAACGCCATGAGCGCCCTGCTCTTCCTGCTCGTGCTCTTCGTCGCCTTCCGCTCGCCGCGCGGCCGGGCGCTGCTGTGCCCGGCGGACGAGGAGCGGCTGCGCGGCCTGCTCGACCGGCACGGCGACCGCGACTCGCTCGGCTACTTCGCGCTGCGCCGCGACAAGAGTGTCATCTGGTCGCCCAGCGGCAAGTCGGCCATCGCCTACCGGGTGGTGGGCGGTGTCTCGCTGGCGTCCGGCGACCCGATCGGCGACCCCGAGGCGTGGCCCGGCGCCATCGAGGCGTGGCTGGCGGAGGCGGCGGGGCACGCGTGGGTGCCCGCCGTGATGGGCGCGAGCGAGGAGGCCGGTACGGTCTACGCCCGGCACGGCCTGGACGCGCTGGAGCTGGGCGACGAAGCCATCGTGGACACCGCCGAGTTCACCCTTGAGGGCCGCGCGATGCGGACGGTCCGGCAGGCGTACAACCGGGTCGCGCGCTCCGGCTGCACCGTACGCATCCGCAGGCACGCCGACATCCCGGCCGCGGAGATGGCGGCGCTGCTGGAGCGGGCCGACCGGTGGCGGGACGGCGGCACCGAGCGCGGCTTCTCGATGGCGCTGGGGCGGCTGGGCGACGCGGGCGACGGGCAGTGCGTGATGGTCGAGTGCCACGACGGCGACGGCGTGCCCAGGGCGCTGCTGAGCCTGGTGCCGTGGGGTCCGCGCGGGCTGTCGCTTGACCTGATGCGGCGTGACCGGGGCGCGGACAACGGGCTGATCGAGTACATGGTGATCGAACTCGTCCAGCGGGCGGACGAGGTCGGCGTGGAGCAGATCTCGCTGAACTTCGCGATGTTCCGGTCGGTCTTCGAGCGCGGCTCACGGCTCGGCGCGGGGCCCGTCCTGCGGGTGTGGCGGTCGCTGCTGACGTTCTTCTCGCGCTGGTGGCAGATCGAGTCGTTGTACCGGGCGAACGCCAAATTCCGCCCGATCTGGGAGCCCCGCTATCTGCTCTTCGGCAAGTCCAGCGAACTGCCCCGGATCGGTATCGCGGGCGCCCGCGCCGAGGGTTTCCTCGAAGCGCCCAGAATGCCGTCGCCGCTGCGCCGCAGAGAACGGTTCACCGCCAAGTGAGGGGCCCCGCGCGGGCCGCCGGGGGGCCCGGCCCCGCGGAGGCGCGGTGAGCGCGTCCGACAAGGTGCGGCAGTTCGCGCGCGCCGAGTGGGGGCAGATGGCGTACGACGTACGCGACCGGCTCTGGGCGCGCGGGCTGCGGGCGATTCCGCTGACGCTGTGGTCCTGCGTGGGCATCCTCTGCCTCCAGCTCGTCCAGCACGCGCAGGGGCCGAGCGACTGGGTGGACCGGCTCGGCGGCATCTACTGCACCCTGCCGTGGTGGAAGGCGCTGCTGCGCACGCCCCTGTCGCTGTTCATCCCCGATCCGACGCTGCCGATCTGGGGACTTGTCATCCAGGTCGTGGTGGTCTTCGGGATCGCCGAGACGACGCTGGGCGCGCGCCGGACGCTGGCCATCGCGCTGTACACGACGCTGGCCGGCACGACCTTCGCCCGCTACTCGTACTGGGTCGGCCCCGACGGCTTCCTCGGGCTGCCCGTCGCCGAACTCATCGGCCGCGACACCGGGCCCTCCGCCGCGGTCGTCGCGCTCGGGGTGTACGTCGCCTGCCGGTACCACGCCTGGTGGACGGCGGCGGCCGTGGCCATGTCCATGGTCATCGAGGTGCTCGCCCTCGCCAATCTCGCCGGTTACGAGCACCTGACCGCGATCATCGCCGTCCTGCTGCTCTTCGCCGTCGAGACCTGGTGGGCGCGGCGGCGGCGCCGTACCGATTCCTCCGGGGACGGCCCCTCGGGGGCCGGCGGCGACGACCACGCCGACCTGGTGCGCTGAGCCCGCGGCCACGCTGACCTGGCGCGATAGCCTCACGCGGTGACCGAACCCGAACCCGAGCCCGTGTCCGGGCCCTTGCCCGAGCCTTTGTCCGAGCCCTTGCCCGAGCCCGGCGGCAGGGCGACCGTCGGCGACGCCCTGCGCTTCGCCTTCGGCACGCTCAGCGTGCTTCCGGTGACGGTGACGCGCTGGGACCGGGCGGCGGCGCGCGGCGGGATGCTGGCCGCGCCGCTGGTCGGCGCCGTCGTCGGTCTCGGCGCCGCGCTCGGCGGCGGCGTCCTGACCGCACTCGGCGCGAGCTCGCTGCTCGCCGCCGTCGGGGCGGTCGCCGTGCCCGCCGTCGCCACTCGCGGCCTGCACCTGGACGGGCTCGCCGACACCGCCGACGGTCTCGGCAGCGGGCTGCCCGCCGAGGGGGCGCTGCGCGTCATGAAGCAGTCCGACATCGGGCCCTTCGGCGTCCTCACCCTCGTGCTCGTCCTGCTCGCCCAGACCGCCGCCCTCGCCTCCTGCTACGCGCACGGCTGGCGTTACGGCTGCACCGCGGCCGTGCTGTCCGCCGTCCTCGGCCGCGCCGCCATGACGCTCGCCTGCCGTACGGGTGTACGCGCCGCCCGGCCCGGCGGCCTCGGCGCCGCCGTCGCCTCCGCCGTGTCCCTGCGGGGGGCCTGGTCGGCCGGCGTCCTCTGCTGCGCCCTCGCCTGCGCCGCCGGCCTCCCCTTCGGCGGCCTCACCCCCCTCCGCGCCGGCCTCTCCGCCGCCCTCGCCCTCCTCTGCGCCGAACTCCTCCTCCGCCACGCCGTCCGCCGCCTCGGCGGCACCACCGGCGACGTTTTCGGCGCCCTCTGCGAAACCGCCACCACCACCTCCCTCCTCCTCCTGGCCCTCCGCTGACCCCCTCCGGGCCGTGCGGTGACCCGCGACAGCGTTCCCCGCGCCCCTGACCCAGGACGTGCCCCGAAGGGGCGCGAGGAACTGCGCGGGCAACCCACCACCGGCCGGTGGCCCGGCGACAACCGAACTGCCCCCCGGGGCGTGCGGTGACCCGCGGCAGCGTTCCCAGCGCCCCTCAAAAGACCGGCCCACCACCCGGACAAAAGACAGTGCGCCCCACCAGGGGCGCGGGGAACTGCGCGATCAGCCCCACCGGCGGGTGATCCGGGGACAACCGAACTGCCCCGCCGAGGCGGGTCATGACCTGCCGAAGCGTCGTGGGTGAGCGCGCGCACGCGGCGGCAGGTGGGGGGCGGGGAGGAGTGGCGGGAGAGGGGTGGGTGGGGGAGCGCGCCGCAGGCGTAGGGTCGGGGATTGGGCAACGGGCGCGTGCCGCCCCGCTGATGTGGCGGAATACGATGCCCGGGGCCGGGCCGGGCCAACCAACCGGCCGCAGCACAGGACCTCGACCGAATAGGACCCCCTCCACCGTGACTGCTCTGACACTCAGTACCTCCTCCGCCGCAGCGTTGCGTGCGGACGCCGTCGTCGTGGGCGTGACCAAAGGGGCCAAGGGCCCCAAGGTCGCACCGGGGGCGGAGGCGGTGGACAAGGCGTTCGACGGAAAGCTGGCCGCCGTACTGGAGACGCTGGGCGCCTCGGGTGCGGACGGCGAGGTGACCAAGCTCCCGGCACCCGCGGGCCTGAAGTCCGCGGTGGTGGTCGCGGTCGGCCTCGGCGACACCCCCGAGGACGGCACCGGCTTCGACGCCGAGGCGCTGCGCAGGGCCGCGGGCGTCGCCGCCCGCGCGCTCGGCGGCGCGAAGAAGGCGGCGTTCGCGCTGCCCGCCGCCGACCCGGCGGACCTGGAAGCGGTCGCCACCGGCGCGTTGCTGGGCGCGTACGCGTTCACCACGTACCAGGCCGAGAACGGCAAGGGCACGCTCGGCGAGGTCGCCGTGACCGGTGCCAAGCCGCGCGACAAGGCGCACAAGGCCGCGGCGGCCCGCGCCGTCGCGGTGGGCGCCGAGGTGAACCGGGCGCGCGACCTGATCAACACCCCGCCCAACGACCTGAACCCGAAGGCGTTCGCCGCCGCCGTACAGGCGGCGGGCAAGGAGCACGGCCTCAAGGTCGAGGTGTTGGACGAGAAGGCGCTGGCCAAGGGCGGCTACGGCGGCATCCTCGGCGTCGGCCAGGGCTCGGCGACGCCGCCGCGGCTGGTCCGGGTGGCGTACACCCACGCCAAGGCGACCCGTACCCTCGCCTTCGTCGGCAAGGGCATCACGTACGACTCGGGCGGCATCTCGCTGAAGCCGCCGGGGCACAACGAGACGATGAAGTGCGACATGAGCGGCGCCGCCGCGGTGTTCGCCGCGGTCGTGGCGACCGCGAAGCTCGGCCTCGAGGTCAATGTGACCGGCTGGCTCGCGCTGGCCGAGAACATGCCGGGCGGCGGCGCCACGCGCCCCGGCGACGTGCTGAAGATGTACAGCGGCACGACGGTGGAGGTGCTGAACACCGACGCCGAGGGCCGTCTGGTGCTGGCCGACGCGCTGGCCCGCGCCTCCGAGGAGGCCCCGGACGCGATCGTCGACGTGGCGACGCTGACCGGCGCGATGGTGCTGGCGCTGGGCGAGGGCCGGTTCGGCATCATGTCGAACGACGACGGCTTCCGTACCCGGATCCACACCGCGGCGCTGGCCGCGGGCGAGGACTCCTGGCCGATGCCGCTCCCCAAGGAGCTGCGCAAGACCTTCGACTCCCCCACCGCCGACATCGCCAACATGGGTGTGCGGCCGGGCGGCGGCCTGATCGCGGGGCTGTTCCTGAAGGAGTTCGTCGGCGAGGGCATCACCTGGGCCCACCTGGACATCGCGGGCCCCGCCTTCCACGAGGGCGCGCCCTTCGGCTACACCCCCAAGGGCGGCACCGGCACCGCGGTCCGCACCCTGCTCAGCCTGGCCCACCAGGCCGCGGACGGCGATCTCCTCTGACCGCCGCGCCGCACCCTGCTCCGAACAGGTGAGATAGGTCACTTACGGCCCCGGACGGCGCGTCCGGGGCCGTATTCGACGGGTCTCACCCCACAGGCCGATGACCCGTCCGCCGCGAACAAGTGCGAAGATGTGGTTCGGCACGACAGGGCCCCCTTTTAGACAAAGCGGCCGAACCAAAGCCGCCGCCCGGTCATGGTGGACCGGCTCCGGCGAACCCATGCATGGAGGACGTGACGTGGCGAACGACGCCAGCACTGTTTTCGACCTAGTGATCCTCGGCGGCGGCAGTGGCGGCTACGCAGCCGCGCTGCGTGCCGCGCAACTGGGACTGGACGTCGCCCTGATCGAGAAGAACAAGCTCGGGGGCACCTGTCTGCACAACGGCTGCATTCCCACCAAGGCGCTGCTGCACGCCGGTGAGATCGCGGACCAGGCTCGCGAGAGCGAGCAGTTCGGCGTGAAGGCCACCTTTGAGGGCATCGACATCGCGGCCGTCCACAAGTACAAGGACGACGTGATCGCGGGCCTGTACAAGGGCCTCCAGGGCCTGGTGGCCTCGCGCAAGGTGACGTACATCGAGGGCGAGGGGAAGCTGTCCTCCCCCACCTCGGTGGATGTGAACGGCCAGCGGATCCAGGGCCGGCACGTCCTGCTCGCGACCGGTTCCGTACCGAAGTCGCTGCCGGGCCTGACCATCGACGGCGACCGGATCATCTCCTCCGACCACGCGCTGGTCCTGGACCGGGTGCCGCAGTCGGCGATCATCCTGGGCGGCGGCGTGATCGGCGTCGAGTTCGCCTCGGCGTGGAAGTCCTTCGGCACCGACGTGACCATCGTCGAGGGTCTGCCGCACCTGGTGCCGGTCGAGGAGGAGAACAGCTCCAAGCTGCTGGAGCGCGCCTTCCGCAAGCGCGGCATCAAGTTCAACCTGGGCACCTTCTTCCAGAGCGCCGAGTACACCGACAGCGGTGTGAAGGTCACCCTGGCGGACGGCAAGACCTTCGAGGCCGAGGTGCTGCTGGTCGCCATCGGCCGCGGCCCGGTCTCGCAGGGCCTGGGGTACGAGGAGCAGGGCGTCGCGATGGACCGCGGCTATGTCCTGGTCGACGAGTACATGCGCACCAACGTGCCGACGATCTCGGCCGTCGGCGACCTGGTCCCGACGCTCCAGCTCGCGCACGTCGGCTTCGCCGAGGGCATCCTCGTGGCGGAGCGGCTGGCCGGTCTCAAGACCGTGCCGATCGACTACGACGGTGTCCCGCGCGTCACGTACTGCCACCCGGAGGTCGCCTCCGTCGGTATCACCGAGGCGAAGGCCAAGGAGCTGTACGGCGCGGACAAGGTCGTCACGCTGAAGTACAACCTGGCGGGCAACGGCAAGAGCAAGATCCTCAAGACGTCCGGCGAGGTCAAGCTCGTCCAGGTGCGCGACGGCGCCGTCGTCGGCGTCCACATGGTCGGTGACCGGATGGGTGAGCAGGTGGGCGAGGCCCAGCTCATCTACAACTGGGAGGCGCTGCCCGCCGAGGTCGCGCAGCTCATCCACGCGCACCCGACCCAGAGCGAGGCGCTCGGCGAGGCCCACCTGGCCCTCGCGGGCAAGCCGCTGCACTCGCACGACTGACCCTCCTCCACGCCACCCCATCCGCACAGATCGTTAGGAGTAACCGCAACCATGGCGGTTTCCGTAACCCTGCCGGCGCTCGGCGAGAGCGTGACCGAGGGCACTGTCACCCGCTGGCTGAAGGCCGAGGGCGAGCGCGTCGAGGCCGACGAGCCGCTGCTCGAGGTCTCGACCGACAAGGTCGACACCGAGATCCCCTCCCCCGCGTCCGGCGTGCTCGCGTCCATCAAGGTCGCCGAGGACGAGACGGTCGAGGTCGGCGCCGAGCTGGCCGTCATCGACGACGGCAGCGGCGGCGGCGCGCCCGCGGCTGCCCCGGCTGCGGCGGCCGAGCCCGAGCCCGCCCAGGCGCCGGCGGCTCCCGAGGCCGCCCAGGCACCTGCGGCTCCCGAGCCCGCTCAGGCGGCTCCGTCCACCGAGCAGGCGGCGCCCGCGCCCGCCCCGACCGCCGAGGCGGCCAGCGGTGGCGGCGGCGCGAGCGGCACCGACGTCGTCCTGCCCGCGCTCGGTGAGTCCGTCA
Source organism: Streptomyces sp. NPDC088197 (assembly GCF_044741185.1). Lineage (NCBI taxonomy): Bacteria > Bacillati > Actinomycetota > Actinomycetes > Kitasatosporales > Streptomycetaceae > Streptomyces > Streptomyces sp. NPDC088197. Next base: position 141,964 of record NZ_JBIUSD010000003.1, read on the forward strand.
CCGAGGGCACCGTGACCCGTTGGCTGAAGGCCGTCGGCGAGAGCGTCGAGGCCGACGAGCCGCTGCTCGAGGTCTCGACCGACAAGGTCGACACCGAGATCCCGTCGCCGGTGGCGGGCACCCTGCTGGAGATCCTGGTCCAGGAGGACGAGACCGCGGAGGTCGGCGCGAAGCTGGCCGTGGTCGGCGCCGCCGGTGCCGCCCCGGCCGCGGCGCCCGCGCCCGCGGCCCCGGCTCCCGCCGAGGCACCCGCCCCGACTCCGGCTCCGGCCCCTGCGGCTCCCGCCCCCGCCGCCCCGGCTCCCGCACCGGCCGCTCCGGCCGCTCCGGCACCGGCCCCCGCGCCTGTCGCCGCCGCTCCGGCTCCCGCGCCCGCCGCGCCCGCGCCCGCCGCTCCGGCACCGGCGCCCGCTCCGGTGGCCCCGGCTGCCCCGGCTCCCGTCGCCACCAGCGGTGACGACGGCGCCTACGTCACCCCGCTGGTCCGCAAGCTCGCCTCGGAGAGCGGCGTGGACCTCGGCTCGGTGCGCGGCACCGGCGTCGGCGGCCGCATCCGCAAGCAGGACGTCATCTCCGCCGCGGAGGCCGCCAAGGCCGCCGCGTCGAAGCCGGCGCCCGCCGCGGCCCAGAAGGCGGCGCCCGCGGTGTCGCCGCTGCGCGGCCAGACGGTCAAGATGACCCGGATGCGCAAGGTCATCGGCGACAACATGATGAAGGCCCTGCACTCGCAGGCGCAGCTCACCAGCGTCGTCGAGGTGGACCTGACCCGCGTGATGCGGCTGCGCAACGCGGCGAAGGACGCCTTCGCGGCCCGTGAGGGCGTGAAGCTGTCCCCGATGCCGTTCTTCGTCAAGGCGGCGGCCCAGGCGCTGAAGGCCCACCCGGTCATCAACGCCCGGATCAACGAGGACGAGGGCACGATCACCTACTTCGACTCCGAGAACATCGGGATCGCGGTGGACTCCGAGCGCGGTCTGATGACCCCGGTCATCAAGGGTGCGGGCGACCTCAACATCGCCGGTATCGCCAAGAAGACCGCGGAGCTCGCGGGCAACGTGCGGGCCAGCAAGATCACCCCGGACGACCTGGCGGGCGCGACCTTCACGATCAGCAACACCGGTTCGCGCGGCGCGCTGTTCGACACGGTCATCGTGCCGCCGAACCAGGCCGCCATCCTCGGTGTCGGCGCGACCGTCAAGCGCCCGGTGGTCGTCGAGACCCCCGACGGCACGGTCATCGGCGTCCGGGACATGACGTACCTGGCGCTCTCCTACGACCACCGGCTGGTGGACGGCGCGGACGCCGCCCGTTACCTGACGGCGGTCAAGGAGATCCTCGAAGCGGGCGAGTTCGAGGTCGAGCTGGGCCTGTAAGGCCGCACACGGGCCTGTACGGCGTGTACGAAGGAGCCCCCGTCCCTCTTCCGGGACGGGGGCTCCTTCGCGTCCCGGCGGGCCCCCGCAGCTGCCTGCGGGGAGGCAGCGCCGCTTCCTGGTCGTATCGTCTATGTCACGCAAACCGTGAAGGAGCGCCCCATGGCCCCTGCCGTCGTCCAGCACCTGGTCGTCCACAGCCTGCGTGAGCAGATCCGGGAGCACATCCTCGAAGGCATCGTGAGCGGGCGCTGGAAGCCGGGCGAGCGGATCGTGGAGCGCCGGATCGCGGTGGAGCTCCAGGTCAGCCAGACGCCGGTGCGGGAGGCGCTGCGGGAGCTGGAGACGCTGCGGCTGATCGAGTCCGCGCCCAACAAGGGCGTACGCGTACGGAGCCTGACCGCCGCCGACCTCAAGGAGAGCTATCCGGTGCGCGCCGGGCTCGAACAGGTCGCCGCGGAACTGGCCGCGGCCCGGCTCGCCGCCGACCCCGCCGCCCTCGAGCGCGAGGTGGCCGCCCTGCGCGACGCCGACGCAGCCCTGGACAGCGAGGCCCAGGTCAGACACACCGTCGCCTTCCACCACGAGCTGGTGCGCGCGGCCGACAACGCCGTATTGCTGCACGCCTGGGAGTCGCTGGGCATCGAGGTCTGGACGACGCTGTCCATCCGCTGGCTGAGCCCGGAGCCCCGCCCGTACGCGGCCGAGCACCAGGACATAGTCGACGCCTTCGTACGCCGTGACCCGGACATCTGCGGTCTCATCAAGTCCCACGTCCTGAGCTGCGCTCCCCAGGTCTGACGACATCCCCCGCGGCCCCGGCGGCCGGCGGTTTCCGTGACATGCAAGGCCACAAGGCCGAGGCACCCCGTGCCTTAAGGTCTGGCACCCCGTGCCGTCTTGGAATTACTGGCCCGGAAGCCATTGATCGATCATCGATCGTCGGCGTATCGTCGTCGGTGGGGAACAGCCCTGTCGTGCCGACAAGCGCATTCCCCACCCCCAACCTCCGTTCGAAGGCGGCACCCATGCCCGACGACGTACGCCCCCCGCGGGGCCAGCTCGACCAGATCCCGGACCGCGACCCGGAAGAGACCTCGGAGTGGCTCGCGTCGCTGGAGGCGGTCGCCAAGGCGGCCGGTCCGCACCGGGCCGCGTATCTGATGCGTCGCACCCTGGAAAGCGCCGGGGCGGGCGTCGGGCTTCCGTCGCTGCTCGAAACCGAGTACATCAACACGATCCCGACCTCCGCCGAGCCCGCCTACCCGGGCGACGAGGCACTGGAGGCGCGGATCACCGCGTGGAACCGGTGGAACGCGGCGGCCATGGTCACCCGCGGCAGCCGCCTGGGCCTCGGCGGCCACATCGCGACCTTCGCCTCGGCGGCCTGGCTCTACGAGACCGGCTTCCAGCACTTCTTCAGGGGCAAGGAGGGCGCGGGCAGCGGGGACCAGCTCTACCTCCAGGGCCACGCCTCCCCCGGCATCTACGCCCGCGCGTTCCTCGACGGGCGGCTGACCGAGGGCCAGCTCGACCGCTTCCGCCAGGAGGCGAACGGCGACGGCCTGCCCTCGTACCCGCACCCGCGGCGGCTGCCCTGGCTGTGGGAGTTCCCCACCGTCTCGATGGGCCTCGGCCCGCTGTCGGCGATCTACCAGGCGCGGTTCAACCGCTATCTGGAGCACCGCGGCATCAAGGACACCTCGGACTCCCACGTGTGGGCGTTCCTCGGTGACGGCGAGATGGACGAGCCCGAGTCGACCGCCGCCCTGGCGCTGGCCGGCCGCGAGGGCCTGGACAACCTCACCTTCGTCATCAACTGCAATCTCCAGCGGCTCGACGGCCCGGTCCGCCCCAACTTCAAGATCGTGCAGGAGCTGGAGTCCCAGTTCCGCGCGGCGGGCTGGAACGTGGTCAAGTCGCTGTGGGGCGCGGCCTGGGACGACGTGCTCGCCCAGGACGTGGACGGCGCGCTGCTCAAGCGGCTGCGCGAGGTCCCGGACGCGCAGTTCCAGACGTACGCCACGCGCGACGCGGTCTATCTGCGCGAGCACTTCTTCGGCGCGGACCCCTCGCTGCGCACCATCGGCGCCCGGCTGACCGACGCCAAGCTGACCGAGCTGTTCCAGAGCTCGCGCGCGGGGCACGAGCCGCGCAAGGTCTACGCGGCCTACCGCGCGGCCGTCGAGCACAAGGGCGCGCCGACGGTGATCCTGGCGCAGACCGTCAAGGGCTGGACGCTGGGCGCGGGCTTCGAGTCGCGCAACGCCAACCACCAGATGAAGAAGCTGACGGGCGCTCAGTTCCGTACGATGCGCGACCTGTTGGAGCTGCCGATCCCGGACAGCGCGCTGGACGCGGACGTGGTCCCGTACTGGCACCCCGGGGAGAACTCGCCCGAGGTGCGGTACCTGCGCGAGCGGCGGGTGGCGCTCGGGGGTCTCGCCCCGGCCCGCAAGGTGGTCGCCAAACCGCTGCCGCTGCCGCCGGACAAGGCGTACAAGGCGCTGGAGAAGGGTTCGGGCACGCAGGAGATCGCCACCACGATGGCGTTCGTGCGGCTGGTCAAGGACCTGATGCGGGAGAAGGAGACCGGCCGCCGCTGGGTGCCGATCGTCCCCGACGAGGCCCGCACCTTCGGCATGGAGTCGCTGTTCCCGTCCGCGGGTCTGTACTCGCCGAAGGGGCAGACGTACGACCCGGTCGACCGCGACCAACTCCTGTACTACAAGGAGGCGAAGGACGGTCAGATCCTCAACGAGGGGATCACCGAGGCCGGTTCGCTCGCCGACTTCACGGCCGCCGCGACCGCGTACGCGACGCACGGCGAGCCGATGATCCCGTTCTACATCTTCTACTCGATGTTCGGCTGGCAGCGGACCGCCGACCAGTTCTGGGCGCTGGCCGACCAGCTCGGCCGCGGCTTCGTGATCGGCGCCACCGCGGGCAAGACCACGATGACCGGCGAGGGCCTGCAACACGCCGACGGCCACTCGCACTTGATCGCCTCCACCAACCCGGCGGCGCTCTCGTACGACCCGGCGTTCGCGTACGAGGTCGCGGTGATCGTCCGCGAGGGTCTGCGGCGGATGTACGGGCCGGACGCCGAGGATGTCTTCTACTACCTGACGGTCTACAACGAGCCGAAGGTGCAGCCCGCGATGCCCGAGGGCGTCGAGGACGGCATCCTCAAGGGCCTCTACCGCTTCCAGCAGGCGCAGGACCCGGCGGCGGACGCGGCCAGGCTGCAACTGCTGGCGTCCGGCACCGCGATCCACTGGGCGCTGGACGCGCAGCGGATACTGGCGCAGGAGTGGGGTGTGGCCGCCGACGTGTGGTCCGCGCCGTCCTGGACCGAGCTGCGGCGCGAGGCGCTGGAGTGCGACGCGGCCCGGCTGCGCGGCGAGGAGCGGGTGCCGTACGTGACGCGGGCGCTGGAAGGCGCGCCGGGTCCCGTGGTCGCGGTCAGCGACTGGATGCGGGCGGTGCCCGACCAGATCGCGCAGTGGGTGGAGCAGGACTGGACGTCGGTGGGCACCGACGGCTTCGGCCTGTCCGACACCCGCGACGCGGCCCGCCGCCACTTCGGGGTGGACCCGCGGTCGCTGGTGGTCGCGGCGCTCGCCGCGCTCGCCCGGCGCGGCGACATCAAGCCCGAGACGGTCAAGGAGGCCGCCGAGCGGTACGGCCTGTAAGGCCGATGGCGGACGGGCGCGGTACGCGTCCCGTCCGCGCCCCGAACAGCCCTGGTACGGCCGCGCGCGGACCTTCGCACCCCGCGCGGCCGTATCCGCCTCAGAGAATATTCATAGGTTTCAGCAGACGTTTCCGGCCACCCCCGAGTCACCCCGTGCCACCGGCCGCGGCGACCCTCCGCAGAGCCCGCGAAACCGCGCGCGGCCCGTACCGTACGGGATGTGCGGCGGTACGGGTGCGGCCCGGTGGAACGCGAGAGGTGCGTGAATCGGCTAGCGCCCGCTCCCGTCCTGGCCGGAAAGAGATTGCGGGCGCATACAGCTACCGGCTACGTTCCCTCGGATGCCACCAAATCCCAGCCCTCTGACGGCTCCGACCGCCGAGGATTTCCGCGCCTGGCACCGGGTGCAGTCGGCCGCTCTCGCACACGACCGGCCAGGTGAGCCCGTGCTGTCCGCCACCGCCCTCCAGGCGAAGCTGACGACGACGGGGAACCGCAGCAGGCTGCTGCTGTGGCTGGTGCGCAACGCGAACGAGGAGCCGGTGGCCACCGCGACCCTGCGGCTGTTCAGCGAACCGGGGCGCAGCCACCTCGCCGAGGTCAGGATGACCGTCCACCCCGCCTACCGGCGGCTGGGCACCGGCTCGCGGCTGCTGTCCACGGTGACCGAGGCCGCGGCCGAGGCGGGCTGCCGCAGCGTGGTCACCGAGGTCATGGCGGGTACCCCGCACGAGGGATTTCTGGCCACCCGCGACTTCCATCCGGTCCTGCGGCTGACCTGGCAGCGGCTCGCGCTCGACGACGTACCCGACCGTATCCACAAGCTCCCCGACGTCCCGCACCCCGGCTACCGGCTGACGTCCTGGGACGGGGTCGTCCCCGACGCGCTCGCCGAGAGCTTCGCGGACGCCCGGCGCGCCATGGACGACATGCCGACCGGCGCCATGGACTTCGGCGAGGTGCGCTGGGACGTGGCCGCGGTCCGCGAGGCCGCCGAGGTGATCGCCCGGCGCGGCGAGCAACTGCTGACGGTCGCCGCGGTGGACGCGCTCGACGGCTCCGTCGCCGGTTACACCGAGCTGGTGATCCCGGCGGAGGGCGCGGGCACCGCCCAGCAGTACGACACGGCCGTCCTCCCCGCGCACCGCGGCCACGGCCTCGGGCTGTGGGTGAAGGCCGAGATGCTGCGCCGGGTACGGGAGGAATTCCCGCAGCTCACCGCCGTGCAGACGGACAACGCCGACGACAACCGGCACATGCTGGCCCTCAACACCGCGCTCGGCTTCCGGCCGCTGCGCCGCACGGTCGAGTACCAGCTCACCCTCGGTCGGCGCTGACCCCCCGGACCTCGTACAGTGGGCGACCCACCCCGCACGGATGGAGTCCGTAACGACACGGGCGCATCCGGGGCACTCCGCGTGCGGGTGCGCGCGGCAACCGGGAAGCTGGACCAGTGATGGACGAGACGGAGTTCTGGGAGATCGTCGACCGTACGCGAGAGGCGGCGGACGGCGATCCGGAGGAGCATGCCGACCTGCTGATCGAGCGGCTGGCCCAGCTCGACCCGGATTCCGTGGTGGACTTCGCCCGGCACTTCGAGACCCGGTTCGTCCGGGCCTTCCGCTGGGATCTGTGGGGCGCCGCCGACATCATGCTGGGCGGCGCGGACGACGAGTCCTTCGACTACTTCCGCTGCTGGCTGATCGGCCAGGGTCGCCATGTCTTCGAGGGCGGTCTGGCCGCCCCCGACGACCTGGCCTTCCTCGTCACCGAGTTCGACCCGGAGACGGACGGCGACGCGGAGGATCTGGGCTACGCGGCGGACGAGGCGTACGAGCAGCTCACCGGGGTCCGGCTGCCGGACCTCGAACTCGCGCAGCCGGAGCAGCCGGAGGGCGAGTCGCTGGACATGGACGACGAGCGGGCGATGGCGGAGCGGTATCCGCAGCTGTGGTCGCGCTTCGGCTGAGCCGGCTCTGGCGGCGCGGTTCTGTCGGGTTCTGTCGGTTCTGTCGGTTCTGTCGGCGCGACTCTGTCGCTCGGCTCGGCTCTGTCGGCGGGGCTCTGTCGACGGGGCACCGTCGGCTCGGTTCTGGCGGCGCGGTTCTGTCGGCTCAGACCGCCGTGAGGTCGACCGCCCGGCCCATCAGGACGTCGTCCACGTAGGCGCCGTCCAGCAGGAACTCCCCCGGCAGCACGCCCTCCACGGCGAAGCCGACCGACTCGTAGAGCCGCCGGGCCGGGGCGTTGTGCCCCAGCACCCGCAGGGTGATCCGAACGGCGCCCTGCCGCCGCGCCTCGGTGACGGCGGCGTCCATCAGCGTGCGCGCGATGCCGCGCCCGCGCGCCCAGGTGTCGACGGCCAGACCCTGTATCTGCCGCACATGCGCGTTGCAGGCCAGGGCGGTCGGCGGGGCCAGCTTGAGATATCCGGCCAGCCGGCCCTCGGCCTCGGCGACCAGGACGTACCGGTGTCCGTCGGGCGAGCCGTAGAAGGCGGCGCCGGGCGCCGGTGCTGGCTGTACGGAGTGCAGCGGGGACCAGGTACGGGCGTCGAGGGCCGCGAGGGCGGAGTCGTCGGCGCGGGTCGCGGGCCGGACGGTCGCTGAGGTCATGCCGGTCACTGTGCCATGGCGCGCCGCGCGCCGGCATCGGACGTCCCGGGCCGTCGGCGGGCACAATGCGACTATGCGTATCGCAGTCACGGGTTCCTCCGGTCTGATCGGCTCCGCCCTGTCCCGCTCGCTCGCCGCGGACGGCCACGACGTCGTACGGCTGGTGCGGCGCGCGCCCGTCGGTCCCGCCGAGGTGCGCTGGGATCCGGCGCGCGGCACGGTGGACACCGCGGGTCTCGAGGGCTGCGAGGCCGTCGTGCACCTGGCGGGCGCCGGGATCGGCGACCGCCGCTGGACCGACAGCCGCAAGAAGGAGCTGGTGGACAGCCGGGTGCTCGGCACCGGCGCCGTCGCCAAGGCCGCCGCCGCGCTCGACACCCCGCCTCGGGTCCTGGTCAGCGCGAGCGCCATCGGCATCTACGGCGACACCGGCGACACGGCCGTCGATGAGGACAGCCCGGTGGGCAGCGGCTTCCTGGCCGAGCTGTGCCAGGAGTGGGAGGCCGCGGCCGATCCCGCCCGCGCGGCCGGCATCCGTACCGTCCACCCCCGTACGGGCCTGGTCGTCGCCAAGGGCGGCGGCGCGTGGGCGCGGCTGTTCCCGCTGTTCAAGGCCGGGCTCGGCGGACGCCTGGGCGACGGACGGCAGTTCTGGAGCTTCATCGCCCTGCACGACGAGGTGGCCGCCATTCGCTACGCGCTGGACACGGCCGATCTGTCCGGGCCGGTCAACCTCACCGCGCCCGAGCCGCTGACCAACCGTGAGATCACCGCCGAGATGGGGCGCGTCCTGCACCGCCCCACCGTGGCCGCGGTCCCGGAGTCCGTCCTGCGCCTGGTCCTCGGCGAACTGGCCCAGGACGTCACGGGCAGCCAACGGGTCCGCCCCAAGCGCCTCTTGGACTCCGGCTTCCGCTTCGCCTTTCCCGAATTCGCGCAGGCCGTGACGGCGGCTCTCGCCGAATAGCCGCTGCTGCGGCGCCTATGACGGCGGGGCGGGGCGTCGCGCGGGCGGCGGGGCGTCGCGCGGGCGGCGGGGCGTCGCGCGGGCGGCGGCCGGAGAGGCGACCGGGCCGGAGAGGTGACCGGGCCGGAGACATTCGGCCGGGGGTGCCGAAAAGCGCTGGATAAGGGCTGGAATCGGCGGGTTGCCCCGGCATCAGATGGCTTTGATGAGGGCATGACCTTTACCAGCGTTCTGCGACGCCTCGGGCGTGACGCCGACGTGAGCGGGGATTCGAACCCGACCTCGGGGAGGGGCACAGTGCTCTCACCAGCACGCCGTGACGTCGCGGGAATCGTGGACGTCGTCGTGATCGGCGCAGGCATATCCGGGCTGTCCGCCGCGCATCAACTCATCGGCGGCGGCCTGTCGGTCACCGTCCTGGAGGCCGCCGACCACGTCGGCGGCCGCATGGCCACCGACGTGGTGGACGGCTTCCGGCTCGACCGCGGCGCTCACCTGCTCAACACGTCCTATCCGGAACTGCGCCGCACGCCGGGGCTGCGGGGGCTGCCGCTGGCGCCGCTCGCGCCCGGCGCCCTGGTCAGAGCCGACGGGCGCGGTTACCGGGTCGGTGACGCGCGCGGCTCCCGTACCGTTCGCGGCTCGGCCCGTGCCCCGATCGGCTCCACGCTGGACCGGGCCCGGCTCGGCACCACCCTCAACCGCCTTGCCGCGACGCCCGCCTCACGGCTCGCCAGCCGACCCGAGACGACCGCCGCGCGGGCGCTGAGCGCACGCGGTTTCGCGCCGCGGACCGTCGAGGGCTTCGTACGGCCGCTGCTGGCCGCCCTGTTGTGCGACCCGGAGCTGCAAACCTCCAGCCGCTGCGCCGACTTGGTGCTGCGCGGCTTCGCCCGCGGCCGTACGTGCCTGCCCGCGACGGGCGCGGCGTCCGTGCCGCGGCGGCTCGCCGCGGGGCTCCCGCCGGGCGCGGTACGGCTCGGCACGCGCGCGGTGCGGGTCGCCGTCAACTGCGTGCAGACCGAGGACGGCACCGAACTGCCCTGCCGGGCCGTGCTGGTGGCCACCGGGGCGCGGGCCGCGGCCGAACTCCTGCCGGGGCTGCGGGTGCCGTCCTTCCACGAGGTCACCGTGCTGCACCACGCGGCGCCCGTCCCACCCGTACGCGAGCCGGTGCTCGTCCTCGACGCCGACCGCATGGGGCCCGTCTCGCACACTCTCCCGGTCAGTGAGATCGACCCGAGCCGGGCGCCGGCCGGGCGCGCCCTCGTCACGTCCGTCGTCCTCGGGCCGCCGCCCGACGGGGCGGGCGACAAGACCGTCCGCGCTCACCTCGCCGAGCTGTACGAGACCTCCACCGACGCGTGGGAGCTGCTCGCCGTCCACAACGATCCCGAGGCCGTGCCGGCCATGCCCGCGCCCCACGATTTGCGGCGTCCCGCCCGGCTCCTCGACGGTCTCTACATCTGCGGTGCCCACCGCACCACCAGCACGCCCCAGGGCGCCCTTCTCTCCGCCCGCCGCGCCGCCCACAGCATCCTCCGCGACGCCGTCCCCCACCCCGCCGACACCCCCACCCCCCAGGCCGCCTAGCCCCTGCCCCACCGGGGCCGGTTCTTCGCCCGCGCCACCGTCAGTGGCCGAGCGCGCACTTCCCCGCGCCCCTAAAAGACCGGCTCACCGCCCCGACGAATGACGGCCCGCCCCGCCAGGGGCGCGAGGAACTGCGCGAGCAACCCACCACCGGCCCGGTGGACCGAACACCGCCGAGCTGCCCCGCCGGGGCCGGTGGTGACCCGCAGGAGCATCGTGGCTGAGCGCGCAGTTCCCCGCGCCCCTAAAAGGATCGGCTCACCGCCCGGCCGAAAGACAGTCGCCCCGCCAGGGGCGCGAGGAACTGCGCGAGCAACCCACCACCGGCCGGTGGACCGAACACCACCGAACTGCCCCGCCGGGGCCGGTGGTGACCCGCAGGAGCGTCGTGGCTGAGCGCGCAGTTCCCCGCGCCCCTAAAAGGATCGGCTCACCGCCCGGACGAAAGACGGCCCGCCCCGCCAGGGGCGCTGGGGGCACCTCCCGGCCGGAGGCTGGGGGAGGAACTGCGCGGGCGACCCACCACCGGCTGGTGGTCCGGGGAGCCACCGAGCTGCCCCGGCGGGGTGGGGGGGACGTCAGGGGACCGCGCCCCTGGGGGGGACCCACCTGCGGGAGGTGGGTAAGGGACCGTGACCGGAGGTCGTCATGGGGCGACCAGCCCCAAGGCGACGGCGCGGTCGCGAAAGGCGCGAACGGCCGCGGCATCGCGATACGGCTCAAGGCGCCGCCCGAAGTCCCGCACGTACTCGACGGCGCGAGCCGACCGCATCTCGGTGGCCTGCTGCATGACCTCGATGCCGAGAGCACAGGCGACGTCCACCTCCCCGAGCCCGAGGCGAGCGGAAGCGAGCACGGTGCGGCAGAAGAGCCGGCTGCGGGCGTACGCGGGGGCGCGGAGCTGGAGGGAGCGCTCGGCGTGCTGCGCGGCGGCCCGGTGCAGTTGGAGGTCCCGGTGGCAGTGCCCGAACTCGTCGGCGAGCTGGGCCTCGTCGAAGAAGCGCGCCCAGGAGGGCACCTCGTCACCGGAGCGGGCCGCCCCGAGCGAGCGTTCGGCCCGCGCGAGCGCCGCGGAACACGCGCGGATCTCACCGAGCAGCCCGTGCCCGCGCGCCTCGGCACTGTGCAGCAGGGCCTGGACGACGGCGGGCGCGCCGGAGCCGACGCCCTGCTGAGCGACCCGGGCGAGCTGGACGGCCTCGCGGCCGTGCCCGAGGTAGACGGCCTGGCGGCTCATGGTGACGAGCACGTAGCCGCCGTAGACCCGGTCCCCCGCGGCCTGCGAGAGCCGTAGCGCCTGGACGAAGTAGCGCTGCGCGAGCCCGTGCGCGCCGATGTCGTACGACGTCCATCCGGCGAGCCGGGTGAGGTCGGCGACGGAGGAGAACAGGCGGCGGCCGAGTGCCTCGCCGTAACTGCCGCGCAGCATCGGCTCGGCCTCGTGCTCCAGGTAACGGACGAGGGCCTGGCGGGCGTGGCCGCCGCCGTACGCGTGGTCGAGCCCCCGGAAGAGGTCGCCGACGGCGCGCAGGGCGGCGATGTCACCGGCCCCGACCTTGGCGCGGGGCGGCCCGGCCTTAGCGGCGAGCCCCGGCGCGGGTCCGGGCGCGGCGGACGGCGGGAGCCCCAGGGGGCCGGGGCCGCGGCTCTGCGCGGGCACCCGTACCGGCGTGGCGTCGGCGCCCCGCGCGACCCTCTCGTCGGCGCGGCCGATCAGCCAGTCGCGGCTGGGCACGACGAGCCCGGCCGCGGTGAAGGCGATCTTCCGCAGCTCCGTCTGGTTGCCGGTGTCCTTGCGCCACAGGCCGCTGACGATGTCCACCGCCTCGTCGGGCGACCCGGCGAATTCGAGGCCCGCGTAGACCGGCGCGCACGCGTCGAGCCCGAGGTCCTGGGCGGAGAGCCGGCGGCCGAGCCGTTGGGTGAAGACCTCGGCGATCAGCGCGGGTGTGGTGCCGCGTGGCTGCTGGCCGCGCAGCCAGCGGGTCACCGAGGTCTTGTCATACCGCAGGTCGAGGCCGTGCTCTATGCCGAGCTGGTCGACCCGGCGGGCGAGCCCCGCGTTGGAGAAGCCTGCCTCCGCGATCAACGAGGCGAGTCTGCTGTTGGGACGGGTCGGGGTTCGCTGCGTGGAACGGTCCGTCATCGGCAGTGCGGTCCACTTCCTGGGACTGGGGAGGTAACCGGAACGGCGTGAATGTAACGGTCGGTACCGGGAAGCTCACCGTAAGACCTCGTTATTCGCCCGAATGGGCGATAAGGACCCTCAAGGGTCGGTAAACCGCCCCGGTCGGTCGGAGGCACCGTGCTATGGCGCCGCCTCAAGCCCCGCCCCCACAGGACGGGAAGCTTCGGCCCCGCTCGGGCCCCACGGACCCGCCGCCGTACAGTGGCAGAGGCGCGAAACAAGCACCGCCGGGCACGCAGAGGAGTGGTCATGGGGTTTCCGCAGGACGCCGCGCGGACGGACGAGCTGCGCTTCGTCCACCTGGGGTTCGGGGCCGACGCCGTCGAGTACACCGAGGCGTGGCAGGAACAGCGCCGGGTGCACGCCGCACGCGTGGAGGACGAGATCCCCGACACCTGCCTGCTCCTCGAACACCCGCCGGTCTACACGGCGGGACGCCGTACGACCGACAGCGAGCGCCCGCTGGACGGCACCCCCGTGGTCGACGTGGACCGCGGCGGCAAGATCACCTGGCACGGCCCCGGCCAGCTCGTCGGCTACCCGATCCTGAAGCTGCCGCGCCCGGTCGACGTGGTCGCGCACGTACGCCGTCTGGAAGAGGCGCTGATCCGTACCTGCGCCGAATTCGGTCTGGAGACCACGCGCGTGGAGGGCCGCAGCGGGGTCTGGGTGCTCGGTGACCCGGTGGCGGAACGCCCGGCGGTCAACGGCCTGACCCTCGACCTCGACCCGCGGGTGGGAGCGGGCTCCCCGTCGAAGGGGGGCGAGGACAGCGAGTTCGACCCGCGGCTGAACGGCCCCGAGTACGCGCCCTCCAACGCCGGACAGCGCCGCGAGGACCGCAAGCTCGCCGCGATCGGCATCCGCGTCGCCAAGGGCGTGACGATGCACGGCTTCGCGATGAACTGCGACCCCGACAACACCTGGTTCGACCGGATCGTGCCCTGCGGCATCCGCGACGCGGGCGTCACCTCGCTCTCCAACGAACTGGGCCGCGACATCGGCGTCACCGAGGTGCTGCCGGTGCTGGAACGGCACCTGGCGGACGTCCTGGGCGCGGTCGTGCCGCTGCCGCGGGCCGTATAGCCGGGGCGGTGGGCCGTACGACGGGGGCTCACGGGCCGTATCGCCGGCCGTACGACCGGGGCCGGTGGCCGTACCGCCGGGCCTCGGCGGTAGCAGGTATCCGGCCGGGAATGCGGCTACGACACGGCTGGTTGCTTCCAGAGGAAGCCGCACGGATCAAGCCGTACGAATCACGGGCGTACTCTGGTGTTCGCCGAAGAATCGAAGCTTTAGGGAGCCGGTCGTGTCCGCAGTCGCACCCGACGGACGCAAGATGCTGCGCCTGGAGGTCCGCAACAGCCAGACCCCCATCGAGCGCAAGCCCGAGTGGATCAAGACCCGCGCCAAGATGGGCCCCGAGTACACCCAGATGCAGAAACTCGTGAAGAGCGAGGGGCTGCACACGGTGTGCCAGGAGGCCGGCTGTCCCAACATCTACGAATGCTGGGAGGACCGCGAGGCGACCTTCCTCATCGGCGGCGACCAGTGCACGCGGCGCTGCGACTTCTGCCAGATCGACACCGGCAAGCCGCAGGCGCTCGACCGTGACGAGCCGCGCCGCGTCGGCGAGTCCGTCGTCACGATGGACCTCAACTACGCCACGATCACCGGCGTCGCCCGCGACGACCTGGAGGACGGCGGCTCCTGGCTGTACGCGGAGACCGTCCGCCAGATCCACGCCATGACGGCGGCGCGCGAGGGCGGCCACACCAAGGTCGAGCTGCTCATCCCCGACTTCAACGCCGAGCCCGCGCAGCTCGCCGAGGTCTTCGGCTCCCGCCCCGAGGTGCTCGCGCACAACGTCGAGACGGTGCCGCGGATCTTCAAGCGGATCCGCCCCGGCTTCCGCTACGAGCGCTCGCTCGAAGTGATCACCCGCGCCCGCGAGGCCGGTCTGGTCACCAAGTCCAACCTGATCCTGGGCATGGGCGAGGAGCGCGAGGAGATCAGCCAGGCGCTCCAGGACCTGCACGACGCGGGCTGCGAGCTGATCACCATCACGCAGTACCTGCGGCCGTCCGTGCGGCACCACCCCGTGGAGCGCTGGGTGAAGCCCGCGGAGTTCGTGGAGCTGAAGGAGGAGGCCGAGGAGATCGGCTACGCGGGCGTCATGTCCGGGCCGCTGGTCCGTTCCTCGTACCGCGCCGGACGGCTCTTCCAGCAGGCCGTGGACAAGCGGCTGCGGGAGGGCGAGCGGCTGGCCGTGGGCCCGGTGGCGGCGCCCTCCGTATGACCCCGGCCGTGACCTCCGTCGTGGCCCCGGCCGTGACCCCCGTCATGGCCCCGTTCCGACCCTCGGTTCCGACCCTCGTCGTGTGAGTCCGCTCACCGCCGACGACGCCCCGCCGGGCGAGTGACCTGGCGGGGCGCCGTGCTGCCGGACCGATGCTTTCATGCGAGATTGACCGAGTGGTCACCGACTGGTAACACGTTGTGGCGACCCTGGTGTCACGCACGGGGCTCTTCGAGTCACCGGCGCTGCCCGCACCACGCGCGTCATCACGTACCGCCCCGCACCTTCCTGCTCCCAGCTCTCAGCTCTCAGCCGCATATGAGGGGGACGCCATGCCGTCCGAGTCCGTGCACATCCGTCCGGCCGTGGCGCTGCGCGCCGTGGAGTCCTTTCTGCTGCGCGGCGGGCAGCAGACAGCCCGCCGTAACGCCTGGGCAGCCGTCGTCGAGGACCGCCGCAGGGCCCGGGACCGGCGGGAGGCGCAGCACGAGATGGACGCCCTTGTGAGCGCCGCACGGGGAAGCGCCCTCAACGACTGAGCGGGCACCCCCCTCGCGTATCCTGAGCGGCATGGCGAGGAAGGAAACACCCGAGAACCCCGAGAATTCTGGACGACTGAAGCAGATCGTCCAGACCTACAAGATGACCAGGCAGGCCGACCCCAAGGTCGGGCTTGTCGTTGCGGCTGTGGGAATCGTCACCTTCGGTGTCATCCTCGCCCTCGGCTTCTTGATCGGTCACCCCATCTACGCAGGCATCCTTGGCTTCCTGCTGGCCTTCCTCGCGATGGCGGTCATCTTCGGCCGCCGGGCCGAGAAGGCCGCGTTCGGGCAGCTCGAAGGCAAGCCGGGCGCCGCCGCGGCCGTTCTGCAGAATGTCGGACGCGGCTGGACCGTCACCCCGGCCGTCGCGATGAACAAGAGCCAGGACGTGGTGCACCGCGCCGTCGGCAAGGCCGGTGTCGTCCTGATCGGTGAAGGCAACCCGAACCGCGTGAAGGGCCTGCTGGCCGCCGAGAAGAAGAAGGTCAACCGGGTCGTCTTCGACGTGCCGGTGCACGACTTCATCGTCGGCAACGGCCCGGACGAGCTGTCGCTGAAGAAGGTGCGCACCACGCTGCTGAAGCTGCCGCGCGTGCTGTCCGGCCCGAAGACGACCGAGGTGAACGACCGGCTGCGGGCGCTCGGGGATCTGATGAGCAACATGCCGATCCCGAAGGGCCCGATGCCCAAGGGGATGCGGATGCCGAAGGGCCGCTAGGCGGTCGGGCTCGGAGGTCGTTGTACGAAGGGGGTGCGGGGACGCTGTCCCCGGACCCCCTTTTCTGTGCCTTCTTCTGCGTCCCGGCTGGGTCAGATCCGTACCTGTACGGACTTGGCGGCCTTGTCGTGCAGGCCGCGGGTGTCGCGGTCCCAGATGACGGCGGGGACGACGAGCAGCAGCAGCGCCGTACGGATGACGACGGCGACGGCTCCCAGACGGCCGCCGTCGAGGCGTACGACGCGCAGGCCCATCAGCCGCTTGCCCAAGGTGGTGCCGACGGTCAGCAGCAGGACGACGCTGACCACGCCGAAGACGACGAGTGTCCAGGTATTGGACTTGCCGGCGTCACGGTGCGCGATCAGGCCGTATGCGATCAGCAGGCAGAGGAACCAGTCGATGAAGAGCGCCACGACGCGGCGCCCCACCGGCGCGATGGAACCCGGCCCGTTCTCCGGCAGTCCGAGGCGCTGCCCGCGGTAGCCGAACTCCACGCCCATCTGCTCGGCGGCGGCACCCGGGCCCGACAGCCACGATCCGATTGCATCCCTGTTGTCCACCCGACCACGGTAACCCGGCGCCGTCCGCGGCCCTACAGCGCGGTCGCGGACGGGGCCTTCCGGACGCCCACCCGTACGGCGCTGCCCGGGTGCCGCCCGGCGTCGCGGTTAACGCCTCGGAAACAAATGGGTCATGCTGGAGAAATCCCTGATCCCTATGGTCGGGGCAGTGTGCGCCACCGCACTGGCGCGCCTCGAGTTGTCAACCCGACCCGTGGGGCCGGGCCTAGGAGGAGTGGGATGTTCCAGAACGCCGACGACGTCAACCGGTTCATTACGGACGAGGACGTCAAGTTCGTCGACGTCCGGTTCTGTGACCTGCCCGGCGTCATGCAGCACTTCACGGTCCCGGTCTCGACGTTCGACCCGACCGATGAGCTTGCTTTCGACGGCTCGTCGATCCGCGGCTTCCAGGCCATCCACGAGTCGGACATGGCGCTGCGCGCCGACCTCTCGACGGCCCGCGTGGACCCGTTCCGCCGGGACAAGACGCTCAACATCAACTTCTTCATCCACGACCCGATCACCGGCGAGGCGTACAGCCGTGACCCGCGGAACGTGGCGAAGAAGGCCGAGGCGTACCTCGCCTCCACCGGCGTCGCCGACACCGCGTACTTCGGCCCCGAGGCCGAGTTCTACGTCTTCGACAGCGTCCGCTTCCAGACGTCGGCGAACGAGTCCTTCTACCACATCGACTCCGAGGCCGCGGCCTGGAACACCGGTGCGGTCGAGGACAACCGCGGCTACAAGGTCCGTTACAAGGGCGGCTACTTCCCGGCCCCGCCGGTCGACCACTTCGCCGACCTGCGCGCCGAGATCTCCCTCCAGTTGGAGGCCTCCGGCCTCCAGGTCGAGCGCCAGCACCACGAGGTGGGCACCGCGGGCCAGGCGGAGATCAACTACAAGTTCAACACGCTGCTCGCCGCGGCCGACGACCTGATGCTCTTCAAGTACATCGTGAAGAACGTCGCGTGGCGCAACAACAAGACCGCGACCTTCATGCCCAAGCCGATCTTCGGTGACAACGGCTCCGGCATGCACGTCCACCAGTCGCTGTGGCAGGGCGGCACGCCGCTCTTCTACGACGAGCAGGGTTACGCGGGCCTGTCCGACATCGCCCGCTACTACATCGGCGGCATCCTCAAGCACGCGCCGTCGCTGCTCGCCTTCACCAACCCGACGGTGAACTCGTACCACCGCCTGGTCCCCGGCTTCGAGGCCCCGGTCAACCTGGTCTACTCGCAGCGCAACCGGTCCGCCGCGATGCGCATCCCGATCACGGGTTCCAACCCGAAGGCCAAGCGCGTCGAGTTCCGCGCCCCGGACCCGTCCTCGAACCCGTACCTCGCCTTCTCCGCCCTCCTCCTCGCGGGCCTCGACGGCGTCAAGAACAAGATCGAGCCCGCCGAGCCGATCGACAAGGACCTCTACGAGCTCGCCCCCGAGGAGCACGCGGGCGTCCCCCAGGTCCCCACCTCCCTCCCCGCCGTCCTCGACGCCCTCGAGGCCGACAACGAGTACCTCCAGGCCGGCGGCGTCTTCACCTCCGACCTGATCGACACCTGGATCGACTACAAGCGCACCGCCGAAATCGCCCCGATCCAGCTCCGCCCGCACCCCCACGAGTTCGAGCTCTACTTCGACATCTAAGCCCGGGCTGCCGCCCCGTGCGGCACCCCCCCAGATGCACCGGAGCCCCGCCACCTCCCTCCCGGAGCGTGACGGGGCTCCCTCGCGTCGGCGGTGGGATCGATCCCCGGGACAGCTCCCGTCAGGCCGGAGAAGGCCAGGTGGCTGCGAGGATGACGCCCGCGAGAGCATCGGGCCGCGCTGCCCGTGGTCGTGGTCGGCCGGGTGGCTTCTGCTGATGGTGGTGTGTGCGAGGGGCGTCGGTTATTCGCCGGTGGCGCCGTCGATGGCCTCGCGGAGGAGATCGGCGTGGCCGAGGTGGCGGGCGTACTCCTCGATCACGTGCTCGAGGACGAAGCGCACGTCGGTGGCGCCGAATTCCGGGTTCGGCATGATGCGGGTGAGGTCGGCGGTCACCTTCGTGAAGAGCTGCCGCGACTCCTCGCACGACGTCAGGTAGTCCTCGTAGACGTCCTCGGCGGACGTGGTGTCCGACTCGTCGTACCACTCGTCGCCGTCGGGGGTGGTGTAGGTCCGGTAGGGGAAGAAGCGAGGCACGGTGTCGGCCAAGGTCCGCTGGAACCAGGCACGTTCGACTCCTTGCAGGTGGCGCATGAGCCCCAGCAGGGTCAACGCCGAGGATCGCAGGGGGCGTTGGCGCAGTTGGGCGTCCGTAAGGCCCTCGCACTTCCACAGGAAGGTCGCCCGGTGGTAGTCGAGATTCGAGGCGATCACCTCCAGCCAGGAGCCTGACAGCACGCGGTCGGGCCGCACGATGTTCTGCACCACGATGTCGCTCACGCTGGGGTCTCCCTACCGGTCGTGCTCGGCCGAGTTCGTACGTCCCCAGGAAGACCTCACCGCGTGCCGGAACTCATCGCCCGCCCGCGATTCGAGGAGAGGCGGCCAGGTGTGCGCCGCCGATCTCCACCGCGAGACCGGCGGAAGGCTCAGTCCGCGTCCGTGTCCGCTGTTTCGCTGGGCGTCGGCGGCTTCTTCTCGTCGACGGCTTCGCTGTATGAGGCCAGTACCTCGTCCATCACCTCGTCCTCCAGGGTCTCCCTCTGGTAGAGCGTCTTGTCCTCGGCGGGGGTGGTGCCCGGCTCATCCGTCATGACCTTCGCATGTCCGCGACGACGAGGTTGATACCGACCAAGGTCACTTCCGATCCGCGGAAGACGCTCCGTAGGGGGCTCCCCACGCCGCGGGACACGGTCCGTGGGGGCGGGGTGGGGTTGGGGGAAGGCAGGCGAGGGGGTGTATACCGTGTATACGATGGGGTGGGGCTTCTGGCCCATGGGTTTGAACTGATGACGGAAGGCAGGCACGTCAGCATGCTCACCACGGATTCCATTCTCGGATCGGCCACATGGATCGACATCGCGGCGAAGGACACGGTGGCCGCGGCCGGGTTCTACGGGGCGGTGTTCGACTGGACGTTCCACCCGGCGGGGCCTGACGCCGGGAGTTACGGGACCTTGCAGAAGGACGGGAAGATCGTGGCGGCGCTGGGGCCGCTGGTGGACGAGGGGGCGACCCCGGCGTGGACGGTGTACTTCGAGACGCCGGACGTGGAGGCCACCGCGAAGGCGGTCGCGCAGGCCGGTGGGGCGGTGCGGGCCGAGCCGTTCGACGCGCGGGACGCGGCGCGGATGGCGGCGGTCACCGATCCGGGCGGGGCGGAATTCGCGCTCTTCCAGCCGAAGGCCCTGAAGGGGCTGGAGACCACGTCGGTGTACGGGTCGCTGGGGTGGGTCGAGCTCCAGACGGCGGACCCGGCCGCGGCGCTGGAGTTCTACCGCGGGCTGTTCGGCTGGCGGGGGGCGGACACGCAGGTGGGTGACGCGCCGTACACGTTCGTCTCGACCTCGGAGGGCGACCAGGGGAACACGGCCTTCGGCGGCATCACGGCCGCGCAGGAGGGTGTGAGCCCGCGCTGGGTGCCGTACTTCGACGTGGCGGACGCGGACGACATCGTCACCCGCGTCCAGGGCGCGGGCGGGACGGTGCTGGTGCCGACCGTGGACGTGCCGGGCATCGGCCGGATCGCCTGGTTCGCCGACCCCTCGGGCGCGACCTTCGCCGTACTCCAGCCCGCCTGATCGCGGCTGTCCCGCGCCGCCCCGGGGCCGTACGCCCCGGGGCGGCGGTCTGTCCGGGGCGGGTCGGGCGGCGGCAGGGCAGACTGGGGGTATGCCTGAATTGCCGGAGGTCGAGTCCCTGAGCAGGTTCCTGGCCGAGCAGCTGGTCGGCCGTACGGTCGAGTGGGTGTACCCGGTCGCCGTGCACGCGCTCAAGACGTACGACCCGCCGATCGGAGCGCTGGAGGGGCGGACCTTCGACGCCGTGGGGCGGCACGGCAAATTCCTCGACCTCACGGCCGGGGAGCTGCACCTCGTGATCCACCTGGCGCGGGCCGGGTGGGTGCGGTGGACGGAGAAGATGGCGGACGCGCCGCCGCGCCCCGGCAAGGGACCGCTGGCACTGCGCGTACGGCTCACCCCTGTAGCGGGAAACGGGACCGGGGACGGGGCCGGAAGCGGGGCCGGAACGACCGGCGGCGAGGGAACCGGCTTCGACGTCACCGAGGCCGGCACCCAGAAGGGCCTCGCGGTCTACGTCGTACGGGACCCGCTGGACGTTCCGGGCGTCGCACGCCTCGGCCCCGACCCCTTCGCCGCCGACTTCACCCTCGCGGCCTTCACCGAACTGCTGGCGGGCAAGCGCAGCCAGATCAAGGGCGTGCTGCGCGATCAGAGCGTGATCGCCGGGATCGGGAACGCGTACTCCGACGAGATCCTGCACGCGGCGCGCATGTCGCCGTACAAGCTGGCCGCCACGCTCACCGAGGACGAGGTGGCCACGCTCTACGACGCGGTCGGTACGACGCTGGCCGACGCCGTCGAGCGGTCGCGCGGGCTGCCGCTGCGCGATCTGAAGTCGGAGAAGAAGAGCGGGCTGCGGGTGCACGGGCGCAAGGGCGAGCCGTGTCCGGTGTGCGGGGACACGATCCGCGAGGTGTCCTTCAGCAACTCGGCGATGCAGTACTGCCCGACGTGCCAGACGGGTGGCAAGCCGCTGGCCGACCGGCGGATGTCCCGGCTGCTCAAGTAGGCGCACGCGTGAGCTCGCGCGATCACTCCACCAGTCGCTCAGGCAGCCGCTCAGGCAGGCGCTCAGGCAGGCGCTCAAGCGCTTGCCCGCGCGGCTGCCCAAGCGGCCGGTCAACTGGCGCCGCACGGGCCCGCGTCGAGGTCTCGCCCGCTCAAGTGCGGTACGCCCCGCTCCGGTTCGGCGGACGCCGGGGTTCCGAGTTGGTTGACCGGTGACGTTAACCGTTGGTAGCGTAATGAGGCAAAAATGTGATCACCTGCTACCGGGTGTGGGCTCCTGCCATGCCGGGTGGATACCAGGGGAGTACCAGGTGTGATCGAACGCGATGGGGAACACTCAGGCCCGTAAGTGCTCCCGCAGTCGCCCTCGTTGGCCATTTTCGGCCAATCGGGGTGGCGTCGCGTTGTGGAAAGGCGCCCGCTCGGGGGCAGGCCGCCGATGTGGTTCTTACTCGGAAGAGACACGGGCGGATTTATGACTTCGGAAATTCTCCACCATTCGCGTCGCATGCCGTTTCCCGCGCGGCTCCGCGTGGTGTTGTTCATGGAGGACCAGATCCTGCGCCTCGGGGTGCAGGCGATCATGTCGGGTCTCGCGACCGGCGTGGAGACGTACTTCGCGGCGAACGAGTTCGACTTCATCGGCAAGGTGCGCGAACACGCCCCCGATGTGGCGGTGTTGACCGCGACCAACCGGCGGCTGTGGACGGTCGTCGGGGAAGCCGGGAGCACCGGGGCGACCGGAAGGGTCGGGGCCGCCGGGGGTGTCGGGAGCGCCGGGGGCGAGAACCCGTCGCCACGGCTGCTGTTGGTGATCGAGCAGCATCAGACGGGGGACCTGGCGGGGCTGCCCGCCGACGGTTATCTGATCCGGCAGGACCTGTCGGCGGCCGGAATGGCCCGCGCCCTCGACCAGTTGGCGGCCGGGGAGATGGCGATTCCGGTGGAGCTGGGCCGCAGCCTCATCCAACAGGCGGCGGCAGCGGCCCCGGTGAAGCGGCGCGGGGCGCTGACGTCACGTGAGAACGAGACGCTGGTGCTGCTGGTGCGCGGCCTGAGCAACAAGCAGATCGGCAGGCGCCTGTTGATCTCCGAGCACGGCGCCAAACGGCTGGTGAGCAGCGTCCTGCTGAAGCTCGACGCCACGAACCGGACCAGCGCCGTCGTCAAGGCGATCAGGATGGGGCTGGTCGACGAGGCGACGCTGGCGGACACCGCGAACTGACGGCTGCGCCCGCCCGCGTGAGACGTGAGCCCGTACGGACAGGGGCCGTACGGGCGCGGGCGGCGCTACGGCGACGGGCGGCGCGGGCGCGGGCCGTACGAGCGGAGACGGCACCAGCACTGGCCATACGAGCGCAGGCCCTACGCGCCCACCTCGCCCGGCCGCAGGCCCCAACGGCTCACCTCACGCGCCCGCCGCGAACACCCGCGTAAATTCCGTTGAACATTCGGCGTACGAGGCGGCCAACCCCGCCGTACCGCGCGGGCGCGCGGCTAGTGTCAGCGGCCGTGACCTCCGTTCCCGACATCGACGACGGCGCCGGGACCTCCGCGCGGCCGGCCCCCGGAACCGACCGGGCGCCGGGCCTGGACGCCCGCCCGGAAGCGGTCCCGACACCCCGCGGCCCCGACCAAGGCGACCGCGACGGCGGCCCCGGCCGCACGACCACCCCGTACCCCCTCCCCGTCCGCCTCGCCGCGGCCCTCCTCGGCCTCGCCGCCGTCGCCGCCATGTGCTGGAGCGGGCTCAACCACGACGTGCGGTACGTCCTCGGCGGCATGCGGGCGAGCGGGCGCGGCGGGATTCCGGCGTCCGGCACCTTCGTGCACCGGCCGCTCGCGTACCGCTGGCCGCTGTCGTGGCTCGACCACCTCACCGCCGGGCCGGTCGCCGTGCGCGAGGCGTCGATACGGCTGCTGGTGATCGTCGTCGCGGCGGCCGTCGTGTGGTGGCTGCGCCAGGGCCTCGCCCGCCACCTGCCGCGCCGCGAGGCGAACGCGGTGGCGGGAGCCGTGGGGCTCGCGCTGCTCTTCGCGCCCGCCTGGGACTTCCTCCAGCCGGAGTGGGTGGCCGTGCTGTGCGCGGTGGCCGGTCTCGCCGCCGCGCTCGCGCCGCGCCGCACCTGGGTGGCCGTCGGCCTCGGCGGCGTGCTGGTCGCGCTCGCGGTGCTGGTGAAGTACACGACCGCGCCCACGGCGCTGCTGCCGCTGGGCGCGCTCCTCGTCCTGGACCGGAGGCGCGGCTGGCTGACCACGGCAGCCGCCGCCGTCGCCGCCCCCGCGGGCTTCGCGCTGGCGATCCTCGTGCAGCCGCGCGAGTGGCGCTGGTTCAACGAACTGTCCGCGCTGAACCCCAACACCCCTTTGCAGAACGGCCTGCACTCCGCCGACGTGCACGCGCTGATCACCACGGTCGGCACCGAGGCGCTGATGAATCCGGTGGTGGCGCTGCTGCCCGCCGCCGTGGTGCTGCTCGCGCGCGGCAGCGCGTCCCGCGCCGCCCGCTGGGCGTGGCCGCTGCTGACGGCGGCCGGGGTCGCGGGCGTGCTGGCCGCGCTGGTGGTGCAGGGGCAGTGGTTCCAGTACCACCTGGCCGCGCTCCCGGTGCTGGCCGCCGCCCTGTGCGGTCTCGCCGTCGCCCGCCGCCCCGACCTGCCGCTGCTCGCCGGGGCCCTGCTGCTCGGCGTCGCCGTCCCCCTGATCGCCGGGCAGTCCTGGAACTGGCGGCACGCGCACGAGACGGCCGCGTACACGCTGGTCTCGGCGGTCGTCGTGGCGACGCTGCTCACGGCCTCGCTGCACGGGCGAACACGGGTACGGGTACAGGTACGCGTACAGGCACGGGTACCCGGACAGGTGCCGGTACGCGCCCCCTCCCCCGGCCTCCTCCTCCGCTCCGTCCCGGCCCTCGCCCTGCTCCTCGCGCTGGCGATCCCGGTGTGGCCGACGACGCCGTACTCGTACGACACCCGGCACTCGACCTTCACCTCGCTCGAACGCGCCGACACCCGGCACGAGTTGACCCGGTGGCTGACCGGCGTCCGGCACCGTATCGGCGCGGACACCCCCGTCACGTACCTGGCGTTCGGCGACATCGGCTATCTACTCGGCAACCCGACGCACTGCCGCTACCCGACGCCCGACTTCCTCCAACGCACGCGCTACGACCGGTCGATCACCAGTCAGGTCAGCTACCGCGAGAATCTGCGCTGCCTGAGCGACCCCGCCTCGCGCTACGCCGTGCTCGACACCTTCTGGTTCCCGCTGGGCCAGGTCGCGCCCGAGGCGGCGGACACGATCCGCGGCCGGTTCGACTGTCACCGGCCCGTCGCCGCCCTGCCCGCCTACCACTTGGTGGTCTGCCCGCGCCGCTGACCCGCTGGCGGCCCGGACCGGGGGTTGTCCCCACCGGGCGTTCGGGTGACAGCTCCATCGATCATGGTGCGCGGCGCGGGTTGGATGGACGCAGTCCGCACGGGGCGGGCCCGGGTCGTCCAACGGGGAGCCGTCATGAAGTCGTTGTCGGGGAAGCGCACGATCGTGGCGGCGTGGTCGGTGGCACTGGCCGCGTCCGCGCTGGCGGCGGTGCCCGCGCACGGCTCGGGCGGCCGACACCACTACGGGCAGGGGGACTTGCGCGGCGACCTCGCCGCGGTGCGGGCCGCGGGGGACGGCCAGGTCAATGTCGTGGCGCGGGTCGACACCCCGGACGGGCCGCTGCGGGCGCGGTTCGGCACGGCGGGACGCGGCTCCAAGGAACCCGTCCCGTGGGAGCCGGAATTCCGCGCGGCGAGCACCACCAAGACCTTCACGGCGGTCGTGGTGCTCCAACTGGCCGCCGAGGGCAAGCTGTCGCTGGACGACACCGTCGAGCACTGGCTGCCCGGCGTGGTGCGCGGCCACGGCAACGACGGCTCGCGGATCACGGTGCGGGACCTGCTGCGGCAGACCAGCGGGCTCTACGACTACGTGGCCGACCCGTCCGTCCAGGACCGGCTCTTCCACCACTTCGACGAGAACCGCTACGACGTGACGCCCGCCCCGCAGCTCGTCGCCCTCGCGATGAGCCATCCGCCGCTGTTCACACCGGGACCGGCGGGTACGGCCCGGCAGTGGGCGTACTCCAACACCAACTACCTGCTGGCCGCGATGATCGCGGAGAAGGCGAACGACAGGGCGGAGCGGACGGCGGGCGGATCGGGCGCCACCTGGCGGGAGTTGGTCGAGCACCGCGTCATCGCGAAGCTGGGCCTGCGGCACACGTACATCCCCGGCGACAATCCGTTCCTGGTCGGGCCGCACGAGCGGGTGACCGTGGACGCTCCCGACGGCGGGGTGCTCGACGCGACCGAGCTGAGCTTCCAGCACACGGCGGACTCCGGGGTGGTGAGCACGCCGGGCGACCTCAACGCCTTCTTCCGGGCGCTCGCGACCGGCGAACTGCTGCCCGCCGAACAGTGGCGGGAGATGCGCGAGACGGTGCCGTACGACGATCTGCCCGTACCGCCGTCCGGCAGGCAGGGCGGTTACGGGCTCGGGCTGCGGGTGGTCCCGCTGAGCTGCGGCGGCGTCTCCTACCTGCACGAGGGCGACGGTTTCGGCGTGTACACCCGGCCCGCCGTGAGCGCCGACGGCCGCCGCGCGGTGACGGTGTCGGTGACCACCACCACCGCGCTGATCGACCAGGACAAGGTCAATCGCGCGGTGGAGGCGCTCACCGACGACGCGCTGTGCGACCGTCAGGCGCCGTGACCCGCGCCGACGGCATCACGAACGGCGCGGGTCGCACTCCGGTCAGGCGCTGTAGACCTCCAGTTCGGAGAGCTGCCCGGCGGGCCAGCCGGTGTTGGCGGTGAAGTTCAGCCGCACGTAGCGCGCGGTGACCGCCGACGGCAGGTTGATCGTCACGGAGTTCCCCGACGCGGGGTTGAACGTGTAGTTCTGCGCGGGGATCTGGGTGGTCAGCGGGACGCTGGGGCCGGCCTGTACGGAGATGGTCTGGGAGCGGGTGCTCCAGGCGGTGGGCGGCGGCAGCTTGAGCACCAGCCGCTTGACGGTGGTGGTGAGGCCGAGGTCGACCTGGATCCACTGCGGGAAGGCGTTGTTGTTGCTCTCCCAGTACGAGTTGGGGTCGCCGTCGACCACGTTGCCCGAGCCGTAGACCTGGGTGTGGCTGCTCTCCGAAGTGGCCTTGCCCAGGGCGAGGTTGGTGCCCGGCGGCACGGTCGTCGCGTCGGTGGTGACGCTGACCTGGTTGGACGCGGGCGACACGTTGCCCGCCGCGTCGACGGCCTGGACGGTGAAGGTGTAGGCGGTGGACGGGCTGAGCCCGGTGACGGTGGCGGTCGTGGCGTTGCCCGCCGCGCTGCCCGCCTGGGTGCTGGTGGAGCCGGTGACCCGCATGATCCGGTAGCCGGTGACGCCGACGTTGTCGGTCGAGGCGGTCCAGGCCAGCGCGGCGGTGGTGTCGGTGTGCCCGGTGACGTGCAGCGTGCCGGGCGCGGTCGGCGGTACGGTGTCGCCGCCGCCGGAGACCAGCGGCTGGGTGGGGCGGACCGCGGTGAGGGCGATCTGGCCCTTGAGCATCTTGCCGCCGTCGCCGGTCAGCCGCAGGTAGTAGTCCGAGGAGCAGGCCGTACCGTCCTCGTCCAGCGCCAGGAAGCCGGAGTTGGTGGGCGTCCACGCCTGGGACTCGGCGGTCTTGGCGATCTGGTTGCCCTCGTTGTACTCGTCGAACATCGAGATGTAGATGCCCTGCACCCCGGCCCGGCAGACGTTGTAGAACTGCCGCCACATGAAGTCGCCGTGCGCGCGCTGCCGTCCGGAGACGTCACCGGGCAGGACGCACGGCTGGTAGTCGATGCCGTGCGCGGCGCAGTCGGCCTCGTCGCCGACGGTGTAGGTGTTGTAGGCGTTGTCGGAGTCGCCCGCGTTGCCGATCGCGCCGACCATCCACGGCGAGATCATGTTGAACGCGTGGTAGACGTCCGAGTAGCCGGTACGGGTGCCCGCGCCGCCGGTGCGCCACTCGCGCGGCACCCCGCCGATGACGTAACAGCCCTGTCCCTTGAACCAGTTGATGACGTCGATGCAGGCGTCGGTGCTGAACGGGTGGTTGTTGTCGTTGAAGCCGAAGCCCCAGATGCAGACGACCGGCTTGCCGTTCTGCGTCGCGTACGCCGAGGAGGCCGTGTTGGCCTTCATCTTGTTGGTCCAGTCCGTCTTGATCTCGGACTGCATGTTCGTCCAGCCGGTGACGTCGTACATGATGTAGAACTTCCGGCTGTGCGACTCCGCCGCGCTGCGCACCTTGGTGGCCATCGCGTCGCGCGTCGGGCCTTCGCCGCCGGTGGGGTTGAAGCGCTGGAGCGCGGCGGTGTCGATGCCGTACTGCTGCATCCACTGGAAGTGCGTGTCGACGGTCTGCTGGTCGTAGGACGAGAAGAGCGTCGCGGGCTGGCCGTTGCCGAGGGCGGCGTATCCCGTCTGGTAGGTGTGGGTGTACTCGCGCATGTCCGGCCAGCTACTGATGCCGGTGTTGGACGGTGACGGGGTCTGGCCCCAGTTCTGCGTCCAGTGCCACCAGCCGTTGATCGGGGCGCCGTCGCCGATGCAGGCGAACCAGCCCTGATAGCCGACCGTGACCTTCCCGACCACGTCTCCCGGCCCGCTGGCCGCTGTCGCGCTGCCCGCGGCGGCGGTCTCCGCGACACCTAGGGTTCCTGCCGCAGTGGCCGCTATGGCGGCTTGCAGGAAGACCCGGCGTGTGACACCCATCTGGACTCCTCCGATCGGCTGTCAACTCCCGCCGCCCGCGCGGCCGTCGGGCACTCGGGTGAGTGCTCGGGCGAGTGCTCTGCGGCAGGGGCCGGAAGTCTGGTGCGGGGGATCGTAACGACAGGGTTACGTGAGCGCAATAGATCGCGCAGCAGGCGAAATAATTGACAGAGATGACGCAAGAACCGTTCTGTCGTGGTTTTCGGTGGTGCCGCGCGGGATGGGCGCAAAGGTTCACAAGATTGGAACCGGGATCTCAGCGGAATCCAAGAAACGATTCATACGGTCCTCCGCATGGATGACGAACAGACGTCCGGCGGAGCTGGGGGTGACGCCGGGAGCGGGGCTGGAGACGTGGCCGGAGACCTGGCCGCGGACACAGCCTGGGACGATGCCGGGAACGAGACGGGGAGCGGGGCCGCCGCGCACTGGTGGACCCGGCGGCCCCTCGTGGTGTCCACCACGACACTCGCGGTGATCGCGGTGCTGACGCTGGCCACCGTCATCCAGTCGCCGTCCGCGCGGGCCGGGGCGGACGGAAAGGCGACCAGCGGCGCGACGGACAAGGCGTCCCCCTCCCCCGCCCCCACCACCGCGAAGCCCTTCACCCCGGCGCAGGCGCCCTCGACCGCCACGCCCTCGACCACCACTCCGCCGACCACCACGCCGCCCTCCCCCTCGGCCGCTCCCCCGCAGAAGACGACGGCCACACCCGCGCGGGACACCCAGGCCGAGCTGCGCGCGGCGATCAAGGCCCTGTCCGACACCGGCTCCGGGCACTTCTCGGTCGCCGTGACCGAACTGGGCGGGGACAGCGACGACAGCGGCGGTACGGTCGCCACGTACGACAGCGGCGACACGACGGCGTACGACACCGCGAGCATCGTCAAGGTCGACATCCTGGCGGCGCTGCTGCTCCGGCATCAGCGCGCGGGCACCCAACTGACCTCCGAACAGCGCGACTTGGCCACCGACATGATCGAGCAGAGCGACAACGACGCGGCGCTCGCGCTGTGGGAGGCCATCGGCGGCGGCCCGGGGCTGGCGTCCGCTAACGCCTCGCTCGGCCTGAGCCACACCACCCCCGGCAGCGGCGAATTGTGGGGCCTGACCCAGACCACCGCCGCCGACCAGATCACCCTGCTGCGCGCGGTCTACGGCGACGGCGACGACTCCCCGCTCAGCGCCGCCTCACGCGACTACATCTCGGACCTGATGCACGCGGTCACCGCCGACCAGCGGTGGGGCGTGTCGGCGGCCGACTCCGACGGCGGCGACTACGCGCTGAAGAACGGCTGGCTGCCGCGGAGCGCCACCGGCCTGTGGGACGTCAACAGCATCGGGAAGGTCGAGCACGACGGCCATACGCTGCTGGTCGCGGTGCTCTCCGGCGGCCATGTGTCGGAGCAGGACGGGATCGCGCTGGTGGAACGGGTCGCGGAGGCGGCGGCGAAGGCCGTGACGTAAGGAGAAGGCCCGTCCCGCAGGAAGCCAGGAAGCCGCCCAGGGGTGCCCGGGACTCCGGCGCTCAGCCCGCCGACCAGGCGATGACCGGCGGTACGACGCGGGCGCACAGCGGGTGCCCCTTGGGGTCGGTGAGGCCGAGGCGCCCGGTGAGCCGCCCGGACCGTACGGCGGCGGCGAGCACGTCCGGCTCGACGGCTTCGAGCAGCAGCTTGGCGCGGCGGAACACCGCGAAGGCCCCGTCCGCGCCGACCCCGCCCCAGGACAGATAGACGAAGCGCCCGCCCGGCCCGCCCTGCACGTACGGGCCGGTCAGCTCGGCGCCGTCCGCGACCGTCCGCGCGACGCACTCCAGCGTCCATACGGCGCGGTCCGCGTCGCCGGGGGTCGGGTCGAGCAACTCCCCCGGTTTCGCGCGCCGTTGAACGGCGACGTGGATGTCCGTGTATCCGGGGAAGCCGGGGGCGGCGGCGCAGGCGCGACCGGGAAGGCCGGTGCCTTCGATGCGGAGCGTGACGGGCGTGGAGGTGCCGGGCGTCGCTGGGGCCATGCGGTCATTCTGGCATTCCGCACATCCGGCCGGACGGGTTTGTCAGTTTGGATTGACGCGACATCGCGCGTCAGCCTAGCCTGACACTTATGGATACCAACAGTGTCTCCGCGGCCGTGAACTCGGACGACCCCGCGGTCGGCCTGCGGGCCGTCGGCGCGCTGCACCGGCTCGCCGAACAGGTCGAGGCCGCGCATGTGGCGCTGGCCCGCCGGAAGGGCTGGTCGTGGGAGCAGATCGGCGACGCCCTCGGGGTGTCGCGTCAGTCGGTGCACGCGAAGTACGGAAAGTGAGGCCCCCGATGCCGGAGAACACCGCTCACGCCCGGTTCAAGCTCGTCATGGAACAGGCGGGCGAGGAGGCCGCCCGGCGCGGCGACCGCCGGATCGGCACCGATCACCTGCTGCTCGCGCTGCTCCGCGACGAGTCCGGCCAGCCCGCCCGCGCCCTCGGCGTCACCCTCGCCGAGGGGCACGCGGCCCTCGAAGCGCTCGACCGGGCCGCCCTCGGCTCGCTCGGCATCCACCTCGACATCCCCCTCGCCCCGCCGCCGGTCCGCGGCCGGCGGCGTATCACCCTCAATTCGGCCGCCCGCGCGACCGTCGTCGCCGCCAAGCGCGAGGCCGAGCGCGAGCGGCGCGGACGCCGTATCGAGCCCCGCCATCTGCTGCTCGCGCTCCTGCCCGCCCCGCACCCCGACCCCGCCGCGACGCTGCTCAGCGCGCTGGACCTCGACCCTGCCACCGTCCGCGAACGCCTGGCGGGCTGCTGAGCCCACCGCCGCCGGGCGGTCCTACGCCTCCGCCGGAGCCAGATCGTGCGGCTCGATGCCCAGGACCCGGTGGAGTTCGCGCTCGCCGAGCGCCGTGACCTTCACCGCGCGGCCGGTGCCGATGCGGGTGGCCCAGGCGTGGGTGAGGACGAGGCGGCAGAGTTCCGCGCCCGCGGTACCGCCCAGGTGGGGGCGCCGCTCGGTCCAGTCGAGGCAGGGACGGGCCAGCGGGCGGCGGGACGAGGGCGGCCCGGACAGATCCGCGCCGAGGCCGGTGAACCAGGCCACGCCGTCGTCGGTGAGGGCGAAGCCGGTGTCCTGCCGGAGCAGGCCGTTGCCGGTCAGCGCGTCGGTGAGGGCCACGCCCAGCCGGCCGGCGAGGTGGTCGTAGCACGTACGGCCGCGCGCCATCGCCCGGCCCGCGCTGTGCGCCCGCAGCCCGGCGCCGGTGGTCCGGGGTACGGCGACGGCCACCCGTTCCGCCATGTCCTCGACGAATCGAGCCGCTTCGGGGCCGGCCAGGCGTACGTAACGGTGCCGCCCCTGGTGTTCGCGGGCCAGCAGTCCGCCGTCGACCAGGCGGGTCAGGTGCTCGCTCATGGTGGACGGCGCGACCCCGCAGTGCCGGGCCAGCTCCCCGCTGGTCCAGGCCCGCTTGTCCAGCAGCGCCAGGCAGACCGCGGCCCTGGTCTCGTCGGCCAGGAGCGCGGCGAGGGCCGCGAGCCGGGGGACGGCGGGGTCGGCAAGCGCGGGCGTACGGGGGTCGCCGGTCCTCGGCGCACCCGGGGTCCTGGTGCGGGTGGTCATGTCCCCATCCTCACCCCGCGACGTTTCGGCGGCCACCGAAAGGCCGGGGGCGGGAGGGCGCGGGGTCCGAGGCGCTACGGGGACGGGCGTCGGTGCGGGGACGGGGGTGGATACGGGGTTGGGCGTCGGTGCGGGGACGGGCGTCGGTGCGGGTTCGACCGTCGGTACGGAGTTGGGCGGCGGTGCGGGTTCGACCGTCGGCGGGAACCGTCCTTCGGCCCCGAGCCCGGACCCGCGCAACGGACGGCGGGCCCGGGCCGGTTGGACCGGGCTGCTCGTGTGCCGAGGCGTCAGCCGGTGGGCGCGGCCACGTCGATGAGCACCTTGCCGATGACGCTGTCCTCCACCGCCTGGTGGGCTCGGGCCGTCTCGGCGAGCGGGAAGCGGTGGAAGGGCAGCCCGGCGTCGGGGCCCGCGTGGAGGGCGTCGTCGGCGACGGCGGCCGTGACCGCCGCGACGGCGTGGGCCTTGGCGGCGGGCGGGACCGTATAGACCAGGACGCCCTGCCAGCGGAGGTTGAGCGCCATGGAGGGGCGGACCGGCACGGTGGCCGAGGCGTCGTCGTCGGCGTAGAAGGCGATGACGGCGTCGGGGGCGGCGACGGCCCGGTCGAGGGCGGCGTTGGCGGCCGGGGCGACCTCGACCACGATGTCGACGCCGTCCGGGGCGATCCGGCGGATCTCGGCGGCGGCGTCCTGGGCGCGGTAGTCCACCACGTGATGGGCTCCCGCGGCCCGCGCGAGGTCACCCTTGGCGGGTCCGCTGACCGTGCTGACGACGGTGGCCCCGGCCCAGCGGGCGAGCTGGATCGCGGCGTTGCCGACGGCGCCCGCGCCGCCCGCGACCAGGACCGTACGTCCGTCGAGGGCGCCGGGGGCGAGGCGCTCGGGGCCGCCGTCCGCGACGGTGAGGGCGCGGTGCGCGGTGAGGGCGGGGATGCCGAGGCTCGCGCCGAGGTCGAAGGAGGCGTGGTCGGGCAGGGCGACGGCCTGGCCCGCGGGCAGCGCCACGTACTCCTGCGCGGTGCCGTCCGCGCGGCCGTACGCGGCCTCCCAGATCCAGACGCGCTCGCCGATCCGCGACTCGGGGACGCCGGAGCCGACCGCGTCGATGACGCCGGAGCCGTCCTGGTTCGGCACCTGCGCCGAGGCGGGGGCGGTGTTGCGCCGCGACTTCCAGTCCGTCGGGTTGACGCCGGAGACGTGGACGCGGACCCGTACCTCGCCGGGTCCCGGCTCCGGGACCGGGCGCTCGGTGAGCGTGAGGACGTCGGGGCCGCCGTTGCTGGTGTAAGTGATCGCCTTCATGCCGCGTACAAGTGACGTGCCCGCCCGTTTCTTCCCCGTGGCCGGAATCCACTGGTCCATTTGATCCGCCCGCCGCGTAAATCCCGGTGCCCGCCGGGCGGCCGGGTGATCCTTGGCCGCAAAGCACCGGCCAGGCCGACTCTGGCCGGGACCACCGGCCGGGCTGCCCCCTGGCCGCGGCTATGAGGCGGCCGGGACATCCCCGGCCGCGACCACCGGCACGACCTGGAGCGCCCATGACCACTCCGGATTCCCCCGTCGACCGCACCGGCACCTTCTACGAGGCGGTCGGCGGCAGTGACGCCCTGCGCCGCCTCATCGACAGCTTCTACGAGCAGGTCCTCGTCGATCCGCTCCTCGCCCCGGTCTTCGTGCACTTCACCCGGGCCCATGTCGACCATGTCGTCGTCTGGCTCACGGAGGTCTTCGGCGGCCCCGCCGAGTACACCGCCCGCCTCGGCGGCCACCAGGCCCTGCTCTCCCAGCACCTGGACCTGCGGATCACCGAGGAACAGCGGGCGCGCTGGGTGGAGTTGATGCTCGCGACCGCCGTGAAGGAGCTGCCCGCCGACGCGTTGCTGCGGCAGCGCTTCGCCGAGTACATCGAGTGGGGCACGCGGATCGCCATGTCGGTCTCCCACCAGGAGAGTTCCGATCTCGGCGACCCCGGTCCCGTACCGCACTGGGGCTGGGACGGGCTGGCGCGGTAGTCCGGGTATTCCGTGAGTAAAAATTCGTCGCCGCCGGCTCCGGCGGGCATATTCGGAATAGCACCGTCCGAAATTCTCCCCGGCGGGAATCGGCAGGTGGACGTTTGCGTATTCACCGCTCAACCCCTTTACGGGGCGGCTGAGTTCGGAGTCGTAGCCCTTTTGGGCAGCTGTTCGCCCGGCGAGCGCGCTTGTTATGGTGCCGGGCATGAAAACCTCCGAAACGCTGACACCGTTACTGCTCGATCATTTCGGCCAGAACCAGCACGAGGAGAACGTCGAGCTGCGCGCGCTCGGCCCGGTGGCGCTGGTGGAACTGCCCGGCGGGGTACCGGCCTGGGCCGTCACGCACCACGAGACGCTGCGGCAACTGCTGGTCGACCCGCGGGTGTCGAAGGACCCGCGGCAGTGGCCGCGCAACACCGAGGGGCGGCTGCCCGAGGACTGGCCGCTGCTGAACTTCGTCAGCCTCCCCGGGATACTCACGCGGGACGGCGCCGAGCACCGGCGGCTGCGCGCGCTCGCGGGTCAGGCGATGACGCCCCGCCGAACCGCCGCGCTGCGCCCGCGGATCGAGGAGCTGGCGCACCGCCTGCTGGACGAAGCGGCCGCGCGCGGCGACGAGTTCGACCTGCGCGAGGATTACGCGCTCCCGCTGCCGGTCAAGGTGATCGCCGAACTGCTGGGCCTGCCGCCGATGGACGGCGAGCGGCTGCGTACGCTCTCCGACGCCGTGCTCAGCAGCCACCCCGCGGCCAAGGGCAACCAGACGCAGGAGGCCCAGGACCAGCTCCTGGTCCTGCTCGCCGAGGCGGCACAGGCCAAGCGCGAGAGCCCCGGCGACGACCTGACCAGCGCGCTGATCGCCGCCAGCGAGGAAGGCGACCGGCTGAGCGAGGACGAGGTCGTGGTCATCATGCTCACCGTGCTGGTCGGCGGTCACGAGACCACCGTCAATCTGATCACCAACGCGGTCAGGGCGCTGCTCGCCAACCCGGGACAACTGGCACGGGCCCGGTCCGGCGAGGTCTCCTGGGGCTCCGTCATCGAGGAAGTCGTGCGTTACGACTGCCCGGTCGGCCACTTCCCGCTGCGCTACGCCCTCGACGACATCCCGGTCGGCGACGTGGTGATCCGGCGCGGCGAGGCCATGCTCGCCTCCTACGCCGCGGCCGGCCGTGACGACCAGCAGTTCCCCGACGCCGACAGCTTCGACGTCGCGCGCCCCAATTCCCGCCAGCTCTCCTTCGGTAACGGCCAGCACTTCTGCATTGGCGCCGGACTGGCGCGGCTGGAGGGCGAGATCGCGTTGAGCGTCCTGTTCGAGCACTTCCCGAAACTGCGGTTGTCACGGCCGTCGGGGTGCCCGGTGCGGTCGTTCATCATCAACAGCGCCAGCGAACTGTGGGTTTCCGGTTCGGGCTCGGGTTCTTGACTCCGGTTTCAGCTCGGGTTCTTAACTTGTCGTTTATCCGTTTGTAGCGGTTCGTCGTGGCTTGGTGCCCTTCTTGTGATGGGCGGGCCGGGCGTACGCCTCGCCGGTGGCCAGGACTCTTCCCACCTCGTAGCGAGTGGCGGGCCGCTGATTCTTCGACCCGGGCGGCCGGCCCGGGCCGGGGCGGGTGGGTTTCGGTGCACGCGCTGGTGAGGGTGCCTTCGTGTGGAGGTTCCTGAACCCTCGGCGGACGCGGGCGGGGGTGAGTTTGTTCGGTTCCGCCGGCCGCTCCCAGGGCCGTCGAAGGTCGGCGACCAGCGGCCGGGCGAGGCGGAGCTGGGTGTGCACGGCGACGACGAGCCAGGTCCAACGATCAGCCGCCGTCGAGTCGCGGAGGCGGGGCCGGGTCCAGCCGAGAGTCTGCTTGAGCAGGCGGAACGTGTGCTCCAGGTCGAACCTGCGTAGGAACGACTGCCAGCAGCGGTCCACGTCGGCCGGGCTCACACCGGTGCGCGACCACCACAGCCGGACTGGCCGGTTCACCCCACGGCTGGGCAGCTTCTCGACGGCCAGGCGGATCACCATGCCCTCGATGACTGGCAGCGGCCCGTCGTGCTCCAGCCAGGCCGCGCGGCGGGTCAGCCGGGGGTGGAGCCGGTCCCACGCCTGGGCGACGGCGGTGCCGTAGCGGCGGGTTTCGGTGGTGGTGACCGCCTGCTCGTCGCCCCAGGTGGCGGGGTCGCCGAATACGAACTCCCCGCCGTGCTTGGGCGGGCGGCCCCCGGCCAGATCGGCGCCGGGCTCCAGTCGCACCGCGTCCAGGACGGCCGTCCACGAGGTGCGGCCGGTCTCCAGCGCGACGACGAACGAGTAGGGCCAGCCGGGGATCATCTGGTGCTTGGCGTCGCCGCGGCCGTAGGTGTGGCAGAACGACCGGTCCGGGCAGGTGGCGGCGTCCGGCCGCAGCCACGGTGAGACGTCCACAGCGAGCACCAGGCGGCCGTCGGCGGCGCGCGGCAGCGGCAGGCCGGCCAGCGCGGTCCGCAGCCGGCCGACGTCCAGGCAGCCCGGTTCAGCGCGCCGTACAGGGCGCCGTGTCCGCGCCGGTGCTCGGGCGCGAGCGCCAGGTCCACCAGCGTCCTCACCGGCCCGTAGGTGCACAGCACCGCGTCGGCGAGCTCGAACAGCGCGTCGCGCCGCCCGGTCAGGCAGTCGTAGAAGCCCCCCGGAAGCGGGACAGCTCCGCGAACTGATCGCACCGCCCGCCCTCTTGCACCACACCCACCAGCACAGCCTTCGCGTCAAGTCCTGTTCCTCTTGGTCGAGTTCAGGATCACGTAGAGGCCGTATCGCCGTCCCCTGAGACACCCGGAGGAGTGATCATCTGGTCCGCCTGTCGAAGCCGAACGCAGGCGGGGGTCTGCTTCCGGCGTCAGGATTGCGGGGCCCATGGGTCGTCGTGCTCCAGCTGATCAGGGTGTTCGGGGTGAAGCATCTCTCGGACGCAGCGCCGCAGTCCCGTCTCGTTCGATCCGCTGGCGGCAGCCATCCAAGGCAGGTCGTCCATGGCGCGGGCGCGCTCATTGGTGGCGAGTTGGTCGACGGCTGAGCGCAGGTCGTCGGGGGCGGGTTCGTCGGTGAGGCAGAGCCAGCCGATCGCGGCGGCCAGCCGGGCCTCGGACGCTTGCGTTCGGTCCCCCCAGCGCTCGCGCATCCACACGGTGGTCGGCGGATGGGGTTGGGTGCGGGTGGCTTCGGCTGTGGCGAAGACCAGGGCGGCGTGGACGATCGGGTCCTGCTCGGCGTCGAGCCGGTCGCGGAAGGCTGCACGGACCGCGTGATCCAGGTCGGTGGCGGCGGCCAGTGCGTAGGCGGCGCGGATCCGGATCGCAGGGTCGGGGTCGTGCAGAAGAGGCTTCAGGAGGGTGGCGTCGGCGGTGATCGCGGCCCGAGCGGCGGCAACCGACCAGCCCGCCGGGTAGCCGGTCACCTCGACGCCGTAGTCGTCGTAGAGGCGGTCGTTCTGGGGATCGGCGCGGTGGAGCAGCAGTTCGCCGCGGGTGGCGACGCCGAAGTAGCGGGCGCGAGCTGGAGAGGAGACTTCGGCGAGCGTGTCGGCACGGCAAGGGTGGTGGGTATCGGCAGCGATCCGGATCAGGAACGGCACGGCAAGCACGGCGGCCGCCCGCATGTCGTTGGCGCACATCCCACTCACAACACCCGTTCCGGCGCGAACGGGCGAGCCGCCGGTGTGGAGCAGCTGAATGGCCTCCCTGACGTGATCCCCCCGCGGAAAGTTCTCCCAGGGGACTTCGTCGAGCAAGAATCCGTCCTTGACCTCGGGCCGTACGGCGGCCACCACCGCACGTACATCGAACGGCCCGCCCACGAACGAGGACAGGTCTGCCCCGCCCGTCAAAGCCCGGCACATCGCGAACGTTGGATCGGTTCGCCACTCGCCCACGTCACATCACCCCACCCCTGAGTCCGATCGGAGTAGATCATGCCCGAGCGGACCGACATCGCTGTCGAGACACATCTCTCGCACGGCAGGGGTGAACGCGAGGCCGCGCGGACGCGTGATCGTCAGGCTCGTCTGTTCGAAGCTGGACGTTAAAACGCCAAGCTTGACTCCGGTTCCAGCTCGGACTCCGACTCCGGCGAATGGGCCGTAATTCCCTGGGCTCCGCTGACGCCTTCGGTGGACACGAGGGTTCACCGCTGCTCGTAAACTGAAGGCGTGGCATTCATGAGCACCCCGCACCGCTGCTTCCCGTGACCGGGAGCCTTCGAGGGCGATGCCGGACGGCGTCGCCCTCCTCGGCGTGCCCATAACGCCGCCTTCTGGCTCGTTCCGCCCGCGGAGCGGGAATCCGGGCGCGCGCGGGCGCGGTCCCTTCCCTTCACCGTTGCCAGGAGTGCTCTCCATGCCCGTGCCGCTTCCGCCTGCCCTCGCACAGATCCTCGACGTCCTGCGCTGCCCGATCTGCCGCGGCCCCCTCCGGCCGGACCGGGGCGCGTTGCGCTGCCCCGCGGGCCACACCTTCGACCTCGCCCGCCACGGCTACGTCGGCCTGCTGACCGGAACCCGCGCCGTCAGCGCCGACGACGCCGCCATGGCACAGGCCCGCGCCCGCTTCCTGGCCACCGGCGCCTACCTCCCCATCCGGCACGCCGTGGCCCGGCTGGCCGCCGACGCCGGGCCGGGCACCGTCCTGGACGTCGGCTGCGGCACGGGCTACTACCTGGCCGGCGTGCTCGCCCGGCTCACCGACGCCCGCGGCCTGGGGCTCGACGCCTCGGTACGCGCCCTGCGCTCGGCCGCCCGCGCCCACGAACGAGCCGCCGCGGCGAGCTGGGACGTCTCCCGCCGCTTCCCGGTCGCCGACCGCGCGGCCGACCTCGTACTGAACGTCTTCGCGCCGCGCAACCCGGCCGAATTCCGCCGGGTCCTGCGCCCGACGGGCCGCCTGATCGTCGTCCGTCCGACCGACCGCCACCTGGCCGAACTGCGGCACCGCGTACGGGCCATGGTCACCGTCGACCCCGCCAAGGAACAGCGCCTGCACCACGCCCTCGACCCCCACTTCATGGCCGCCAGGACCGAGCGGGTCGACTACCTCGCCCCCCTCACCGGGTCCGACGCCCTGGACCTGGTGGGCATGTCACCGAGCGCCCGCCACGTGAGCCGCGCGGACGCCGGGAGCGGCCCGCTGCCAGGTCACGTGACCGTCTCCGTCCTGGCCACCGCCTACCGGCCGCGGTGACCGTCCGGCGGCGGAGTCGGCGCTGGCCTAGGACCTGTCCAGGGCCGACTCCGCCGCCGCCAAGATCTCGGTGACGCGCAGGCCGAAGCGGGCGTCGCAGGCGTGCGGAGTGCCGGAGGTGAGCGCGGTGATGGCGTGGGCCAGGGAAGCCGTCGCCTCACCCGCGACGCCGTCGGGGTAGGTCACGACGCCCTGGCCGCCGCGCAGTTCGATGACCACGCCCGCGGCGGCCGGCGGCGCGGTCAGCGTGAGGGTGGAGGTGCTGGAGGCACCAGATTCGTGACGGAGCGTCAAATGTACGGTGTCGCCGGGGCCGTTGGCCGCGGTGACGGCGGTGACGTCCCCGAGTACGGGCAGCAGGACGGACAGCGCGTGCGGGCCGACGTCCCACAGGCCGCCCTTCTCCCGCCGCCACGGCGAGTCCGCGAAGGGGTTCTCGTCTCCGGTGAAGACGGCGCTGTACCAGTCCGCGCGGCCGGTGTACCACTCGCCGCGCGCCGCCTGCTCCTCGATCCACCCGGCTGTCGCCGGGTCGAAGCGCAGGGTGAAGAAGACCACCGACCCGACTCCGGCCGCCGTGACGGCCTCGGCCACCGCCTTCGCGTCCTCCACGGTCGTCGCCACCGGCTTGTCCAGCAGCACGTGCCGGCCCGCGCGGGCCGCCGCCACCGCCAACGGCGCCTGCAAATGCGGCGGCAGCGCGACCGCCACCGCGTCCACATCCGCGATCAGCGCCTCCGCGTCCCCGTACGCCCGCGCACCGAACTGCGCCGCCACCTCAGCCGCCGCCTCCGGCCTCCGGCCCCAGACCCCGACGAATTCCACCTCCGGGTGGGCGGCGAGAGCGGGTCCATGGGCGAGCCGGGCCCAGGGGCCGGTGCCGAGAAGTCCGAAGCGCATGGTCATGACGCCGAGCCTACCGGCGTCCCGCCCGGTCACGGCTACCCGGCAGGGTCCGCCGCCGGGGTGCGCTCGCGCGAGGGGCCAGGCTCCTGGGGTGCGCTTGCGTGAGGTGGGTTCGCCCCTACGGCACCGCTGCGCGGTGGGGTTCGCCGCTGGGTGCGGCTGCGCGAGGGGGGCTGGGCTCCTGGGGTGCCCCTGCGCGGGGGGCTGCGCCCCTCCGGTACCGCTGCGCGGTGGGGTTCGCCGCCAGGTCACCGCCACGCGCCGGGGTTCGCTGCACGGGTGACCCTGCGCGGGGGGCTGGGCCCCTCCGGTACCGCTGCGCGAGGTGGGTTCGCCGGTAGCCAGCGAGCCGAAGGCGGCGCCGGTGTTGAAAGGGAGAACGCGCACAGCGACCGAGGAACGAGGGAGCGAGCACGATCGACTGTCGACACCGGATTTAAGCCGCCGGAGGCGAGAGGGCGGCAAAAAAAGGGGATCGCGGTGAGCTGACACAAGAGGGCTCGCACGCACGGTGAGGATGCGCGAGGCGGTTCCCCGCACGGTGGGCTCACGCAGGACGGCTCACACGCACGTGTTCACCGTGGGCGGATCCGTCTCGCGTGAGGTCGCCGTGGGGTGCCTGCCCCCGGGGTCAGTTGACCGTGGTGGGTGCCGACTCGTACCAGTTCACCGTCGTGCGAACCGCCTCGCGCAATCTCGCCCTGGGGGTGCCGTCTCCCGTGGGGCCACCATGGTGGGTGCCGTCTCGTACCAGCTCACCGTGC
Organism: Streptomyces sp. NPDC088197; assembly: GCF_044741185.1. Classification (NCBI taxonomy): domain Bacteria; kingdom Bacillati; phylum Actinomycetota; class Actinomycetes; order Kitasatosporales; family Streptomycetaceae; genus Streptomyces; species Streptomyces sp. NPDC088197. Next base: position 182,520 of record NZ_JBIUSD010000003.1, read on the forward strand.
GTGGGTGCCCTCTCGCGCGGCTGAGCGTTGCGGGTGAACGTGGGTGGGTGCCGTCTCGCGCGGGCTCACCGTCCGCGCGAACCCCTTACCGTCGGCCCAGCGTTGCGGGTAAGGGCAGGTGGGTGCCGTCCCGTGTGGGCTCACCGTGGTGCGAACCGCCTCGCGCCAGTTCACCCTGCGCGGGTGCCCTACCGCGTGAACTCACCGTCGTGCGAACCGTCTCGCGCATCCTCACCCTGCGGGGGAGCCGTCCTTTCTATGCGCACCCCGATCCCCTTTTTTTGCCGCCCTCTCGCCTCCGGGCGCTTAGATCCGGTGTCGACGGTCGATCGTGCTCGTTCGCTCGTTCCTCGCTCTCTGTGCGCGTTCTCCCTTTCAACACCGGCGCGCCCTTCGGCTCGCTGGCTACCGGCGAACCCACCTGCGTAAACGCACCCCAGCGGCCAACCCCACCTGCGCAGCCCCGCCGAAGAGGCTCAGCCCCACGCACAAACACACCCCAGCGGTGAACCCCACCGCGCAGCGGTGCCGCAAGGGCGCAGCCCCTCGTGCAAACGCACCCCAGCGGCGAAGCCCACCGCGCAGCGGTGACAGGCGGGGCTCCTGGGGCGTTGCCGCTGGTCACGTAGGGGCGTTCACAGTGGGTTAACACGTGGGCAACAGTCGGGAAAAGGGATTTTGCGACGCTGCGGGTGGCTCGATCAGCGCAGCTCGGCCAGCACCCGCGAAGACTGTTCGTTAAGGATGGCGTCCCGTGACCTACAAGGCTGAGTACATCTGGATAGACGGCACCCTGCCGACCGCGAAGCTGCGTTCCAAGACGCGCATCCTGGCCGACGGCGCCGAGCTCCCGATCTGGGGCTTCGACGGTTCCAGCACCAACCAGGCGGAGGGCCACGCGTCCGACCGCGTACTCAAGCCGGTCTCCTCGTTCCCCGACCCGATCCGCGGCGGGGACGACGTCCTGGTGATGTGCGAGGTCTTCAACATCGACGGGACGCCGCACGAGTCCAACACGCGGGCCGCGCTGCGCGAGGTGGCGGAGAAGTTCGCGGCGCAGGAGTCGCTGTTCGGCATCGAGCAGGAGTACACGTTCTTCCAGGGCTCGCGTCCGCTCGGGTTCCCCGAGGGCGGGTACCCGGCGCCGCAGGGCGGTTACTACTGCGGGGTCGGCGCGGACGAGATCTTCGGCCGTCCGGTGGTCGAGAAGCACCTGGAGAACTGCCTGGCCGCGGGCCTGGGCATCTCGGGGATCAACGCCGAGGTCATGCCGGGGCAGTGGGAGTTCCAGGTCGGGCCGCTGAGCCCGCTGGAGGTCTCCGACCACCTGTGGGTGGCGCGCTGGCTGCTGTACCGCACGGCGGAGGACTTCGGCGTCTCGGCGACGCTGGACCCGAAGCCCGCCAAGGGCGACTGGAACGGCGCGGGCGCGCACACGAACTTCTCCACCAAGGCGATGCGCGAGGGCTACGAGGCGATCATCGAGGCCGCCGAGTCGCTGGGCCGCGACGACAAGCCGCTGGAGCACATCAAGAACTACGGCGTCGGCGTCGAGGCGCGGCTGACCGGCGCGCACGAGACCGCTCCGTGGAACGAGTACAGCTACGGCGTCTCCAACCGCGGCGCTTCGGTGCGTATCCCGTGGCAGGTCGAGGTGGACCAGAAGGGCTACATCGAGGACCGCCGCCCGAACGCGAACATGGACCCGTACGTGGTGACGCGGCTCATGGTGGACACGTGCGGTACGGCGCTGGAGAAGGCCGGACTGGTCTGACCTGCGTCAACTCCGTTGTACAGGGCGCCCGTCACGGTCAGGTGACGGGCGCCCCGGCGCGTCGGGACCGCCGCGCGCGAGCGGTATCTCGTGACCATCGGATGATCCACTCGTTTGACGGGGCGTGAACACGCGCTCAGCAGAAAGCGATTCCGCCGATGACGAGCCCGGCCCGGTCGCTGTGGAAGAGGCGGAGGCGGCGCTCGTCGAGCACTACCCGCGCCTGGTACGGCTGGCGTATCTGGCGCTGCCCACCGCGCTCGGCACGCATCGCAGAGTGCTGACCGCGCACCGCCTGGTGCAGCGGTCGCTGCCGCGCGACCGGCGGTATCCGCCGGGGACGGCGGGTGCGTCGGACGGGCCGCGCGGTGAGGCGTACGCGCTGCTGCGGCACGAGGTGTTGCGCGAGGCGCTGGCCTACGGGCGGCACGGCGGCGGCCGTTGGGGCTGGCGGGAGCGTGTGCGTACGGCCGCCGCCGGTGGTACGGCGCTGCCGCAGGTCGTCGGCTTGCGGCTGCATCCGCGGGCGGGCGGCAGCGAGGAGTTGGCGCTGGACCGGGCGCTGGCGGAGTTGGCGCCCGAGGCACGGGCGGCGTTCGCGCTGCGCGGGGTCGAGGAGTTGGCCGACGCCGAGGTGCTGGCCGTGCTGAGGTCCGCGGGCGCGGCCGATCCGCGCGGCGCGATGCGGGCGGCGGCGGCCGTCAAGGGCGGCCAACACCTGCTGACGGCCGGTGAGTTCGATCCCTGCACGCTCCAGGTGGGGCCGACCGACCTGCTGCGGCGCAGGCAGCGCAGACGCGCGGGGCTGGTGACCGGGGCGGCCGTCGCGGTGGCCGCCGTGCTGGTCTCCGGCTGGGCGGTGTGGGGCAGCGGCGGCGACGGCGGTACGGCGTCGTACGCGGCGCCGGGCTCTCCCGCGTCCGGTGCGGGGGACGCGGCCCGCGCGCTCGATCCGGCCGCTCTCGTACGGCCGGACGCGGCGCTGTGGGCGTCGACCGCGCGGATGGACTTCACGGCGTGGCCCGCGCGCGGCGGCCGGGCCGACGACAAGGCGCTGCTCGGCCGGGCGCTCGCGGTGTGGGCGCGCCCCGGCGCGGACGTGGACGTCTCCTCGACGCCCGGCACTCCGCGCAACGCCCCTGCCCAGCCGCCGCAGTTGCTCTTCGCGGGGAATGTCGACGCGGCGGCGGTGGTGATCTTCTACGACGGTCTGCGGATCGTCCGTTACGCGCAGCCGCGCAGCGGTTCGGGGCGCGCCGCGCTGGACTTCGCGCAGGTGCAGGACGCCGATGTGACGACGGCGGCGGCGGTCGTGGTCGACCGGGTGGACGGCAACACCCGTTTCCTGACCGCCCCGTGGATCGCGGACGCGCAGACCCGCGATCTGATGCGGCCCAACGTCCTCGGCGCGCCGCTGCACCGCGACGCGGACGGGGTGACCGATCCGGTACGGATGCCGGGCGCGGGGGCCGCCGCGGGTGCGTGCGGCAGCGCCTGGCCGGTGGTGCAGCTCAAGTCGTCCTCGAGGATCGTGGAGAGCCACACCTTCCTGCTGACCGACCTCGGCGACCTGTCGCCGGTCCACCTCACGTACACCCCGCCTCCGGGCGGCGGTGTCCCGGCGCGGCAGCCGCGTGAGGCCACCGGGGCTCAGGCGCTGGTCAGTTGGGCGCACAACGCCTGCTATCTGGGCGAGTTGCGCGGGCAGGGCGTGAAGGCCGTCAACAACTGGGAGTTCGCCCGTACCCCGCTGCCCGAGGGCGGCGGCGAGGCGTCCTGGACCTGCGCCCGCGCCGACACCTGGCGCGGCCCGGGGCAGGCCACCGTGACCTTCGTCCCGCCGTCCTCCCCCGCCGCCGCGCCCGGCACCGTCGCCGGCCGGCAGACCGACGGCAACGCGTGCAGCCGCTTCGGCCAGCACGTCATGGCGGGCGTCATGTGGCAGTCCCCCCGCTCCCACTGGTACCTCGTCGCCGCGGGCAGCCGCGACGTCACCCGGATCACCGCCACCGCGGGCGTCCACGCCTCCGCCGACGGCCCCTACCTCTCCACCCGCGCCCCCCGCGGCACTCGCGCCACCCTCACCGCCCACCTCACCACCGGCGCCACCCTGACCCCGCTCCCCGCCTCGTAGCGCCCGGGGCCGCCGGAGCTATTCGTGGGCCGGTTGGGGGGTGGGGGCTGCGGTGGGGACGGTGAGGCGCATGCGGACGTGGTCGCCGGTGCGGCCGTCTTCCTGCCAGCCCTGGTGGGTGTAGAAGGCGCGGGCGCGGGCGTTGGGGGCGAAGACCTCCAGGCGGGCGGTGGTGAGGCCCGCGGCCTGCCAGACGGCGACGCAGGCGCGGTGCAGGGCGGTGCCGGTGCCGGTGCGCCAGACGGAGGGGTCGATGTGGAAGTGGAAGAGGGTGTCCTCGTCGTGCCGGGCGGCGAGCACGGCGAAGCCGACCACCCGGTCGTCCCTGACCGCGCACAGCACGGTCCGGTCGTCCGAGGAGATGGCCCTGGCCGTACCCACGCGCTGTCGTTCCAGCTCCGCGGGGCCGCTGTACTCCTCGGCCGGGAGGTGGCCCGCGTAGTAGCTGGCGCGGGCGCGGGCGTGGATGTCCGATATCGCGCTCAGGTCTTCGGGCGTGGCAGGGCGGACCCTGATGTGCGGGGAGCTCATATGGGCGTGGACGCATCCAGGGCAACATTGGTTCCCTCCGGCGTACGACCCGGCCGTAAAACTTGACGCGCCAAGGGGAGCCCGCGGTTCCCGCCGTCCGCGATTCAGTGCGGAAACGGCCGGATCGCGGGCTCCCCTCACGGGCGCCCGACGGTCCTCAGCGACCGGTCCTGAACACCGCCACCGTCCGCCCCGGCACGGTGAAGGTCCCGGTCCCCGCCGCGTACGTCGAGGTCCTGACGACCGGATCGGTCCCGGCCGCCTGCACCGGGTGCAGGGCGTACGAGGTTCCGCGCGCCGCCTCCACCCGCTGCTTCTGCGTCGTCGGCGTCGCGTTGAAGACGATCACCAGGTCGCCGGCCTTCATGGTGATGACGCCGGGCGTCTCGTCGGGGCCCGACAGCGGGAAGGAGACCTGCTGTTGGACCTGGGCCGCGGTGCCGAGCCGGAAGGCGGGCTCGGCGGTGCGGATCCGCAGCAGATCCTGGTACGCGGCGGAGGCCGCGGTGATCTGCGCGCAGCCGGGGCTGAGCTGGGGCTGCGTCAACAGCGGCTTGGCGTACGGCCACTTGGCCTGGTTGTCGGCCGCGGGCGGAAGTCCCCGGCCGAAGCCGGTGCCGTCGGCGCACTGCCAGTGGATCGCGTTGAACCAGTCCCCGGAGTCGAAGGAGTTGCGGTCGAGGGACTTGGAGCGCAGCAGGTCCGAGCCCGCCTGGTAGAGCGCGGGCCCCTGGGAGAGCGCGGCGGTGGCTTCGGCGACGACCTGCATACGGGCGCGGTCGGCGGCCGAGGTGCCGACGGGGAGCTTGAAGGCGAGGGCGTCGTAGAGGGATTCGTTGTCGTGGGCGTCGACATAGGCGAGGGCGTCGCCCGGCGCGTCGGCGTATCCGGCGGGTGCGCCGTTGTAGTCGATCTCGGCTCCGGTGACCCGTTTGCCCGCCGAGTCGGTGAAGCCGAACTCCTTGAGGTTGCCGGTGAGTCCGACCTTGATGAGGTCCTGGTAGTGCAACAGCCGGGCCTTCTGCTCGGCCGGAGTGCCGTTGTTCACCGAGGAGTTGGGGTCGGTGTAGAGGCCGGAGGCGAAGCCCTGCACGCCGGGGTCCTCGTCGAACGGACTGCCGCCGCGTACGGCGTCGCGCGCCCGGTCGGAGAAGGTCGCGATGCCGGTGCCCGCCATGTTGGCCTGGGTGGCCTGGACGAAGCGGGCGTCGTCGGCGACCTCGCCGAAGTTCCAGCCCTCCCCGTAGAGGATGATCTTCTTCCCGTCCACGCCGTCGTGACCGGGCGTCAGCGCGTCCAGCGCCTTGCGGACGGCGAGGATGTTCGCCTTGGGGTGGTGGCCCATCAGGTCGAAGCGGAAGCCGTCGACCTTGTACTCCTTGGCCCACGTGACGATCGAGTCCACGACGAGCTTGCCCATCATGGTGTTCTCGGGCGCGGTGTTGGCGCAGCAGGTGGAGGTGGCGACCGAGCCGTCCGGCATCAGCCGCTGGTAGTAGCCGGGCACGATCTTGTCGAGGACGGAGGTGTCGGCCTGGCCCGCCGCCGAGGTGTGGTTGTAGACGACGTCCATGACCACGCGCAGGCCCGCGTTGTTGAGGCCCTGCACCATCTGCCGGAATTCCGTGGTGCGCTGCGGCCCGTCGGGGTTCTTGGCGTAGGAGCCCTCGGGCACGGTGAAGTGGTACGGGTCGTAACCCCAGTTGTAGGCGTCCTTCGCCGCCGCCGCGGTCACGCACGCCTGCTGCCGCTCGCTGTCGGGCGCGTACGAGGCCAGGTCGCAGGCGGGCTTCGCCTGGTCCCGCTCGCGTTCGGGCACCGTCGAGAAGTCGAAGGCGGGCAGCAGGTGGACGTAGTTGACGCCTGCCGCGGCGAGCGCCTTGAGGTGGGTCATGCCCGCGGACGAGGTGTCGGTGAAGGCGGCGTATTTCCCGCGGTCGGCGGCCGGGACGGTGCTGTCGGCCACCGAGAAGTCGCGGATGTGCAGCTCCTGGATCTGCGCCCGGCCGATCGGCGCCGCGGCCGGTTTGGCCTGCCGCTCCCAGCCTTTGGGGGCGAGCTTCGGGTCGTCCAGGTCGACCAGCAGGCTGCGCTCGGAGTCGGTGGTCAGCGCGACCGAGTAGGGGTCGGTGACCTTGTTGACCACGAGCTTTTGGACGCTGGGCGCCCAGACGGTGACGTCGTAGAGATACGTCTTCCCGGTCCACGACCGGCTGCCGGTCACCGACCAGACGCCGCTGGCCTTGTCCCGGCGCATCGGTACGGTCCTGCCGTCGATCTCCACGCTCACCCGGTGCGCGGTCGGCGCCCACAGCGACAGCCGCGGGGTGCCGTGCGTGAAGACCGGGCCGAGGGTGTCCTTCGCGGCGGCGGCGCCGTAGACCGCGTCGAGCACGCCCTGGGTCTGGACGCCCGTCGCGGCCAACAGGGCTCCGTTGGCGGCGCGTTGGGTGGCGATGATCTGGCCGCTGAGCGCGTCGGTGGCGCGGGCCCGGTCGCGCGGGTCGATCGTGAAGGCCGAATACCCCTTGAGCTGCGGGTACTTGGCGAGCTGGGCGGCGGTGAGACCGGTCGCGGCCTTCGTCAGCCGCAGCCACTTGCCCTCGCTCGACAGCGCGCCGTCCTTGACGGTGATGCCGCCGTCGGGCGCGTAGACGAGCTGCTGGGACGCCGCCGCGGCGGAGGTCTGCCAGGCGACGGTGTCACGGTCGATCCACTGGGCCTGCGACTTGGTGAGGTCCAAGTCAGCTCCTGATCCCTGGGGTTGCGGCAGGAGATACTTTTCCGTGCCGCCGAGCAGCCACACCTCGTGGCCGGTCCCGGTCAGGTCGAGCGACTGGTCGCTGGGCAGGTCCTTCGCGTCGCCGTTGTGCAGGATGTAGCTGAGCGAGGTGGCGCCCGCGGCGAGCGGGACCTCGTACACCGCGCCGTAGGAGTCGATCCGGGCCGGCCTGACGGGCGAGGACCAGTCGGTGGGGGTGGCCGCGCCGGTCCAGACGTGCAGGCCCCAGCCGGTGTAGTCGCCGTCCGCGCGGTGGTAGTGCAGGACGGCCTTGCCGGTGTCCTGCGGCGGGTAGGCGCCGTCCGGCGCGGCCGTGGCCACGTCCGGGCTGCCCTGCTTGATCCACACCTCGCCGGTCGCGGTGAGGTCGATCGCGCGGTCGCCGTCGGTGTCCTTGACGCCGTCCTTGTTCACGACGATGAAGCCGACATCGGACGCGCCGGGCTTGAGCCTCACATAGGCGAAGGCGCCGTACGCGTCACGGCCGGTGAAGGCGTGGCCCGCCGGGTACGTGGTGGCCTCGCCGTCGGCGATGTCGCCCCAGGTGTACAGGCCCCAGTCCGCGTAGTCGCCGTCGGTCCGCTGGTAGTGGACCACCGCGTAGTCGTGGCTGATCGCGGTGGGCGGCGGGGTGACCGGGGTCGTACCGGTGCTGGTCGCGGCGGTGGCCGCGGCCGTACGTCCGGCGGCGTCCACCACAACGGCCTTGTAGCGTACGGGCGTTCCGGCCGCCGTCTTCGGGTCGATCGTCTGCGTCACCTTGTACGGGGCGTGGTCGGCCGAACCGAGCACCTGCCACGTGGCGTTGCCGGTCTGGGCGGCGAAGACGACCCGGTTGAGGCCGCCGCCGCTGACGTCGGCCGTCAGCTCGACGGTGCCGGTGGCGCCCGCCTCGGGTGCGGCCAGCGTTATCGTCGGCTTCGCGGTGGGCGCGGGCAGCGGCTTGGCGGCCTGGTAGACCACCGAACTCAGCGCGGGCACCGTCACCTTGAGCGAACCGTCCCCGCCCGTGGTGAGCGTCCCCGTCGTCCCGTACAGCGCCCGGTACGCGGCCTTCGCCGCGCCCGCAGCCGGGATCGTGACCGTCTTCGCGGCCGTCGCGTTGTTGACCGCCACCAGGTAGTCGTCACGCGTCTTCGCGTCCGTGCGGGAGTACGCGTAGACACCGGCCGCCGTGCCGGGCTCCGCGTACCGCTCGGTCTGGACCCCGTCGCGCAGCGCCGGGTGGTCCTTGGTGAGCTTCGACAGCGCGGCGATGGCGCGGTAGAGCGGGTGCGTCGGGTCGTACGCGTCGTCGGCGTGCGTGCGCGCCGTACCGATCTCGTCGTCGTCGAGGTAGTCGGCGACCTGGGAGGCGAACATCGTCTGCCGGGCGTCCTTGTCGCCGCCCGCGCCCGTGAAGCCCTGCTCGTCGCCGTAGTAGACGACGGGGTTGCCGCGGCCGAGGAACATCACCTCATTGGCCAGCCGGTCCCGTCGCACCAGTTCGGCGTCGTCCGCCGCCGGGTTGTCCTGCTTCAGGAAGGAGCCGATCCGGCCCATGTCGTGGTTGCCGAGGAAGGTGACCTGCTCGTACGCGTTGGCCTTGTCCGTCGTGTAGCGGTAGTCCTGGCCGTAGACCCCGGCGAGCTTCGCGGGCGCCGCGCCCTGCGAGGCGTAGGCGCGGGCCGCGTCCTGGAAGGGGAAGTCGAGCGTCGCGTCGAGGCGGCCTTGCGTGACGTACGGCGAGGTGATCGCCGGGTCGGCGGAGTACGTCTCGCCGAACATGAAGAAGTTCGGCCGGCCGTGCCTGGCCGCGTAGTCGTCCAGCGCGGTCGCCCACTGCGTCCAGAACGGCAGGTCGACGTTCTTGACCGTGTCGATCCGGAAGCCGTCGATCGCGAAGTCCTTGACCCACTTCTCGTAGATCCGCTCCATGCCGCTGACGACCTCGGGCCGCTCGGTCCACAGGTCGTCCAGGCCGCTGAAGTCGCCCTGGTCCGCGCTCTCGCCCGCGAAGGTCGAGTCGCCTCGGTTGTGGTACATCGTCGGGTCGTTGAGCCAGGCCGGCACCTTCGCGTTCCTCTGGTCCGCGGGCACGATGGGCGTGCGCGGGAACGACGCGGTCGTGACCTTCGGGAATGTCGCCTTCCCGGCGCCGTTCCCGCCGTCGGCGTAGGTGCTGTCGTCGAAGGGGGTGCCGTCCGCGGCGAGGTACGGGAACGCGCCCTTGGACAGGTAGGTGTACGTGTTCTCCGCGTTGCCGATGACGTCGGCCGTGTGGTTGGTGATCACGTCGAAGAAGATCTTCATGCCCTTGGCGTGCGCCGCGGTGATCAGCCTGCGCAGGTCGTCGTTGGTCCCGAAGTGCGGGTCCACCTGGGTGAAGTCCGTGATCCAGTAGCCGTGGTACCCGGCGCTGGCGTCCGTGCCCGTGCCCTGCACCGGCCGGTTCTTGAAGATCGGCGCCATCCAGATCGCGGTGGTGCCCAGGCCCTTGATGTAATCCAGCTTCTGCGTCAGGCCCTTGAGGTCACCGCCCTGGTAGAACCCCTTGTCCGTGGGGTCGTACCCGGTGGTCAGCCTGCCGCCGGTCAGACCGCCCTTGTCGTTGGCCTTGTCCCCGTTGGCGAAGCGGTCCGGCATCACGAAGTAGAACTGCTCACGCGTGGCGTCGTGCCGCGCGGCCTGCCCGGCGAGCGCCTTGTCCGACGGCGGTGGTGGCGGGGCGGGCACGCCGTGTGCGGACGCGGCCGGTACGACCAGCGCCACGAGCGCGGCGAGCGCCGTGGCGACGGCGGTGCTTCTGATACGTCTACCGGTCCGCGACCGGTACGCGGGCAGCCTGAACGGCAGGGCCACGGGCGGTTCTCCTTGCGACTACTCCGCCTGACGGCGGAAAGGGGACAGCCTCGCGCCGGGGCCCCACGCGCATGAAAACCCGGTGCAGCTCCGGCATCGGCGCCGGAACGAACTTGACCGGGACCGTATCCCCGCGGGGAGGCTTACAGCAAGACCTTGTAAGGGATTCCAGCATGCGATACGCCGGGTAACGCTCCTCAACTCCCCTTCCGTACAGGTCTTCCCGCCGTCCGGCACCCCCCGGCCGTCCGCGGTCCGCACCGCGTTCCGCCTCCCCGAGCGGGTGTCGCACGGTGGTAACGCGTTCGTCACATCGGAAGGGTTCTTGCAGAAAGTTGCTTGCAAGGACTTTCGCAAGGGATTGCATCGCTGTTACGTTCCTGCCCAGCCCGAGCAGTGGAGCCAGTCGGATCTGGGCGAACGGGCACTTCCCTCTTCAAGGAGTCAGGTATGCGACGCGGCATATCCGCCGTGGCGATGGCCGCGGCCATCGTTCTCGGGGTGACCGCCTGTGGCGGTAGCAGTGACAGCAAGGATGACAAGGCGTCGGCGGCGAAGGACCCGGCGGCGGTGACCGGGTCGATCACGTACTGGGACACCTCGGACGCGAAGAACGAGGCTCCGACGTACAAGGCGCTGATCGCGGACTTCGAGGCGAAGTACCCGAAGATCAAGGTGAACTACCAGAACGTGGACTTCACCACGGTGGAGCAGAAGTTCAAGGCGGCGGCACAGAGCGGCAAGGGCGCGCCGGACGTGATCAGGGCGGACGTCGGCCTGATCCCGGAGTACGCGTCGCTGCACTACATCGCGCCGCTGGACGGCACGGCCGCGCTGACGGACGCCGACGACTTCCTGGCGGGGCCGCTGAACACGACGAAGTACGACGGGAAGACCTACGGGGTGCCGTCGGTGACGGACACGCTGGGGCTGCTCTACAACAAGGACATCTTCGCGAAGGCGGGGATCGCGGCGCCGCCGAAGACGTGGGACGAGCTGATCGCGGACTCCAAGACGATCAAGGAGAAGGTGCCGGGGGTCGCGGGCACGTACGTGAACCCGGACTCGTACTTCCTGTTCCCGCTGCTGTTCGGCGAGGGCGCCGACCTGGCGGACCCGGCGGGCAAGAAGATCACGATCAACTCGCCCGAGGCGGTCAAGGCGGTGACCAAGGCCAAGGAGGTCTACGACACCTCCTCGCTGAAGGTCGACTTCGCGAGCGCGTACGACAACATGCAGACGTCCTTCAAGACCGGCAAGGTCGCGATGCTGATCCAGGGCCCCTGGTCGGTCAGCGACGACCTGGCGGGCAGCGCCTTCCAGGGCAAGGAGAGCAACCTGGGGTACGCGCCGGTCCCGGCCGGTTCGACCGGCAAGGCGCTGGCGCCGACCGGCGGTCACGACCTGGCGGTCTACCAGGGCTCGAAGAACCTGGACGCGTCGTACCTGTTCACGCAGTTCATGACCTCCTCCAGCAGCCAGCAGCAGATCGCGCTGAAGAACGGCACGCTGCCGACGCGGACGTCCGCGTACACCGCCGAGGTCACCAAGAACCCGCAGATCGCCGGGTTCAAGCCGATCATGGACACCGCCCGGCCGCGGGTGGCGCTGCCCCAGGTCGGCAGCCTGTTCACGCCGCTCCAGCAGCAGTACATCAAGATCCTTCAGGGTGAGACCTCCGTGAAGGACGGGCTCGACACGGCGGCGAAGGAGTTCGGCAAGCTGCTGCCCGGATTCACCGTCCAGTAGCCCCCTTTTCTCCGGGCCGGCCGGCCGGGGCCCCGCCACCTGAACAGGCGGGGCCCACGCGCCCGGCCGGCCGGTCCGGTCCACTCCTGAACAGCCACAAGACCCGACAGAGCCGAGGAGCGATGACCACCGCCACCATGGACACCCCCGCCCGGGGCAAGGCCCCCCGGCCGGGCCTCAGGACGTCGCTGCGGCGGTCCTGGGACAAGTACTGGTACGCCTGGGTGATGGTCGCCCCGGTGCTCATCGTCATCGGCGTGCTCGTCCTCTACCCGCTGGTGTACGGCATCTACCTGTCGCTCACCAACGCGACCGAGATGAACGTCGCCAAGGACATCGGCCCGGTCCACATCGGCGCCACGTACGACTTCGTGGGCCTGCACAACTACTGGCAGATCATCTCCGGCAAGGACGGCGACTTCTACCCGCGGCTCCAGTGGACGGTCATCTGGACCGTGTCCTGCGTCGCGATCACGTACGCCATCGGCCTCGGCATGGCGATGCTGCTCAACCGCCCGGTGCGCTTCCGCCTCTTCTACCGGCTCGCGCTGATCCTGCCGTGGGCGGTCCCCGCCTTCATCGGCGTCTTCGCCTGGCGGCTGATGTTCAACTCGCAGTACGGCGTCTTCAACGACATCATCACGCACATGGGAATGCCCGCCCAGGACTGGCTGGGCACCCCCTTCGCGCAGAAGATCGCGGTCATCATCGTCAACGTCTGGTGCGGCGTGCCGTTCATGATGGTGGCGACCCTGGGCGGCCTCCAGTCCATACCCAGCGAGCTGTACGAGGCGGCCGAGATGGACGGCGCGACGCCGTTGCAGCGGTTCCTCAACGTGACGCTGCCGGGCCTGCGGCCGGTCACAAGCACGGTGATCCTGCTGAGCACCGTGTGGACGTTCAACATGTTCCCGATCATCTTCCTGCTGCTCGGCAACAACACCACAGGGGACACCGACATCCTGGTGACGTACGCCTACGAGAAGGCGTTCACCGGAGTGTCCGACTATTCGGGCGCCGCGGCCTACGGCATCGTCATCCTCCTCATCCTTGTGGCCTTCTCCACCTTCTACCGCCGCCAGTTGAAGTCCGAGCAGGCATAGGAGCCGGATCACCATGAGTGCCACCACCCACAGCGGCCCGGCCGCCACCGCCCCCGCCGCCCGTACCGGCGCGGCCCCCGGGTCCGCCGCGCGCCGCAAGTACCGCCCGCGCGGCACCCGCAGCCGCGGCGCCTCGCTCGCGCTGCACGCCACCTTGCTGGTGGCGAGCGCCGTCGCGGTCTTCCCCGTGCTGTGGATCGTCTTCATCTCGCTGGGCCCCAGCACCTCGTGGCAGCAGCCCGGCGAGGTCATGCGCCATCTGAGCCTGGGCAACTACCGGTTCGTGCTCTTCCACACCAACTTCCCCAAGTGGTTCCTCAACTCGGTGATCGTGGCCGCGGCCACCACGGTGCTCGGCGTGCTGATCGCCTCCAGCGCCGGATACGCGATCTCCCGGATGAAGTTCCCCGGGCACAAGTCGCTGATGTGGACCTTCCTGATCACGCAGATGTTCCCGGTGGCCGTACTGATCGTGCCGCTGTACAACCTGATGGCGCAGCTCGACCTGATCGACACCTACCTCGGCCTGGTGCTGGTCTACTGCACGATCTCGGTGCCCTTCTGCGCCTGGATGCTCAAGGGGTACTTCGACACGATCCCGCGCGACATCGACGAGGCGGGCCGGGTGGACGGCCTGACCCCGTTCGGCACCTTCTGGCGGCTGATCGTGCCGCTGGCCCGGCCGGGCCTCGCGGTCACCGCCTTCTACAGCTTCCTCACCGCGTGGGGCGAAGTCGCCTACTCCAGCCAGTTCATGAGCAACAAGCACTCCACGCTGGCGGCGGGCATCCGCACCTTCGCCTCCGACCAGCGCGCCGACTGGGGCAGCATGACCGCCGCCTCGGTCGTGATCGCGATCCCCGCGGGCATCGTCTTCCTGCTCGTCCAGCGCCACCTGGTGGCCGGCCTCACCGCCGGAGGCACCAAGGGCTGAGGCCCGCGAGGGCCCCGCGAGGGCCCGACCGTCCGCACCGCACCACGTACGTAAGCCAGTTGTCGTTCCCCCGCCGCCGAAGGCCCGGAACAATGAAGGAAGCCATGAGCCAGCACCTCACCCACGCGCCCAGCTCCGCCACTGCCGACGCCGCTGGCGACGCCGGGGCGGAGCGCAGAGACTGGTGGCGCGACGCGGTCATCTACCAGGTCTATCCGCGCAGCTTCGCCGACGGCAACGGCGACGGCATGGGCGACCTGCCCGGGATCACCGCCCGGCTGCCGTACCTGCGCGAGCTGGGTGTGGACGCGGTGTGGCTGTCGCCGTTCTACGCCTCCCCGCAGGCCGACGCGGGGTACGACGTGGCCGACTACCGGGCCGTCGACCCGATGTTCGGCAGCCTCACCGACGCCGACGACCTGATCAGGGCCGCGCACGCGCTGGGCCTGAAGGTCATCGTGGACCTGGTGCCCAACCACTGCTCGGACCAGCACGAGTGGTTCAAGCGGGCGCTGCACGAGGGACCGGGCTCGCCGCTGCGGGACCGCTTCCACTTCCTGCCCGGCAAGGGCGCGGACGGCGAACTGCCGCCCAACGACTGGGAGTCCATCTTCGGCGGCCCGGCCTGGACCCGTACGCTCAACCCGGACGGCACGCCCGGCGAGTGGTACCTGCACCTGTTCGCGCCCGAGCAGCCCGACTTCAACTGGAACCACCCGGCGGTGCACGACGAGTTCCGCTCCGTGCTGCGCTTCTGGCTGGACCTGGGCACCGACGGCTTCCGGATCGACGTCGCGCACGGCCTGGTGAAGGCCGATGGCCTGCCGGACATCGGGCACGCGGAGCAGCTCACGCTGCTGGGCACGGCGGCGATGCCGTACTTCGACCAGGACGGTGTGCACGAGATCTACCGCGGCTGGCGCCGCATCCTGGACGAGTACGCGGGAGACCGGATCGCGGTCGCCGAGGCGTGGACGCCGACGATCGAGCGGGCCGCGCTCTACTTGCGCCCGGACGAGCTGCACCAGGCGTTCAACTTCGAGTATCTGAGCACCCCTTGGGACGCGCCGGAGCTGCGCAAGGTCATCGACAAGTCGCTGACCGCGATGAGCGCGGTGGGCGCGCCCGCCACGTGGGTGCTGTCCAACCACGACGTGACCCGGCACGCGACGCGCTTCGGCAACCCGCCGGAGCTGGGGACGCAGCAACGTGAGCCGGGCGACCGGGAGTTGGGGCTGCGCAGGGCGCGGGCCGCGGTCGTGCTGATGCTGGCGCTGCCGGGTTCGGCCTATCTCTACCAGGGCGAGGAGCTGGGCCTGCCGGACGTGACGGACCTGCCGGACGAGGTACGGCAGGACCCGTCGTTCTTCCGCGCGGCCGGGCAGGACGGCTTCCGCGACGGCTGCCGGGTGCCGATCCCGTGGTCGGGCGACGAGGCGCCGTACGGCTTCGGTCCGGCGGGCGGGCCGAGCTGGCTGCCGCAGCCGAAGAGCTGGGCGGGCCTGAGCGTCGAGGCGCAGACGGGCGACCCGGCGTCGACCCTCGAGCTGTACCGGGCGGCCCTGGCGGTGCGCCGGGAGCACCCGGCGCTGGGCGCGGGCGCCGCGGTGACGTGGCTGGACGCGCCCGAGGGCGTACTGGCCTTCCGCAGGGGCGGCGGGGACGAGCCCGGCGCCGGGAGCTTCGTCTGCGCGGTCAACCTGACCCGCGAGCCGGTGACGGTGACGCTTCCCGGCCCCGGGCGGATGCTGCTGTCCAGCGACAGCGGCCTGCACGCGGGCGCGGGCGCGGGCGCTGGCTCCGGCTCCGACTCCGGCTCCACCAGCGGCTCCGGCTCCGGCGGCGGTAACGTCAGCGGTGACAGCGATGTCAGCGGCGACTCGACGGCGGGCGTCCCGAACACGGAGAATGGCAGCATTGAGCTGACTATCTCCGCAGACACGGCAATTTGGTGGGCGATCTGACGTGGTGGCGTTCCGTCCCCTAGCATCCGGTGCTGTGACCGCGCGGCTCGCTGACATCGCAGCCCAGGCGGGGGTCAGTGAAGCGACGGTCAGCCGGGTACTCAACGGCAAACCCGGTGTCTCCACGACCACCCGTGAATCCGTACTGGCCGCGCTCGACCTCCTGGGGTACGAGCGGCCGGTCCGGCTGCGCCAGCGCAGCGCCGGACTGGTCGGGCTGATCACCCCCGAGCTGCTGAATCCGATCTTCCCCGCGTTCGCGCAGATCATCGGACAGGCGCTGACCCGCCAGGGGTACACCCCGGTGCTGGCCACCCAGACGCCCGGCGGGTCCACCGAGGACGAACTGGTTGAGATGCTGGTCGAGCGGGGGGTCGCCGGGATCATCTTCGTCTCCGGTCTGCACGCCGACTCGGCCGCCGACATGGAGCGCTACGCCAGGCTCCAGGGCCAGGGCGTGCCGTTCGTGCTGATCAACGGCTTCTCGGAGAAGGTCGACGCGCCGTTCGTGTCGCCGGACGACCGGGACGCGGTCCGGCTGGCCGTCACCCATCTCGCGGCGCTCGGCCACCGCAGGATCGGCCTGGCCGTCGGGCAGAAACGGTACGTCCCCGTACAGCGCAAGATCGAGGGCTTCACGGCGTCCATGGCGGACGTGCTGGGCATGGCGGAGGACGAGGCGCAGACACTGGTCCAGCACTCGCTGTACACGCTGGAGGGCGGTCAGGCGGCGGCCACGGCGCTGATCGCCTCGGGCTGCACCGCGATCGTCTGCGCGTCGGACATGATGGCGCTCGGCGCGATCCGGGCGGCCAGGCAGCAGGGCCTGTCGGTGCCGGAGGACGTCTCGGTTGTCGGATACGACGACTCGCCGCTGATCGCCTTTACCGATCCGCCGCTGACCACCATCAGGCAGCCGGTCGCGGCGATGAGCCAGGCCGCGGTGAACGCGCTGCTGGAGGAGATCGGCGGCACACCGGCGCCGCACAGCGAATTCGTCTTCCTGCCCGAGCTGGTCGTTCGAGGTTCAACAGCCGCCGCGCCGGCCGCGCGGAACACGCCCGTGCCCGCACAGAAACCCTCCTCAAGGGGGACGGGCGGCACGCAGGATCCGACCGAAGGCTGACCTGCGATACGGGGCGAATCTGGCAGACTGGTGTCCCATGGGGGAACCGACTGCGAAGACTATGGGCGGCCGTACGACCGCCTCGCCGCGCTCCACCGGTTCCACTCCCCCGGATGGAGCGACCGGCGTGGCCCGCACGGAGCCGCGCCACACCCTCCTCAGGCGCATCCGCACACCCCGCAGACCCCGGCTCTGGTTCGAGATCCTGCTGATCGGCGTCAGTTACTGGGTGTACTCGCTGATCAGGAACGCGGTTCCGGAGCAGAAGGCCGTCGCCCTGCGACACGCCGCGTCGGTGTGGTCCTTCGAGAACCACCTCGGTCTGGCGATCGAACGGTCCGTCAACCACGCCGTGAATTCGGCGACCTGGCTGATCGTCATCATGAACTACTACTACGCCACGCTGCACTTCATCATCACCATCGGTGTGCTGGTGTGGCTCTACCGCCGCCATCCGGGGCGGTACGGCCCGGCCCGTCTGGTGCTCTTCGTGACCACCGCCATGGCCCTGGTCGGCTTCTACTTCTACCCGCTGGCGCCGCCCCGGCTGATGACGGGCGGCGGCTTCATCGACACCGTCGAGGTGCACCACACCTGGGGCTCGCTGTCCTCGGGCAATCTGGCGCATGTGTCGAACCAGTACGCGGCCATGCCGTCGATGCACATCGGCTGGTCCCTGTGGTGCGGGATCACCATCGCGATACTGGCCAAGCACACCTGGGCGAAGGCGCTGGGCGCGCTGTACCCGGTGTTCACCCTCACGGTCATCATCTCCACCGGCAACCACTTCTGGCTGGACGCGGTCGGCGGTGTGGTGTGCCTGGCGGTCGGTTACGGGATCTCGTACCTGGTCTACGGGCGCTGGCTGTACCGGATGCCGCGCCAGCCGGTGGACGCGGTGTCGGCCCGGGCGTCGGACCCTCAGACGGCGTGATGCGGCGCCACGTACAGCGTCTGGAGCGCGAAGCCGTGGTAACCGGCGGTGTCGGCGAGGCGGGTGCTGGTCGTACCCCCGCCCGCCCCGTCCAGGGCTGACACGGCGTCCAGCGCCACCCAGGGGCCGACCGGCGGGCGCAGGAAGCTCAGCACGAGGTCGAGGTTGCTGAACAGGTGGGTGCGGAAGTCCAGCGCGGCGCTGAAGCCGCTGGCGCCGTCCGAGACGAGGACGGCCCGCTGAGTGCCGGAGGTCGTCTCGCCCGCGACGAGCGGGAACTTCGGGCGCACCCACACCGTGGCCGGTCCCGGCGTCGTGACGAATCCGGCGAGGTAGCGGTAGTCCATGGACGCGATCCAGCCATGGTCCAAGTGGCCGGGGAGCGGGTCGGCCGGGACGACGTCGTCGGGGTCCGGCAGCGGCGCGGCCTGGACGGGGACGTCCGGTACGAGGCCGGGTGAGCGGCGGCGCCACCAGGCGCGGGCCGACAGGACGACCCGGCCGTCGACGCTCAGCTCGCCCGCGAGGAGCTGGGCGCGTCTGCCGGGCTTGAGGACGGAGGCGCGGACGCGGACCGGGCCGACGGGGACGGGGCCGTGGAAGTCCATGGCGATTTTCGCGAGGTGGCCGTCGGGGTGGCCCTCGGAGTCGATGTCGGGGTCGCCGTCGGAGTCGCCGTTCCGTGCCGTCGCCGCGATCAGGGCCTCGAACTCGCGGACCAGCAGCGCGCTGGGCGGGCCGCCGTGCTGGAGGTCGGGCGACCAGGGGCCCTGGGTGGCGTCCGTCGCCACGAAGGACCCGTCCGGGTCGGGCTCGTAGAAAGCGGTCGGTTCGCCCATCCCTGCTCCTCCGGCTCGTGTACGTTTCGCATTCCGTAACGCCTGACACCACCGTATGATTTCGGAATCAGAAGCGTCAAGGAGGGTCGGATGGAGGGTGGCACCGGTGGCCCCCGGCCGGGCGGCGAGGTCCGTGGCTCGCGCACCGGGCGGCCCCTGATGGCCGCGCTCGATCTGCTGGGGCGGCGCTGGGCGCTGCGCATTCTCTGGGAGCTGCGGGACGGGCCGGTCGGGGCTCGTGACCTGCGTGAACGGTGCGACGCGATGTCGCCCAGTGTTCTTTATCAGCGGTTGCGGGAGTTGGCCGCGGCCGGGCTGCTCGCGCAGGGGGATCAGGGGCGTTACGGGCTCACGCCTCTCGGGGCGGGGCTGGCCGAGGCCATCGCGCCGTTGGATCGCTGGTCTCGTATGTGGGCGGAGACGCTTTCCGACTAAGTGGGGTGTTCTTGCCCGCCCGCCCACCCGTGCGGGTGTTTTGTCGTCTGCGGGTGCCGCTTGTGCCTGGTCGGTGCCGGTCCGGGGCACCTCCTCGAAATCCGTACCACCTGGCCTTTCCGCATTCGGTACCCGGCCGTCAACGTATTTCTGCGGGGGCACCCCGGCCCGTCCCCTCCGGGTACGTCGGCGTCCGACGGTCCGGTGAGGGTTGCCGGGAGGGGTGGCAAGGACCGTGAGGGCGCCCCGAGCGTCCTCCGCCCGGGGGCTGGGAGGGTGGCACTCTCACACGGTCCGCGGGTGGACGGGTGTCCAAGACCGTGAGGGCGCCCCGCCGTTCCACCCCCTCCCCCTCCCACATCCGGGGGTGGAGGGGGTTGGGGGCGGAGGGAGAGGGGTTCGAAATGCTGCCGGATATTTGTGGCGCAGGAGAGGTCACCGGATACGGAGTACCAGAAGCGCCGTAAATATACCGATTTCGAACCCCTCTCCCGCAGCCCCCGGCCCCCGACCCACGAACGGCCGAGCCGCCCCGACCCGAGCCCGCCCGACCCGAGCCGGTCCGAGGCGGGCCGGTCCGAGGCGGGCTACTCGTAGGCGTAGAAGAGGCGTTCGACGACGGCGCGGGCGCGGCGGGTGCGGCGGCGGTAGTCCTCCAGCATGTCGCCGACGTGGCCGGGCGGGTAGCCGAGGTAGCGGCCGACGGCGGCCAGTTCGCGGCCGTCACTCGGAAAGGTGTCGCCGGGGCGGCCGCGGACGAGCATGACGGCGTTGCGGACGCGGGTGGCGAGAACCCAGGCGTCGTCGAGGACGGCGGCGTCCTCGGGGTCGATGAGCCCGGCCTCGCGGGCGGCGGCGAGGGCCGGGCGGGTGCCGGTGGTGCGCAGGGCGGGCAGCCGCCCCGCGTGCTGGAGCTGCACCAGCTGAATCGTCCACTCGACGTCGGACAGCCCGCCGCGCCCGAGCTTGGCGTGCGTCGTGGGGTCGGCGCCGCGCGGCAGCCGCTCGGTCTCCATCCGGGCCTTCAGGCGCCGTATCTCGCGGACCGCCTCTTCTTCGAGGCCGTTCTCCGGGTACCGCAGCGGGTCGACCAGGGCGGTGAACCGCGCCCCGAGGTCCGCGTCGCCCGCGACCGGCAGGGCGCGCAGCAGCGCCTGGTTCTCCCAGATCAGCCCCCAGCGCCGGTAGTAGGCGGCGTACGACGCGAGGCTGCGGACCATGGGCCCGCTCTTGCCCTCGGGCCGCAGATCGGCGTCGACCAGCAGCGGCGGGTCCGCGGTGGGGATCTGGAGCAGGCGGCGCAGCTCGTCGGCGACGGCGAGCGCGGCGCGGGTGGCCTCGCCCTCGTCGGCGCCGTCGAGCGGTTCGTGGACGAAGAGCACGTCGGCGTCCGAGCCGTAGGCCAGCTCCCGGCCGCCGAAGCGGCCCATGCCGATGACGGCGAAACGGGTGGGCAGCGGGTGCGCGTCGTTGCCGGTGACGTGGTTGACGGCGGCGCGCAGCGCGCCCGCGAGCGTCGCGGCGGTGAGCCCGTAGATGGCGGTGCCGACGCGGTCGACCAGCGCGGCGGGGTCCGGCGGCTCCTCGGGCGTCTCCTCCTGGGCCTCCTCGTCGTCGCCGTAGGTGTCGATGAGGTCGGCGGCGGCGGTACGGAACAGCTCGCGGCGGCGTACTCCCCGTACCGAGGCGATGGCCTGCTCGGGGGTGTCGGCGCGGCCGACGGCGGCCAGCACCTCCTGCTCCAGGGCGGCGTGGTCGCGCGGCACGAGACCGTCGGCGGCGCCGAGCAGCGCGACCGCCTCGGGGGCGCGCATCAGCAGGTCGGGGGCGAGCCGCCCGGAGGAGAGCACGCGGGCCAGCCGCTGCGCCGCCGCGCCCTCGTCGCGCAGCAGCCGCAGGTACCAGGGGGTCTTGCCGAGCGCGTCGGAGACCTTGCGGAAGCCGAGCAGCCCGGCGTCGGGGTCGGCGGAATCCGCGAACCAGCCGAGCAGCACCGGAAGCAGCGTGCGCTGGATGGCGGCCTTGCGGCTCACGCCGCTGGCCAGCGCCTCCAGGTGGCGGACGGCGGCGGCCGGGTCGGCGTATCCGAGCGCCTGGAGGCGCTGGCGGGCCGCGTCGGTGCTGAGCCGGGTCTCCTCGCCGCCGAGCTGGGCGACCGCGTCCAGCAGCGGCCGGTAGAACAGCTTCTCGTGCAGCCGCCGTACCTCCATGGCGTGCCGCTTCCACTCCCGGTTCAGCTCGGCGACCGGGTCGGCGCGGAAGCCCAGGCCGCGGCCGAGGCGGCGCAGTCCCGCCTGGTCGTCGGGGACGAGGTGGGTGCGGCGCATCTTCTGGAGCTGGATGCGGTGTTCCATCAGCCGCAGGAAGCGGTAGGCGTCGTCGAGCGCAGCGGCGTCGGTGCGGCCGACGTAGCCGCCCGCGGCGAGGTCGGCGAGCGCGGTCAGCGTGGTGCCGCTGCGCAGCGACGGATCGGTGCGGCCGTGCACGAGCTGGAGGAGCTGCACGGCGAATTCGACGTCGCGCAGGCCGCCGGGGCCGAGTTTCAGCTCGCGGTCGATCTGGGCGGCGGGGATGTTCTCCACGACGCGGCGGCGCATCTGCTGCACGTCGGTGACGAAGTTCTCGCGCTCGGCGGCCTGCCAGACCAGCGGGCGGATCGCGGCCAGGTACTCCTCGCCGAGCGCCTCGTCCCCGGCGACCGGCCTGGCCTTGAGCAGCGCCTGGAACTCCCAGGTCTTCGCCCACCGCCGGTAGTAGGCGAGGTGGCTGGAGAGCGTACGGACCAGCGGCCCGTTCTTGCCCTCGGGCCGCAGATTGGCGTCGACCGGCCAGATCGTGCCCTCGGCGGTGGTGTCGGAGCAGATCCGCATCATCCGGGCGGCCAGCCGGGTGGCGGCGCGTACGGCGGTGCCTTCCGCGTCCTCCTGGCCCGCCGTCTCCTCGGCCGGTTCCGCCACGTAGACGACGTCGACGTCGGAGACGTAGTTCAGCTCGTGGCCGCCGCACTTGCCCATGCCGATGACGGACAGCCGGCAGACGGCGGCGTCCTGCGGGCTCTCGGCTGCGGCTATCGCCAGCGCGGCGCGCAGGGTGGCGGTGGCGAGGTCGGCCAGTTCCGCGGCGGTACGCACCAGGTCGCTGGTGCCGCACACGTCGCGGGCGGCGATGCCGAGCAGGCAGCGGCGGTAGGCGACGCGCAGCGCGTCGGGGGTGTCGGCGCCCGAGAGGGCCCGGACGAAGTCGGCGACGCCCGGGTGCAGGTCGGCGGACTCGTACATCACCAGCGCGTGCCAGTGGGCGGGGTGCCGGGCGAGGTGGTCGCCGAGGGCCTCGGAGGCGCCGAGGATGCCCAGCAGGCGGTCGCGCAGCGGCTTCGCCGTCATGACGGTGTCCAGCAGTGTCCGCCGCTCCGCCGGGTCCAGCGCCTCCGTGAGGCGTACCAGGCTGATCAGCGCCTGGTCGGGGTCGGCCGTCGCGCCCAGCGCCTCCAGCAGCACCGGGTCCGTCCTGACCGTCGACAGCTCGGGCAGCTCCAGCAGCCGCTCGGCCGCCGCCGGGTCCGTGAAGCCGTGCCGCAGCAGCCGCGTGAACGTACTGCTCCGGCGTCCCTGCATCGGCCCTCCCGGCGGGTCATGTGGTGTGGCGGGGTGACGCTCGACTGGCTTGGCTTGGTTTGGCTTGGTTTGGCTTCGCGGTGGCGCGTGTCCCGTACCCCGGAACGGTCCCGCGCAAGCCCGGATCGATCAAGGCTTCGGTTTGAGCGTAACCCCCTGCGGGGGGCTCGGTAGCCGGAGTGCGGCCACCAGCCCACCCGACCCCGATCCCGCGCCGCGCACACGACCCCATCCACCGCCCCGCCCCAGCGACCAAGAGGCCCGCACGGGCGTGGACGCGACCAAGTCGTCCGAGCTGCCGCAAGCGGCCAAGGCAGGAGGCCCGCACGGCGCGGGCGCAACCGCACGACCCGCACGGTGAGGGCGCAACCGCATAGCTCGCACCGCGCTGCGCGCGCAGCGCCGCCCCAGCAACCGCACCACCCCGGCCTCCGACCCAAGGCCCCCCGCCGTGCGGACGGAATCGCACGACCCGCACGCACGGCGCGCGCAGCGCCGCCCCGCCGACCGCATCACCCCACCTCCCGGCCGGAGGCCCCCCGCGCCGCAGGCGCAACCGCACGACCCGCACCACGCGGCGCGCGCGCAGCGCCGACTCACCGACCACACCACCCCCCTCCCTGCCGGAGGCCCCGCACGGCGCGAGCGGACATCGCGGGCTTGGCCACGCGGGAGAGTGGCGCGGCGTGGCGGGCGGGGCTGCCCGGTAGGGGGCAGGGGCGCGGTGTCCCCCGCAGGAGGGCCTCGGGAGCCGGCGGCAGGCCGTACCTCGGTGTTCGCCTTCATTTCACCCGGCGCCCGCTCGCCCTGACGCGGCCCGGCTCCTAAAATTGTCATGTACAGCGGTTCCTCGTCCTTCCCCCCCACTACCGGAGGTACGCCGTGCACGGCTGGACTCTGCCCCGCCGCAGCCGCACCGCTCTGTTGTCCGCAGTCGGCCTCGCCGCCGCGTCCGCCGGTCTGTGGACCGGTCTCGGCGGCTCGGCGCACGCGGCCGGTTCTGTGCCCACCCCCGACCACACCCTCGTGGTGGTCATGGAGAACCACGCGTACAGCCAGGTCATCGGCAGTTCGAGCGCGCCGTACATCAACTCGCTGGCGACCGGCGGCGCGAATCTCACGCAGAGCCACGCGATCACGCACCCGAGCCAGCCGAACTACTACGCGCTGTTCTCCGGGTCCACGCAGGGCGTGACGGACGACAGTTGCGTGAAGATCGGCTTCAGCTCGGCCGCGAATCTCGGCTCCGAGGTGATCGCCGCGGGCAAGACCTTCGGCAGTTACAACGAGACGCTGCCGAGCCAGGGTTCGACGACCTGCAAGAGCGGCAACTACGCGCAGAAGCACAACCCGTGGTTCGGCTTCGGCAATGTCCCGACGTCGACCGCGAAGACCTTCGCGCAGTTCCCGACGGACTACTCGACGCTGCCGCGGATGTCTTTCGTCGTACCGAACCTGTGCAGCGACATGCACGACTGCTCGGTGGCGACCGGCGACACCTGGATCAAGAACAACCTGGGCGCGTACGCGACGTGGGCGAAGACCCACAACAGCGTGCTGGTCGTGACCTTCGACGAGGACAACTCGCTGAGCGGCAACCGGATTCCGACCGTCTTCTACGGTCAGCCGGTCACCGCGGGCAGTTCGTCCGCGACCAACTACAACCACTACAACCTGCTGCGCACGCTGGAGGATCTGGCGGGTACCTCGGGGCACGCGGGCAACGCCGCGTCCGCCGCGGACATCACCGGCATCTGGACCAACTGACCGATGTACGTCAGCGAGAGCCGCGGCAGCACGCCCGCGACACCCGCACCGACGAGCGCGGCGGACAGCCCGACGACAGCGCCGACGACCGCCCGGGGCCCGCGTCCCGGGCGGTCGTCCGCGGTCACCTCGACGGTGCTCGCGCTCGGCGCGGTCAGCCTCATCACCGATGTGTCGTCGGAGATGGTCACCGCGGTGCTGCCGCTGTACCTGGTCACCGGGCTCGGGCTCTCCCCGCTCGGCTTCGGTCTGCTCGACGGCGTCTACAACGGATTCAGCGCGGTGGTACGGCTGGTCGGCGGGCATCTCGCCGACCGCGGCGGGCGGCACAAGGCGGTGGCCGCCTTCGGGTACGGGCTGTCCGCGCTGTGCAAGCCGCTGCTCCTGGCCGTGCACACGTTGCCGCTGATCGGCGCGGTGCTCGCCGTCGACCGCACCGGCAAGGGCCTGCGGACCGCGCCGCGCGACGCGCTCATCTCGCTGTCGGCGCCGCCGGAGTCGCGGGGCCGGGCGTTCGGTGTGCACCGCGCGATGGACACCACCGGGGCGCTTCTCGGGCCGCTGGCAGCCTTCCTGATCCTCCGTCAGGCGGCGGAAGGATACGACGCGGTCTTCACCGTCAGCTTCTGTGTGGCGGCGGTCGGCGTGGTCGTGCTGCTGCTGTTCGTGCCGTCGGGCGTACGGCGGTCAACTCCCGTGCCTGACAGGGACGTTGACCGGCCGTCCTTACGGGCCGCCGTGGGGCTGCTCGGGCGGCGGGAGCTGCGCGGGCTGGCGCTGTGCGCGGTGGCGCTCGGGCTCGCCACCGTCAGCGACTCCTTCGTCTATCTGCTGCTGCAACGCCGACTCGGCGTCCCCGACCGGTGGTTCGCGCTCCTCCCGCTGGGCACCGCCGCCGCCTTCCTGCTGCTCGCCGTGCCGCTGGGCCGCTGGGCGGACCGGGTCGGCCGCTGGCGGGTCTTCGTCGGCGGCCATTTCGCGCTGCTCCTGGCGTACGGGCTGCTCCTCGCCCACCTGCGGGCGGGCGTACTGCCGTACGCCGTACTGGTGTTGCACGGGGCCTTCTACGCCGCCACGGACGGCGTGCTGATGGCGGCGGCGGCCGGTTCCGTACCGGCGGCGCTGCGCTCCAGCGGGCTCGCGCTCGTACAGACCGGGCAGGCCGCCGCGCGCTTCGTCTGCTCCATAGCCTTCGGGGCGGCGTGGACCGCGTGGGGCGACCAATCCGCCCTGACGGGGGCCGCGTTGGCGCTGACGGCGAGCGTCGCGCTGTCGGTCCGGCTGCGGCCGTCACGGACTCCCACGGCGCCGGAGGCGACGGCATGAGCGGGCGGGTCGAGGGCGGTATGAGCATGCGCAACCGGCTGCTGGTGCTGCTGGCCAGCATCACCGTGCTGGCGTGCGTGGCGGGGGTCGCGGTCTGGCGGGCCGCCGACCGGGCCGACCGGAAGAACCAGGTGCAGGCGGGCGGCCCCGCCGTCCGCGCCGGTACGGTCTCGCTGGCCGCCGGCGGCCCCCGTATCGTCTTCCGCTCCATGGCGTGGGGGCCGCACCGCGACGAGTTGGCCTCGGTGCCCGCCTCCGCGCCGACCGGGCCCCGCGTCGCGTCCGGCGTGAAGTGCCTGCGCTTCTACGCGGCGGGCGGCACCGGCATCTGCCTCCAGGCCAAGCGCGGCGCGGTCAACGACTCGTACGACGCGGTCGTCCTGGACTCGGCGCTGCGCGCCACCCGCCGTGTGCCGCTCGCGGGCATCCCGACCCGCGCCCGTGTCTCGCCCAGCGGGCGGATGGCCGCCTGGACCGTCTTCGTCGGCGGCGACTCGTACGCGGGCACCGACTTCTCCACCCGCACCTCGATCCTGGACACCCGCACCGGGACCCTCCAGTCGTCCCTCGAGGACTACGCCGTCACCCGCGACGGGCGCCGCGTGCGCGCCGCCGATATCAACTTCTGGGGCGTCACCTTCGCCGACGACCGGCACTTCTACGCCACGCTCGCCACCGGCGGCCACACCTACCTCGTGCGCGGCGACGTCGCCGCCCGTACCGTCACCACGCTGCGCACCAACGTCGAGTGCCCGTCGCTCTCCCCCGACGGCACCCGGATCGCCTTCAAGAAACGCGTGCCCGGCCTGCCCGCCGACGCCCCCTGGCGCCTCTACGTCCTCGACCTGGCCACCTCGCGCGAGTGGCCGCTGGCCGAGACCCGCAGCGTCGACGACCAGGCCGTGTGGTCCGACAACGCGACCGTCGTCTACTCCCTCCCCGGCGACTACGGCTCCGACCTGTACACCGCCCCCGCCGACGGCACCGGCGCACCCCGCCTCCTCACCCCCTCGGCCCTGGCCCCCGCCTGGCTGCCCTGACCCCGGAGGTGACGTCCTCCGGGGCGGCCCCGCCTCGGGGGGCGCGGGTCAGCAGACGCGGACGGACTGCGCGGAGGAGAGGTCGCTGTCGGTGTAGCCGGGCGGGCGGCCCGAGTAGTCCTGGGCGACGCTGCCGATGGGGTTCTTGCCGTCGCGGCCGTAGTAGAAGGTGGTGCGCACCCCGCCGACCTGGTTGTTGTTGATCCAGGTGGCCTGCTCGTCGATGGCGATGTTGTGGACCGCGCAGGCGTTCCACGGGCCGAGCCAGTACCACGTGTTGGTGTCCGTGTTGTGGATGTGCAGGCACATGTCGCCCACCGGGGGGAGGTTGCAGTCCACCGCCTGGGCGGGGGACGCGGCCACGAAGCCGACCGTGCCGGCGAGCAGCGCGCCGCTTACCGCGAGGGTGACCGTCCGCTTTCCGATACGCATACTCAAGGGCCTCCTTGTTCGCAGGAATTGACCGAATTCCGCACCCGGAGCCGTGCCGACGCATTGCCGTTCACGGTCGCGCGTAAACGCGCACCGATTCTCCGGGCAGCCCCAAGTAGACGCCGACGTTGGCCGGGATTGCCATTGATTGGATGAGGTTCCAATGTTTGGCTGGCGGTTCGGACGTCCGCCCGATCCGTCCGGGAAGGCATCATGCTGCGTCTGTCGCTGGGCCCGGCCGAGCTGGCCAGGACCCGGTTCGCCATCTCACCGATGGTCGAACTGTTCGGTGTCCTGTCCACCGCCATGAGGTCGTCCCGCCGCGGGGAACGGCTCGGTGCGCTGCCGCGGCTGCTGCACGACCGGCAGATGCCCCTGCTGGCGGGGTTCTTCCAGGGCGAGGTGTGGCTGCCGGATTTCATCAGCCCCGCGCCCGCGCGGTTCGCGCCCAGCCTGGATGACGAACTCCACCGGATAGCCACCCTCGCGCCGACCCGGCTGGTGCAGGAAATCACCGTGTTCACCACGGGCTTCGCCGGTCAGGGCTTTCCCGGAACCGAGCTGCCCGCGCCGGTCCTGAGCCAACTCGACCGGGGGGAAACCGCATTCGTCCAGAAAGCGGCTCAGGAACTGCACGCTTTGTGGAACCACACACTCGCAGCGCGCTGGCCGGTGATCCGCGGCCGCCTCGAAGCCGATATCAACGCCCGTTCCCAGCTCATGGCCCGGCAGGGAACCGGCGCGGTCCTGGATTCCCTGCACGCGGACACCGGTTGGCACGACGGCACACTGACCGTCCGCAGCCCGTTCCGCACCACGGTGCCGCACGCCCCGGCCGTCGTCATGATCCCCACCGTCACCGGGGACCTGACGCCGGGCCTCGACCCGATGTTCCAGCACGACACGATGCTCTGCTATCCGGTGCCCCGCGCTCCGTCAGGCCGCCGCGCCGCACAGGGCGGCCACCCGGCGGCCGACGTCCTGGGGGCCACCCGGCACAGCCTGCTGCTGTCGCTGGGCCGCCCCCTCACCACCACGGAGCTGGCCGAGCTCCACCACCTGGACCCGTCGACCGTCTCCTACCACCTCACGCGCCTGCACCGGGCGGGTCTCCTCACCCGAACCCGCCACGGCCACCGCGTCTACTACCGCCGCACCCCGCAGGCCGAGCAGCTCCTCTCGGCTACAGGTTCGGGAGGTTCTTCCGCAGCTCGAAGGCGGTGACCTCGGAGCGGTACTCCTCCCACTCCTGCTTCTTGTTGCGCAGGAACTTAAGCCCTACCTGCCCGACCTACACGTTCACCCGCGACCTTTTCGGCCACCCTGCGCCGCAGGAGTCGCCGTTGGTCGTTGCCGGTCACCACTGGCCGCCGTCGCACGGCCCCCAGACGGCCCCGGCTCGCCTCGGTCCAAACCAAGGTATAGAACTACGTCAACAGGTCGATAACCTCTCCGTAGTACGGAGGGAAGTGGCTGGCGAGTCGGACGACCGATGCCACGACGCGCACGTCAGTGCGGACGCAACTCCGGCTACACGCCTTTCCGTACGTCGGAACGCACCCGCTTCGCTCGGTCCAGCTCTCGCACGTCCGCGAATGTCAGCGACCCAGAGAAGGCGCTGCCCGTTTACTCGTACCATCGCGTCATCTTCTTCAGTGTCTCAGCCAGCGCAGCCATGAACGACTAGCACCTGAACTAAAATCTGTGCCGGGCCACTCAGTGCGTACTCGCAGGCCGGTACCGCCGCGAGTGCAGCCATGGACGGCAAGCTGCATCTTCGAAGATCGGGCCGCCCTACCCGAGCGCTACCAGGCGATGGTTGATGTAGGTGGAAGGTGCGATCTGCGGCAGGGCGAGATCTTCGGCCTCACACCAACGTTGCGCTCAACTTCGAAACGGGATGACTGCACGTCGGTTGTCAGGTGAAGGTAGCGAACGGGCATCTCGTCTTCGGTCTGCAAAAGCGAGGGAAATATCGGGACGTGCCCACTCCCTGCCGCGTGGCTCAGGTCCTCAAAGACCACAGCGGGAAGCATCCACCCGTTGAGGCGACGCACCTCTGGCTCTGCCAGACGGTCCGCAGGTGACAAACCGGCCGCTATTCACCAGGCTGAACGGAGAGGCGACTGTGCGTCGGACGGACTGGAACACGCCTTACCTGGAAACCAACTCTCGCCGCCGGCGGCGTCATCAAGGATGCGAAGGAAGGCGAGCCGTACGCGGCGTCACGGGAGGGCTGCATGCACGCATTACGGCACTTCTGCGCATGGGCCCCGCTGGCGGCCGGGGAGAACGTCAAGGTGTTGAGCCACTACCTTGGGCACGCCGATGCCAACTTCACGCTCCGCCTGTACTCACACCCCATGCCCAGCAGAGACGGACAGGACCCCGGTCGCAGACAGCACCTTCCAGACGCACACGAAGGCTTGAGCAAGCGCGGGTCGGTGGACCTTGGTAGCCGACCCTCATCGCTTAGAGGGGACACAGCCGCATGTGCCTCAGGTCCAACTGTCGATGTCAGTGGCATCCCCTACGATGTGAATAGAGCCTGAAGGGGGAGTCCGTGAAACCATCGATTTCGTTGCTCGTAACAGACCTCGACAACACGCTCTGGGACTGGTTCGGCGCGTGGCACGCTTCGTTCTCAGCAATGCTTACGCGCCTCTCTGAACTCAGCGAGGTTCCGGAGGAGGTGCTTGTGGATGAGATCCGGGAAGTCCATCAGCGCAGAGGCACCACGGAGTATTCGCTTCTCCTGAACGAACTCCCCTCACTGCTCAACAAAAAAACGAGAACACCACCACTTGAATACTACGACGATGCAATTCACATTCAGAATAGACAGCGAATTCTCCACACGTCCTTGTACCCCGGAGTAATGGGAACTCTTCACGGCCTAAAAGAAAAAGGTGTTCGAATCGTTGCGTACACCGAGTCTGTCGCATACTGGTCGGAATGGAGAATAAAAGCAACGGGACTTGACGGGGTAATCGAGGTTCTGTACTCGGCCCCCGATCACGACTTCCCAACCGGGGTGAGCACCGAGACTCTCCGCACGAAGCCAGCATCCGATTACGGACTCAATAAGACAACACACAATCACGTACCCGCAGGAATAATAAAGCCGAATACTCAGGTCTTGAGTTCCATCCTAGCGAGCTACGCATCCGACCCACATAAATCACTATACGTTGGCGATAGCCTCATGAAAGATGTGTCAATGGCTCAAAAGATAGGAGTGCACGACGCATACGCCTCATATGGAACGTCGATCGATAAGATCGGCTACGACCTCTTGAGGCGCGTCTCACACTGGAGCAACGCAGACATCGAAAGAGAGCGCAGACTCACCAACGGTCTCTCAGTAATCCCGTCGCATACACTCGACCAGTTCTCCGACATCATGAATATATTCGAATTCGAGGCGAGTTAATGGACGACTCCCAGACAGCACACTATCTCGAAATGTGGAAGCAAACAATTGCCGTTCAACAACACTTCAATGACATTGAATGGAGAATCAGAGGATTCGCCCTGACTGCGCTTACTTTCACCCTCGGGGCTGCAGCGGTTTCAGCGCGAGATGGATCTGCGATTAAACTCGCGGGCCAAGAAATTCAGCTTTCCTCGACAATCTCGCTTCTGGGATTGATTCTTTGGGGTGCTTTCTACTTCGTGGATCAGATTTGGTACCATCGTCTACTTATTGGGGCGGTTCAACATGGAACGGCTCTCGAAAAGGAACTACAAGCACGCCTCCCGAAGGCCGGGCTGACGATGGAAATCAGCGCTAGCAGTCCATATCCTGCCTCTATCCGTTTGGGCTCCTATCGTCGAAGTTGGTCTCTACATTCAGCCAGAAAGCTGACTATTTTCTACCTTATCGGAGCTTCCGTACTGCTCGTCTTCGCCATCGCCCTACAACTAGGCGCCTGAACCCCGACGGTATGGGCGCTGCGGTTCAGGCACCGTTGCGCATTGCCTGGGCGCTGCGCCTCTCCGCGGAGTTCGGACGGCCCAGGGACGGGCCCAGACCGAGGGAGACGGCTTCGGGCGAGCGGCCGGCAGCCGCTCGCCCGAAGGGTCGATTTACAAGGTCAGCCCCGCTGACCTGGGCTTACAGGTTCGGGAGGTTCTTCCGCAGCTCGAAGGCGGTGACCTCGGAGCGGTACTCCTCCCACTCCTGCTTCTTGTTGCGCAGGAAGAAGTCGAAGACGTGCTCGCCGAGGGTCTCGGCGACGAGTTCGCTGCGCTCCATGAGGGTGATGGCCTCGCCGAGGTTCTGCGGGAGGGGCTCGATGCCGAGGGCGCGGCGCTCGGAGTCGGACAGGGCCCAGACGTCGTCGTCGGCGCCGGCCGGGAGTTCGTAGCCCTCCTGGATGCCCTTCATGCCCGCGGCGAGGAGGACGGCGTAGGCGAGGTAGGGGTTGGCGCCGGAGTCGATCGAGCGGACCTCGACGCGGGTGGAGCCGGTCTTGCCGGGCTTGTACATGGGGACGCGGATCAGGGCCGAGCGGTTGTTGTGGCCCCAGCAGATGTACGAGGGGGCCTCGCCGCCCGCGCCAGCGGTGCGCTGGGAGCCGCCCCAGATCCGCTTGTAGGAGTTGACCCACTGGTTGGTGACCGCGGCGGTCTCACCGGCGTGCCGGAGCAGGCCCGCGATGAAGGAGCGGCCGACCTTGGAGAGCTGGAACTCCGCGCCCGACTCGTAGAAGGCGTTGCGGTCGCCCTCGAAGAGCGACAGGTGGGTGTGCATGCCGGAGCCGGGGTGCTCGGAGAACGGCTTGGGCATGAAGGTGGCGTGCACGCCCTGTTCGAGGGCGACCTGCTTCATGACGAGCCGGAAGGTCATCACATTGTCGGCGGTGGAGAGCGCGTCGGCGTAGCGCAGGTCGATCTCCTGCTGGCCGGGGGCGCCCTCGTGGTGCGAGAACTCCACCGAGATGCCCATGGACTCCAGCATCGTGATGGCCTGGCGGCGGAAGTCCATGCCGACGTTCTGCGGGGTGTGGTCGAAGTAGCCGGAGTTGTCGGCGGGGGTCGGCCGCCCGCCGTCCATCGGCTTGTCCTTGAGCAGGAAGAACTCGATCTCGGGGTGGGTGTAGAAGGTGAAGCCGAGGTCGGAGGTCTTGGCGAGCGCGCGCTTGAGGACGTAGCGCGGGTCGGCGTACGACGGGGAGCCGTCGGGCATGAGGATGTCGCAGAACATGCGCGCGGTGCCGGGGCTCTCGGCGCGCCAGGGCAGGATCTGGAAGGTGCTGGGGTCCGGCTTGGCGATCATGTCGGACTCGTACACCCGGGCGAAGCCCTCGATGGCGGAGCCGTCGAAGCCGATGCCCTCGTCGAAGGCCTGCTCCAGTTCGGCCGGTGCGACGGCGACCGACTTCAGGTAGCCGAGCACGTCGGTGAACCACAGGCGGACGAAGCGGATGTCCCGCTCCTCCAGGGTGCGGAGAACGAACTCCTGCTGCTTGTCCATATCCATCCATCCTTGCCGGTCAGGCCACCTGCTCCCCGCCACTGGCCATATCGGGGACGCACATCCGGGATTGCGAGCCGAGCATCCCATCACGCGATTTCCGGCGCGTTGCGGGGGCCCTCTCCCCCATAGTGCCTGCCCGCGACGAGTCCTTCATCATCGCGCGGCGCCTGATCGCGGCGCCTGATCGGTGATGGCGCGAAACGGCCGGTGTTTTAATAAGGGTAGCCTTACCTAATGCGTACGTCTGTTCGCCACAGCTGCGTACCCGTACGAGGAGCCGTACCCGTGGGCACACGCACGCGTGGCGGCGGCCGTCGCGGGGCCCGCCGTCATCGTCGGCTATCTGCTGGACGCCGGCTGGCGCCTCGCCAACCGCTGGCCGCGACCGCTGGCCGCGACCGCTGACCGCGGGGTCCGCGCTACCCGAAGGTATCGATGCTCGCGATCTTCCAGGTGCCGTCCTGGTGGACGGCGTCCACCGCGAACATCGCCGCCGCGTAAGTGGTCGCCGCGTTCGCGGACTTGGCGGTGCTGGTGTTGCTCTGGTCGGCGAAGACCAGGACGCGGGCGCGGTCGCCGTCGAGCAGTTCCACGCCGGTGTCGGTGACGGTCGTGGTCAGCACGAGCTTCTGCGCCGGTGCCTGGGCGCGGACCTGGGTGAGCATCGTCGCGTACTGCTGGACGGCCTTTCCGGTCAGTACGCGCTTGGCCGCGTCGTCGGTGCGGGCGGTGTCGGCGTAGTTGTAGGAGAAGACCGCGTTCACGGCCTGGGCGACGGTGCCTTTGACCTCGCTGGTGCGGGCGGTGTCGGTCAGCGCGGTGTTGCCGGAGGCCACCGAGTCGCGCAGGTCGGACGCCTTGCCCGCGGACCAGGCGGCGAGGCCGCCGAGCAGCACGGTCAGCAGGGCGAGGCCGACGGTGAGGACGGTGACAGGCCGCGGGCGCCACTTGCGCGGGCCGCTCCCGGCCTCGGGTTCAGCGTCGGCGGCCGTGCCGGTGGGAGTCCCGGCGGTGACGTCGGCGGTGACGTCGGCGGCCTTGTCGGACGTACGCGGCGGCCGTGCCGGGCGGGTGCGGACGGCGGTCGCGGCGCGGCCCCGGGCGGGGCGGTCCGAACGGCCGCCGCCCTCCGCCTCGGTCTCCGGGTCGGTGTCGGAGTGGATGTCGGTGGCGGTGGCGGTGTCGGTGGCGGTGTCGGTGTCGGAGTCGGGGTCGACGTCGGTGGCGGCTTCCGCCGTGCGGGTCACGCGCTCGCGCGGCGGCGCGGTGGCCGCCAGGCGGCGTTGGCGGTTGATGAGGTGGCGGGTGGTCGACATGGGCGGCGGTCCTCTCGCGGACGGCGGGGCGGCTTACTGGCCGTCGGTGGTGGACGGGGACGGCCTCGCGGTGGCGGTGCCGCCGCTCGGGGGCGAGGACGCGGACGGGTCCGCGGCGCTGTCGCCCATCGGGGCCTGGCCGAGGGCGCTGAGCTTCCAGCCCGTGTCGGTGCGGGTGAGTTCGCCGAGCATCCGGCTCTCCTTGACCGCGGGCTTGGCCTTGGGCGCCTCGACGGTGATCCGCAGCGCGATCATCACGCTGGCCTTGCCGGTCCTGGTGTCGAGTTCGGTGACCGCGCCGGACAGGATCTTCGCGGTGCTGACCGTCTGGGCCTGCTGCACCTGCTTCTCGAACGCGGCCCGCCCCTGGACCAGTTGGCTGTGCAGGTCGCCGGTCGTGGAGCTCTCCCAGATGTCGAGCCCGTGGTCGACGTCGGAGTGGTCCAGGGTGTTCATGTTCTGCACCGCCTGCTCCCCCGCCGCGAGCACCGTGTCGCGGGTCCGGGCGAAGGCCGCGTCGTCGTCGTGCGCGGCCCCGTACCAGGACCAGCCGGTCAGGGCGGCGGCGACCGCCGCGGCGACGGCGAGCGCGACGGCCGTGGCGAGCAGCGACCGGCCCGGCGCGCGCAGCCGCGCCCCGAGCCGGTCCCGCGACCCGCCGCCACCCTTGAAGGGCATCCGTGCCATCCGTCTTCCTCCTACCGGGCCTTGAGATCGGTGATCCGCCAGTGGTCGCCGTCGAGCCTGGCGGTGACCGAGAGTTGGGCCGCCGCGCTGGTGGCCGCGGCGCCCTTGCGCTGGGCGGTCTGGTCGAGGAAGACCAGCAGCCGGGCGTGGTCGGCGGTGAGCCGGACGACCCCGGCGCGCACCACCCGTGTGGTCAGGGTGAGTTGCTGCTCGGCGACGCGCTGCCGGATCTGCCCGAACAGCGCCTGGTACTGGTCGGCCGCCGCGCCGTCCAGCAGGTCGCGGGCGGCCCGCTCGGTCGACCCGGTGTCCTCCGGCGTGTACGCGAAGATCTTGCCGAGCGCGTTGCTGACGTCCCCGACGACCCGGTTGGTCGCCTCGGTGTCGGTCAGCGCGCGGTTGTCCGTCGCGGCCGGGTCGGTCAACCGGTGGGCCGCGTAACCGAATCCGCCGCCGCCGAGGAGCAGCAGCACGATCGCGGCGACCGCCGCCGTACGCCGCGCACCGTACGGCCACCGCCAACGCCGTCCGGCGGCGGCCTCGTTGGCCTCCGGCTCGTCCGGAGCGGCGGCCACCGATGCGTCGGTCTGCGGCGCCTCGGCCTCCGCCGCCTCGGCCTCGGGCTCATGCGTGGTGCTCACTGGGCCGCCTCTCCTAGCTCGCGCCGACGGGCACCGCGGTGAGCGCCGTGAGTTTCCAGCCGTCCGAGGTACGGGACAGGCCCGCCTCGAACCGCTTGCGGTCGGTGGTGGCCGCGCCGCCGCGCGGCATGACCCGGACCTGCACGGTCGCGATGAGCTTCGCCGTACCGGCCCTGGTGTCGAGTTCGGTGACCGCCGCGTCGGTGACCGTGCCCCGGGTGGAGGTGCCGGACTGCTTGAGCGCGGCGGCGTCCGCGGTGTGCGTACGGCTCATGCGGTCGTGCAGCGGCCCGGTCGTCGTGTCCAGCCAGGCCGCGAGGTCGCGGTCCAGGTGGGCCGCGTCCACCGTGTTCAGCCGGGTGATGTCCCACTGCCCGTCGGTCAGTACGGCGTCGCGGGCCTTGGCGTAATTGAGCGTGCCGTCGCCGCGCGTGTCCGCGTACGACCAGGCGCCGAGCGCGCACATCACGGCGGCGACCGCCCACGCGGTGGCCCAGACCACGGTGGACCGGCGGGCGCTCATCGGGTGCCCCCGAAACGCGTGTCCCCGAAGCCCGTGCCCCCGGAGCGCGTGTCACCGAACCGCGTGTAGCCGAGGCCGAGCAGATCCGCCATCGTGCCGCCACTGGGCCCGGTCGGCAGCGAGGGCAGGCCCAGCGCTCCCGGCAGCACGCTCGTGCCGTACGTCGTCGTCCCGGTGGACGGGCCCGCGGCGGACGGGGTCCCGGCGCCGGTCGGCAGCACCGAGCCCGGCTGCACGGGGTTCGGGACGCCCCCGCCGTTCGGGGCGTTGGCCGAGCCGCGCACGTCGGTGCCGGAGGAGGCGGGGGCGGTGCAGCGGGCCGCGGTGTTGAGGGCGGTGGCGGGCGCCTTGGTGTCGAGGCCGTTGCGGTACGTGGTGCCGCCGTATCCGGAGGTGCAGGGCAGCGGGGAGAAGAAGGTGACGGCCATGCCGAAGTGCAGGCCCTTGCCGTCCACCGCCGTCGATCCGGCGGCGGCCACCGCGGGCACCTTGACCAGGAATTCCTCGATGCCGTGCTGCCGGGTGACGGCCACGTCCGAGGTGGTCAGCAAGTTGGCGAGGACGACGCTGAGTTGGGGTCCGACGTCCCGGAGCAGCGCGCTGACCTGCCCGGCCGCGTCGGGCGCCGCGGCGATGAGCCGTCGCAGGTCGGTGTCGGAGTCGTTGAGCTGCTTGGCGAGCTGACTGGCGCTGCTGGCGAAGGACTTGATGGCGTCGCCCTCGTCGGCCTGCGTGCGCAGCACCGTCCGCCCGTCGGCCATCAGCGTGATGTTGCCGGGCAGGTTCATGTCCGCGGCGGAGATGAACTCGCCGCTGGTGTCGAGCAGCGACTGGAGGTTGTCGCCCTGTCCCGCGAACGCCTTGCCGAATTCGTCGACGACGGTCTGAAGGGACTTCAACGGGACCGATCCGGCCAGGCTGTTGACGCTGGTGAGCAGGTTGGTGACGGGCGCGGGGATGGTGGTGTCGGCGCGTTCGACGCGGGAGCCGTCGGCGAGATACGGCCCCTGGTCGGTGGTCGGCCGCAGGTCGATGTACTGCTCGCCGACGGCGGACAGGCTGGCGACGACGGCCTTGAGGTGGGAGGGGATGTGCGGCGCGGAGTCGTTGATCCGCAAGGACGCCTCCACGCCGTCGTCGGTGAGTCTGATCGGGCCGACCCGGCCGACCGAGACACCGCGGTAGGTGACGTTGGCGTGCTCGAACAGGCCGCCCGCTTCAGGGAGTTCGACCTTGACGGTGTAGTAGCCGCGCAGGCCCACGTACCGGCCGAGGTCGGCGTAGCGGACGCCGATGAAGCCGAGCACGAGCACGGCGATCAGCAGGAAGGCGATGTTCTTGGCGATGGTGACGCGGGTCAGCATCAGCGGCCCCCGGTCCTGGTCGAGCCGGTGACCGACGGCAGCGGCAGCGGGATGCCCGCCTCCCGCAGCTTCTTGTCGACGGTCCTCGTCCGGTCGGCCTTGGTGTGCGCGGACATCGGGTTCTCGGGGTCGGGCGGGTAGACGTTCCCGGACGCGGGCATCTCGGGGATGAGCTGCGTGCCGGGTACGGCGGTCAGGTCGAGGTAGACGTTGAGGTAGTCGCCCTTGACGCCGTTGAGGACCTCGTCGGTGAACGGGTAGGTGACCAGCACCTGGAGCGAGTCGGGCAGCGCGTCGCCCGCGTCGGCGAGCCGTCGCAGGGTGGGCGCGAGGGCCTTGAGGTCGGCGACCATGTCGTCCTTGCTGCGGTTGACGGTGTCCACCGCGACGCCGGAGAGCGTGTCCAGCGAGCGCAGCATGGTGACCAGCGAGCCGCGCTGCTGTTCCAGCACCTTCAGTCCGGGGCTGAGGCCGGTCAGTACGGTGCCGATATTCTGGTCGCGGGCGGCGAGGGTGGCGGACAGTTCGTTGACGCCGTCGAGCGCGTCGGTGATGTCCTGCTTGTGGGCGTCGAGGTCGCTGACGAGCGTGTCGACCTGGTGGAGCATGGAGCGGATCTGCGGTTCGTTGCCGGTCAGGGCCTTGTTCAGCTCCACCGAGATGGTCTTGAGCTGGGCGACGCCGCCGCCGTTGAGCAGCATGGACAGTGCGCCGAAGACCTCTTCGACCTCGGGGTTGCGGTTGGTGCGCGAGGCGGGGATGACGGCGCCGTCGCGCAGGGTGCCGCTGGCGGCCCGCGTGCCGGGCGGCGCGGAGAGCTGGATGTACTTCTCGCCGAGCAGGCTGGACTGTTCCAGGTGCGCGTACGCGTTGGCGGGCAGTCGCACCTTGCCGTTGACCTTCATGGTGACGGTCGCGGACCAGCCGTCGGCGCCGAGGCCGATCTTGGTGACGCGGCCGACGGCGACGTCGTTGACGCGTACGGACGCCTGCGGGACGAGGTCGAGGACGTCGGCGAAGTCGGCCTTGACGGTGTAGGGGTGGCCGCCGAGGTCGGCGCCGCCGGGCAGCGGCACGTTCTGGACGTTCAGCGAGCAGCCGGCGAGGGCGAGCGCGAGCAGCGCGGTCCCGCCGACGGTGGCGGCGCTCCCCCGGGTGTGCGGACGCTTCATCGGGCCGCCCCCTTGGTGTAGACGGTGCCGACCGCCGGCAGGGGCAGCGGCAGGGTCTTGGCGTCCTTGGCCGCGGGTGTGAAGTCGGAGCCGGTCCTTGCGGTGTCCTTGGCGGCGGCGGGCGAGATGTCGCCGCCCATGCTCAGTTCGTTGATGTTGGCGCGCCCGTCGATGGTGCCGTGCTGCGGATCGTAGGCGTTGAGGAGGTTGTCGGCGGCCAGCGGCGCGGTGTCGAGGAGTTCGGCGAGTGAGGCGCGCTGGTCGACCAACATCTGGGTGATCGGGGCGAGTTTGCCGATGCTGGTCTTCAGCCGGGCCCGGTTGTCCTGGATGAAGGTCTTCACCTGGCCGAGCGCGGTGGACAGTTGGTGCAGCGCGCCGCCCAGGTTCTCCTTGTCCTCGGCCAGGAAGCCGCTGACGGTGGAGAGTTGGTCGGTGGCGGCCCGTACCTTGCCGTCGTTGTTCTTCAGCATGGTGGTGAAGGACTGGAGGTAGGACAGGGTCGCGAAGAGGTCGTCGCTGTGGCCGTTGAGGGTCTTGGTGGCCTGGCCGAGCTGGTCGATGCTGTCGCCGATGGCCTTGCCGTTGCCGTCGAGGTTCTTCGCGCCGGTGTCGAGGAGGTTCGACAGGGCGCCGGTGGCGTTGGCGCCGTTCGGGCCGAGGGCGTCGCTGAGCCGGGTGATGCTCTCGTAGAGCTGGTCGACCTCGACGGGGCTCGCGGTGCGGGTGGCCGGGATGACGGTGCCCGCGGTGATCCGGGGGCCGCCGGTGTAGGCCGGGGTGAGCTGGATGTAGCGGTCGGCGACGACGCTGGGCGCGACGACGACGGCGCCGGCTCCCGCCGGGACCTTCACCCCGTGGTCGAGGACCAGCACGACCTTGACCTGCTTGCCCTGCGGCTTCACCGAGTCGACGGTGCCGACCTTGACGCCGAGCACGCGCAGGTCGGATCCGGCGTAGACGCCCACGGCGTGGTCGAAGTAGGCGGTGATCCGGGTGCCGTCGGGGCCGCCGAAGAAGCGTACGCCGCCGTAGGCGAGGGCCGCGAGGACGACGGCGAGCACCGTGCCGAGGGCGATGGCCCGCCGCCCTCGCGCGGCGCGGCCGATGGACGCCTTCACGATGTGCCTCCCGTCGCCTTGGGCGGCTCGCACCCGGTCGTCGGCTGGGTGCCCGGGGGCAGATAGCTCTTGGGGACCAGGCCGCACAGATAGCTGTCGAACCAGCGGCCGTTGCCGAGGGTGTTGCCGACCAGCCGGTAGTAGGGCCCGGCCAGGGCGAGCGCCTTGTCGAGGCTGGACTGGTTGGCGAGCAGTACGCCGGTGACCCGGTCGAGGGCGTCCAGGGTCGGGCCGAGCTGCCGGTTGTTGTCGGCGACCAGGCCGTTGAGCTGGGTGCCGAGGTCCTGGGTGCCGGTGAGCAGCGCGTGGATGGCGTCGCGGCGCTTCTGGATCTCGCCGAGCAGCAGGTTGCCGTCCGAGATCAGCGTCTGGAAGCGGCTGTTCTGGTCGGAGAGGGTCTTGGTGAGCTGCTTGCTGCCCGCGAGCAGGTCGGCGAGCTGGGCGTCCCGGCTGGAGATGGTCCGCGACAGCGACGACAGGCCGGTGGCGGCGCTGCGCACCGAGGCCGGGGTGTCCTTGAAGGTGTCGGAGAGGGTCTGGAAGCTGGCGGCGAGCTGCGTGGTGTCGATCGACCCGAGGGTGTTGCCGAGGCCGTCGAGCGCCTGCGTGACGTCGTACGGCGAGGTGGTGCGGGTCCTGGGGATGCGCTGGCCGGGGTTCTGCGCGCGGCTGCCGAGCGGGTCGACGGCCAGGTACTTCTCGCCGAGCAGCGTCTTGATGCCGATGGCGGCGGTGCTGGCGTCGCCGATCCAGGTGTCCTTGACGCGGAAGGTGACCTTGACCTGGGCGCCGTCCAGCGACACCCCGGTGACCTTGCCGACCTTGACGCCCGCGACCCGCACCTCGTTGCCGGACCTGAGCCCGGCGGCCTCGGTGAAGCTCGCGCTGTACGTGGTGCCGCCGCCGATCAGCGGGAGCGCGTCCGCGTTGTACGCGACCAGGCCGGCCAGGGCGAGCACGAGCAGGCCGACGGTGCCGACGAGGACGGGGCTGCGTTCGCGCAGCGGCCGGAAGAGGGGGCGGCCCCGGCGCGCGGGGGCGCGGAAGCGGAGGCGCGGGGTCGGTATGCGGGGGCGGTTCATGACCGGCACCTCGATTCGGTGATCGCTATGCCGGTGGGCGGCTTGCTGCCGTCGGAGGTGGTGACCCCGGCGACGGTGGCCTGGCAGAGGTAGAGGTTGAGCCAGGAGCCGTAGGAGGCGAGCCGGCCGATGGTCTGGAGCTTGGCCGGGGTCTTGGTGAGGAAGTTCTCCAACTGCGGTGTGTTGTCGGCGAGGTTGGTGGACAGCCGGCCGAGCTGGGCGATGGAGTCCTTCAGCGGCTGGCGGCCGTCGGTGAGCAACCCGGCGGTGCTGGTGGTGAGTTGGGAGATCGCGGTGATCGACTGGCCGATCGGTTCGCGGTCGGAGGCGAAGCCGCTGACGAGTTGCTGGAGCGAGGTCACCAGGTCGTTGAACCCGGCCTCGCGGGTGTTCACCGTGGTGAGCACCGAGTTGAGGTTGTCGATGACCTGGCCGATCACCTTGTCCTTGGCGGCGAGCGTCGTGGTCAGCGAACCGACGTTGCTGATCAGGCTGTCGACGGTGCCGCCCTCGCCCTGGAGCACCTGGACGATCTCGCCCGCGAGCTGGTTGACGTCCTTGGGCGACAGGCCCTGGAACAGCGGCTGGAAGCCGTTGAAGAGCTGGGTGAGGTCGAGGGCCGGGGTGGTGCGCTGGAGCGGGATGGTGTCGCCGGGGGCGAGCGCCTGGCCGACCGGTCCCGTGCCCTGCTGGAGGTCGATGTACCGCTGGCCGACCATGTTGAGGTACTTGATGGTGGCGGTCACCGAGCCGGGCAGCTTCCGGGCGCGCTGCACCGAGAAGTGCACCTGCGCGACGCGGTGGTCGACGACCTTGATCGAGTCGACCTGGCCGACCTTGACCCCGGCGATCCGGACGCTGTCGCCCGAGGTGAGGCCGGTGGCGTCGGTGAACCGGGCGTTGTAGCCGGAGGTGTCGCCGACGTCGGTTCCGCCCGCGATGCTCACCGCGAGGACGGTGGTGGCCAGCGCGGTGACCAGGATGAAGATCAGCGACTTGACGATCGGTCCGACGAGGCTGCGGCGCTTCACCGCACCGTCACCTCCGCCCCTCGGTAGACGGGACCGGTGAGCAGGCTGCTCCAGTCGGGGAGCGAGCCGGGGTCGGTGCCGATGCCCGGCGCGAGGAGTTCGTTGATCAGCTCGTTCTCCTGCGGGGAGTTGGCCGGGGAGTCGGTGGTGGTCACGCTCGATGTGGATGCCGTGGACGCCGTGGACGCCGTGGACGCCGTGGCGGTCGGCGAGGTCGCGGACTTCGTGGAGTGCGTCGCGGCCGGTGCGCCGCCGCGCCCGGTGTACGGGACCGGGTAGCACTGCGGGCCGCCGCTCGCGTCGTACACCGGGGTGTCCTTGCCGGGGACGTACTTGCCGCGGGACGGCACGCTGGTGAGGTCGACGTGCAGGCCCGGCTCGTGGGTGCCCTTGCCGAGCGCCTTGTCCATGACGGGGACGAAGGCGGCCAGGGTGCGCAGCGTGCAGGGGAAGGACGGGGAGTACTTCGCGAGCAGCCCGAGGGTGCCGCGGCTGTCGGCGGTCAGCCGGATGATGGTGTCCTTGTTCTGCCGCAGATACGTCGTCAGGTCCTGCGCGGTGGCGGTGGTACTGCCGTACACGCTGTTGAGGTCGGCCTGTTCCTCGGCGATGGTGCCGCTGGTCCTGGTGAAGTCGGTGAGGGCCTGCACGATGTCGGGCGCGGCGGCGTTGTAGACGTGGCTGACGGTGACGAGCTGCTTGATGTCGTCGTTCAGCACGGGCAGTTCGGGGTTGAGCTTGGTCAGGTAGCGGTCGAGCTGGACGAGGGTGGTGCCGAGCTGGGTGCCGCGGCCGTCGAGCGCGGTCGCGACGGCGTTGAGGGTCGCGGCGAGCTTCTGGGGCTGGACGGCGGTGAGCAGCGGCAGCACGTTGTCGAGCACCTGCTGGAGCTCGATGGCGTCGCTGGAACGGTCCTGGGCGATGGTGCTGTCGGCGGCGAGGGTGGGGCCGCCACCGGTGGTGTCGGTGCCCGCGGGAGGTACGAGGGCCACGAAGCGTTCGCCGAACAGCGTGGTGGGCAGCATCTGCGCGGTGACGTCCGCGGGGATGCGCTTGAGCTGGCCGGGGTCGATGGCGAGATTGAGCCGGGCGCCGTCGCCGTCGGCGCTGATCGAGGCGACCCGGCCGACGACGACCCCGCGCAGTTTCACGTCGGCGCCCTGGTGCATCTCGTTGCCGACGGTGCCGGTCTCCAGGTGGACGGTCGCGGTGTCGCTGAACGTCTTGTCGTAGACGGCGACCGCGAGCCAGGCCAGCAGCGCGGGCACCAGCAGGAAGACGACGCCGGCGGTCCTGCGGCGGGCGGTGGCGCCGCCGGTCGGGCGGCGGCGCGGGGCCGGGGGCGCTCCGGCGGGACGGGTGTCGGTGGTGGTCATCCCGCCACCCGCACCGTCGTGGTGGCGCCCCAGATCGCCAGGCTGAGGAAGAAGTCGGTGATCGAGATGATCACGATGGCGTTGCGCACCGAGCGGCCGACGGCGATGCCGACGCCCGCGGGGCCGCCCTTGGCGGTGAACCCGTAGTAGCAGTGGGCGAGGATCACGATGACGCTGAAGATCAGCACTTTCAGTCCGGAGAGCAGGACGTCCTGCGGGGACAGGAAGAGGTTGAAGTAGTGGTCGTAGGTGCCCGCGGACTGGCCGTTGAACATGACGGTGACCATCCGGGAGGCGACGTAGCTGCTGAGCAGGCCGATGCCGTAGAGCGGGACGATGGCGACGACACCGGCGATGATCCGGGTGGTGACCAGGTACGGCATGCTGCGCAGGCCCATGCCCTCCAGCGCGTCGATCTCCTCGTTGATCCGCATCGCGCCGAGCTGGGCGGTGAATCCGGCGCCGACGGTGGCCGACAGGGCCAGGCCCGCGACGAGCGGGGCGATCTCGCGGGTGTTGAAGTAGGCGGAGATGAAGCCGGTGAACGCGGCGGTGCCGAGCTGGTTCATCGCCGCGTAGCCCTGGAGGCCGACGACGGTGCCGGTGGCGAGGGTCATGCCGATCATCACGCCGACGGTGCCGCCGATGACGCCGAGGCCGCCGCTGCCGAACACGACCTCGGCGAGCAGGCGTTGGACCTCTTTGAGGTAGCGGCGCAGGGTGCGCGGGATCCACAGCACGGCGGTGATGTGGAAGATGAAGTGGTCGCCGGTCTCGTCCAGCCAGTGCAGCCAGCGGCCGGTGTTCCGGCGTCGGCGCGGCCGTGGTCCTTCGGGCGGCGGCTCGGCCTGCGGGGTGTCCTTGTCCAGGAGCGCCATCGCTCAGGCTCCCTTCTGCGGGACGAGCTGGAGGTAGATCGCGGTCAGGACGACGTTCACCAGGAACAGCAGCAGGAAGGTGATGACGACGGACTGGTTGACCGCGTCGCCGACGCCCTTGGGACCGCCCTTGGGGTGCAGGCCGCGGTAGGCGGCGACGATGCCCGCGATGAAGCCGAAGATCACGGCCTTGATCTCGCTGATGTACAGGTCGGGGAGCTGCGCGAGCGCGGAGAAGCTGGACAGGTACGCGCCGGGGGTGCCG
Source organism: Streptomyces sp. NPDC088197 (assembly GCF_044741185.1). Taxonomy (NCBI): domain Bacteria; kingdom Bacillati; phylum Actinomycetota; class Actinomycetes; order Kitasatosporales; family Streptomycetaceae; genus Streptomyces; species Streptomyces sp. NPDC088197. Next base: position 226,783 of record NZ_JBIUSD010000003.1, read on the forward strand.
TGCTGGACGATGACGTTGAAGAAGTAGCCGCCCGCGGTGCCGACGACCGAGACCAGACCGTTGAGGAAGACCGCGACGAGCATCGTCGCCAGGACGCGCGGCACGATCAGCCGCTGCACCGGGGAGACGCCCATCACCTCCATCGCGTCCAGTTCCTCGCGGATCTTGCGCGAGCCGAGGTCGGCGCAGATGGCGCTGCCGCCCGCGCCCGCGATGAGCAGGGCGACGATCAGCGGGCTCGCCTGCTGGATGACGGCCAGCACGCTGGCGCCGCCGGTGAACGACTGGGCGCCCAACTGCTGTGCCAGTGAGCCGACTTGCAGGGCGATGACGGCGCCGAAGGGGATCGAGACCAGGGCGGCGGGCAGGATCGTCACGCTGGCCACGAACCAGAACTGCTCGATGAGTTCGCGCATCTGGAACGGCCTGCGGAAGGTGTCGCGCACGGTGGTGGCGGCGAGCGTCATGAGCTGCCCGGTCTCGCGCAGCGCGCCGGTGCCGGGGATCGGGCGGCGCGGCACGGTGACGCGTTCGGGGCGCGGCGGGGTCGGCTCGGGTCCCGGTCCCGGGACCCGTACGGGCGCGGTCATGCGGGCTCCCCCTGGACGGGGACGAGTCCGGCCTGTACGGCTTCGCGGGTCGCGGCCGGGAGCTGGTCCCACATGGCCAGGACGCGGGCCCTGCGGCGCTGTACCGCCTGCCGGGGCGGCAGTCCGGGTGACGGTTCGAGCTGCGGCGCGACGCGGCGCGGGGCCGCGGGCAGCTCGCGGCCGTTCAACTGCTCGCGGGCCAGGGCCGCTTCGTCCTTCTCCTCCGACATCCCGATCGGTCCGTCGCGGCGTCCGCTGAGGAACTGCCGTACGACCGGCTCGTTGCTGGTGAGCAGCAGCTCGCGGGGGCCGAAGGCGACCAGTTCGCGGCGGAAGAGCATGCCCATGTTGTCGGGCACGGTCGAGGCGATGTCGAGGTTGTGGGTGACGATCAGCATCGTCGCGTCGATCTGCGCGTTGAGGTCGATGAGGAGCTGCGAGATGAACGAGGTGCGGACCGGGTCGAGGCCGGAGTCGGGTTCGTCGCACAGGATGATCTGCGGGTCGAGCACCAGGGCGCGGGCGAGTCCCGCGCGTTTGCGCATGCCGCCGGATATCTCGCCCGGCAGTTTGCCCTCGGCACCGAGGAGGCCGACCATGTCGACCCGCTCCATGACGATGCGGCGGATCTCTGACTCCTTTTTCCTGGTGTGCTCGCGCAGCGGGAAGGCGATGTTGTCGAAGAGGTTCATCGACCCGAAGAGCGCGCCGTCCTGGAACATCAGGCCGAACATCTTGCGCGCCTCGTAGATGTCGCGCTCCGGGCTGTTCACCATGTCGACGCCGCCGACGAGCACCCGGCCGCGTTCGGGCTTGAGCAGGCCGATGAGCGATTTCAGAAAAACCGTCTTGCCGGTTCCGGAAGGGCCGAGCATCACGCTGACTTCACCGGGCGGCAGTGTGAGCGTGACGTCCTGCCAGACGTTCTGCGTACCAAAGGACTTGGTGAGTCCTTCGACGATCACTTCGATTCCCATTGCACCTCCCGGAGCTGATCAGTGGTGGGGCGGTTCGGGAAAGGCGATCTCCGGATCGCATCCCGAGGCCGCGATGGGCACGCACAGCGGTCCCTGGATGAGATTCAGTGAGTTGCCGTGCCCCGATATCGCCGAGGTGAAGAGGGAATTCAGGTTCTCTCCGTGGCTGCCGCAGCCGGTGAACGGGGGAATGTAGAGGTCGTCCTGGGCCAGCGGCCCGCCGTCCTGCACTCCGTAGTCCGTGGGTCCGGTCGGGCGGCCGGTCAGTGAACTGCGGTCGTAGCCGACGAGTTTGATGTCCAGCGGCGCCGAGGCGCGGCAGTCGGCGCCGACGTCCAGCGGTACGCCGTTGACCTTGACGTCGGACAGCCGCAGTTCCTGCTTGCCGTAGATGGTGCTGGTGGTGATCGTGCCGAGGTTGCTGGTGCCGACCGTGACGACGGTCATCAGGCCCTTGGGGAGCAGTTCCATCCGGGCGGTGACCGGCACGAACCCGAAGGTCAGGAAGGTGGTGTCGGACGGCGGCAGGGCCAGCTTCGCGATCGAGTCGATCTCGAAGTACTGCTTGAGCGGGTCGGGGTCGGTGAACTCCGTCCAGATGCTCTTCTGCACGACGGTGACGCGGGTCGGCTTCTTGGTCAGGTCGTTGATGACCGCGGCGCCCTTGAGCTTGAAGACGTTGGAGTAGCCGGTGACGTAACCGCACTGGGAGTACGGGGGGAACGGCGGGTCGCCGGGGCCGGGGCTGCGGACGGCGTTGGGCGGCCGGGGAATGGAGTCCATGACCGCGGGGTCGGTGTCGCCCTCCGGCGGGTCCTCGCAGTCGTGCACGCCGGAGTGCGGGGGCGAGGCCAGCGTGATGGTGTTGCGGCCGTCGGACCGGGCGGCGTCGGGGGCTCCGTCGCCCGCGCCCTCGCCGGTCTTGCCGACGCCCGCGCGGGAGCCGGTGCGCGGCGTGGGGGCGGCGGCCGAGGAGCCGCCGGGCGCGGTGGCGTGGCCGGGTCCCGAGGAGCCGCCGGGGGTGCCGGGGACGGAGACGGTACCGAGGAGGTCGCCCTGGCCGGGCTTGGGGGCGCAGGTGCCGATGATGTCGGCGGCGTCCTTGGCGGCCTGGCCCGTACCGGCGGAGTCCGCGGCCGTGCCGGTCGCGCTGTCGGTGCCGGACGCGCTGTCGGTGCCCGACGCACTGTCGGTGCCGGTGCTCGGGGAGTCGGGCGGTGCGGACGCGGGGTCGGTCACGGGGGTGAGCTTGAGGTCCAACTCCCCTGCGGTGAAGCGCACTTCGCCGGAGGCGGTGACCGTCAGCGGCGGCACCGCGCCGCCGAAGGTGAGCACCAGGTCCTCGTCGCCCTTGAGCGGTGTCGAGGGGGCGGTCAGTCCCGGCCATACGGCGTCCGCTCGCGAAGTGCCCTGCGCGACATGGGCGGTGAGGCTCGCGGCGCCGGTCAGGGCTGTGGTGCCGGCGGGCAGCAGCGCCTCGGCGCCGGCCCGCGGCATGGTGACCGTCGCCGTCAGGTCGCCCGGCTGGATGGGCTTTCCGACCACGGCGGTGTCCGGGTAGTTCTGCACCAGCGCGACGGTGACGTCCTGGACGACGGCCTTATCGGTGCCGCCGGAGCCGTCGGCGGCCGTACCGGCGGGGAAGGCGCACGCGTATCCGAGGGTCACCTTGCCGTCCGGGCCGCTGGCCGCGGAGTCGGGTCCTGGCAGCAGCCCGGCCAGGAGCGCCGCCGCTGCGACAGCGGCGAACCGCACCGCGCGGCGCGGCTTCACGGCACCCCTCATTACGGAACTCCTCAGGAAGGCGTCGGCGACGCAGGACATTACGGTCGAGTAATAAGGCCCCACAAGTGATCGACCGGACGAATATTCGACGGTGTGGACCGGGGCGGATTTCCTGTCACCGAATGACAAAACACAAGCGGAGTTTTGTCCTCCAGTGCGTGTTCGGGACCCCGGCCGCCACTGCGGCGGTCCGGGGTCCCGGTTCGGCCGGCGCGGGCTTCAGCGGTCGCGGCGGCCGGTGTTACGCGAGGGGCGGGGCTCAGGGAGAGACGACCTTCAGCGTCGTGGGGGTCACGACGTAGCCGGCCGAGTAGGTGGCCAGGTCGTTGTTGTTGATCAGGCCGAGGCACAGACCGGAGACGTTGTACGCCTTGAGGGTGCCGCCGGTGATGGCCAGCGTGTGGGTGGAGTTGGTGTACGTGGCGTTGAGGGTGGCGCCGTTGCCCACGCCGCTGGGGTCGGCGAAGGTCGCGTTGCACAGACCGGACAGGGTGGCCTTGACGCCGGTCAGCGTGCCGGTGGTGACGCCCGCGGACGTGGTGGCGGCGGTGCCGGTCAGCGTCCACGGGGTGCCCTGGGCGGCGACGGAGAAGGTGATGCCGCCGACCTTGCAGGTGTTCCACGAGACGGTGTTGATGGTGCCGAGGGTGCCGCCGTGCGAACCGTTGGTCACGGTGGCGGTGGCCGCCGACGAGGTGCAGGTGAGCTTGGTGCCCGTGGTGGTGTCGGTCAGCGTGGGCGTGGTGGCCGTCGCGGTGATCGCACCGGTCGACGAGCTGCCCGAGACGGTGTACGTGACGGCCGAGGCCGGGCTGACCGCGAGGCCGAGCGCCGCCGCCATCGCGGCACCGGTGACCATGGTTCCCTTGGCGGTCCTGGAGAGCTTGTGCACGGGCTGATCCTTCCTGGGAGATGACGTACCTGATAAACCGGCTTCCGCGTCTTCCATGTGTGGCGGGAAGGGGAATTCGGTTACGACTCACTACCTGGAACGTGGCACCGATTCCGCTCGGTTGCCCTTGCGGAGCAGGACGTTACGCACGGGTAACCCGGAGGCGCAATAATCCCGGCCAAGATTCTCCGGCGGACCCTACTCTCGGGTATTTTTCTGTCACGGAAGCAACAGTGCGCCGGGATTTTTTATAAGCAAGTGAGCAAGTCGGCCGCACGGTGCGCGCATCGGCCGGCCCGACGGGCGATCACCCGGAGTGCAACCATGGCCATCGGTCGCCGTCGCCCACCGTCGCGGGCCTGACACGTTTCCGTGTGCAAGGTGCTGCGTTCCGTACGCGATTGGTCTATGTTGCAGCGAGGTTGCCCGCGACTACCATGCGTGGCACACCACTTCACCGGTTCACCGGCCAGCAGGGCCGTCGCGGGAGGGGGGGTACGGACATGACCGTAACGCGGCAGACGCCGGAGCAGGCGGAATCGATCGGTCCGATTCCACGGGAGTTCGCCGCCATCATGCGGCCGGAACTCCCCAGCCTTTTAAAAGAGATGGCCACGGAAATCGTCACCACGATCCCCGAATACGGCCACTTGCTGGAGGGCCCGAACGCCCGGGTGATCAAAATCGGTATCGAGCAGAGCATCGCCACTTTCGTCGACCGGGTGGCCGCGCCGACCGCGACCACCGCGCTCCGCGACGACCTGTGCCGCCAGTTCGGCCGCTTCGAGGCGTACGAGGGCCGCAGCCTGGACAACCTCCAGGCCGCGTACCGCATCGGCTGCCAGGTGGCGCTGCGCCGGGTGCGCAGCGTGGGCCGCCGCTACAACCTGTCGGCGTCCTTCATGCTGACCTTCGCCGACGCGCTCTTCGCGTACATGGGCGATCTCGCCGAACTCTCCCGCGAGGGCTATGTGCAGGCGATGGCGGAACTGGGCGAGGAGCCCGACAATCGCCGCCGCCGACTGTTGCGGCGGATTCTCAACGGCGCCTCCGTGGCCCGCAGCGCGCTGGCGGAACTGGCCGAGCACTCGGCGTGGCCGCTGCCGGAGGAGGTGACGCTGATCGCGGTCGCCCCCGACACGCGTCCGGCCGGGGCGGCGCTCGACAAGGACATCCTGATGGACTTCGCGGACCCGGAGCCGCATCTGCTGGTGCCGGGACCGTTCACCGACGAGCGGCGGGAGCGGCTGCACGCGGCGCTCAACGGCTGCCGGGCGGCGATCGGGCTGACCACCTCGCTGAGCGAGGCCGCGGATTCGCTGCGCTGGGCCCGGCACACACTGGCGCTGGCCGACGCCGGGATCATCGACGACGACTCGGTGGCGCTGAGCGAGAACCATCTGCTGCCGCTGTGGTTATTGGGCGATCCCGCGCTGGTCGCGCAGATCGCCAAGCGCTATCTGGGGCCGCTGGTCGGGCTGACCGCCACCCAGCGCGCCCGGCTGATCGACACCCTTCGGATCTGGCTGACCACCCGAGGCACCGCGGCGCAGATCGCCGACCAGCTCGGCGTGCACCCGCAGACCGTGCGCTACCGGATCCGTATCCTCGACCGCGCTTTCGGCGACCAACTCGCGCGCCCCGACGACCGGTTCGCCACCGAGATCGCGCTGCGCGCGCTGCACCTCCAGGAGAACGGCGAAACGCCGGACGGCGGCCTCCTGTCGGAGGACCGCCGCCCGGCGCGCGACCCCTCACGTTACGAGGAGTAGACCTCGAACTCGGAGATCTGGCCCGCGGGCCAGCCGGTGTTGCCGGTGATGGTCAGCCGTACGTAGCGGGCGCTCGCGGGAGTCACCGGGATGGTGACGGTGTTCCCGCTCGCGGGGTTGAAGGTGTAGCCCGCGGACGACTTCAGCGTGCTGTAGGTGTTGTTGTCGGTGGAGCCGAGGACGCTCAGCGTCTCGGTACGGGTGGCCCACGCCGTGGCGGGCGGGAGCTTGAGGACGACCCGGCCGACGGTCCTGGCCGCGCCGAGGTCGACGGTCAGCGACTGCGGGAAGGCGTTGTTGGTGCTCTCCCAGTAGCTGTTGGCGTTGCCGTCCACCGCGTTGCCCGCGACGTAGACATCGGAGTGACCGGTGTCGGAGGCCGGGTGCCCCTGGGCCAGGTTGCCGGAGGCCGGGGTGGTGGGGGGCGTGGTCGGCGGGGTGGTCGGGTTGCCCGAGCCCGGCTGCGGCCAGGTGGAGCAGTCGTTCCAGTTGCTGTCCCAACCGCTGTTGCCCGCACCGCGGTTGATGGTGAAGGCGGGCAGGTTCGCCGGGTAGGAGCAGTTGTACGTACCCGTCGCGCCGGTGCCGGTGGCCGTCACATTGGTGAAGGTCGCGGAGCCGGGCGTCTCGGCCTGCACCACGACCGTGCCGGTGTTGCTGGCCGTCGCGCCGCTGACGGTGACGCCGTTGATGGTGTAGCCGTGGCCGCCGCCGGAGACGAATTCGAAGTCGCTGTACGGGCTGCCGATGAAGGTCGTGTTGCTGATCCGGATGTCGTTGTTGATCGCGTAGTCGTAGCTGTCGACGCGCAACGCACCCATCGGGTGGCCCCAGTTGGGGTTCAGCGCGCCGGTACGGATCAGGGTGTTGCCGGAGACCGTGACGGTGCCGGACAGCGGGTTGAAGGGCTGGAGGAACGCCTGGTTGGAGATGGCGATGCCGCCGCCGAGCGCGTTGGTGTCGGCGATCACGTTGTTGGAGACGGTGTTGTTGCTGCCGCCGTAGATCGCGATGCCGTTGGCCAGGTTGGGCTGCACGATGGTGTTGTTGCTGAAGGTGTTGCCCGTGTCGGGCGCGCCGAGCGACCACATGGCGAGACTGTCGTCGCCCTGGTTGCGCAGGAAGTTGTTCTTCACCTGGACGCCGTTGGCGCTGCCGTCCAGGTTGAGGCCGTCGGCGGTGGTGCCGAGGATGCGGTTGTTCTGCACCACGAGGTTGTTGTTGTTGCCGGTCAGCCACAGACCGCACTTCTCGCGCTGCACCCAGATCCCGGAGACCACCGAGTTCGGGCCGAGGCTGCCGGTGATGAAGCTGTCGGGCGAGCCGTCGTTGCGGACGCTGACCTCGCCGAAGACGGCGAAGTCGTACAGCTTGGTGTTGCCGCTCGCGCTGGTCTGGTCGATCAGGTGCGAGCTGTGCAGGACGGAGTACCAGTTGCCCGCGCCGCGGATGGTGACGCCGTCGGCCTGGACGGTGGAGCCCAGCTTGAAGTCGCCGGACGGGATCCAGACCTCCTTGCCCTGCGACTTCGCCTGGGCGATGGTCGTGTTGAAGGCGCTGGTGGAGTCGGCGCCCCCGGTGGCGTCGGCGCCGTTGCTGACGACGGATATGGAGTTCGCCGGGGCGCTCGCCGCCCCCGCCACCTGCTCGAAGTCGGCGACGTCGATGGTGGCCTGGCCGGTGTCGCCCGCGTCGAGCTGGAGCTTGACCTTGGCGCCGGCGGCCAGATTCTGGCCCAGCTTGATCCGCGAGTCGTCGAAGAAGTGGTGGGTCTTGGAACCGGCGATCCACGACGTGTCGACGTAGCTGTACTGCGCGGTGACCGCCAGCTTCTGGCTGATCTTGGTGCCGTTGACGTAGACCGAGACGGTGCCTGAGGCGCCGCGCGGCAGGTTGTAGGCGACATCCACCGCGTTGGCCGGGGCGGTCAGGGTGAACTCGACGTACTTGCCCTGGCCGTTGAGGCTGACCGCGCGACGGCCCGACGCCTCGGAGGCGACGGTGGACTGGGTGTAGTCGGGGCCGACCGCCGAGCCGTTGGTGGCGGCGGCCTCGGCCTCGTACTCGGTGAACGGGACGCTCGCGCCTCCGCTCACGGCGAAGGGCGAGACGGTCGATACGGAGGGGGCGGCGCTGGCCGACTGGGCCGTCACGGCGAGCGCGAGCCCGCCCGCGACGACCGCCGCCGCGGTGGCGGAAGCCAACCAGGCCGTGGAACGACGTCTGTTGTCCATGGGGTGGGGGGTGTCCCTTCTGACTGGAGTCACAGAGGTGACGCACACCCTAGAGATGTCATGCATGAGACAGCAAGATGTCGATTGGATTTCGCAAAATTTGGATGGCTTGCAGAGATCTCGCAAATTCACCGCAAGAAACTTGCGCCACCTGTACTAGAATCGACGCCATGACACGACGACTTGCCGAGGTGGCAAAGAAGGTCGGGGTGAGTGAGGCCACCGTCAGCCGCGTGCTGAACGGGAAGCCTGGCGTCTCCGACGGAACCCGGGCAGCGGTCCTCACCGCTCTTGACGTGCTCGGTTACGAACGGCCCACCCAGCTCCGGGGGGAACGCGCCCGGCTGGTCGGCATGGTCATGCCCGAGCTGCAAAATCCGATCTTCCCGGCTTTCGCCGAGGTGGTCGGCGGCGCGCTGGCGCAGCAGGGCTTCACCCCGGTGCTGTGCACCCAGACCGCGGGCGGCGTCTCCGAGGCCGACTACGTGGAACTGCTGCTCCAGCAGCATGTCTCCGGCGTGGTCTTCTTCGGCGGGCTCTACGCCCAGGCCGAGTCACCGCACGACCACTACGCGCGGCTGGCCGAGCGCAATCTGCCCACCGTGCTGATGAACGCGGCCATCGACCATCTCGACTTCCCGCGCGTCAGTTGTGACGACGCGGTCGCGGTCGAGCAGGCGATGAACCACCTCATCTCGCTCGGCCATCAGCGGATAGCCCTCGTGCTCGGCCCGCCCGACCACGTACCGTCGCGCCGCAAGCTCGCCGCCGCCCGCCGGGTCGACCCGTCGGTGACCGTCGAGCACGCGCTGTTCACGCTGGAGGGCGGCCAGGCGGCGGCCAGCCGGCTGCTCGCGCGCGGCATCACGGCCTTCATCTGCGCGAGCGACCTGCTGGCGCTCGGCACCATAAGGGCGGCTCGCAGAAGGCGGCTGTCGGTGCCGGAGGACGTGTCGGTAATCGGTTACGACGACTCGTCGCTGATGAACTGCACCGAGCCGCCGCTGACCACCGTCCGGCAGCCGATCGAGGCGATGGGCCGGGCGGCCGTGGACCTGCTGGCCGGAGAGATCAGCGGGGCGTCGGTCGACCACGACGAGCTGTTCTTCGAACCGGAACTGGTAGTACGCGGTTCCACCGGTCCCGCCCCGCACCCCTCCCGCCTCCCCCACCCGGAGGCCCGCGCCAACGTCTGACCCCGCACCACGAGTCACCCGCGAACCCGGACCTGAGCCAGGGCCCGAGCCAGGATCAGGGCCAGGACCTGGGCTGAGCCCGTCCCGGGCTCGGCCCGAGCTCAGCCATGCCACCGCGGCGGCGGGGGGGGGGGCCCCGCGGCCCCCCCCCCGCCCCCCCCCCCCCCCCCCCCCCCCCCCCCCCCCCGCCCCCCCCCGGCCCCCCCCCCCCCCCGCGCCCCCACGCCCCCCCCCCCCCCCCCCCCCCCCCCCCCGCACCGGCCCCGCCCCTGTATCTGGGCCCGGCCGGGGGGTGCCCCCGCCCGGGGCGCGGCCCCCCCCCCCCCCGCCCCCCCCCCCCCGGGGGGGCCCCCCCCGCCCCCCCCCCCGGCGCCGCCGTCCGCTCCCCCGGCGACCCGCCGGCCGCGGCCCCCTGGGGCCCGCCGGGCGACCCTCCCGGGCCCGTGGGCACCCCCTCCGGCCCGGCCCGCGCCGGGCCCGCGGAGGGGCCGTCACGGGCCGTCCGCGAGCACACGGCCGGTGACCCCGCTTCCACTTGCGAGCCGTCCGACGTCGTAACCAAGTCGTGTCTTTGCGAAATTCGCGCGACATCTTGCGGACATCTATCGGGTTAAGTACGTTGAGCCAACCCGAAACGGCGGCGTGCAACTGCGCCGAGCATCACGTGCACCATGTGCCGCGGGGGTCCCAGATCGCAGTCCAACGACGCGCAGTGGTTCAGGGGAAAGGGTTTTGAACATGAGCAGAATCGGCTACCGCAGACTGGTGGCGGTCGCGCTGGTCGCGGGCATCGGATTGTCCGCTGCCGCGTGTTCCAGCAGCGACGACAAGAAGGATGACCCGGGAACGAAGGCCAGCAGCAGCTCCAGCAGCGCCGGCACCCCCTTGGACCCGAAGACCAAGGTGTCGATCACGGTCGACTGTGAGCCGCCGACCACGAAGAAGGCCGAGCGCCAGCAGTGGATCGACGACGTCGCCGAGTTCAACAAGACGTACCCGAACGTCACGGTCAACAGCAAGGACGCGTTCCCTTGCGAGGACCCGGCCAAGTTCACCGCCCAGCTCCAGGGCGGTAGCCAGACCGACGCGTTCTACACGTACATGACCGACCTCCAGCAGGTGCTGGACGCCGGCCAGGCGGCCGACATCACGGAATACGTCAACGACAAGACGGTCCCGAACCTCAAGGACATCGACCCCGGTGTCCTCGACGTCCTCAAGGACGGCGGCAAGCTGTACGGTCTGCCCACCTCGAACTACCAGATGGGCCTGATCTACAACCGGAAGATCTTCAAGGACGCCGGTCTGGACCCGAACAACCCGCCCACCACGTGGGAAGGCGTCCGCGCCGCCTCCAAGCAGATCGAGGACAAGCTCGGCAGCAAGGGCATCCACGGCTTCATCGAGAACGCCGGCGGCAACCAGGGCGGCTGGCACTTCACGTCCGAGCTGTACGGCCTCGGCGGCACCATGGTGTCCGAGGACGGCAAGAAGGCGACGTTCAACGACGACAGCGCCAAGACCCTGCTGACCACGCTGCACGACATGCGCTGGACGGACAACAGCATGCCCGCCACCCCGGGCAAGGAGTGGGGCGACGTCCAGAAGGCGATGGGCACCGGCGTCGTCGGCATGTACGTCGGCGCTCCCGACGACATCCCGCTGGTCGTCCAGCAGTACAAGGCCAAGTTCGAGGACCTCGGCATGGCCCCGATCCCCGGCGGCAAGACCTCGCTGTTCGGCGGCGCCGACTACATGTTCAAGAAGTCGGCCTCCCCGGACCAGATCAAGGCCGGCATCGCCTGGATCAACTTCAAGTACCTGACCCTCGAGAAGGGCCAGTTCAACTACCCGCGGAACAAGACGGACGGCCTGCCCGTCGGTCTCCCGCAGCCCTTCTTCTTCACCGGCGCGTCGAAGGAGAAGGACAACTCCACCAAGGCCGCGAACGCGACCGTCCCGGTCGAGAACTTCAAGACGTACGTCGACGCCCAGGTGCCCGTGAAGCCCGAGCCGCCGAACGCCCAGAAGATCTACACCGTGCTCGACACGGTGATGTCCGGTGTTCTGACCAACAAGAACGCTGACATCTCCAAGCTGCTCTCCACTGCCGAGTCCCAGGTCAACAGCCTCCTGGCCGCCTCTCAGTAACGACAGCCCGCGGGGGCCGGTCCGGCGACCGGCCCCCGCTCAGCGGTACCGGCCCGACGCATCACTTCAGTCGAGGAGCACCCATGGCGGCGACAACCGTCCCCGAGAAATCGAGTAGGCGCCACGCCGGGCGTCCCGTTGGTCAGCCCGATGGAACGCAGCGCCGTTCCGGCCTGAGCCGTAAAGTCCGGCAGAACGTCCAGGCGTACGGCTTCCTGATCGGCGCGGTCCTCTGCTTCGGGTTCTTCTCGTGGTACCCGATGGTCCGCGAGTTCATCATGAGCTTCCAGAAGACCAAGCGCGGTGTCACCACCTGGGTGGGCTTCGACAATCTCAAGCAGGTCTACCACGACCCGTATTTCTGGACGGCCTGGCGCAACACCCTGCAATTCACGGTGTACGCGCTGGTGATCGGCTTCATCGTGCCGTTCTTCGTGGCGATCCTGCTCAATGAACTGCGGCACGCACAGGCGTACCTGCGCATTCTGGTGTACCTGCCGGTGATGCTTCCGCCGGTCGCCGGTGTGCTGCTGTTCAAGTACTTCTACAACCCGGAGTACGGGCTCTTCAACCACATTCTGAAGACCCTGCACCTGCCGACCTCCGCATGGCTGGACTCGTCGCACACGGCGATGATCTCGGTGGTGATCGCGGCCACCTGGATGAGCATGGGAAGCGCCACGCTGATCTATCTGGCCGCGCTCCAGAACATCCCCGGCGAGCTGTACGAGGCCGCCGACCTGGACGGAGCCGGGCTGTTCAGCAAGATCTGGCACGTCACGATCCCGCAGACCCGCATGGTGCTCTCACTCATGCTGCTGCTCCAGATCGTGGCGACCATGCAGGAGTTCACCAACGTCTATCTGCTGACCGGCGGCAACGGCCCGGAGAACTCCACCACGACGGTCGTGTACATGGTCTACCAGTACGCGTTCCGCTACAACAATTTCGGAAGCGCCGCGGCGCTGGGCCTTTTCCTGCTGCTGGTGCTGGCCGGATTCTCCGGTGTGTACGCGCGGCTGAGCCGGAACAGCGACTAGGACGGAAGACGGACATGGCAGCGTTCACCCAGCAAAACCGGACCCTGATCTCGTCGGCCGCTTTGAGCCGACCGCGGGCGAAATTCGTCTACTGGACCGTGCTGAGCCTGGTCATCCTGGTCTTCACCCTGGTGTTCCTCGGCCCGCTCTACTGGATGGTGACCGGCGGCTTCAAGTCGGCCCAGGAAGTCCTGGCGAATCCGCCGACGCTCTTCCCGAAACACCCGAAGGCGAGCAACTACTCGGACGCCTGGAGCGAGCTGAAGATCGCCCGGCTGCTCTTCAACACCTTCTATTACGCGTTCGGCGCGCTGCTGCTGCAACTCGTCTTCGACGTGGCGGCGGCGTACGCGATCTCCAAGCTCCGGCCGGTGCTCGGCAATCTGATCCTCGGCATGATGCTCGCCACGCTGATGATCCCGGCGGCGGTGCTGATCGTGCCGCAGTACATGACGGTCCTCGACCTGCCGCTGCTGCACGTGAACCTGATCGGCACCCCGTGGGCGATCTGGCTGCCCACGGTGGCCAACGGTTTCAACATCTTCCTGCTGAAGCGATTCTTCGACTCGATTCCCGAGGATCTGATGTCCGCGGCGAAGATCGACGGCGCCGGGCCGCTGCGCACGCTGTGGTCGATCGTGCTGCCGATGTCGCGTCCGATCCTCGGCGTCGTGTCGATCTTCGCGGTGGTCAACGTCTGGAAGGACTTCCTCTGGCCGATGCTGGTGGAGCCCGACCCGAAGAACCAGCCGATCAACATCGGCATCAACTCGCTCTCGCAGGGCGTACCGCAGAACGTGCTGATCGCCGCGCTGGCCATCTCCGCGGTGCCGACCCTGCTGATCTTCCTGCTCTTCCAGCGCAACATCATGTCCGGCCTGACCGCGGGCAGCCTCAAGGGCTGACGGGTCACCGGACCGCAAGCCTTCCGTAACGCACCCCCAAGCACTCCGCCGCCGGCCTCTATGCCCACATCCCCGCCTCCGGGGCCGGCGGCGGGGTCCCACCTGCCCGAAAGGACGTTGACGTGGCAGACACCCCTCAGCCCGAGGCCGACGAGAACTGGTGGCGCGGCGCGGTCATCTACCAGGTCTATCCGCGGAGCTTCGCCGACAGCAACGGCGACGGCACCGGAGACCTCGCCGGGGTGCGTTCCCGGCTGCCCTACCTGGCCGAGCTGGGCGTCAACGCCCTCTGGTTCAACCCCTGGTACCCGTCGCCGATGGCCGACGGCGGATACGACGTGGCCGACTACCGGGACATCGACCCGGTCTTCGGCACGCTCGCCGAGGCCGAGAAGCTGATCTCCGAGGGCCTGGCGCTGGGCATCAGGACGATCATCGACATCGTGCCGAACCACATATCGGCGGCCCACCCGTGGTTCCGCGAGGCGCTGGCGGCCGGTCCCGGATCGCCCGCGCGCGACCGCTTCTGGTTCCGCCCCGGCCGCGGTGACGACGGCGAGCTGCCGCCGAACAACTGGCCTTCGCAGTTCGGCGGCCCGGCCTGGACGAGGACGACCGACCCGGACGGCACGCCCGGCGACTGGTTCCTGAACCTCTTCGACTCCGAGCAGCCCGACCTCAACTGGAACCACCCGGACGTCCGGGCCGAGCACGAGGACATCCTGCGGTTCTGGTTCGACCGCGGCGCGGGCGGCGTACGGATCGACTCCGCCGCGATGGTCGCCAAGGACCCGGAGCTGCCCGACCTGAGCAGCGACCCGGCCGCCCCGCACCCGTACATCGACCGGGACGACCTGCACGAGATCTACCGCGGCTGGCGGCGGATCGCCGACGGATACGACAACACGCGGATCCTGGTCGGCGAGGTGTGGCTGCCGGACGCGGTGCGTTTCGCGCACTATCTGCGGCCGGACGAGATGCACACCGCGTTCAACTTCGACTTCCTCGCCTGCCCCTGGGCGCCGGAGCAGCTCCGCAAGTCCATCGAGACGACGCTGGCCGCGCACGAGCCGGTGGGCGCGCCCGCCACGTGGGTGCTGTGCAACCACGACGTGACGCGTACGGTCACCCGCTACGGGCGGGTCGACACCGGCTTCGACTTCGCGACCAAGGCGTTCGGTATCCCGACCGACCTGGAGCTGGGCACCCGCAGGGCGCGGGCCGCCGCGCTGCTGACCCTGGCGCTGCCCGGATCCGTCTACCTCTACCAGGGCGAGGAGCTGGGGCTGCCCGAGGTCGAGGACATTCCGGCGGCCAAGCTCCAGGACCCGATGTACCTGCGGTCCGGCGGCACCGACCCCGGCCGGGACGGCTGCCGTGTGCCGCTGCCCTGGTCCGGTGACTCCTCGCCGTTCGGCTTCAGCCCCGAGGGTTCGGCGGAGCCGTGGCTTCCGCAGCCGGCCGACTGGGCGGGGCGCACCGCCGAGATCCAGTCCGCCGACCCGGCGTCGATGCTCTCGCTGTACCGGGCGGCGCTGCGGATTCGCAGCGCGGAGGCCGGTCTGGGCGACGGTCCCATGCACTGGCTCGACTCCGACCCGGGCGTCCTCGCCTTCAGCCGCACCGACGCGTTCGTCTGCGTCGTCAACCTGGCCGACACCCCCGCGGAGCTGCCCGCGCACAGTGAGCTCCTGCTCACCAGCGGACCTCTCCTCGACGGCCGTATCCCCGCCGACACCGCCGTCTGGCTGCGCCGCTGAAACGATTTTCTCGCGAGGGACGGTAAGCCGATCTTCTCCGGGGCGCGGCCCCGGCCGGTTCCCTGACCGGGGCGGTACGCCGAATTTGTGAGGGGCGCGGGGAACCGCGCGGCCAGCCACCAACGGGCCGGTGGCCCGGAGACAACCGATCCGCCCCGCGGGAGCCGGTGGTGACCTGCGGGAGCACGGTGGCTGAGCGCGCGGTTCCCCGCGCCCCTTGGGGTCTGCCCTGCACCGCGAGGTGGCCGGGCGGTGGCCGCGCGGTTCCCCGCGCCCCTTGGGGCCTGCCCCCCCCACCGCGAGGTGGCCGGGCGGTGGCCGCGCGGTTCCCGCGCCCCTTCGGGGCCGACCCCCTGGGCACGGGCACCCCGGGCGACATCTCGTCGCATTGACGATTAAGATGAGGCCATGCCTCAACTACGCCTCGCCCTGAATCAGATCGACTCCCGCGTCGGCGACATCGCCGGGAACACCGAGACCGTCGTGCGCTGGGCCCATCACGCGTCCGCGCGCGGAGCGCACCTGGCGGCGTTTCCCGAAATGATGCTCACCGGGTACCCGGTGGAGGATCTGGCGCTGCGCGCCTCGTTCGTGGACGCGAGCCGCGCGGCCCTGGTGGCGCTGGCGAAGCGGCTGGCGGACGAGGGCCTGGGCGAGCTGCCGGTGGTCGTGGGCTATCTGGGCCGCAGCGAGAACGCGCGGCCGAGGTTCGGGCAGCCCGCGGGGGCGCCGCAGAACTGCGCGGCGGTGCTGCACGGCGGCGAGGTGGCGCTGCGCTTCGCCAAGCACCACCTGCCCAACTACGGGGTCTTCGACGAATTCCGGTACTTCGTGCCGGGCGACACCATGCCGGTGATCCGGGTGCGGGGCGTGGACGTGGCGCTGGCGATCTGCGAGGACCTGTGGCAGGACGGCGGCCGGGTCCCGGCGGCCCGCGCGGCCGGCGCCGGTCTGCTGCTGTCGGTCAACGCGTCGCCGTACGAGCGGGACAAGGACGACACGCGCCTGGACCTGGTGCGCAGGCGCGCGCGGGAGGCGGGCTGCACGCTGGCGTATCTGGCGATGGTCGGCGGCCAGGACGAGCTGGTCTTCGACGGTGACACGATCGTCGTCGGCGAGGACGGCGAGGTGATCGCGCGGGCCCCGCAGTTCGCCGAGGAGTGCGTGCTGCTCGACCTCGACCTGCCCGCCGCGCCCGGGCGGGCGCCGTCCGGGCGGGTGGCCGACGGCCTGGAGATCCGCCATGTGACGCTCTCCGAGGCGCCGGTCGAACCGTATCCGGCGGAGTTCACCGGCGGCGAGGCCGAGCGGCTGACCGACGACGCCGAGATCTACGGCGCGCTGGTCACCGGCCTGCGCGCGTACGTCGAGAAGAACGGCTTCCGCTCGGTGCTGATCGGTCTGTCCGGCGGCATCGACTCGGCCCTGGTGGCCGCCATCGCGGTCGACGCGATCGGCGCGGCGAACGTGTACGGCGTGTCGATGCCGTCGGCGTACTCCTCGGACCACTCCAAGGGCGACGCGGCGGAGCTGGCCCGCAGGACCGGCCTCAATCTCCGTACGGTGTCGATCGCCCCGATGTTCGACGCCTACATGGCGTCGCTGTCGCTGACCGGCCTCGCCGAGGAGAACCTCCAGTCGCGGCTGCGCGGCGTCACGCTGATGGGGATCTCCAACCAGGAGGGCCAGATCGTGCTCGCGCCGGGCAACAAGAGCGAGCTGGCGGTGGGGTACTCGACGCTGTACGGCGACTCGGTCGGCGCGTACGGCCCGATCAAGGACGTCTACAAGACGACCGTCTTCCGGCTGGCGCGCTGGCGCAACGCCGACGCCGAGGCGCGCGGCGAGACCCCGCCGATCCCGGAGAACTCGATCGCGAAGCCGCCGAGCGCGGAGCTGCGCCCCGGCCAGGTCGACACCGACTCGCTGCCGGACTACGACGTCCTCGACCGGGTCCTGGAGATGTACGTCGACCGGGACCAGGGCCGCGAGGCGATCATCGCGGCGGGCTTCGACGCCGAGTTGGTGACGCGTATCCTCAAGCTGACCGACACCGCCGAGTACAAGCGGCGGCAGTACCCGCCGGGCACGAAGATCTCCGCGAAGGGCTTCGGCAAGGACCGCAGGCTGCCGATCACCAACCGCTGGCGCGAGGGCGAGCAGAGCTGACCAACACCGCCCGGTGACCGCCGCGTTCGGCGCGCCGGAGCCGCGGGCGGCCGGATCACGCGCAGGATCGTCCTGACGGAGCCGAGCCGCGCCCCAGCGCCCGGCGCACCGGGAAGGGGACGCGGAAGTGGACGACGAACGCGAGCACCCGGCCGCGAAGGGCCCGGCGCCCCAGCCGGGCGCCCAGGGCCCGCCGCCCGGCCCGTACGCCCGTCCCGCGGACGACGGCGCGCCGCCCGGTCCGGCCCGGCGGCGCGTGCTCCACGCGGCCGTCGCCGGGGTGGTCGGCGCGGCGGCGGCCGGGTGCGACAGCGGCTCCGCCGCGGTGCGCCGCACCCCCACCAGCGGCCCCACCCCCGTCCGGCGGGCGGGCACCGACGACTGGCGGATCCGCTCGCTGGGACCGCCGGACGCGATCGAGGGGTACGCCGACAGGGTCAGCGTCCGGCCCGGTGAGCGCGTGGGGCTGTACGTGTCGACGACCGCGCCCGGCTTCCGCGTCGCCGCCTACCGGGTCGGCTGGTACGGCGGGTCGCAGGCCACACGGGTGTGGACGTCGCCGCGGACGGCGGGGCACCGGCAGCCGGGGCCCAGGACGTCCGGGTCCACCAGGACCGTGACGGCGGGCTGGGAGCGCGGCCTCGACGTCCCCACCGACGGCTGGCCCGAGGGCGCCTATCTGCTGCTGCTCACCTCCGACGACGGCCATCAGCGGTACGTCCCGCTCGTGGTCCGCTCGGCCGCGGCCACCGGCCGGACCCTGATCATGCACGCGCCCGCGACCTGGCAGGCGTACAACGACTGGGGCGGCTACAGCCTCTACAACGGCCGGGACGGCGGCTACGGAGACCGGTCGCTTGCCGTGTCGTTCGACCGGCCGTACGCGAAGAACGGCGCCGAGAAGTTCCTGGTGTACGAACGCGCCCTGGTGGTCCTCGCCGAGCGGCTCGGGCTGCCGCTGGCGTACACGACGGGGATCGACGTCCACCGCGACCCCGGCGTGCTGCGCGGCGCGACCACGGCCGTGGCGCTCGGCCACGACGAGTACTGGACGCCGGAGCAGCGCGCGCACGTCACGGCGGCGCGGGACGCGGGCACCAATCTGGTCTTCCTCGGCGCGAACACCTGCTTCCGGCGGGTCCGCCTCGAAGCCGTCCGGGGCGGCGAACCACGCACCGTGGTCTGCTACAAGACCGATTATCAGAGCGACCCCGGCCTCGCGCGCGACCCGGCGAAGCCGACCAACGACTTCCGCGCCCGGCCCGCCCCCGACCCCGAGTCCTCGCTGACCGGCGTCATCTACGAGGGGTATCCGACCGACGCCCCGTACGTGGTGGAGAGCGCCGACCACTGGCTCTTCGCGGGCACCGGCGCCGCGCGGGGCGACCGCTTCGCGCACCTGGTCGGCGTCGAGTACGACCGGGTGGACCCCGGCTGTCCGACCCCGGCGCCGATCGAGGTCGTCGCCCACTCGCCGCTGGTGTGCGACGGCCGCGCCAGCCACTCGGACTCGGCGTACTACACGGTGCCCGGCGGCGCGGGCGTCTTCGCCACCGGGACGATGCGCTGGGTCGAGGGGCTGATGGCGGGCACGGGTCTGATGGGCCGCGACCACGGCATGGACGAGCGCACCCGGACGTTCGTCACCAAGGTCACGGAGAATCTGCTGACCGGCTTCGCCGCGGGGCGGGCCGCCGCTTCCCGGCCCGCCCCGCGGGCGAACGTGAGCCGGCTGTACGGGACCTGAGGCGGGCTCCGCGGGAGCGCGCCGCGCGGGCCGGGGGCGGGGACTCGGTGCGCAGCGCCGTGGTCACCACGCGGCCCGCGACGGCGAGGAAGGCGAGCCCGGCCAGCGGGTAGCAGGCCGCGAGGAGCATCTGGGCGGGGTTCTCGCGCAGTTCGGGGCGTCCCCGGCCGTGCGGGAGGGCCCAGAGCGCGTACGAGCAGAACACCAGGACGGCCGCCGCCGCGCCCCAGACCCACCGCCGGTCGTGGCGGCGTACCCCCTCGGCGACGAGCAGCACGGCCATGGGCACCGCCCAGACCCAGTGGTGGGTCCACGACACCGGGCTGACCAGGAGGGCTGTCACACCGCAGGAGACCGCGGCCCAGGCGGCGGCGAACGGCAGCCGGTCCCCGGCCGTGAGCGCGCCCACCGCGACGGCCAGTCCCGCGAGGGCGACGGCGAGCGCGACGCAGAGCCAGAGCGTGCCGGGGTCGCCGCTGTGCGTCAGCCGGGCCAGGACGCCGCGCAGCGACTGGTTGGCGACCTCTTCGGCGTAACCGGCGCGGTCGGGCGAGAAGACGTCCTGGGTCCAGTAGCGGACCGAGTCGTGCGGGAGGGCCAGCGCGGCGACTCCGACGGTGGCCGCGAAGGTCCCGGCCGCGACCGACGCGCGGCGCAGATACGGGGTGCCGCGCCCGCGGGTGGTGAAGGCGGCCAGGGCGAGCAGCGCGACGAACAGCACCGGGGTGAGCTTGATGCCCGCGGCGATGCCGATGCCGACCCCCGCCCACCTGCGGTCGGCCCGGCAGGTGAGGTCGGCCAGCACCAGCACGGCGAGCAGCAGATTGACCTGCCCGTAGCGCAGGGTCGCCCAGACCGGCTCGCACCACACCACCAGCGCGGTCAGGAGCAGCGCGGACGCCACGGTCGGCCGCCGGTCGACCAGCCGCAGCGACAGGGCGGCGAAGGCCACCGCGAGCAGCAGATTCGCCACGGTCGCGGCGGTGCGCATGGCGCCCACGTCCAGCCAGGTCAGCGGGACGAACAGCAGTCCCGCGAACGGCGGATACGTCATCGGCAGTCCGTCGGCGCGCAGCGAGTACAGGTCGCCGCCGGTGCGTACCGTCCAGCCCGCCGCCCGGTAGACCATCACGTCGATCATCGAGACCCGCACCAGGCGCTGCACCAGCCACACGCCCGCGACGGACAGCAGGCACCACCCGGCGGCGACGGCGGCCCGGGCGGGGGAAAGCCACTCACGCCACCCGCGTCTGCGCGCGGCGGCGGACATCGGTTCTTGCATGGCGACACCCTCACGGCAGCGGACCGGGCGCCGGCGACGAGCACCTGCGGGTCACGCTCGCGCAACCGCCGCCGCGCCGCCACCTCGGTGCGCCATCCGGCGGAGCGCGCCGAGCCGCGGGAAAGCCGTGTGCGGAGGGGCTACGGCACCTGGAGGCGGGCGGCGACCGGGAGGTGGTCGCTGCCGGTCTTCGGCAGGGTCCAGGACGCCTTGGGCTCGATGCCCTTGACCATGATCTGGTCGATCCTGGCCATCGGGAAGGACGCGGGCCAGCTGAAGCCGAAGCCGTTGCCCGCCGCGCCCTGCGTGGAGCGCATCTGCGAGGTGACCGAGGCCAGCGCCCGGTCGTTCATGGTGCCGTTGAGGTCGCCGAGCAGCACCACGCTGTGCAGGTTCTCGTCCGCGATGGCCCGGCCGAGCGCGTCGGCCGCGTTGTCGCGCTGTCCCGCGGTGAATCCGGCGTTGAACTTCACCCGCACGGACGGCAGATGCGCCACGTACACCGCGACCTGGCCGTCCGGGGTCTTCACCGCGGCCCGCATGGCGCGGGTCCACCCCATCTTGATGTCCACCGTGCGCACCCCGGACAGCGGGTACTTGCTCCACAGCCCGACCGTGCCCTGCACCGAGTGGTACGGGTAGGCGGCGGCGAGGTCGCGCGCGTAGCGGGGCGCCTGGCTCTCGGCCAGTTCCTCCAGGGCGACGATGTCGGCGCCGGCCGCGATGACGTCCTTGGCGGTGCCGTCGGGGTCCGGGTTCTCGGCGTTCACATTGTGGGTGAGCACCGTCAGATCGCCGCCGGAGGACGTCTTGTCGGTGACCAGGCCGCCGAAGAGGTTGAGCCAGATCACCGACGGCAGCAGCAGGGCGATCAGCGCGGTCGTGGAGCGCCGCAGCACGGCGGCCACCAGCAGCACCGGCACGGCCAGGCCGATCCAGGGCAGGAAGGTCTCCAGCAGACTGCCGAGGTTGCCGATCCGGTTGGGCAGGTCGGCGTGCACGAGCAGCAGGACGGCCACGAGGACGGCGACGACGGCGAGAATGACGCCGCGCCGCCACATGCCTTCGGGCTGCCACCAGTGACGGAACCGGGCGCGGGCTCCGGAGGCGTTCCTGGGCGGCATGGCGCTGCCGTCCGTGGTCGCGTCCGTGCCGCTCTGCGCCTGGGTCATGAGGGTCCTCACTGCCTTGCCGGGTGCTCTGCCGACCTTAGGGGATCGTTATGAGAACCGACGGACAGCGGGGTGCGGCGGGTTCCTTCACCCACCGCATCGGCCCCACCTGTGACACGACGGGGACACGGAGGACATATGTGGGGGGCGCGGTGGAGATCCCCCGCGCCCCCGTGTACTCCCGTACGCCCCGCCGCTGGTCAGCCGCGTGGGCGCATCCCGTCGAGCAGCAGATCGACCAGCCGTTCGGTGAGGTCGGGCGACAGTTCGGCGTCCGGCCGGAGCGTGGAGCGCGCCAGCATCGGTCCGGTCACGAAGTCGACCAGCAGCTCGACGTCCCTGCCCAGTTCCGGCCGGATGTCGCCGTCGGCCATGCCGCGCCGCAGCAGTTGGGCCAGCGCCTCACGGCGGGTGGCGATGACCGTGTCGTGGTAGCAGCGCCACAGATCGGGGCTGCTCTGCGCCTCGGTCAGCATCGTCCGCATCAGCGCGGACTCCCGCTTGGCCACACCGCGCCGCCGTATCGACTCGACCGCGACGATCAGATCGTCACGGAAGGACGTGCCGGGCAGTTCGGGCAGCGGGTGGGAGTCGACCGTGGCGAGCACGTCGATCAGCAGCGCCTCCTTGCCCGGCCAGCGGCGGTAGACCGTGGCCTTGCCGACCCCGGCCTCCCGCGCGATGCCCTCCATGGACAGCTCGGACAGCGAGGTGCCCTCGGCGATCAGCCGCAGCACGGTCTCGATGACCGCGCCGTCGACGGCCGCGGAGCGCGGGCGACCGCGCCGCGCGGCCGACGTACTGGGAGGGTCGATCACTGCTCGGCACCCACCTTCTCCGGCTCCGCCGCGGCGTCGGGCGCCTGTCCGACCCGCTCCTTGGCGGGCAGGAAGACCAGGGTGACGACGGCGCCGACCAGGGCGACCGCGGCCGAGCACGCGGCGGTGATGTGCATGGCGTGGATGAAGGCGTCGTTCGCGGGCTGGATCAGCGACTGGCCCTTGGGGCCGAGCTTCTCCGCGATCCCGATGGTGGCCTGGATGGACTCCCCCGCCGAGTGCCGCGCGCCGGCGGGCAGGACGTCGAGGTGGTCGTCGATGCCGTTGCGGTAGACGGTGGACAGCACCGAGCCGAGGACCGCGACGCCGATCGCCCCGCCGACCTGCCGGAAAGTGTTGTTGACCGCGGACCCGGAGCCCGCCTTCTCGCGCGGCAGCGACGACATGATCATGACGGTGGCGGGCGGCATGACGTGCGCCATCGCCGTACCCATCAGGAAGAACAGCACTTCCAGCACCCAGATCGGCGTGGACTGGCCGAGCAGCAGGAAGCCGAGGAAGGAGATCGCGGTGAGGGTCAGGCCCGCGGTGCACACCGCGCGCGCCCCGAAGCGGTCGACCACCAGCCGGGCGCGCGGCGCGAAGACCATCTGCGCGGCGGCCAGCGGGAGCAGCAGCAGACCGGTCTTGAGCGGGCTGTAGCCGCGCACGGTCTGGGTGTAGAAGACGATGAAGAAGGTGACGCCCATCAGGGCGAAGAAGACCAGGCCGATGGCCGCGACGGAGGCGGAGAAGCGGCGGTCCTTGAAGTAGGTGACGTCGAAGGCCGGGTGGTCGCTGCGCTTCTCGAACAGCACGAAGGCGCCGAGGACGACGAGGCCGCCGACGATCGTGGCCCACACCTCGGGCTTGGTGAAGTCGCCGAACTGGCCGCCCTTGATGATGCCGTAGATCAGCAGGACCAGGCCGACGATGGAGAGCACCACACCGACCGGGTCGAGGCGGCCGGGGCGCGGGTCGCGCGAGTCGGGCACCAGGATGAACATGGCGACGATCGCGGCGATCACGATCGGCACGTTGATCAGGAAGACCGAGCCCCACCAGAAGTGTTCGAGCAGCGCACCGCCGGTGATCGGGCCGATGGCGATGGCGAGGCCGACCACGCCGGTCCAGATGCCGATCGCCTTGGGCTGCTCCTTGCGCTCGAAGACGTTCATGATGATCGCCAGGGTGGCGGGCATGATGAAGGCGCCGCCGAGGCCCATCACCGCGCGGTAGCCGATCAGTTCGCCCGCGGAGCCGGAGAACGCGGACAGCGCGGAGCCGGCGCCGAACACGACCATGCCGAAGAGCAGGACCTTCTTGCGGCCGAGGCGGTCGCCGAGCAGGCCGGCGGTGAACAGCAGGCCCGCGAAGACCAGGGTGTAGGAGTTGATCGCCCATTCGAGCTGGCTCTGCGAGGCGCCGAGGCCGGTGGGTGAGGGCTGGGCGATGGTCTTCATCGCCACGTTGAGGATCGAGTTGTCCAGCACCACCACGAGGAGGCTGAACAGCAGCACGGTGAGAATCGCCCAGCGGCGGCGGTGGATCGCCTCCGGCACGTGGGACGGCGGGGCGGTTATCGAGTTGTCGGCCATGGAGGTCAGCCTAAGGTCTTATTCGATACGATCCCGTCTCGTATCGTAAAGGGGCGGCAAAAACGTGCCCCCTCTTTCCGGACCGGGCGAGCCGTGCCAGCATGGAAGGGATCCGGGGACGCCGTCAGGGCGCCTCGAGATGACTGAAGGAGCCGTCACCATGACGCAGCTTTCGGCTGCCCGCGCGCAGGGCCGTGACTCCCAGGCCGGCCAGGGCACGACCGCGACCGGCACGCCCGGCGCCCAGCCCGCCGACCACCCCAAGGCGCTCTACGGGGGCACCGGCACCCGTCGTATCACCGTCCGCGACCTGGCCCTGGCCAAGGAGCGCGGCGAGAAGTGGCCCATGCTCACCGCCTACGACGCGATGACCGCGTCGGTCTTCGACGAGGCCGGTATCCCAGTCATGCTGGTCGGCGACTCGATGGGCAACTGTCACCTCGGCTACGAGACCACCGTCCCGGTCACCATGGACGAGATGACGATCCTGGCCTCCGCCGTCGTACGCGGCACCAGCCGCGCGCTGATCGTCGGCGACCTGACCTTCGGCGCGTACCAGGAAGGTCCCGTGCAGGCCCTGCGCAGCGCCACCCGGCTGATCAAGGAGGCCGGGGTCGGCGCGGTCAAGCTGGAGGGCGGCGAGCGCTCCCTGGCCCAGACCGAGGCGATCGTCCGGGCCGGTATCCCGGTCATGGCGCACCTGGGCCTGACCCCGCAGTCCGTGAACACCATGGGCTACCGCGTGCAGGGCCGCGGCGACGAGGCCGCCCACCGGCTCGTCCAGGACGCCAAGGCCGCGCAGGAGGCCGGCGCCTTCGCCGTCGTCCTCGAACTCGTCCCCGCCGAGGTGGCGGCCGAGGTCACCCGCTCGCTCCAGATCCCCACCATCGGCATCGGGGCGGGCCCCGACACCGACGCCCAGGTGCTGGTCTGGACCGACATGGCCGGGCTCACCGGCGGCAAGGTGCCGCGCTTCACCAAGCAGTACGCCGATCTGCGCCGCGTGCTCGGCGACGCCGCCAAGTCCTTCGCCGAGGACGTCGTGGGCGGCGCCTTCCCCGCCGAGGAGCACACCTTCCACTGATCCCCTTCCCCTGATCCCGCGCCCGTCAGCGCAGGGCGGCGCCCCGGTTCTCCCGGGTGCGCCGCCCTTCTCGTTCCCGTCCGAAAACCTGTCCGCGTTCCTGCCCGCGTTCCTGCCCGCGTTCCCGTCCGGAACGGTTTTGTCCGGAACGGCATGAGTCATCCGGGCCCGGCGTCCGTATACGGGGAGGGGAGCGGCGCGGAACGGGAGGAGGTCGGCATGGGTCCCGGCACGGGCGAACTCGACCCACGGCAGCGGGTACGGCAGGATGCCGCCGTGGACGGACCACCTCCCGGCGCCCCCGGGCCGCCGGAACCGCCGGAACCGCCGGTGTCGGCTCCGGAGGAGGAGCTGATGCGGGCGCTGTACCGCGAGCACGCAGGCGCGCTCTACGCCTATGTGCTGCGGCTCGTCGCGGGCGACCGGTTCCTGGCCGAGGACGTCGTGCAGGAGACGCTGCTGCGGGCCTGGAAGAGCGCGGCCAAGCTCGACCCGGCGGCCCGTTCACTGCGGCCCTGGCTGGTGACGGTGGCCCGGCGGATCGTGATCGACGGCCACCGCAGCCGCGGCTCCCGGCCGCCGGAGACCTCGCCCGCCGCACTCGACCTGCTCCCCGCCAGGGACGAGCTGGAACGGTCGCTGCGGCTGATGACCATCTCCGACGCCCTGCGGGACCTGTCGGACGCGCACCGCGAGGTGCTGGTCGAGACATACTTCCGCGGCCGTACGGTCAACGAGGCGGCGGACGAACTGGGACTGCCGCAGGGCACCGTACGGTCGCGGGTGTTCTACGCGCTGCGGGCCCTGCGGAACGCGCTGGAGGAGAGAGGGGTGACCACTTCATGACACCGCACGTCGATGTGGGCGCCTATCTGCTCGGGGCGCTGGACGAAGCGGAGATGACCCGCTTCGAGGAGCACCTGGCCGAGTGCGAGAGCTGCGGCCGGGAGCTGGACGAGCTGAGCGGGCTGCTGCCGGTGCTCCACGAGATGCGCGAGGACGGCGTCGCCTTCGCGCACCCGCCCGGCGGTGACGCGATGCTCGGGCGGCTGCTGGACCAGGTGGCGCGCGAGCGCGGGGCGCGCAAGCGGCGGCGGCTGGCCGCGGTGGCCGCCGTGGCGGTGCTGGTGGTCGGCGGACCGCTGGTCGCGGTGCTGGCCACCGACGACGGCGGCGGGCGCCCGGCCGCCGGGGCCTTCGCGTCCGACCAGCGCTCCGCGACCAACCCGGAGACCGGCGTCAGGGCGACCGTCGGCATCGCGGACAAGGGCTGGGGCAGCGTGGTGGACCTGCGGCTGACGGGCGTACGCGGCCCGCAGACGTGCCGCCTGGTCGCGGTCGCGCTGGACGGCAACGGCCAGACGGTGGCCACCTGGGCGGTGCCGGAGACCGGTTACGGCACGGACGCCCAGCCGCGACCGCTGACCGTGCACGGCGCCGCAGGACTGCACAAGGACTCGATCAGCCGCTTCGAGATCCGGGCGGCGGACGGAACACTGCTGGTCAGCGTGCCGCTCTAGCGTTACCGACCGATCGGTGACCGGTCGCTGACAGGTCGCTGACACGCCACCGATACGGTCGGTCCCCGGCTGTCGGCGCGATGTCGGCGCGGTGTCAGCGGCGCCCGCCATTGTTGTCGGCATGACGAAGCGACTGACTGACGGCGGCGGGCACTCCGCCGTAGAGGTACGGGGTCTGGTCAAGCACTACGGTGAGACCAAGGCCCTCGACGGGGTGGACCTCGATGTCCGCCAGGGCACCGTACTCGGCGTGCTCGGCCCGAACGGAGCGGGCAAGACCACCCTGGTGCGCGTGCTGTCCACGCTGGTCCAGCCCGACGCGGGCTCGGCGTGGGTCGCCGGATACGACGTGCTCAAGCAGCCCCGGCAGCTCCGCCGGGTGATCGGCCTGACCGGCCAGTACGCCTCGGTGGACGAGAAGCTGTCCGGCCGGGAGAACCTGTACATGATCGGGCGGCTGCTCGACCTGTCCGGCAAGGACGCCAAGGCCCGCGCCAACGAGCTGCTGGAGCGCTTCTCGCTCACCGAGGCCGCCAAGCGCCCGGCCCAGGAGTACTCGGGCGGCATGCGCCGCCGCCTCGACCTGGCGGCCAGCATGATCGGCAACCCGGCGGTGCTCTACCTGGACGAGCCGACCACCGGCCTGGACCCCCGCACCCGCAACGAGGTGTGGGCCGAGGTCCAGCGGATGGTCTCCGAGGGCGCGACCGTCCTGCTCACCACCCAGTACATGGAGGAGGCCGAGCAGCTCGCCAACGAGCTGACGGTCATCGACCGCGGCCGGGTGATCGCCAACGGCCGGGTGGAGGAGCTGAAGGCGAAGGTCGGCGGGCGCACCCTGGTGATCCGGCCGAGCGAGCCCTCGATGGTGGCGGCGATGGCCGAGGCCATCTCCGGCGCCGGTCTCGACGGGGTGGCGGGCGCCACCGCCGACCGCGAGGACGGCGTGGTGAGCGTGCCGATCCTCAGCGACGAGCAACTGACCGCCGTGGTCGGCCTGCTGGGCACCCGCGGTTTCTCCATCGCGCACATCGGCACCCACCTGCCCAGCCTGGACGAGGTCTTCCTCGCCATCACCGGCAAGAAGTCCGACGACGGCGCGGGCCAGCCCGACGCCCGGCCGGACGAGGACACCCGGATCGACGACAAGAACGAAGTGGAGGTCGCGGCATGAGCGCGGCTACGGCGACGGTCACCGCGCCCGCGAAGGCAGCGGCCACCGGCGAGGGACGGATCGGCCTGCGGGCCAACCTCCGGCACATCGGCGCGCTCGCGCGCCGCAACATGCTCCAGATCAAGCAGGACCCGGAGTCGATGTTCGACGCGGTCCTGATGCCCGTCATCTTCACCCTGCTGTTCGTGTACGTCTTCGGCGGCGCGGTGGCGGGCAAGGGCAACCAGCAGGAGTACGTGAACTACGTGATCCCCGGCCTGATGGCCATGATGGGCATGAACATCTCCATGGCCGTCGGCAGCGGGGTCAACGACGACTTCCGCAAGGGGGTCATGGACCGCTTCCGCACGATGCCGATCGCGCGGTCCTCGGTGCTCATCGCGAAGATCGTCGTCGAGATGGGCCGGATGATGATCGCCATCGCGATCCTGCTGGGCATGGGCTTCGCGCTCGGCCTGTCCATCCACACCGATGTCCTGCACCTGTTCGGGGCCATCGCCCTGTCGGCGGTGTTCGGCGCCTCCCTGATGTGGATCTTCATCCTGCTGGGCCTGGCCATGAAGACGCCCCAGGCGGTCCAGGGCGTCGCCATGCTGGTGCTGATGCCCCTTCAGTTCGGCAGCTCGATCTTCGCGCCGCCGACCACCATGCCCGGCTGGCTGGAGGGCTTCACCAAGGTCAACCCGCTCTCCAACCTGGCCGACGCGGCCCGCGGGCTGATCAACGGCGGCTCGGTCACCCACCCGGTGCTGATCACGCTGGCCTGGTCGGTCGGCATCACCGCGGTGACGATGCCGCTGGCGGTGGCGCGCTTCCGCAAGAAGACCTGACCCGGCCGCCGGGCCGCCCGGCACCGGTTCGCGTCAGTCCACGTCACGCATGAGAGCGACGGCCTCCTCCAGGGTGAGGCCGTCGCTCTCCGCGTGCGCGGCCTCGTACCCGGCGTCGGTGAGCAACTCCCGCAGCCGGCCCTCCGCCTGCTCCATGTCCTGCCGCTCGGCCGGGGCCATCACGGACGGCCGCAGGCGGCCGTTGGCGTTGAGCAGCGCCACCGCGCGGCGCGCCCTGCGCAGCGCGCGCTCCTGGTCGGCGCCGTCGGCGGTGGCGAGCATCGTCAGCAGATCCACCACCCCGGGCGAGAGCATGATCGCCAGCCGCGGGGTGATGACGGTGGCCAGCGGGTGGCGGCTGAGCTCCGCGACACCGTCGTCGATCAGCCGCAGCCCGGTCTCCGGGTCGCCGGCCCGGCCGATCAGGGAGCCGCGCATGGCGTGCAGCAGCCCCTTGATGAAGCCGGGCACACCGTTGGCGTGGCGGACCGTCGCGTCGAGGGCGTCGTCGATCAGCTCCAGCGCCTCGTCGAACCTGCCGCGGCGGCTGAGCACCTGGGCGAGCAGCACCCGGCCGAAGAAGCCCGCGCCCTCGCTGGCCGCCGCGTACTTGTCGGCGTCCGCGACCCCCTCGCGCAGCAGCCGCTCGCCCTCGTCCTCCTCGCCCGAGTGGAACAGCGCCTCGCCCATCCGGACGGTGAGCACCGGTACGTGCTGGTGGGAGCCGATCTTGCGGGCCAGCGCGATGCCCTCGCGGCAGCATTGCGCGGCGCGCGCCCACTCACCGCCGTTGGAGGCCGCCTCCGCCTCGGCGGACAGCGTCTCCGCGGTGCCCCACTCGTCACCGAGCCGCTGGAAGAGCCCGCGGCTCTCCGCGATGTCGGCCAGCGCGTCGGCGAGCCGTTCACTGATGTCGTTGTTGATCTTCGCGCGCAGTTGCAGCGCGAAGGCCAGCTCCCACTGCCGCCCGTGGACGCGGCAGCTCTCCACGGTCTCGTCCATCAGCGGGCCGAGCCGGGAGAAGTCGCCGGAGAAGAAGGCGCCGTAGGGCCGCAGGATGCCGGGGAAGCGGGCGGACTGCGGCAGATGCGGCGGGTAGGTCTCTATCAGCGCGCGGCCGATACGGGCCAGCTTCGGGTGCTCCCACCAGTCGGTCTCGCCCTGCATGGACGCCATGTCCTCGATCCGCACCCAGCGCCTGGCCTCCAGCAGCCGCTCGCCCTCCAGCGGCGGCGGATCGTCCAGCGGACCGCGGTCCAGCGGTTCGAGGGCGGGCGGCGTCTCGAACGGGTCGGGACCCATCGCGGCCACCGCCGCGGGCCAATGGCGGCGCTCCGACTGGTAGTTGCGGACCTCCCAGAACCAGCAGCAGCTCAGCACCAGCAGCAGCGCGTCCTGCTCGTCGCCGGTCTCCACCGCCCGGCGCAGCGCGGCCCGCAGATTCTCGTGCTCGCGCTCCAGCCGTTCCAGCCATACGAGTTGGCCCACGCCCTCCTCGCCCGCGCCCCGGTGCTGACCGCGCCCCGCGCCGCGCAGCATCGGGTCGGCGGTGCGCACGTACTCCCTGAAGTACGTGAGGTGCCGCCGCTCGACGGCCGCGCGCTCGCCGGACTCCTCCAGGCGCTCGGTCGCGTACTCCGAGATCGTCTCCAGCATCCGGTGGCGTACGCCGTCGTCGGTGAGGTCGGCCAGCACGAGGGACTTGTCGACCAGGGAGGCGAGCAGCGCCGCGGCGTCGACGGCGTCGATGCGGACGCCCTCGCGGGCGCCGTCCGCCGCTTTCGCCGGGCCGGCTTCCGCGGGGCCGGCCCCTTCGGGGTCCGGGCAGATCGCCTCGACGGCCTCCAGGGTCCAGCCGCCGCGGAAGACGGCCAGGCGGCGGAGCAGGACGCGTTCGGCCGGGTCCAGCAGGTCCCAGCTCCAGTCCACGACGGCGCGCAGCGTCTGCTGGCGGGGCAGCAGCGTACGGCTGCCGCCGGTCAGGAGGCGGAAGCGGTCGTCGAGGCGGTCGGCGAGCTGGCGCGGCGAGAGACTGCGCAGCCGGGCCGCGGCCAGCTCGATGGCCAGCGGCAGCCCGTCCAGGCGGCGGCACAGCTCGGCGCAGGCCACCGGATCCTCGTCCACCGAGAAGCCGGGCCTGGCCGCCGCGCCCCGGTCGGCGAGCAGCCGCAGCGCCGTCGGATCCGGCAGCGGGTCCAGCGGCCGTACCAACTCGCCCGGCACGCCCAGGGGTTCGCGGCTGGTGGCGAGCACCGAGACGCCCGGGCAGTGCGCGAGGAGCTGTTCGGTCAGGGTCGCGGCGGCGCCGATCACGTGCTCGCAGTTGTCCAGCACCAGCAGCAGCTCGCGGCTCGCGCAGTAGTCGGTGAGCTGCCGGGCCGGGTCCTTGGTCTTGGTCTCGACGGACAGCGCGGCCTCGGTGGCACTGCCGGAGTGCAGCAGCGTCTCGCGCAGCCCCAGCGAGCTGATCACCGCCTCGGGCACCGTCCGCGGATCGCTGACCGGCGCCAGTTCGACGTACCAGACGCCGTCCTTCCAGCGCGGCGCCACCAGGTCACCGGCCTCCTGCGACAGCCGCGTCTTGCCCGTGCCGCCGGGTCCGGTGAGCGTGACGAGCCGGGCGCGCGACAGGTCGCCGCGCACCGCGGCCAGGTCGGCCTCGCGGCCGACGAAGCTGGTCAGCCGCGCGCGGGCGTTCCCCGGTACGGGCCGGGCCCCGCCCGCAACGGCCGCGCCCCGACGCCCGAACGCACCGCCGTCAGCCGCCTCGCCCGCGGCGGCGCCCATGACGGCCCCGCCGGGGCCGTACTCGGCCGGGCCGCCCTGCCCGTCTCCGCCCGAAGCGGGTCCGGTCCGGTGGTCCTGGCCGACCTGTCCGTGATCGGCCGGGCGTGGGCCGGGGGCCGCGGTCGGGCCGCGGGTGTCGGATCCGGGGGTGGGCGTTCGGGTGCCGCGGGCCCGGCTCTGCGCCCTTCCGGCCGCGGAACCGCCCGGGCCGGGCGGAGTCCCGACCGGACGGTCACCCGGCAGCGGCGGGGGGTTCAGCAGTTCCGCGTGCAGGGCGCGCAGTTCGGGGCTGGGGTCGGCGCCGAGCTGGTCGGCGAGATCACGGCGGACCGCCTCGTACGCGGCCAGGGCGTCGGCGGTACGGCCCGCGGCGCGCAGGGCGCGGATGTGGAGGGCGCGCAGCGGCTCGTCCAGGGGGTGCGCGGCGGCCAGCTCCGCCAGCTCGGGGAGGATCGGACCTGCCCTGCCGAGGGCCAGTTCCGCGGTGAGCCGCTGCCGCTGGGCGTCCCGGCGCAGCGCCTCGCTGCGGACGGCGGCCGTGCCCCGGTCGGGCAGGTCCGCGAGCGCGGCCCCGCGCCACAGCGCGAGCGCGTCGCCGAGCAGCCCGGCGGCCTTGACCGGGTCGCCGTCGGCCAGCGCCCGCGCCCCCTCGTCGGCCAGCCGCTCGAACCGGTAGAGATCCACGTCCTCGGGCACCGCCTCCAGCCGGTAGCCGCCGTCGACCGAGCCGACCGCGTCATGGCCGATGGCCCGGCGCAGCCGACCGATCAGCGCTTGCAGCGCGCCGGTCGCCCCGGCGGGCGGGTCGCCGTCCCACACCTCGTCGATGAGCGCGTCCGCGCCGATCACCCGGCCGGGCCGCAGTGCGAGCGCCGTCAGCAGCGCGCGCAGCCGACCGCCCGCCAGTGCGGCGGGCGTGCCGTCGTCGCGCAGAGCCTGGGTGGTGCCGAGAATCGCGTATCGCACGGCCCCATTGTTACGGAGCCCGCACGGTCACCGCGCCCCGGTCGGCCCCGGTCCGCCCGCGGCGGCGAGGGCGTACGGTCCACGCGGGGGCGGAGGCGTGGCGTCCGCTCGCGCGCCTCCGTACAGCGGTGGCCCGGGGTGACGCGGCGTTGGAACCTGGTCACGCCGCCGGACGTTTCCCGGGCACGGCCTGTGTCGTTTCCGTCCCGGATGGCATGATCGGGCGGCTGCCTCAGGCCGCGTCCGTCCCCACCACCGTCGGTCCCCCACCGTCGGGCCGCCGGGCCCGCGCACGACCTCCCGTAGCCTCAGCGCCCCACCGCCCACGCCAGGAGCCCGTCCATGAGCGTCACATCGATCCGCAGGGCCGACCGTCGCGGCGACAGCGACCGGAGGATCAGCCCGGTCTTCCTCGCCATCGTCGCGGTGATGGCCGTGTCCGGCTGGGCGGTGTGGAGCCAGTTCGCCTCCGACCACGGCTTCGCGGTCTTCCTGTTCGTCGTGTCCGGCTGGGTCGTCTCCCTATGTCTGCACGAATACGCGCACGCCCGCAGCGCCCTGCACAGCGGTGACATCTCCATCGGCGCGAAGGGCTATCTGACCCTCAACCCGCTGAAGTACACGCACGCGCTGCTGTCCATCGTGCTGCCGGTGGTCTTCGTGATCCTGGGCGGCATCGGCCTGCCCGGCGGGGCCGTCTTCATCGAGCGCGGCCGCATCCAGGGGCGCTGGCGGCACAGCCTCATCTCGGCGGCGGGCCCGCTGGTCAACGTCGCCTTCGCGGTGCTGCTGATGCTGCCGTTCGCGCTCGGCGCGCTGGACTCCTGGCCGACCGAGTTCCTGTGCGCGCTCGCCTTCCTGGCGATGCTCCAGGTGACCGCCGCGATCCTGAACCTGCTGCCGGTCCCGGGCCTGGACGGCTACGGCATCATCGAGCCGTGGCTCTCGCCCGCCGCCCGCCGCCAGTTCGAGCCCTTCTCACAGTTCGGCCTGCTGGCGGTCTTCGGTGTGCTGTGGATTCCGGCGGTGAACGTGAAGTTCTTCCACGCCATCGACACCGTGATGGGCTGGCTGCACGTGCCGCGCGACTACGTGGACTACGGCTACACGCTGTTCCAGTTCTGGCGGAAGTGACGTCAGCTCTGCGGCTGGCCCGTCGCGTCGGCGGCAGCGGCGGCGTCCATCTTCGCCTTGCGGAAGTAGTACCAGCACATGTTGCTGGTCAGCCCGGCGAGCAGCACCCACACGATGCCCAGGAAGCTGCCGTGCGCGAAGGACACCACCGCGGCGGCGACGGCGAGCAGGCACGCGATGAGGGCGTAGAGGGCGAGGCGGGGCATGGGGTGCGGCTCCTGTCCGGGCGGACGCGTACGGTCGTCCGCCATTGTCCCCCATGCCCCGGACCGCTCGGGACGGGCTCGTACGTCTCGGACGTACGGCTCGCGTGGCCGGCCCGTGTGGCCGGCTCGGCTACGGCTCGGATGCGGCGCGGCTACGGCTCGATGCGGCTCAGACGTCGGTGAGGCGCAGGCCCGCGTGGGCCTTGTAACGGCGGTTGACCGAGATGAGGTTGGCGACCAGCGACTCGACCTGGTGGGCGTTGCGCAGCCGGCCCGCGAAGACACCGCGCATGCCGGGGATACGGGCGGCGAGCGCCTGGACGATGTCGGTGTCGGCGCGGGCCTCGCCGAGGACCATCACATCGGTGTCGATCTCCGCGATCTCCGGGTCCTGGAGCAGCACCGCCGACAGGTGGTGGAAGGCGGCGGTGACCCGCGAGTCCGGGAGCAGGGCGGCGGCCTGCTGGGCGGCGCTGCCCTCGTCGGGCTTGAGGGCGTACGCGCCCTGCTTGTCGAAACCGAGCGGGTTGACGCAGTCCACGACGAGCTTGCCCGCCAGTTCCTCGCGCAGTGACTCCAGGGTCTTGGCGTGGCCGTCCCACGGCACCGCGACGATCACGATGTCGCTGCGGCGGGCGCACTCCGCGTTGTCCGCGCCCTCGACGCCGAGGCCGAGTTCGGCGGCGGCGGTCTGCGCGCGCTCGGCGTTGCGGGAGCCGATGACGACCTTCTGGCCCGACCTGGCCAGCCGGTAGGCGAGCCCGCGGCCCTGGTCACCGGTGCCGCCGAGCACTCCCACCACCAGGCCCGACACGTCGGGCAGCTCCCAGGGGTCCTTGGCCGGTGCCTTGGCCGGGGTCTTCACGTCCTCAGGGGTAGTCATACCGGCGATCCTGCCAGGTGCGGGCGGTGTTCGACGGCGTTCGGTGGCGCGGATCACTCCGGGGGCGGAAGGATGCCGTGCCATGGACGCCGTACGGGTCGCGCTGCTGCGCGAAGTGCTCGCCGGAACGGAGTGGCCGCGCGCCGCCCGGGCCTTCGGCGGGACGCTCAGAACCGCGGTCCAGCGCGGGCCGGGACCGCTGTTGCTCGTCGGCACCGACGCGTACGAGCCGTGGCATCTCGCCGCGCACCTCGACGACGAGGCCGCCTGGAGCGGGGTGCCCGAACTCTCCCCCACGCTCCTGCGGTTCCGCGTGCCGCCGGGCGCGCCGCCGCATCTCGCCGTCGGTCTGCGGCGGCTGGCCGCCGCCGGGCGCGGCGAGACCGTGCTGCTCGTCGCCCCCGACCGGCCGGGGGCGGGCATCCTCGAACGCGTCCACGACGCCAGGCGCTCCGGCGCCACCGTCCTCGCCCTGTCCGCTTCCGCGGAGAGTCAGTCTTTCGACGGCGTCGCCCACGACGTCCTGAGCCTGCCCTCCCCCGACGCGCCCGCGCTCTCCCTCGACGTCCTCCAGCACCTTGTCAGCTCCGCTGCGGGTGAGGCCACGGCCCCTCGCCGCCCCCCTTTCCGCGACCCCCTCTCCCGCCTGGCCGACCACCTCTCCACCCCACCCCCCCGCTGGTAACCCCACCCCGTTCACAAGCCCTCCCGCACCTCACCACCGGCCGGTGGGGGCGGCCCGCGCTCCCGCACGACACCACCCGCCCCGGCGGGGCAGAGCGGTTGTCGCCGGGCCACCGGCCCAGTGGGGGCGGGTCGGGCGGGGGAAAAAGGCTTTGCGGGGGGAGGCCGGGCCGGGGAGCATCGCCCTACGTGACAGTGACCGTGACCGATGACCCCCCACCCCCGCGGAAGCGGAAGAGGGCGTTGCTCCCCGACATGACGCCGTGGCGCACCTCGGCGGACTTCCGGAGAATGTGGCTGGCGGGAGCCATCACGACGTTCGGAAGCTTCCTGACGTTCGTGGCCCTGCCGGTGCAGATCAAGGAGCTGACGGGCTCGGCCGTCGCGGTGGGAGCGATCGGCGCGGTGGAGCTGGTGCCGCTGATCGTGTTCGGGCTGTACGGCGGGGCGCTCGCGGACGCGATGGACCGGAAGCTGCTGATCAACGCGACCGAGGCGGCGCAGGGCCTGCTGGCGTTGGGGCTGCTGGTCAACACGGTGGTGCCGCACCCGGTGGTGTGGCCGCTGTACGTGGTGGCGGCGCTGTCGAGCGCGCTGACGGGACTCCAGCGGCCCGCCCTGGACGCGATCGTGCCCAGGATCGTCCGGCGCGACCAACTCGCCGCCGCTGCGGCGCTCAACGCGCTGCGCTGGCAGGTCGGGGCCATCGCGGGCCCGTCCGTCGCGGGCCTGGTGATCGCGTACGCGGGCCTTTCGTGGGCGTACGCGGCCGACGCGGCGACCTTCGCGCTCTCCGTCGCGCTCGGCCTGGGGCTGAGCCGTTCACCGGCCGCGCACGACGCGAAACCGCCCTCGCTGCGCTCGATCGCGGAGGGCGCGCGCTACGCGTGGAGCCGCAAGGAACTCCTCGGCACGTACGCGATCGACCTGGCGGCGATGTTCTTCGCGTACCCGGCGGCGATCTTCCCGTTCCTCGCGGACGACCTGCACGCGCCGTGGTCGCTCGGCCTGATGTACGCGGCCGGGTCGGTCGGCTCCCTCGCGGTCAGCCTGACCAGCGGCTGGACCACCCGGATCCACCGGCACGGCCGGATGGTCGTGTACGCGGCCGTGGGCTGGGGCCTGGCCATGGCCGCGGCGGGCTGGACGGGCCGGATCTGGCTCGTACTGCTGTGCCTGGCGGCGGCGGGCGGCTGCGACATGATCAGCGGCGTCGGCCGCTCCACGATGTGGAATCAGACGATCCCCGACGAGCTGCGCGGACGCCTGGCGGGGATCGAGCTGCTGTCGTACTCGGTCGGCCCGCAGCTCGGTCAGCTCCGCAGCGGCGGCGTGGCCGCCCTCACCACCGCCCGTACCTCCGTCTGGACCGGCGGTGTCGCGTGCGCGGCGGCGGTCGTCGCCCTGGCCGCCGCTCTCCCGAAGCTGATGTCGTACGACGCGCGGCAGCACCCGGCGGCGGCGGAGACGAAGAGCGGGACGGAGAGCGGCACGGAAAGCGGTACGGAAACGGCACCCGCGACCGCGTCCTGACGACCGGCCCCGCCCGACTGCTCCGTCAGGAGGCCCCCGGCCTGTCGTTCCCGGCGTCCTGGCCGTCACCGTCGGCGGTGTCGTGCCACTTCGGGTCGGTGTCCCACTGGAGATTGCGCTCGGCGGCGGTGTCCATCGCCCGCTGCGCCTCCTCGCGGGTGGAGTAAGGGCCGAAGCGGTCCTTGGCGGGGCATTCGGGCCCCTCCTCGACCTTGTGGTGCTCGATGCAGTAGAACCATTCGCCGGGCTTTCCGGCCGGCTTCTTCGCCCTGAACAGCGCCATGATCGTCTCCTGTGGTCGGGGGTGCCGCGGGTGGCCGCCTGCGGCCATGTTCCCCGATCGGGCGCGGATACACTCGTCGGCATGTCTGGTCAGTCGCTGCTCGTTCCCGGCAAGCTCTCCCCCACCCGGCACGTGCCGGCCTCGATCCCGCGCCCCGAGTACGTGGGCAGGCCGGGGCCGGCGCCGTACACCGGGCCCGAGGTGCAGGACGCGGAGACGGTCGAGAAGATGCGGACCGCCTCGCGGATCGCGGCGCGCGCGATGGAGGAGGCCGCGAAGGCCATCGCCCCGGGGGTGACGACCGACGAGCTGGACCGGATCGCGCACGCGTACATGGTGGACCATCAGGCGTACCCCTCTGACCTGGGTTACCGCGGCTTCCCCAAGTCGCTGTGCACGTCGGTGAACGAGGTGATCTGCCACGGCATCCCGGACTCGACGGTGCTGCGCGACGGCGACATCGTGAACCTGGACGTGACCGCGTTCATCCACGGGGTGCACGGGGACTGCAACGCCACG
Source organism: Streptomyces sp. NPDC088197 (assembly GCF_044741185.1). NCBI lineage: Bacteria > Bacillati > Actinomycetota > Actinomycetes > Kitasatosporales > Streptomycetaceae > Streptomyces > Streptomyces sp. NPDC088197. The sequence goes on from NZ_JBIUSD010000003.1 coordinate 264,474, forward strand.
TACTTCGTGGGCGACGTCGCCGAGGAGTCGCGGCTGCTGGTGGAGCGCACACGGGAGTCGCTCGACCGGGCGATCAAGGCGGTACGTCCCGGGCGGCAGATCAATGTGATCGGCCGGGTCATCGAGTCGTACGCGAAGCGCTTCGGGTACGGCGTGGTGCGGGACTTCACCGGGCACGGCATCCACACCGCGTTCCACTCGGGGCTGATCATCCCGCACTACGACGACCCGCGGGCGACGACGGTGATGCGGCCCGGCATGACGTTCACCATCGAGCCGATGCTGACGCTGGGCACGCACGAGTACGACATGTGGGACGACGGCTGGACCGTGGTCACCAAGGACCGCAAGCGCACCGCCCAGTTCGAGCACACGCTGGTGGTCACGGCGGACGGCGCGGAGGTGCTGACCCTGCCATGAACCGTCGGAGCCTGTGTCTGGCGGCGGCGGCGACCGCGCTGGCGGTGCCGTTGGCCGGTTGTGTCACCGTGCACGGTGAGCGCGCGGACATCGCGTCGGTGCGGCCCGCGGAGGCGGCCGAGGTGCTGGCGAATTTCGCGAAGGTCAACAACGCGGCGACGAAGGCGTACGACGAGTCGCTGGTCGCCGAGATCGAGTCGGGCGCGCTGGGCGCCATCGACGAGGCGGGGGTGCGGGCCAAGCACGCCAACCACCCCGAGGGCAACGCGTCGTTCACGCCGCTGGCCTTCTCCGACTCACGCTTCCTGGTGCCGAGGCAGCGCGGCTGGCCGAAGTTCTTCGTGGCGGACACCGCGACCAACCGCGGCGGCGACTCGCGGTGGCTGCTGGTCTTCCGCCGGTTCACCGCGGGCGACCCGTGGAAGGCGTCCTTCCTTGCCGTCATGGCACCGGACGCGCTGCCCGCCCTCGCCACCGACAAGGACGGTCTGGTCGAGGCGTTGCCGGCCGCGGGCACCGATCTGCTCGTGCAGCCGGGCCGGTTGAGCACGGCGTACACCTCGTATCTCCAACAGGCTCCCGCCGCACCGGCGTTCGCCGACGGTCCGGCGACCTCCGAGCTGCTGGCCGGGCGCGACAAGAACCGGCGTACGGCCAACTCCGTGACGCAGTACGCCGATCAGCCCGCCGACGGCGGCGACTTCACCCCGGTCGCGCTGCGTACCAGGTCCGGCGGCGCGCTCGTGCTGTTCGCCAGTCGCCATCAGACCCGCGCCACGTACCGCGAGGGCTACCAGCTCAGCATCGACCAGGACACCAAGGCCCTGATGACCGGCACCCCCCGCACCTCCGTCACCCTCTCCCGCATGTCACAGCAGGCCGCCACGGTCCCCGCCCGCAGCGCGGGACCGGACGCGAAAACGACCGTCCTCAGCCGCCTGGCGGGCCTGGTCTCGGCGACGGGCGCGTAGGGACTCAGCGGGGACGGGCTCTGCGGGGACGGGACTCAGCGGGAACGGGCTCCGCGGGGACGGGCTCAGCGCGTGCGGGCGACCGGTTCCGGCTCGGGTTCGTAGGCGAACTGGGCGCAGGCGTCGGTGAGGATGTCGAGGACGGGGAGCGGGTCGGGCAGCGGGAGGTCGGGGCCGAGGTCGGGGAGCCAGACGACCGTGCCGCCGGACGGCAGCCGGGCCGGGGGCAGCAGCACATAGCTGCCGCGGCAGTGCCAGCGGATGCCGGGGTGCTCGTCGGCGGTCTCCGGGTTGCAGTCGAGGGCGCAGGGCCACCACTCGTCCTCGTCGGCGGGGGTGCCGCGGGTGGCGGTGAAGAACAGCATCCGGTCCTCGCCCTGGAGGGCGACCGGGCCGATGGTGGCGCCGTCGGCGGTCAGCCGTTCCAGCGCGACGCGGCCCGCTTCCGCGGGGACGTCGAGGACGTCGTGGTTGAGCCCGGTGGCGGTGATGAAGTTGGCGAGCGGCTGGCCGCTGAGCCACTGGGCGACCCGCTGCGGGTCGGTGCTCGCCTGGGTCTGCCACGCCTGCGAGACGGGGTGCACACCGGGGATGTGACAGCCGATCCGGTCGCACGAACAGCCGAAGCCCTCGGGGTGCACGGCCGGTGCGACGGGATACGAGGCGGCGACGGCCGCCTGGATCAGCTCGTCACGGCGCAGGTCGTCGGCGGCAGCGGCGGCTGCCGCCCTGGCCGCCCGGCTGTTGCCCGAAGCGCTCTCCGTACGGCGGCGCAACCAGTCGGACACCCTGCTCTTGCCTGCCATCGGGCTCCTTTCCTCGCCACTCCCGTCCCGCGGACCACGGTACGCGGACGGTGGAGCACATCCTCCCTCTTGCCAGGAATGAACACCCACCCGGGGTGGAAGTGTTCCCGTGGCGGCCGTTTCCGACATCATGTCGGCAACCTATTGACTTAGGTAAGCCTAAGTTGGGAGGATCGAGGTCGGCGCACAGCCTTGACCAGGAGGTTCCTTTGACCACGTCGATTCCGTCGGCCACTTCGGACACGTCGGCCACTCCGGACGCACCGTCCGCCGCATCCCCCTTCTCCGCCGTGATCCGCGCCGCGACCCGGGCCCAGCACCAGGAGGCGCACGACTCGACCTTCATGGACGACCTGCTCGGCGGGCGGCTCGGCGTGGACGCGTACGCGCGCTACACCGAGCAGCTCTGGTTCGTGTACCGGGCGCTGGAGGAGGGCGCGCACCTGCTGGCCGACGACTCGGTGGCCGCGCCCTTCACCCGCACCGAGCTGCTGCGCGTCGCCTCCCTCGAACAGGACCTCGACCACCTGCTCGGCGAGGGCTGGAAGGAACGCGCGACCGCGCTGCCCGCCACCGCCCGGTACGCGGCCCGGGTGGCCGAGGTCGCCCGCGAGTGGCCCGCCGGTTATGTCGCGCACCACTACACCCGCTACCTCGGCGACCTCTCCGGCGGCCAGGTCGTCCGCGGTGTCGCGGAGAAGACCTGGGGCTTCGCCCGCAAGGGCGACGGTGTCCGCTTCTACGTCTTCGAGGACATCGACAACCCGGCCGCCTTCAAGCGCGAGTACCGCGAACTGCTGGACGGCCTCGCGGTCGACGACCTGGAGAAGCAGCGGGTGGTCGAGGAGTGCAGGACCGCCTTCGCGCTGAACATCGCGGTCTTCCGAGAGCTGGGGGACGCCTTCCCGCTCTCCGCGTGAGGGCGCGCTGTCCGTACGACCCCCGCGAAGCCGGGCGGCCCACCTGAACTCACGGTGGGCCGCCCGGCTTTCGGCTGTGCCTGAGGTCTTCGCGGCGGACGGTGCCGCGTCGGACGGGGTTGCGTCAGGCGTCTTCGCGTCGGACGGTGTTGCGTCAGACGGTGTTGCGTCAGACGGTGTTGCGGCGGCGGGCCACGGTGACGGTCGCGGCGGCGCCGGTCACCAGCAGGGCGCCCGCGGCGGCGAGCAGCGCGGCGGACGGGGTGCCGGAGCCGGTGGAGGCCAGCTCGCCGTCGGTGGTGAAGTCGTTGCCGGTGCCGCCGACCGTGCTGCCGGAACCGCCGGTCGTACCGCCGCTGGTGGAGCCGCCGGTCGTACCGCCGTCGGAGGAACCGCCCGACGAACCGGCCGACGGGCTCGGCGAACCGGTCGGCAGGGTGGCGCTGTCGTCCAGCGAGACGGCGACCGTCACCGGGTCGAGCGCGTCGCCCGCCTTGTAGAAGCCGCTGAACGCCTTCGCGCCGTCCTCGGTGAGCACGGCGGAGGCGCCGGAGACCGTGACGACGTCGCCGTCGGCGGTCGGCGCGACACCGCTCAGGGTGGCCACGGCGATGCCCTTGTAGTCGGTGACCTTGCCCGAGGCCATGTCCTTGGCCGACACGTCGGCGGTGAGGGTGCCGGTGGCGCCCTTGGTGGCCACCGTGAAGTTGCCGAACTTCAGGTCGAGCGCGTACGTGCCCTGCTGGAGGTGGCCGAGGAAGCGGACGCCGCCGGAGAAGGAGGCGTTGAGGGTCTTGGTGTCGGCGTCGTAGGTGCCGGCGCCCTTGGGGAAGCGGTAGCCGGAGGCGGTGCCGGTGGCGCCGTCGGTGAGCTCCACCTTGCCGTCGGCGATCGGTCCTGTGACGTAGGAGCGGAAGGACTGCTTGACGCCCCAGTCGAGGTTGCCGTCCACGACGGCGGCGGGCCCGCCGGGCGCGGTCGTGGTGGGCGTGGCGGTCGGCTCGCCCGTGGGCTCACCGGTGGGCTCGCCGGTCGGCGGGTTGGTGGTCGGCGGGTTGGTGGTCGGTGCGGTGGTCGGCGGCGTGGTGGGGGCGGTGGTCGGCGGGGTGGTGGGCGGCGTGGTCGTCGGGGCGGCGCCCGGAGTGACGGACAGGTCCGCGGCGTCCAGCGCCGTACCGGGCTGGTACATGCCGTTGAAGGCGCTCGACCCGTCGGCGGTCAGCGTGGCCGGGATGCCGTTGAAGGTCATCGCGCCGCCCGCGCCGCCGCCGGGCCTGACGTTCGACAGGTCGAGCGTGGCGAATTCCACGTCGTTCGACGTGCTGCCCGCGGCGGTCACGTCGGCGGTGATCCTGCCCGTGGTGCCGACGGTGACGACCTTGAGGTCGGCCAGCTTGATGTCGAAGCCGTGCAGCGTGGACGCGAACTCGACGCTGCCGTCGAAGCCGACGGTCACGCCGTGCGTCGACGTGTCGTACGAGCCTTGGCCGTTGGTGAAGTGGAAGGTGCCGTTGGAGTTGGCGGTCGCGCCGTCCGCGGTGGTGATGGTGCCCCCCGCGGGGCCGGTCACGTACGAGCGGAACGACTGCTTGACGCCCCAGTCGAAGGTGCCGCCGGTGAGCGGTACGGCCGGGGACGACGGCGAGTCGGCGGCGGCGAACGCCGGGACCAGCAGGGCGGTGGCCGCCCCCGCGGTGGCGGTGGCTATCGCCAGGGCGAGCGCGCGGGAGCTGAGGCGGGCGGTCATGGGGTGGTGTGCTCCTTGTGTTCCTCGGAAGGTGGTGCTCGGTGCGGTGGTGCCCGGTGCGGGCATGCGGCCGTACGGAGGGCGTACGGGCCCTGCGGCCGCACGCTGCGTGCGGCCGTACGCGTCCTGCGGTGCTGCGGTTCGAGCGGGTGGTGCGAGGTGCGGGGGGAGGTGACGCACCGTCAGCCGACGTCTGGGTGACGCGCCGTCAGCCACCGTCTTCGGTACGGCGTTTGCGCCGTACGACGGTGAAGACGACCGCCGCCGCGGCGAGGACCGCGGCCGAACCGCCGGCCAGCAGGCCGACCGGCGCGCCGTCGTGCGAGCTGTCCGCGGCGGACTCGGTGCGCGGCGCGGCGGGTGCGGTGCTCGGCGCCGGGGACGCCGCCGGGGTGGCGGACGCCGTGGGGTCGGAGCCGATGTCGGGCAGCGCGGGCAGGGCCGCCGCCTTGTCGAGGGCGACGGAGAGCGTGAGCGGGTCCATCGAAGTACCCGCGGTGTAGAGGCCGTTGAACGCCTTGGCGCCCTGCGCCGTCAGCGTGGTCGGGACCTCGGCCAGGGAGATCAGGCCGTTCTTCGGCGCGAGCGCGGCGGGCGCGGCGAAGGTGATGAACGGCTCGCCGTCCGCGTACAGCGTGCCCTTGCCGTCGGTGACCGTGACGCGGACCGCGCTGATCGACAGGTCCAGCCCGTACGTGCCGTCCGCCGCCTTCATCCCGACGAAGCGCACCGTCCCGCCGAACCGGGCGTCCAGCGAGTGGTGCGAGGCGTCGTACGTGCCGCGGCCCGCGCCGAAGCGGAACAGGGCGCCGCCGTCCCGCGCGCCGTCGGCCACCGTCCAGCGGCCCTTGGCGATGTCGCCGGTCACGTACTCGCGGAAGGTACGGCGTACGCCCCAGTCGGCGGCGGCGTCAACGACCGTGCCGGGCACGGCCGTCGAAGTGGCGGTCGGCTTCCCCGACGCCTTGTCGCTCGCGCCGCCGGTCGGGGTCCGCGGCGGGGCGGTGGTCGGCGAGGCGGGTGCGCGCAGGTCGACCGAGAGGCTGACCGGGTCCAGCGGGGTGCCGGTGGTGTAGTAGCCCGCGAAGGCGCGGGCGCCCTGCGAGGTGAGGGTGGCCGGGATGCCGCTGAGGGTGATCTGCGACCCGGTGACCCCGCGGGTGTTGACGCCGCCGACGGCGAGCGAGGCGAGCGGCACCTGGGCGGTGGTGGTGACCCGACCGGTGTTCTTGTCCTTGCTGCGCATGTCGGCGTAGAGCGTGCCGTGGCCGCCGGAGATCTTGACGGTGGGACGGCTGATGGTGAGGTCGAGTTGATAGGCGCCGCTGGTCTGCCGGTGCCCCAGGAAGTGGACGCCGCCCGCGAAGGCGGCGGTCAGCGCGCCGCTGCCCGGATCGTACGAGCCCCGCGCCGAAGGGAAGCGGAACTGGTTGCTGCCGAAGGTGCCCGCGCCGCCGGTCATCGCCCAACTGCCTTTCGCGATGGGCCCGGTGACATAGCTCTGGAACGACGCCTTGATTCCCCAGTCCAGCCGTCCCCCGGCGACCGTACGGCTCGTCGCGGCGTCCGCCCTTGACGCGGGCAGCACCGCGGTCAGCGCGGTCAGCGCGACCGCGCCGAGCAGCGCGGTGCTCACGGCCGTGAGCGAGACGGCCCGGCCGCCGGTACGGCGCACGCGGGCATGACGGAACAACGGCATGGACCCCTCCAGGACTGGCAAACTCAGGTAAGGCTAACCTAAGCTAATCACCGACCGGCGGGGAACCCTCCCGCGACGTCGCCGAACGCGCTGGCGCGCGGGCACAGCGGCATCACGACATGACGGCACCACGGCAAGGGACGGGTTGGCAGTGCGAACAGGTTCCGAACGACGTCCCGACCGAGCGGATGCCGAGCCGCATGCCGCGGGCTTCCCGACGACGGGCTCGCAGGCCGGGCGCTTCTTGGACGCCCCGGACGCCGACACTCCGCAACGCGGGCATGCCCAGGCCGACTTGGGCGACCGCACCGCGCCGGAACCCAACCGTCCACCGGCCGCCGGTCCACAGCCGACCGCCGTCCGGGCCGCCCCGGACCTCGCCGCGTCACCAACCCCGCGTTCGTCCCCTGCCCGTTCACAGCCGATCAGCCTCCGGGCCGCCCCGGACCTCGCCGCGTCACCAACCCCGCCTTCGTCCCCCGCCGGTTCACCACCGACCGCCGTCCGGGCCGCCCCGGAAGCCGGCGGCTCGGGGGGCGGTCGCTCGCGGCGCCGCGCTTCCGTGCGGCGGAACGCGTGCGCCGCGCGGGGCGTGGCGTTCTCGCTGCTCGGCGGGCTGCTGGCACTCGCGCTCACCGCGTGCGGCGGCTCGGCGGGGAAGGCGGGGCCGTCCGCGAGCGGTACGGGGGCGACGTCGAGCGCGGGAGCGGACGCCGACCGGATCGAACCGCTGGCCGGTGCGGCGCCCGTGCCCGTACTGCCCGCCACCGTCACCTCGGCGGACGGCCGGAAGGTCACCGTCACCGCCGCCGACCGGATCGTGCCGCTCACCGGCGGGCTGTCCGAGATCGTCTTCACGCTGGGCCTCGGCAAGAACGTCGTCGCGCGCGACATCACGGCGACCTTCGCGCAGGCGGCGAAGCTGCCAGTGGTGACCCGCGCCCACGACGTCTCCGCCGAGGGCGTCCTGTCCCTGCACCCCACCCTCGTCCTCGCCGAGGACACCACGGGCCCGGCCGAGGCGATCCGCCAGATCCGCGACGCGGGCGTCCCGCTCGTCGTCGTCAAGACGGCGACCTCGCTCGACGATGTGGGCCCGCGGATCGACGCCGTGGCCGCCGCGCTCGGTGTGAAGGCCGCGGGTGACACGCTGCGCGCGCGTACGGCGCAACGGATCGACGCCGTCCGCGCGACGATTCCGAGCACGTCCGACAAGCCGCGCGTCGCCTTCCTCTACCTGCGCGGCACCGCGTCGGTCTACCTGATCGGCGGGCGCGGCTCCGGCGCCGACTCCCTCATCGCGGCGGCGGGCGGCGTCGACGCCGGGACCGCCTCCGGCCTCGACAAGGACTTCACCCCCATCACCAGCGAGGCCCTGGTGAAGGCCGCGCCCGACGTCATCCTCGTCATGACCAAGGGGCTCGACTCCGTCGGCGGGGTCAGCGGCCTCGAAAAGGTCCCGGGCGTCGCCCAGACGCCCGCCGGTCTTGACCACCGTGTCGTCGCCATCGACGACGGCACCCTCCTCAACTTCGGCCCCCGCACCGACTCCGTCCTGCGCCGGCTCACCACCGGCATCCACCAAAAGGCCCGGTGACCCGGCCCATGACGACCACGGCCTCCCCGAACGAGGAACACACCGCGCCCGCCGGGACGGACGACGACACCCGGCCGACCACGACTGCGGCTCCCGCTCGGGACGCCGGCCCAGGAGCCCAGGACTCGGTACCGGCGCACGATGACGCGGCGCTTACGCGAACGGGGCCCAAGGAAGCGAGCGGGCCCGGGGGGATCGCGGACGACGGGCCGCGGCCGACCGGCCGTCAGGCCAACCGGCGTGGCCGGGCGACCGTGTTGATCGGGGTGCTGGCCGCGGGGCTGGTCGTGCTGAGCGTCGTGTCGGCCGGGATCGGGGCGTACGGGATTCCGGCGGGGGACGTGCTGGCGTCGGTGGCGCACCGCTGCGGCCTCGGGGGCCACCGGCTGGACCGGGTGGCGGAGTCGGTGCTGTGGGACGTACGGCTGCCGCGCATCGTGCTGGCGCTGCTGGTCGGCGGCTCGCTGGGGTGCGCGGGGGCGCTGATGCAGGGCGTGTTCGGGAATCCGCTGGCCGAGCCGGGGGTGATCGGGATCTCGTCCGGCGCCGCGGTGGGCGCCGTCGGGTCGATCGCGCTCGGCCTGACCTTCGCGGGCACCTGGTCGGTGACGGTGTGCGCCTTCGTCGCCGGGCTGCTGACCGTCCTCGTCGTGTACGGCCTGTCCCGGTCGGGCGGCCGGACGGAGGTCGTCACCCTCGTCCTCACCGGCATCGCGGTGAACGCCTTCGCGGGCGCCCTCATCGGCCTGTTCGTCTTCTTCGCGGACAACTCGCAGCTCACCCAGATCACCTTCTGGCAGCTCGGTTCGCTGGCCCAGGCGAGCTGGCCGAAGGTGCTCGCGGTGCTGCCCTGCGCGCTGGCGGGTCTCGCCGTGGCACCGTTCTTCTCCCGCCGCCTGGACCTGCTGGCGCTCGGCGAACGCCAGGCCAAGCACCTCGGCGTGGACGTCGAACGGATGCGGATCGCGGTGATCCTGATCGTGGCGCTGCTGACGGCGGCGGCCGTCGCGGTCGCGGGGATCGTCGCCTTCGTCGGGCTCGTCGTGCCGCATCTGCTGCGGATGGCCGCGGGGCCGGGACACCGTTTCCTGGTGCCGGGCAGCGCCCTCGGCGGCGCGCTCGTCCTGGTCGCCGCCGACCTCGCCGCCCGTACGCTCGCCTCGCCCGCGGAGCTGCCGCTGGGCGTGCTGACCGCCCTCGTCGGCAGCCCCTTCTTCTTCTGGCTGCTGCGCAGGACCCGCGGCCGGCAGGGGGGTTGGGCATGAGGCCGCTCGCGGTACGACGCCGGGCTCGTACGTCCCTCCCGCCGCCGCCCGCCCCCGGCGACGTCCTGGCCGAGGCCCACGACCTGGTCGTACGGCTCGGCGGGCGCCCCGTGCTCGACGGGGTCGGCGTCGCCGTCCACGCGGGCGAAGTGCTCGCCCTGGTCGGGCCCAACGGCGCGGGCAAGTCCACGCTGCTGGGGGCGCTGGCCGGTGACGTGCCCGCCGACTCCGGTGAGGTGCGGGTCGGCGGCGCGCCCCTCGGCCGCTGGACCGCCCGGCAGCTCGCCCTGCGCCGGGCCGTCCTCCCGCAGTCCTCGCCGCTCGCCTTCCCCTTCACCGCCGACGAGGTCGTACGGATGGGGCGCGCGCCGTGGGCCGGGACCGTCCTCGCCCACGAGGACGAGGCCGCCGTGGCGGCGGCCATGCGCGCCACCGAGGTCACGGGCTTCGCCGAGCGGGCCTATCCCGCGCTCTCGGGCGGCGAGCGGGCCCGCGTCGCGCTCGCGCGGGTGCTCGCCCAACGCGCGCCGCTGCTGCTGCTCGACGAGCCGACCGCCGCCCTTGACCTTCACCACCAGGAGCTCGTCCTGCGCGTCTGCCGCGAGCAGGCCGCTCTCGGGCGCGGGGTCGTCGTCGTCCTCCACGACCTCGGTCTCGCCGCCGCCCATGCCGACCGTGTCGCCGTCCTGTCCTCCGGCCGCGTCACCGCCAACGGTTCGCCTGCGGCGGTGCTCACCGCCGAACGGCTCTCCGCCGTCTACCGCCACCCCGTCGAAGTCCTCCCCCACCCCCGCAGCGGCACCCCCCTGATCCTCCCCCTCCGCTGACCCCCCACCCACCGGCCCGGTGGTCCGGAGACAACCGAACTGCCCCACCGGGACCGGTGGTGACGTGCGGGAGCGTCGTGGCTTGTCGCGCAGTTCCCCGCGCCCCTAAAGGATCGGCTCACCGCCCGGACGAGAGACGGTGCCCCGTCAGGGGCGCGGGGAACTGCGCGGCCAGCCCCCACCGGGCCGGTGGTCCGGTGACAACCGAACCGCCCCGCCGGGGCCGGTGGTGACCCGCAGGAGCGTCATGGCTGAGCGCGCAGTTCCCCGCGCCCCTAAAAGGATCGGCTCACCGCCCGACGCGAAGGAACCGTACGGGGGGAAAGGGGGGAACCCTTTGGGGTACTTGGTGGTGCGGGACCCCAGCGGGAGGCGCAGAATCGGGGCGTACGTACGAACTCCGGGGGGCCGACCGTCCGCCGGAGGCGGCCCTTCACCACCCCCCGAGGAGCCCTCTTTGCGCACTGCGACACCCCGCCGGTACCTGATGTGTCCACCGGCGCACTTCCGAGTGACGTACTCGATCAACCCGTGGATGGACCCGACGAAGCCGGTGGACCCGGCACTGGCCCTGTTCCAGTGGGAGGACCTGCGCGACAGGTACCGGGCGCTGGGCCACACCGTGGAACTGCTGGACGCGGTGGAGGACCTGCCGGACATGGTGTTCGCGGCGAACGGCGCGACCGTCGTGGACGGGAAGGTGCTGGGCGCGAGGTTCGCGAACCCCGAGCGCGAGGCCGAGGCCCCGGCGCACCTGGCGTGGTTCAGGAGCAACGGCTTTCCCGATCCGCGCGAGCCGGTGCACATCAACGAGGCAGAGGGCGACTTCGCGGTCACGGCGACGTGGATCCTGGCGGGCCAGGGCTTCCGGAGCAGCCCGCTGTCGCACTCGGAGGCGCAGGAGTTCTTCGGCCGTCCGGTGATCGGCCTGGAGCTGACCGACCCGCGCTACTACCACCTGGACACGGCGCTGGCCGTGCTCGACGACGCGCGGGACGAGATCATGTACTACCCCGGCGCCTTCTCCCCCGGCAGCCGCGCCGTGCTGGCCCGGCTCTTCCCCGACGCGCTGCTGGCGACGGCGCAGGATGCCGCCGCGCTCGGCCTCAACGCGGTCAGCGACGGCCGCAACGTCCTGCTGCCGCGTACCGCCACCGGCCTGCTCGGGCCGTTGCGCGACCGGGGCTTCGAGCCGGTCCCGGTGGACATGTCGGAGCTGCACAAGGCCGGCGGCAGCGTGAAGTGCTGCACGATGGAGCTGCGCCCGGCCGTCGGCTGACCGGCGCGTGGCCCGAGCCCGCGCACGCCACGCCGCGGGTCCTCCCGGCCGGGGGCCTCGGCGTGGTGGCGGCTCGGCCGCCGACCAGCTGAACCGCCCGGTCCCGACCGCCCCATGCCGTGCGCCGCCGCGTCATAGGGTGCGGGGATGGACGTTTCGAGCGGGGCACGGCATGACGTGGTGATCGTCGGCGGCGGCCACAACGGGCTGGTCGCCGCCGCCTATCTGGCCCGCGCGGGCCGCCGGGTGCTGCTGCTCGAACGGCTGCCCGCGACCGGCGGCGCGGCCGTGTCGACCCGGGCCTTCGCCGGGGTGGACGCACGGCTGTCGCGCTACTCCTACCTGGTGAGCCTGCTGCCCGCGCGGATCACCGACGAGCTGGGGCTGCGGTTCGCGGTGCGCCGCCGCCGGATCTCCTCGTACACCCCGCGCGGTACCGGCGGCCTGCTGGTGGACGCGGGCGACGCGGCCCGTACGCGGGAGCAGTTCGCCGCGCTGACCGGCGACGACCGGGACTTCGAGGCGTGGCAGCGGTTCTACGCGATGACCGGGCGGGTCGCGCAGGCGGTGTTCCCGACGCTGACCGAGCCGCTGCCCTCGCGGGCCGCGCTGGAGAGCGCGATCGGCGACTCCGCGGCCTGGGAGGCGCTGTTCGAGCGGCCGCTGGGCGAGACGGTGGAGGCGGCCTTCGCGGACGACCTGGTGCGGGGCGTGGTCCTCACCGACGCGCTGATCGGCACCTTCACGCACGCCCACGACCCGTCGCTGCGGCAGAACCGCTGTTTCCTCTACCACGTGATCGGCGGCGGGACCGGCGACTGGGACGTGCCGGTGGGCGGGATGGGCGCGTTCACCGACGCGCTGGCGGACGCGGCCCGCGCGGCGGGCGCCGAGATCGTCACCGGCGCCGAGGTCACGGGCATCGCGGCGGACGGCGTACGCGCGGAGGTGACGTACGAGCGCGACGGGCGGCAGGTGACGGTCGGGGCGCGTGACGTGCTGGTCAACGCGGCGCCGCACACGCTGGCCGGGCTGCTGGGCGAGGCGGCGCCGGGTCCGGCCCCCGAGGGCGCGCAGCTCAAGGTCAACATGCTGCTGCGCAGGCTGCCGCGGCTGCGCGACACCTCGGTGGACCCGCGCGAGGCGTTCGCCGGGACCTTCCACATCGCCGAGGGCTACGAGCAGTTGGCGACCGCGTACGAGCAGGCCGCCGCGGGGCGCCTGCCGGACGCGCCGCCGTCGGAGATCTACTGCCACAGCCTGACCGACCCGTCGATCCTCTCGCCGGAACTGGCAGGGCGGGGCGTCCACACGCTGACCCTGTTCGGACTGCACACGCCCGCGCGGCTGTTCGCGGCGGACCCGGCGGGGGCGAAGGACGCGCTGCTGGAGGCGACGCTGGCGCAACTCGACGCGGTGCTCGCCGAGCCGCTGGCGGACTGCCTGCTGCTGGACGGCGACGGCAGGCCGTGTCTGGAGGCGAAGTCGCCGCTGGACCTGGAGCGCGAGGTGGGCCTGCCCGGCGGCCACATCTTCCACCGCGACCTGTCGTGGCCGTACGCCGCGCCGGACGCGGATCAGGTGACGTACGCCACAGGCCGCTGGGGCGTCGGCACCCCGCATGAGAACGTCTTCCTCTGCGGCGCGGGCGCGGCCCGCGGCGGCGGGGTGAGCGGCGTTCCCGGGCACAACGCGGCCATGGCGGTACTGGAGAAGGCACGATGACCACCGACGAACGCGGCATCACCCCTGGCCGGCGTCTGGACCCGCGGCTGATCGACCCCAGGCGGCTCGCCCGCCGCACGGGCGGCCGCAGGCAGTGGCGGCGCGGCGGCACCTGGCACACCCTCGGCGAGGACGGCACGGTGCCCGAGCAGCGCCGCCGCACCGCGGACGTGGTGGTCGACTGCGCGGTGTACGCGGACGGCTCGCGGGTGGCGTCGCTGCCGCCGCGCGAGGCGCTGGCGGAGGCCAGGAAGCACACCGGCGGCTTCGCCTGGATCGGGCTGCACGAGCCGGAGGCGGAGCATCTGACCGAGATCGCCGAGGTGTTCGGGCTGCATCCGCTGGCGGTCGAGGACGCGGTGACCGCGCACCAGCGGCCCAAGCTGGAGCGGTACGGCGACTCGCTGTTCATGGTGGTCAAGACGATCGTCTTCGTCGAGCACGAGAAGCTGACCGCGACCAGCGAGGTGGTCGACACCGGTGAGCTGATGATCTTCCTCGGCGCGGACTTCGTCGTGGTGGTGCGGCACGGCAGCGCGCCGGGGCTGACCCGCGTACGGCACGCCCTCGAAAGCAGCCCGGAGATGCTGGCGCACGGCCCCTCGGCGGTCCTGCACGCCATCGTCGACCAGGTCGTGGACGACTACCTGGACGTCGCCGACGAGGTCGAGCTGGACGTGGACGACCTGGAGGCCGACGTCTTCGCCGACTCGCACCGCGACGACGCCGAGCGGATCTACCAGCTCAAGCGGGAGCTCATCGAGTTCAAGCGGGCCGTGCACCCGATGGCCAGGCCCTTGCAGCGGCTGAGCGAGGAGCCGGACCGGCTCATCGGCGCCGAGGTCGCCCGCTATCTGCGCGACGTCGCCGACCACCTGACCCACGTCCGCGAGCGGCTGGTGGGCTACGGCGAGCTGGTCGACGGTCTGCTGGCGGCCAATCTCAGCCAACTCGCCGTGCAACAGAACGTCGACATGCGGCGGATCAGCGCGGGCGCCGCGATCCTCGCCGTCCCGACGATGATCGCGGGCTTCTACGGCATGAACTTCGACCACATGCCCGAGCTGCGCTGGTCCTTCGGCTACCCGCTGATGGTGGGCGTGATGGCCACGCTGTCCTTCCTGTGCTACCGCGCCTTCCACCGCTACGGCTGGCTGTAGGGCGCTAGCTCCAGGGGTCGCCCCAGGAGGCGTCGCGGGCCGCGCGGTAGGTGTCGCCGTGCCGTTTGCTGACGGTGTCGCGGACCAGGCCGCGGTCGGCGGTGCACAGGTCGAGCAGGACCAGGCCCTTGCGGATCTGCGGGTGGCGCACGACGCGGCCGGGGGCGGGGGCCGCGGGGAACCGCGCGGCGGCCACGTAGCTGAACTTCTCGTCCTCGTAGGGCAGTGAGCCGCCCTTGACCTGCCGGTGCAGCGAGCTGCGCTGGACGCGGGCGGCGAAGTGGCACCAGTCGTCGCCCGTGATGGGGCAGGCCGCGTCGTGCGGGCAGGGCGCGAGGACGGTGAGCCCGGCGGCGAGCAGCCGGTCGCGGGCGGCGATCGTGCGCGCGTACCCCTCGGGGGTGCCGGGCTCGACGACGAGCACCGCCCCGGTGGCCGCCACCGCGGCCGCGTCGATCAGCGCGGTGCGGTCGGCGGCGGTCAACTCCCCGATCACGTACGAGACGGTGACCAGGTCGGCGGCGGGCAGCGCGGGTCCGCCGCCGAGCGGCGACCGGGTCCAGCGCGCGGCGCGCAGGGCGGGCGACTCGGCGGTGCGCGCCAGTTCACTTCCCAGGTCGAGGGCGGACTGCGACCAGTCGAGGACGGTGGAGGTGTGCGCGCTCGCCGAGGGATCGCCCGGGAACGCGTCGGCCACCGCCCACGTCGCCGCGCCGGTCCCGCCGCCGAGGTCGAGATGGGTCGCGGGCGACCACTGCCCGGCCTGCAAACGGAATGCCTCGAGCGCGGCCCTGACGGCCGCGTACGTGGCGGGCATACGGTAGGCCGCGTAAGCCGCCACCGACGCCGCGTCCCGCAGAATGGGCGCTGACGTCGGCGACTTGCCACGATATGTTTCGATGAGGCGTTCCACCTCGGCGGAAGCCCTGGTGGGGG
Organism: Streptomyces sp. NPDC088197; assembly: GCF_044741185.1. Classification (NCBI taxonomy): domain Bacteria; kingdom Bacillati; phylum Actinomycetota; class Actinomycetes; order Kitasatosporales; family Streptomycetaceae; genus Streptomyces; species Streptomyces sp. NPDC088197. The sequence continues at coordinate 279,826 of NZ_JBIUSD010000003.1, forward strand.
CCGTGGCGCTCAGTCGCGCCGACAGGGCTGTACGCAGGTCGTCGGGTAGGTGCACAGTGGACACAAGTCCCAAGGGTAAGGGTCGTGCACACCCGTAACGGCCTCCTTACACTCTGTGGCCATTCGATATCCATACTTGTGTTAACTCGGTCATAACAACGGCTCGAATCTGCGTAAACCGCAGCGGAAAGCCCTCGTGTTGGCCTAGCGTTCGCTCTTATCCAGGCGCACTACCCCTTGGGGAAGTGGTAGAGCGCCTCGTCGGTCGCGATGTGCCAGGGGGGTCCATGCGGCGTGTCGAAGCAAACCGGGTTCTACCGGTCATACCCATGAGTGCCGATACGAGACCCGTGCGCGCGAAAGCCGCGCACGCGTTCGGCAGGAGGGCATCGGGTTCCACCGGTGCCCTCGCTGCGCCCGGCCCTTACGGCGGGCACGGCAGGTTCAGTGACAAGGCGCGGTGGTATCTGCCGCTCGCGCTCACCGTCGACGTGCTCGGGATCGCGTTCCCGGTCGCGGCGATCTTCCATGCCACCGGCCAGCCGCACCCGCTGGTCTGCGCCGCCGTGGCGGCGCTCGCCTGGGTCGGTGTCCAGGCGGTCAGGCGGCGCTACGCGGCGGACGTCCTCGGCGAGCACCGCGGCGCCGGGGCGGTGCTCCGGGACTGGCTGATGCTGCTCGGGGTGCTCGCCGTGCTCAGGACCGCCTTCGATCAGGTGGCGGAACCGTCGTACGCGCTGGCCGGGTTGACCGCCGGTCCCGTGCTGACGGCGGCCTGCCGGATGCTCACCCACCACCACCTGATCGCCGCCCGGCGCGAGGCCCACGCCGTGCGCAGGGTGCTGGTCATCGGCGAGCCGAGCTCCGCCGACCATGTGGTGGGCCACCTCGCGGCCCGTACCGAACACGCGTATGTGGTGGTCGGGGTGGTCCCGGTGGGCAACGCCAAGCTGGAGTGCGGGGCCCCGGTCACCGCACGGCTCGGCGCGGTCGCGCCGTCCGGTCTCGCCGAGGACGCGGGCATCGTGCTCGGCGCCGCCCGCGACCACGGGGCGGAGCTGGTCCTGGTGGCGCCGGGACCGCGGCTGTCCGCGGAACGGCTGCGCAGGCTGTCCTGGTCGCTGCACGACGCGGGCCTGCCGCTCGCGGTGCTGCCGGGGCTGATCGATGTGGCCGTGCGCCGGGTGCAGTTGGACGCGCCCGCGGGCCTGGCCATGCTGCACATCGCCCCGCCGTCCAGGCGCGGCGTCCAGCCGGTGCTCAAGTCGGCCCTCGACCGGGTCGGCGCGGGGCTCGGACTCCTGCTGCTCTCCCCGGTCTTCGGCCTGGTGGCGGCGGCGGTCCGGCTGACCTCGCAGGGCCCGGCCTTCCACCGGCAGATCCGGTACGGGCAGGGCTGTGTGCCGTTCACCATGTGGAAATTCCGCACGATGGTGGTCGACGCGGAGCAGCGCAAGCCCGATCTGCACGGGTCGAACGAGAACGACGGCCTGATGTTCAAGATGCGCCGTGACCCCCGGGTCACCCGCGTCGGGCGGCTGCTGCGGCGGCTGTCGCTGGACGAGCTGCCGCAGCTCGTGAACGTGCTGCGCGGCGAGATGTCGATGGTCGGCCCGCGTCCGCCGCTGCCCGACGAGGTGGCGCGGTACAACGAGGTGGAGGTCAGGCGCCTCGCGGTCAAGCCGGGCATCACGGGTCTGTGGCAGGTCAGCGGCAGGTCGGAGCTGTCCTGGGACGAGACCCTCGCGATCGATCTGCGGTACGTCGACAACTGGTCGCTCTCGGGCGACGCGGATGTGATGGCCCGCACCCTGCGGGCCGTGGTCGACGGACGCGGGGCGTACTAGTGAGTCACTGTTCCGGCCACAGACCCGGCGGTCGCCCGCCAGTCCGCGTACACCGCGGCGATCCCGTCCCGCAGCGCGATCTCCGGCCGCCAGCCGAGCGCCTGAAGACGGGACACGTCGAGCAGCTTGCGCGGCGTGCCGTCGGGTTTTGTGGTGTCCCAGCCGATCGTGCCGCGGTAGCCGACGACGTCCCTGACGGTCTCGGCCAGTTCGCGGATGGTCAGGTCCTCGCCGCAGCCGACGTTGACCGGCTCGGCGCCGTCGTAGACCCGCAGCAGCAGCGCGCAGGCCGCCGCGAGGTCGTCCACGTGCAGGAATTCGCGCCGCGGTGTGCCGCTGCCCCACAGGGTCAGTTCGGCCGCGCCGTCCCGCTCGGCCTCGTGGAAGCGGCGGATGAGGGCGGGCAGCACGTGCGAGGTGGCGAGGTCGAAGTTGTCGCCGGGGCCGTAGAGGTTGGTGGGCATCGCGGAGATGTACGAGGCGCCGTACTGCTTGCGGTAGGACTGCACCTGGACGATGCCGGCGATCTTGGCGAGCGCGTACGCCTCGTTGGTCGGCTCCAGGGGGCCGGTGAGCAGCGCGTCCTCGTGGATCGGCTGCGGGGCCAGCTTGGGGTAGATGCACGAGGAGCCGAGGAAGAGCAGGCGGGCGACGCCCGCCTCGTGGGCCCCGGCGACGACGCTGAGCTGGATCCGGAGGTTGTCCTCAAGGAACTGCACGGGGTAGGTCGAGTTGGCCATGATCCCCCCGACCTTGGCCGCCGCGAGCACCACCGCGTCGGGCCGGATGTCGCGCAGATACGCGGCGGTCGCCGCCGCGTCCCGCAGGTCCAGTTCCGCGCGGCCCCGGGTGAGCACCTGGTGGCCGTCGGCGGTGAGGCGGCGGGCCACGGCGGAGCCGACGAGGCCGCGGTGGCCCGCGACGAAGATCCGGGCCGCGTCCGGCAGTAGGTCTGTCATGGAACGGCATTCTGCCAGCACACTTCACCCGATCGGGTGCCAACCCATCTTTACGTACGAAATACAGCACAACCCGACCAGTTGGGGGGACTCACATGGGCAAGACCGCGCTCATCACCGGCGTCACCGGCCAGGACGGCTCGTATCTCGCGGAGCTGCTGCTGTCCAAGGGCTACACCGTGCACGGCCTCGTGCGCCGCTCGTCGACGTTCAACACCGAACGGATCGACCACATCTACCAGGACCCCCAGGAGAAGAACCGCTCCTTCGTGCTGCATCACGCGGATCTCACCGACGGCATCGCGCTGGTGAGCCTGCTGCGTGACCTGCGGCCGGACGAGATCTACAACCTGGGCGCGCAGTCCCATGTGCGGGTCTCCTTCGACGCGCCGCTGTACACCGGGGACGTCACCGGCCTGTCCGCGCTGCGGCTGCTGGAGGCGCTGCGGGCGAGCGGCATCGAGGCGCGGATCTACCAGGCGTCGTCCTCGGAGATGTTCGGCGCCGCCCCGCCGCCGCAGAACGAGCGCACCCCGTTCCACCCGCGCAGCCCGTACGGCTGCGCGAAGGTCTTCGCCTACTGGGCGACGGTGAACTATCGCGAGGCGTACGGGATGTACGCCGTCAACGGCATCCTGTTCAACCACGAGTCCCCGCGGCGCGGTGAGACCTTCGTCACGCGCAAGATCACCCGCGCCATCGCGCGGATCCAGGCCGGCCTCCAGGACCGGCTCTACCTGGGCAATCTGGACGCGGTGCGCGACTGGGGCTACGCGCCGGAGTACGTGGACGCGATGTGGCGGATGCTCCAGCGCGACGAGCCGGAGGACTACGTGGTGGCGACCGGCGAGGCCGCGACCGTACGGCAGTTCCTCGAGGTGGCCTTCGAGCACGCGGGTCTGGACTGGGCCGAGCATGTCCGGTACGACCCGAAATACGAGCGGCCCAGCGAGGTCGACGCGCTCATCGGCGACGCGAGCAAGGCACGGGACCTGCTGGACTGGAAGGCGCAGGTCAGGGTGGCGGAGCTGGCCCGGATCATGGTCGACGCGGACATCCGACAGGTGGCGGACCAGTTGTCGGGGGCCACGATTCGCATCGACAGATGATGTGATGTCACTTTATTCGTCAAAAAGGCAGACCGGGCTAAGCGGAACCCCCTACTCTGCCGTGCATCACGACGGCCGTATCGGCCGTTGCAACACATCAGGGGCCTGGGGGGCAACTCATGCGTAAATTGCCGGTGTTCTCGGCTGCCATATTGCTGGCAGCCGCGACGCTGGGAGTGATGTCGTCGCCATCGGCGACCGCGCTCCAACCACCGGTCGGCATCACCGCCGACAATCTCAGCACGTACCAGACCAACGGGATCGTGTGGGCCATGGCCCAGGCGAACGGCGTGGTCTACACAGGGGGCACCTTCTCCGCGATCCGGCCCGCCGGGTCCGCGGCCGGGACCAACGAGACGTCCGTCGCGAACTTCGCGGCCTTCGACGCCGCGACCGGCGCGCCCACCGGCTGCCAGCTCAACTTCACGGTGGGCTCCAACAACGCCACCGTGCGCGCGCTGGCCGTCTCGCCCGACGGCCAGACGCTCTACGCGGGCGGCTTCTTCGGCGCGGTCAACGGCGTCGGGGTGAGCAGCCTGGCCGCGATCAACCTGGCCACCTGCGCGGTCAGCACGACCTTCCACCCGGCGGCCTCGGGCACGGTGCGCACCATCGCCGCGACCTCGGACGCCGTGTACTTCGGCGGCGACTTCACGTCGGTCGGCGGCCAGTCCCGTGGCAAGTTCGCCGCGGTGAACACCGCGGGCACCCTGCTGCCGTGGTCGCCCAACGCCGACCTGCCGGGCCGGGCGCTGGCGATCACCCCGGACGGCCAGAACGCCATCATCGGCGGTGACTTCAACTACGTCGGCGGCACCTACTCGCACTCGCTCGCCGTGGTCGACACCACGACCGGCGCGCTGACCAAGGCGTACCCGCCCGGGTTCCTCGACGCGACCTCGGTGACGAAGTCGATCATCGTGGACCCGGCGAGCAACGCCTTCTACACCGCCAACGAGGGCACCGGCGGCGGCGTGTTCGACGGCCGGGTGGCGCTCAGCCTCACCGACTTCAACCAGATCTGGCGGGACACCTGCCTGGGCGCCACGCAGAGCCTGGTGGTCCACGGCACCGTGCTCTACAGCGGCTCGCACGCCCACGACTGCTCCAGCATGGGCGAATTCCCCAACTCGACGCGCAAGCACCTGGTCGCCGAGTCGGTCACCGACCCGCACCTGCTGTCGTGGTACCCCGACACCAACGACGGGATCGGCGAGAAGATCGGCCCGCGCGTGATGGCGATCTCGTCGTCCGGCGGCCACGACTACATGTGGGTCGGCGGCGAGTTCACCACCGTCAACGGCGGCGCGCAGCAGGGCCTGACCCGCTTCGCCGACGGCCCCGACACCGGCGCCCCGACGCTGCCGCAGACCGCGGTGAGCAGCATCGACCCCAGTGCGGTGAAGGTGACCTGGCAGTCGAGCACCGACAACGACGACGGCACGCTGATCTACAACGTGTACCGCAACGGCGCCGCCACCCCCGTCTACACGGTCAGCGGCGACTCCAAGCCCTGGATCCGCCCGCAGATCACGTTCACCGACACCAATGTCACGCCCGGCGTGAAGTACACCTACCGGGTGTCGGCCAGTGACGGCGTCAACACCAGCGCCCAGTCGCCGAACGCGGCGGCCACCGTCCCGGCCACGGCCGAGCCGTACGCCACGCAGGTCCTCGCCGACGGCGCGAATCTGTACTGGCGCTACGACGCCGCCGCCGGTTCGTACAACGCGGACGCCTCCGCGGCCGACGACAGCGGGATCAGCGTCGGCGGCCCGGTGCACGCCGTCTCGCCGGGCGCGGTGCCCGGCTCGAAGGCGTACACCTTCAACGGCTCCACCCAGTGGACGTACAGCGACCGCTCGCACCCCACACCGTCCGCGTACAGCGTCGAGACGTGGTTCAAGACCACCACGACCTCCGGCGGCAAGCTGATCGGCTTCGGGAACCTGGCGACCGAGACCAGCGGCAACTACGACAAGCACGTCTACATGACCGACAGCGGTCAGCTCATCTTCGGCGCCTACACCGGCAGCACTCGCATCGTCTCCACGCCCACCGGCGGCTACAACGACGGCAACTGGCACCAGGTCGTCGCCACGCAGGGGGCGAACGGGATGCGGCTGTACGTGGACGGCGCCCTCAAGGGCAGTGACGCCACCGTCACCACCAGCCAGAACTACGACGGTTTCTGGCGGGTCGGCGGCGACAACCTGAACGGCTGGCCTTCCCAGCCGAAGAGCCAGTTCTTCGCGGGCTCGATCGACGAGGCGGCCGTCTTCCCGACGGTCCTCAGCCCGGCCCAGATCGCGAACCAGTACGCGCTCGGGACCGCCGGGTGACCCGGAAACACCGCTCCGCCACTGCCGCCGCCGTCCTCGTGACGGCGGCGGCGGTGCTGCTCGGCGCCTGCGGCGGCGGGGGTGGCGGAGGCGGCCACGACACGGCGAGGAACGACGCGAAGGCGTCGCCCGGCGTCTCCGCGACGGCCACGGGCGGCACTTCGGGACCGTCCGCGACCACGAGCCCCGACGCCGGTGCCGGTTCGGACGACAGCACCGAGGCGCCGGGGTCCGCGGCCGACGCCCCGAAGGTGCCGGACGCGCAGCTCACCCCGCCCGGCGGCGGGACCTTCAGCAAGCCCCAGAAGTCGTATCTGTCGGGGCGGGTGCCCAAGGGCACCGACCCGGTGGCCGTCCTCGAGGGCGGCCAGGAGATCTGCGACCGGCTGACCCGTACCGCGAAGATCGACAAGGACGCGGCGGCCGGGGCGATCGTCACCGGCGACATCAGCGGGTCCGGCGCGGCGGCGGCCGTCCGCAGCCTCTGCCCCGACCAGCAGTCGGTGATCGACGCCGCCGCGCGGGGCTTCGCCGACGGGACGTTCACGGTGGCGGCGAAGGCCGTCCCCGGCACGTCGGTCGCGCCCGGCACCTACCGCGCGCCGCACCCGTCGACGCACTGCACCTGGCGGGTGACCAGCTCGAACGGCACCCTGTCGGCCGGCAGCGGCGCCCGGATGACAGTCCCCGCCGCCGCGCGCGGCGTCACCTCCAGCGGCTGCTACGTGTGGCTCGCGGGCACGGGGTGAGCGATGCGCCGTGAGCCGCAGGACGAGACCGAGATGAACGGAGGGACCGCATGAGCAAGCTCCCGATCGTGGTGGCGATACCGACCAAGAACGAGGCGGAGAACATCGCCCGTACGGTGTCGTCGGTCATCGACCACGTCGAGGCCGTGGTGGTGGTCGACTCGGCCAGCACCGACGACACCTGCAAGATCGCCGAGGGCCTCGGCGCGGAGATCGTCGAGTACGCGTGGGACGGCAAGTACCCCAAGAAGAAGCAGTGGTGTCTGGACCATGTGCGCACCGAGATCCCCTGGCTGCTCTTCCTCGACGGCGACGAGACGCCGAGCCCCGAGCTGCTGGCCGAGCTGAAGGCCGCCTTCGCGGCCGGGCCGCCGTCGGTGGCCGCCTTCGACATCCCGCTGGGCTACTGGTTCGCGGGACGGCGGCTGCGGCACGGCTACACCATCGTCAAGCGCGCGCTGCTGGACCGCACGCGCTGCCACTTTCCCGAGGTCGGCGACCTCGAAGCGCCCGGCATGGGCGAGCAGGAGGGCCACTACCAGCCGGTCGCGCCGTCGGCCGCCCGGCTGCGCTCACCGATCGAGCACGAGGATCTCGACCCGGTGCGCACCTGGTTCGAGCGGCACAACCGCTACTCCGACTGGGAGGCGTGGCTGGAGCTGAACCCCCGGGTGAAGGAGGAGATCCGGCAGGTCAAGACCCGCCAGGGCCAGCTCTTCCACAAGGCGCCGTTCAAGCCGCTGGTGTCCTTCACCTACGCCTACGTCTACAAGCGCGGCTTCCTCGACGGCCGGGCGGGCTTCGACTACGCGCTCGCCATGAGCTTCTACCGCTGGCAGATCGGCCTCAAGACGCGGGAGGGGCGCAAGCCCTGACCCGCGGTCGGCCGTGACCCGCGGTCGGCCGTGACCCGCGGTCGGCCGTGACCCGCGGTCGCTGATCGCGCCGCCCGAGGCCGGCCCCGGTCCTCCCGGGGCCGGCCCGCGGACCGCGCTCCGGGACCCGGGGTCCGGAAGCGCACGCGGGGGCGTCACCCGGCGCGGGTGACGCCCCCGTACACCTCCATGAGCGTGTCGACGACGGCGCCGATGGAGAAGCGGTCGCGGATGAGCCGCCAGGCGGCGTCCGACGCCTCCTCGTTGGCGGCCGGGTCGAGCAGTTCCAGGATGGCCTGGCCGACCAGCGGGCCGTTGTCCGCGTCGGGGTCGCTGTCGGTGATCCGCCCCGCGCCCGCCGCCTCGACGTCGGGCGACAGGCCGCCGGTCCGGGTCACCACCACGGGCAGGCCGACCGACATCGCCTCCAGGATCGAGACGGCGAACGGCTCGACCACCGACGGCAGCACGTACACATCGGACTTCCTGAGCTGTTCCAGCACCTGCTCGTGGCCGAGCGCGCCGACGCACTCCAGCGAGTCCGCCACGCCCAGCTTCGCCGCCAGCTCCCGCATGGGGCCGGTCAGATCGCCGGTGTCGGGGCCCGCCAGCACGAAGCGCGCGTCCGGGTACTTGGCCAGCACCACGGGCATCGCCGACACGAAGTCCTCGGGGCGCTTGCGCTTCTGCACCCGCGCCAGATAGAGCACGGTCGGCGGGCGGGCGGCCCGCGCGGGCCTGCGGTCCTGCAACGTCACGCCGTTGACCAGCCGGTGGAAGGTGGTCAGCGGAGTGTCGGGCACCACCGCCTGCACACCGTCGCGCTCCATCCGCGTCAGGTGCAAGATCGCGTCCGCCTTGCGCAGCACCCGCTTCATGCCCAGGACGTCGACGGCCTTCGCGAACAGCTTCTCCGTCGGGTCGATCATGCCGTGCGTCTGGATCACCAGCGGCACCCCGGCCTCCAGCGCGACCAGCGCGAACGGCAGCGTGATCAGGTCCCGCATCAGGTGCACATGGACCACGTCCGCCGACTTCACCATCCGGCGCGCCTTCGCCAGCAGCCCCGGCGACGTGATGCCGCTCACCTCGAACGGCAGCACGTGGCGCGCCTGGTGCACGAACGACGGCACGCCCTCCAGCTCCGTCGGCAGCGGGCCCGTGAAGCCGTCGCCCAGCGTCGCGATCCGGGCGTCGACACCCTGGGCCCGCAGGCCCTTGGACAGATTCAGCGCCACCCGTGTCGGGCCGCCGAAGTCGTTCGTCGGCGTATGCAGCGTGACGACATGCAGCACCTTCATATGACTCCCCACCCCTGATTTTCGGCGCCCCCGCGCCTCGGGTTCACAATATCGACACCGAACCCTCATCGGGGCACTTCCGGCCCCGGACGCCCTGATCCTCCCGGCCGGAGGCCATAGACTCGGCGCGGGGAGCATGAAGGGGGTGGGCCATGGCCCTGGACGTGGCACAGGACCAGGCCGGTGCGGGCGGGCCGCTGGAGCGGCCCGGCCCGGACGAGGCGCAGGCCACGACGTCGGTGCCGCGTGCGGCGCTGTCGCGGGCGCTGGCGGTGCCGCTGGTCATCGCGTTGGTGGGGTTCCTGCCCGCGTACGTGGCGGCCCAGCCCGGCACGGGCGTGCGGGACACCGCGTACTGGCTCCAGTTGACGCTGACGGTGTACGGCGGCGGCCGGCTGGCGGCGATGGTGCTGACCCGGCGACGGCGGCTGATCCAGGGCGCGTTCTGGCTGTTCGTGTACGTGGCGATGGGCGTGGCCCCGCTGGCGCAGGCGGTCATCGGGCAGGTCCCGACGCCGGTGGTGGGCCCGCGCTCCGACACGACGACGGCGATCACGCTCGTCCTGATCGGCTGCGTGGCCTTCGACGTCGGCGCGCTGCTGGCCCGGCACCGCCCGGCGGCCCGTATCCGCAAGGCCCGCCCGCAGGCGTCCGTGTCGCGGCGCCGCCTGTGGCTGCTGATCGTGGCCGCGTACCTCGGCAGCGCGCTGTGCATCATGAAGCTCGGCGGCCCGACCGTCTTCTTCTCCAGCCGTCAGGGCATCAGCGAGTCGGTGCAGGCCAGCGGTCTCGCGGGCAGCGGCGGCGACAGCCATGTCGGCTCGGCCTTCATCCGCGGCTTCGGCACCGTACCGGCGCTGCTGGCCATGCTCTTCCTGATCCGCTGGATGATCACGTCCCGGATCGCCCGCCGCAGGCCGCTGGCCATCGCCGCGCTCACCGGCCTGGTGCTGATCAACGTGATCGTGAACAACCCGATCTCCAACCCGCGGTACTGGTTCCTGACCGTCGTGTTCTCGCTGCTGTTCACGGCCTTCCCCAAGAGCCCGGTGATGTACCGCACGGCCCTGGTGACGGGCGTGGTGGCGGCGCTGCTGCTCTTCCCGTTCCTCGACCGCTTCCGGTACGACTCGGGCGGCTACCACCCGGTGGAGACGACGTCGGCGCTGGAGCCGCTGACGCTCAAGGACTACGACCAGATCGGGATGTTCGCGAACACCATCACCTTCGTGCAGTCCGGCGAGGGCCACTCCCACGGGCGGCAGCTCGCGGCGGACGTCTTCTTCTTCGTGCCGCGTTCGATCTGGCACGGCAAGCCGCTGGACTCCGGTGTGCAGGTCGGCCAGTGGATGGGCATGACCAACACCAACCTGTCGTCGCCGCTGTGGGCGGAGCTGTGGCTGGACTTCGGCCCGGTCGGCATGACCGGCGGCTTCCTGCTGCTGGGCTACTTCTGCGCCCGCGGCGACCGCAGATACGCCCAGCGCACGCTGGAGGACGGCCGCCCCGGCACGGTGATGGCCGTGGTGATCCCGCTGGTGTGCGGCTACTCCTTCATCCTGCTGCGCGGCCCGCTGCTCCAGGCGTCGGGCCGGATCGGCATCGCGGCGGTGTGCCTGCTGCTGGTGACGACCTTCAGCGCGGACCGGCGGAAGATCCTGCGGTGACGCCCTCCGCCGAGGCGTCCGGCGCCTGAGGGTCGGTGGCGGCGGCGGGCGCGCGCTTGACGGCGACGATCCGCAGCCACAGCGCCACCGCCTTGAGCGCGGAGCCCAGGGCCAGGCCCCAGGCGGCGCCCATCACGCCGTCCCACTGGTAGCCGGCGAGCATGAAGACCACGGACGCGAGCGAGAAGACCACCTGGATCGGCAGCGTGGCGCGGGGCCGCAGCACGCGCAGCGTCAGCAGGGCGCTGGTGCCCAGCGCGATGCACGCGTACTGGCTGCCGGAGGCGGCCAGCAGCGCGGACGACGACGCCCAGGTGTCACCGAGCAGTTGGCGGCCCACATGGGCGGGCAGCAGCATCAGCACGACCGTCCAGGACACCGCGATCCAGGCGAGGACGGTGGCGAGGACGGCGGTCGCGCGCACCTTGTCGTCGGAGCCGCGGACCCGGTTGAGCAGCGGCGGCCCGAAGGCGGTCGCGGAGTTGAAGAGCACGTTCATCGGGCCGAAGAGCGTGGTGGCGCCGCGCAGGGCGCCGACGGCCAGCGGCGCGGCGAACAGGCCGAGGCCGACGACCGCGAGCTGACTGGTGGCGTTGCCGACGCCGAACTCGATGACGAAGCGCTGCCCGAGGTGCCCGCGGCGGACGAATTTGCGCAGGTCCACCGGCGCGCCCTTGACCTTCGGCCACAGCAGGGCGGCGCCCACGAGCAGCGCGGGCACGGCGGACACGCCCCAGACGGCGACGAGCCGGACCGCGCCCGCGCCGTGCGGCTGCATGGCCAGCGCCGGTACGGCGACGGCCAGTCGTACGGTGTCGGCGGCGAGCGCGTAGTGCGGCAGCCGCAGGGCGGAGAAGCAGTACCGCATGCCGTCCTGGGTGAGCACGATCGGCAGCACCAGGCCGAGGACCGCGAGGCCGCGCGCGGTGCCGCCGGGTACGAAGGCGAGCCCCGCGGCCATCGAGAAGCCGATCACGGTGGACGCCACGGCGGTGAAGGTGGCCGCGCTGCGGCAGGCCGCCCGCACCTGCGCGGCGCCGCGCTCCAGCACCAGTGCCTGTCCCACGTAGGAGACGCCGACGCCCAGCAGCACCGTGAACACCATGTAGACCATGGAAAACACGGAGAATCCGGCGGCGCTGGACAGCCGGGCGGCCACGACGAGCACGATGATGTTGGTGAAGGCGGCGACGCCCTGGTCGGCCACCGAGCTGATGATGGCGGCCTTGGTGCCGGGCCCGCCCTTGGACGTGCCGGACCCGGCCGGGTCGCCGGACTCGTCCTCGCCGTCCGCCGACGCGTCGGTCGGGCCGGACGGCGCTGAGGCGCCCGGGGGATCGGGCGGGCCGCCGTACGCGAACTCGGCCCCGGGGCCCACGGCCGCCGTCGTGACCGGGTGGGTGACGGGGCGCCGCGGGTCGGGGCCCGTCAAGGGACCGGGTGTCGTTCCGGAGCGGCCGGGCTGTGGGACTGGGCGGACGGCTCCCCGTCGTGGTGCCGGGGCTGCTGCGGTATCCCGCCGCCACCGCCGGAACCGCCGCTCCCCGTGCGGCCGGTGGCGGCCCTGCGGCGGCCGAGGCGGAAGCGGCGCCCGCCGCCGGTCTCCGCGGCCGAGTGCAGGACCACGCCGAGCACGGCGCCGCCCGCCGCGTTGACCAGCTCGCGGACACGGACGAGGTCGGCGCGGTGCACCTCGCGCGGGTCGCAGACCACGACCACGCCGTCGACCCGGTCGGCGAGCGCCAGCGCGTCGGCGTAGGCGAGGACCGCGGGGGCCAGTACGACCACGGCGGCGCCGGGGGTGTCGGCCTCGGAGAAGAGCCTGGTGGCCGGGGCCGAGGTGAGCGCGCGCGCCACATTGCGCACCCGGCGGCCGGGCACGAGGTCGAAGGAGCCGGACTCGCCCGCGTCGATGGAGACTTGCAGCCCGGCGGGCCAGCCGCCCTCGCCGAGGCCCGGCGAGCGGGCCCAGCCGGGGCGCGCGCCGCCGTCGGCGGTGCGCAGCCGGGCCGACAGCGACGGGGTGCGCAGATCGGCCTCGACCAGCAGCACCTCCATGCCCATCTCGGCGAAGGACGCGGACAGGTTGACCGCGACGCCCGCCGCGGTGTCGCTGCTGCCGCGCGGCGCGACGACCAGCAGCCGCCGCCGGTCGGCGAAGCGCTTGTCGTGGGCGAGCCGGAAGCCGACCGCGCGGTACTCCTCGGCGAGCCGTCCGCCGCTCTGCCCCTCGGCGAGCAGCGACGCGGGGCCGCTGCCGCGCCGGCGGCGGCCGCGCGGCAGCGTGCCGAGCACCGGGGCGCCGAGCGTGCGCGTGACCTCGCCCTCGGAGCGGACGGTCGGGTCGAAGACCAGCCTGACCCAGGCGCCCAGCAGGCCGAGCGCGATACCGACGCCGCCGCCGAGGCCGAGCATCATCGGCAGTCCGGGACCCGCGGGGGCCTTGGGCGCCACACCGGGCCTGATGATCGAGCCGGGCGTGGTGTCCAGGGCGCGCAGGCCGCTGATGTTGCCGTTGAGTTCGAGGATGCGCGAGAGCAGGTTGGTCTGCTGGGTGGTCAGGGCGCTGATCACCTGGGCGTTGACGGTGTTGTCGATCTGCTTGAGCAGGTCGTCGCGCTGCTTGTTCAGCGGGTCGAGCTGGGCCTTGTAGCCGTTGACCATCGTGTTGATGGTGGACTTGGTCTGCGCCTGCCGGTTCTCCAGATACGCCTTGGTGAAGGCGTTGACCCACAGCGCGGACTTGGCAGCGTTCCCGGTGCTGCACGTGAAGCGCAGCACGAGGGTGTTGGGCGGGTTGGTGACTTGGAGGCAGTGCTCCATGGCGTCGGCCGGCGCCTTGACGATCTTCGCCGCCGCGTCGGAGACGGTGCTGCTGACCGCGGTCTGCCGCTCGGAGCCGATGTCGATGCCCTTGTCGGCGGAGGCGCCGGTGGCGAACGGGTCGACGGTGGCGGCCCTGATCCGTACCTCGCTGGTGGCCGCGTAGGAGTCGGCGCCGGTCAGCGCGAGCCAGGCGCCGCCGAGGAGGCCGACCAGCACACCGGCCACGATCAGCGCCCGGTAGCGGATGAGCTGGCGGAACTGGTCGCGGAGCAGATCCGGTTCGTCCTGCGCCTCGGTGGCGCGCGTCGTGTCGCTCACTTGCCCACTGCCCCCTCGATCTCCCCGGTTCCCCCGGCCGTCCCGGGCTCCCGGGCCTCCCCGTCCTCAGGAGGCGTCTCGCGGGGCGCCCCCAGCGCCTCCGCGAGCAGTGCGTCGATCCGCGCGAGACCCGCCTCGCGGCTGAGATGCGCGTCCACGTACTCGGGCCCGCGCGCCCCCAGCGCGTCGGCCCTACCAGGATCATCGGCCAGAGCGCGTACTACGTCCAGCAGTGCACGCGGATCCTCCGGCGGTACGACGATTCCCGCCTCCGAGCGTTCCACTTCCTGGGCGGTGCCGCCCTCGGCCGCGACGGAGGCGACGACCGGCCGCCCGGCGGCGAAGTAGGAGGTGAGCTTGGAGGGGATGCTCATGTCGAGCACGGAGGCGCGCTGGGTGACCGCGAGCGCGTCGGCGGCGGCCAGCATGTCGGGGAAGTCGTCGTCATCGGCGGGGGGCGCGAATTCCAGGTTGGGCAGGCCGCCGGCCAGCGAGCGCAGGTGCTCGCGCTGGTTGCCGTCGCCCATCAGCACCACGCGCAGCGCCGGGTCGAGGCGCGCGGCCTCGACGAGCACTTCGAGGCCCTGTTTGAGGCCCATGTTCCCGGAGTGCAGCAGCACCGTCTGGCCCGGACGCCAGCCCAGCCTGGCGCGCATCTCCTCGCGCGGCCTGCTCGGGCGCTTGACGTGCGACCAGTTGGGCACCAGCCGTATTCGCTCCTCGGGCACGCCCATCGCGGCGACCTTGGCGACGAAGCTCTCGTGGATGACGCCGACCAGCGTGGCGCGCTTGAGCGCGTACGCCTCGACCGCGCCCGCCGCGGAGGCCGCCCTGCCGCCGCCGCGTATGCCGCTCTGCGCCGCCGCCGCGCCCATCAGGTCCTGCACGACGGGGATGTACGGGACGCCGTGCCGCCGGGCGATCCGGGCGCCGACCAGGCCGCCGCCGAGGCTGGGCATCTGGGCGATCACCGCGTCGGGGCGGTTCATCGCGGGCGGCGCGAGCAGGCCGTGGCCGAGCACGGTGGCCTCGAACAGGGCGCGGGTGACGGCGCTCTGGCGCGGCGGCACGAGGTGCTTGCGGCGGTGCACGCTGACCCCCGCGCGCCGCTCCTCGGTGCGCCACACCCGGGCGTACTCCGGGTCGAGCCGCCAGGCCGGGTAGTGCGGCATACCGGCCAGGACGTGCACCTCGTCGCCGTTCGCCGCCCAGTGTTCGGCGATCTGTGTCGCGTACGGACCGATCCCGGCGTGCTCAGGCGCGTAATTCGTGGAGACCAGCAGCAGACGGCGGCGCGCGCCGGACTCAGCCACGGAGTGTTCCCTTCCCCCGGCGTCCCCAGACCCCCCAGAGACCGCCAATGACGAACAAGTGCCCACCCTAGCTGTTCACCAGGAGAGCACACGCCCGCTTACCATCGGTTGTACTTTCGCTAATCGCCGCTTGACCGCAACACGGCACGGCTATCGTCTGAGACTCCGCGACGCTGGGGAGCGTCGCACAGCTCACCGTACGACCGGGGGGTCGTTTTATGTCACATCGGGTCGGTTACGCGCCTGGGGTCTACGACCTCTTCCACGTGGGGCATCTCAACATCCTGCGGCACGCCCGCAGCCAGTGCGACTACCTGGTCGCGGGCGTCGTCTCGGACGAGATGGCGCAGCTCGCCAAGGGCCGCAGTCCTGTGGTGCCGCTGGTGGAGCGGCTGGAGATCGTCCGCAGTGTGCGCTTCGTGGACGCGGCCTTCGTCGAGACGGTGCCGGACAAGCTGGAGACCTGGCAGCAGGTCCGCTTCGACGTGCTGTTCAAGGGCGACGACTGGCGCGGTACGGACAAGGGGCGCCGTCTGGAGCGGGACTTCGCGACGGTGGGCGTGGAGATCGTCTACTTCCCGTACACCGTGCACACGTCGAGCACCCAGCTCCGCAAGGCGCTCGACGTGCTGACCGAGCCGGCGCAGCCCTCGGTCAGACCCTCCGAAGCTCTCTGAACCACTTGGTGAGGAAGGCCGCGAGGAAGAGCGCGTGCGCGGCGAAGAGGACCAGGTATCCGGTCCTGAAGGCGCTCTGGCTGCCGAGCAGCAGGAAGACCAGGCAGAAGACGCCGTAGTCGACGGGCAGCAGGGCGACCGCGCGCAGCCGTGAGGGCGGGGGTGACGGCGCGGGGGCCGCGCCCTGGCTCTTCGGCTCCTTCGGCTTGAGCTTGTCGGTGAGCAGGCCGCCGAAGAAGATCAGGACGGCGGCGAGCTGGAAGCCCAGCGGCAGCAGCAGCCAGCCGCCGCCCGGCAGGTCGAAGTGCCGGTAGAAGGTGATCAGCACGGCCGCGTGCACGGCGGTGATCTTCGCGCAGTCGACGACGTGGTCGAGCCACTCCCCCGCCGGGCTGCCCGCGCCGAGCAGCCGGGCGAGCTGTCCGTCGGCGGAGTCGAAGGCGAAGCCGACCACCAGGCCCGCCCACACGGCGAGGGCCAGCGGCCACGAGGGGCGGCCGAGCGCGAGCGCGGCGACGGCCGCGCCGCTGAACACGGCGCTGACCAGGGTCACCTGATTGGGCGTCAGTCCGATCCGGTACGCCCCCGCGGCGAGCACCCGGCCGACCGGCCGGTTCACGTAACGGGAGTAGAGCGACACGCCCTTGGCGGTCTTCTGCGCGGCGCGCAGCCGCCGGACGGCGGTCAGGAATCCGGCGTCGCGGACAGGCGCGGTACGCGTGCCGCGCGCCACCACCGGGCCCGCGCCGCCGTTCGTCGCGGCGGCCGGACCTTCGCCCGCGTCGCCGTCCGTCCCCGGCGCGGTCCCGGCGCCCGGGGCGCCGCCCGCGTCCATGCCGACGCCGCTACCGGCGCCCGTGTCGGCGCCGTCGCCCGCACGGGCATCCGTGCCGCCGTCCGTCCCGGCACCCGTCCCCGCCGTTGTCCCGGCCACGCAGCCCCCCACGCACCTCTTCGCGGTCACCCGCGGTCCACCCCCCGGTCACCGCGGCGCGGTGCCTTCGTCGGCCCATGATGGCAGGCGGCCCAGCGGACTGACTCATCCGTGCGACTCCGCGCGACGCGGGCCCGGCGACATGGGCCGAAAGTGGCGTTACGTCATAAGGTGATGCCCGATGTCCATCTCCCGCCGAAATCTGCTGCAAGTGACCGCGTCCGGGGCGCTGCTGGCCGGGTGCTCCGACGGCCGTCCGTCCGGCGCCGCACCCGCCCCCGCGCCCGGCACGTCGTCCTCGCCCTCGTCCCCCGCCCCCACCGGCGCGCCCTCGTCCCCGCCGCACGCGCCCGCGGGGAAGCCCGCCACGTCCGCGCCGCCGCCGCTGCCGCCCGGCCTGCCCGACCAGATCGAGCACGGCCCGCGCGACCGCGAGCGGCTCGCCCTCACCTTCCACGGCCAGGGCGAACCGGCGCTGGCCACGGCGCTGCTGGCCGAGGCGGAGAAGGCCGGGGCGCGGGTGACCGTGCTGGCGGTCGGCGCCTGGCTCGACACGTATCCGCGGCTCGCCCGCCGGATTCTGGACGGCGGTCACGAACTGGGCAACCACACCCAGACGCACGGCGACATCGGCGCGATGGACGCCGCCGCGGCCACCGCGGAGATCGAGGGCTGCGCCCGGCGGCTGACCGAGCTCACGGGCTCGCGGGGCCGCTGGTTCCGCCCGTCCCAGGCACGGATGGCAACCCCGCTGGTGGTGAGACTCGCCCGCGAGGCGGGCTACCCGCACGTGCTGTCGTACGACGTCGACCCGCTCGACTACACCGACCCGGGGGCCGACCGGGTGCGCGCCGCGGTGGCCGCCCAGGCACGCGCGGGCTCGGTGGTCTCCCTGCACTTCGGGCACTCCGGCACGGTCGCCGCGCTGCCCGGGATCCTCGACGACCTGCACCGCCGGGGCCTCCGCGCGGTCACGACCTCGGAGCTGCTGACCTGATGCGCCGCATCCCGTTCCGTTCCCCGCACCCGGCCCCCGGCCACTCCCGGCCGCCCGCGGTCTCCGCCCGCACGCTCCTCGTGGCGGGCGCCGCCACCGTCGCCGTACTCGCGGGCGGTGTGCTCACCGCGGGCTGCGGTACGACGGCCACCGGCGGGCACCCGCACGCGACCGCCTCCGCCAAGGCCGCCAAAGCCGCTGTCGGGGCGACACCGCAGTCCGCGCCGCGCGTCCCGGCCGCCGGGCAGGGCCTGCCGGGCATGCCGCCGCCGCTCGACCCGAAGGACGTCTACGCCGCCGACCGGCCGAACGCGCTGTCCCCCGTGGTGCGGAACTTCCCTTCGCGGGTCTACGTGCCGAACACCGACTCCAACACGGTCTCGGTCATCGACCCGAAGACGTACAAGGTCATCGAGACGATCCCGGTCGGCGAGCAGCCGCAGCACGTGGTGCCGTCGTGGGACCTGAAGACGCTGTGGGTCAACAACGACGTCGGCAACACCCTCACCCCGCTCGACCCGGCCACCGGCAAGGCGGGTCCGACGGTCGACGTGCACGACCCGTACAACCTGTACTTCACGCCGGACGGCAAGTACGCGGTGGTGATGGCGTCGCTCGACCGCGAGCTGGTCTTCCGTGACGCGCACACGATGGCGGTCAAGAAGACCGTGCCGGTGAGCTGTTACGGCGTGAACCACGCGGACTTCTCGCCCGACGGCCGGTACTTCATCGTGTCCTGCGAGTTCTCCGGCGAACTGCTGAAGGTCGACACGGCGGAGATGAAGGTCGTCGGCCAGCAGCGGCTGCCGTTCGAGGGCGCGATGCCGCAGGACGTGAAGATCTCGCCGGACGGCAAGACCTGGTACATCGCCGACATGATGGCCGACGGCGTGTGGGTGATGAACGGCGACACCTTCTCCAAGCCGACGCTGCTGCGCACCGGCAAGGGCGCGCACGGCCTGTACGTCTCGCGCGACTCGAAGGTGATGTACATCTCCAACCGCGGCGAGGGCTCGATCTCGCTGCTCGACTTCGCCACCGGCAAGCTGGTCCGCAAGTGGCACATCGAGGGCGGCGGCAGCCCCGACATGGGCGGGGTGTCCGCGGACGGCAAGGTGCTGTGGCTGTCCGGGCGGTACGACGGCGAGGTGTACGCGATCGACACCGCCGACGGGCGCACCCTGGCGAAGATCCCGGTCGGCTCGGGACCGCACGGCCTGGCCGTCTACCCGCAGCCGGGCCGCTACTCGCTCGGCCACACCGGCATCTTCCGCTGAACGGCCGCAAGGGCGACCCGCGTTGAGCAGGCCCGCTACCCGGGCCCCGCGGTTTCGGCCTTGAGGATCGCCCTGGCCAGTCCGGTCGCGGCGGCGGCGCGTGGCGCGCTGCCGTCGCGCCACGTCCTGGTCGGGTGGACGGAGTTGGCGAGCAGCACGAGAAAGCTGTCGCTCTCCGGGTCGACCACGAGGCTCGTACCGGTGAAACCGGTGTGCCCGTACGCGCCGCGCCCGGCCAACTCGCCCATGAACCACGCCTGGTCGGTCTCGAAGCCGCCCCAGGGCCCGCCCCGGTCGAGCAGCGCCCGGCAGAACAGCGCCAGGTCCCAGGCCGTCGAGAACAGCCCGGCGTGCCCGCTGACCCCGCCCATCGCGTACGCGTTCTCGTCGTGCACGCTCCCGCGCACCATGCCGCGGTCGAGCCTGCCCCACGGCCGCCGCTGGTCCTCGGTGGCCGCGATCCGCGACAGCGCGGCGGACGGCGGGTTGAAGCCGGTGTCGAGCATGCCGAGGGGGCCGGTGACCTCCTCGCTGATCAGCACCGCGAGCGGGCGGCCCGTGGCGGCCTCCAGCGCGTACTGGACCGCGATGAGGTTCAGGTCGGAGTAGACCCGCAGGGTGCCCGGCGGGTGCACCGGCTCCTCGTCCCACAGCATCCGCGCCCGGCCCTGCGCCGTCGGCCGGTCGTAGAAGGGCAGTTCGGGGCGCAGGCCCGAGGTGTGGTCGAGGAGCTGCCGTACGGTGATCGCGCCCTTGCCCGCCGCGCCGAACTCCGGCACGTACGCGGCGACCTCGCGGTCCTGGTCGAGGTGGGTGGCCGCGACGGTGGCCGTGAAGAGCTTGGTGAGCGAGGCCAGGTCGAAGACGGTGTCCTCGCGCATCGGCACCCACTGCCCCGGCGGCAGCTCCACGCCGACGTCCGCGCTCTCGTCGTACGCGCCGTAGCGCACCGCCCAGCCGACCGCCTCGTGCAACGCGACGGTCCTGCCCCGGCCGGCCAGCACGACGGCGCCCGCGCACCAGGGGTGCGCGGGCGCCGGGCGCGTGTACGCGGCCAGCGCGGGGACGATACGGCTCAGCTCTGCGGCGTCGAGACCCGCCTCAGGGCAGGTACCTCTCGACAGCGGCGGCGCCATGTTCCTCCAGTGCTCTGCGGGCCTTCTCGATCCGTTCCGGCGTGGGCTCACGGCCGGAGAGCAGTACCAGGTCCTCCGGGCTCACCGAGCCGTCGGCCGCCCCCTCCGCGCCCGTGCGCAGGGAGCTGTCGGCGCTCTTGAACGCCCATGTGCGCTCGTCGTCGCCCGGCTCGGCGAGCCGGTCGGTACGCGCGCCCACGCTCTTTCCGGGGCTCTCGTCCGCGGTATCGGACATCGCATCCTCCTGATGGCCCGCGGGCCTCCTGATGGTCCGCGCCGCGAGCCGCCTGATGGCCCGCGTGCCGCCTAGGGTCCCTCCACGGTACGACGCCCGCGCACGCACAGCCCGACGAAACAGGCGACGGCCACGAGTGCGCAGGTCAACTGCACGAGGGCCATCGGCACCGCGGTGCCGTCACCGGCCACTCCGGCCAGCGGCGACGCGAGGGCGCCGATCAGGAAGGACGAGGTGCCCACCAGCGCGGACGCCGAGCCCACGTCCCGCTTGACGCGCAGCAGCGCCAGCGTGTTCGCGGTGGGCAGGGTCAGGCCCATCGACGCCATCAGCACGAAGAGCGCGGCGGAGACGGCGGGCAGTCCCGCCCGGCCGAAGACGCCGGTGGTCAGCAGCACCAGCGCCACCGAGGCGGCGGTGATCAGCGCGAGCCCGATCGTGAGGATCTTCTCCATCGCGACCCGGCCGACCAGCACCTTGCCGTTGAGCTGGCCCACGCCGACGATGCCGATGGAGTTCAGCCCGAACAGCAGGCTGAAGGTCTGCGGCGAGGCGCCGTAGATGTCCTGGATGACGAAGGCGGACGCGGACACGTAGGTGAACAGCGCCGCGAAGGCGAAGCTGCCCGAGAGCACGTACCCGGTGAAGATCCGGTCGCCGAGCAGCCGCTTGACCGCGCCGAAGGTGCCCAGCAGCCCGCCGGAGTGCCGGCGCTCGGGCGGCAGCGTCTCGTGCAGCCAGCGCCACACCACCAGGGTGAGCAGGACGCCGATCACGGTGAGGACGGCGAAGACGCCGCGCCAGTCGGTGATCCGCAGGATCTGGCCGCCGATCACCGGGGCGACGATCGGGGCGACGCCGGAGATCAGCATCAGAGTGGAGAAGAAGCGGGCCATCTCCACGCCGTCGTAGAGGTCGCGGACGACCGCGCGGGCGATGACGATGCCCGCCGCGCCCGCCAGGCCCTGGATCAGCCGGAAGGTGATCAGCAGGCCCGCCGAGGGCGCGAAGGCGCAGACGGCGGTGGCGAGGATGTAGATGACCATGCCGGTCAGCAGGGGACGGCGGCGTCCCCAGCGGTCGCTGAGCGGCCCGACCACGAGCTGGCCGAGCGCCATGCCCGCGAGGCAGGCGGTGAGGGTGAGCTGCGCCGTCGCCGCGGTGCTGTGCAGGGCGTCGGTGACCTGGGGCAGCGCGGGCAGATACATGTCCATCGACAACGGCGGCACCGCGGTGAGGCCGCCGAGAACGAGCGTGACGAGCAGGCCGGTACGGCGCTGCGTGCCGATGGTCGGGGTAGGGGTGGTGGTGTGGGTGGTGGTGACATCGGTGATGTCAGCGGTGTGCGCGGGTATGGGCGGCCCGGCGTCCTGCACGGCACTCTCCGTAGGTGGTAGTTGAACCGTTCTCTATCCTTCCAGTGATCGCGCACGACCGAGACCACGTTTTGACCCTGACCGACGAGTGGGAGACCGACCGATGAGCGACGACGGCGTACGGACCATCCGCTGGGGCATCCTGGCGACCGGCGGGATCGCCGCGACCTTCACCGAGGCGTTGCTGACGCTGCCGGACGCGGAGGTCGTCGCCGTGGGCTCGCGCACCCTCGAGGGCGCGAAGGCGTTCGCCGAGCGGTACGGGATCGCGCGCGCGTACGGCTCCTGGGCGGAGCTGGCCGCGGACGACGGGGTCGACGTGGTGTACGTCGCCACGCCGCACTCCGCGCACCGCGAGGCGACCGGGATCTGTCTGGAGGCCGGGCGGGCCGTGCTGTGCGAGAAGGCGTTCACCATCAACGCCCGTGAGGCGCACGAGCTGGTGGACCTCGCCCGCGACCGCGGCCTGTTCCTCATGGAGGCCATGTGGATGTACTGCAACCCGCTGATCCGGCACATGCTCGCGCTCATCGCCGAGGGCCTGATCGGTGAGGTGCGGGACGTCTCGGCCGCCTTCGGTTTCTCCGGGGACTTCCCCGCCACCCACCGGCTGCGCGACCCCGACCAGGGCGGCGGCGCCCTGCTCGACCTCGGCGTCTACCCGGTCTCCTTCGCCCAGCTCCTGCTCGGCGAGCCCGACGAGGTCCGGGCGTGGTCCCACCTCACGCCCGAGCGCGTGGACGACAACACCGGCATCGTCCTGGGCTGGAACGATGGCGCCGTCGCCACTTTGACCTGCTCCATCACCGCCGACACCGGCGCCCGCGCCGTCGTCACCGGCAGCGCCGGCCGCATCGAGCTTCCCGAGGGCTTCTTCAACCCCGAGCGCTTCGTCGTCCACCGCCAGGGCGAGGAGCCCCGCACCGTCCTCTTCTCCGACGTCGTCGCCGACGGCCTCACCCGCGGCACCATGGCCTACGAGGCCGCCGAAGTCATGCGCTGCCTCCGCGCCGACGAACTCGAGTCCCCCCTCGTCCCCCTCGCCGGCTCCCTCTCCATCATGCGAACCCTCGACACCATCCGCGAACACACCGGCGTCACCTACCCCGGCATCGACTAGGGCCTGTCCAGGACGTGCCCCGTCACGGGCGCCGGGGGCACCTCCCGGCCGAAGGCCGGGGGAGGAACCGCGCGAGCAACCCGTCACCGGCGGGTGGTCCGGAGACCACCGGGCTGCCCCGCCGGGGCGGGTGGTGACCCGCGGGAGCGCCGCGGCTCAGGCGGCGGAGTGGGCCGGGGCGATGGCCTCGATGCGGGCGGCGAGGTCGAAGTCCTTGGCGGTGAGGCGCCCACCGGCGGCGTGGGTGGTGAGGGCCACCGTCAAGGTGTCGTAGCCGAGGGTGAGTTCCGAGTGATGGTCGAGCTCGGCTTGGATCCCCGCGATGTGCAGCGCGAAGATCGCGGCGGGAAGGTGCGCCAACCGGTAGACCCGCCGGAGCGAGGCGGCGGCGTCGGCCCCGTCACCACCGGGCAGCACCTCCCAGCCGGGAAGCCCGGCGAGCCGCGCGGCCACCTGGTCGGACGAGAGCGGTTCGGCGTAGGGCATCCGGGGGCCTCCACGGAAAAGGGGCGGGCGGGTGGGCGGGCGGGCGAATTCATCCTCGCACCGCCCAGCGCATAACCTGCGGTGCCATGAGCGAGAACGAGCGAGTCGCGGTCGTCACGGGTGCGGGTTCGGGCATCGGCCGGTCCGTCGCGGTGGAACTGGCGGCGGCCGGCTGGACGGTACTGCTGGCGGGCCGCCGCGAAAAGGCGCTGGCCGAGACGGCGGAGCTGGCGGCGGCCGGCCCCGGACGGACTCTGACCGTACCGACCGACGTCACCCGTCCGGAGGACGTGGAGCGACTGTTCGCGCGGGACACCGCCCCCGGCCGCCTGGACCTGCTGTTCAACAACGCCGGAATGTTCGGCCCGCCGGTCCCGGTCGAGGACCTGTCGTACGACGAGTGGCGCGCCGTCGTGGACGTGAATCTGCACGGCGCGTTCCTGTGCGCGCAGGCGGCGTTCCGGCGGATGAAGGACCAGGACCCGTCCGGCGGCCGGATCATCAACAACGGCTCCGTCTCGGCCCACGTCCCGCGCCCGCACAGCATCGCGTACACCGCGACCAAGCACGCCATGACCGGCCTGACGAAGTCGCTGTCGCTGGACGGCCGCCCGTACCGCATCGCCTGCGGGCAGATCGACATCGGCAACGCGGCGACCGAGATGACGGCCCGGATGCGGACCGGGATTCTCCAGGCGAACGGCACCACGGCCGTCGAGCCGGTGATGGACGTCGCCGACGTGGCCCGTACGGTGCGGCACATGGCCGAGCTGCCGCTGGAGGCCAACGTGCAGTTCGCGACGGTGACGGCGACGACGATGCCGTTCATCGGACGCGGCTGAGGGCGCGCCGCGCCCGGCGGCGACAGCCACGGGAATACGCGCGGGACGGCGCCGGGTTGGAGCGGTCATGACGACACCCTCGGGGCCCGACATCCTGCGCTACACGGCCTTCTCCGACGACCCCGAAGGCGGCAACCCCGCCGGGGTCGTCCTCGACGCCTCGGCGCTCGACGCCCCCGGCATGCTGGCCGTCGCCGCCGACGTCGGCTACTCCGAGACCGCCTTCGTCACGGCGACGGACGGCCGCACGCTGACCGTGCGGTACTTCAGCCCGAAGGCGGAGGTCTCCTTCTGCGGCCACGCCACCCTCGCCACCGCCGTGGCGGTGGCGGACCGACTCGGCGCGGGCGACCTGCTGTTCCGCACCCGGGCGGGCGACGTCCCGGTCACCGTCTCGACCGGCCCGGACGGTACGCCGCTGGCGACGATGACCAGCGTCGAGCCGTACGTCGAGGACATCGCGCCCGACGCCCTCGCCGAGGCGCTGGCCGCCCTCGACTGGCCCGCCGCCGACCTCGACCCGGCCTTCCCGCCCCGGGTCGCGTACGCGGGCGCCCGCCATCTGGTGCTGGCCGCGGCCACCCGCGAGCGGCTGGCCGACCTCGCCTACGACTTCGACCGGCTCGCCGCGCTGATGACCGCCGTGGACCTGACCACCGTCCAACTCCTGTGGCGCGAGAGCCCGTCGGTCTTCCACGTCCGCGACCCGTTCCCGGTCGGCGGTGTGGTCGAGGACCCGGCGACCGGCGCCGCCGCGCTGGCCCTGGGCGCGTACCTGCGCGACCTCGGCCTGGTCGCCCCGCCGGCCACCCTCACCCTCCACCAGGGCCACGACCTCGGCCGCCCGGCCACCCTCACGGTCACCGTCCCGCCGCCCGCGACCCCGTACATCCAGGTCACGGGCACGGCCGTCCCGATCCCGGCGTAAGGCCACCGTCCCGGCGGGTCAGACCGCTTCCTTCTCCCATACCGAGACGTGCCGGGTGCTGTCCTGCGTGAACGGCTCGCGCGACCAGCCCGCCCACCGCTCCCGCAGCCGCATGCCCGCCAGTTGGGCCATCAGGTCCAGCTCGGCGGGCCAGACGTAGCGGAACGGCGTCGAGGTGACCTGTCCCCTGCCGTCCTCGGTGACCGTCACGTAGTGGCAGGTCGCGTCCTGCGTGACCGTGTCGTAGACGGTGTACGAGCAGCCGTCGGGGCCGGTGTGGAACGGCACGACGTTCTGTCCGTGCGGGATCTTCCGCAGCTCGGGGACCATGACCTCCACGACGAACCGGCCGCCGGGGCGCAGGTGCGCCGCCGCGTTGCGGAAGCAGGCGACCTGTGACTCCTGCGTGGCGAGGTTCATGACGGTGTTGAACACCAGGTAGGCCAGCGCGTATCCGCCGCCGTCACCGTTCCCGTTCCCGTCCGTGCTCGCGTTTCCGCCCGCGGTCCCGTCCGTGCTCGCGTTCCCTTCCGCGGTCCCCGCCGCGGACCCTTCCGCCGTCGTCGTCGCGATGTCCCCGATCGTGACGGGGATGTCCCGTCCGCCGGGCTTGGCCCGCAGCCGGGCCACCATCGCGCGCGACATGTCGATGCCCGCCACCGGCACACCGCGCTCGGCGAGCGGCACCGCGATCCGGCCGGTCCCGATGGCCAGTTCCAGCGCCCGCCCGCCGCCGGCCTGGTCCGCGAGGAAGTCCACCGTCCGCCGCACCACGCCCGGATCGAACTCCTCACTCGTGTCCGCGTCGTACCGCCCGGCCACGTCTTCGCCGAAGTACCCGTCGTCGTGTCCGTCGTCGTGTCCGTCGTCATTGCTCACGCGCCGGACGCTAACCCGATCCTCGGGACGGCCGCGCCCGATTATTCCCGGCCACCACGGCCTGCACCGGCCTGCACCGGCCTGCACCGCCGCCCCGGCCGCCCGCGCTGTCCTGGCCGGGGGGCCGTGAGGTGGGCGGATACGGCGTGGATAGAGTGCTGGACGGTCCGCGCGAGCGGGCGTCCGTCACGACGAGGGGGAACTCGCGCATGCGCAGCACGACCGGGGCACGCAGGGCCGGAATCGGGGCCGAGGCCGGGCGGCGGGTGCGGCTCGGGGCCGCGGTCGTGGTCACGGCGGCGCTGGGGCTCGGGCTGGCCGGGTGCAACGGGTACCAGAGCACGTCGCCGTCGGCCGCGCGCAAGCATGTGGCGGCGGACGGCAGGACGGCCGCCTTCGCGCAGGGTGCGGACGGGCCCGTGGACTGCCGGAAGGCGAAGTGCGTGGCGCTGACCTTCGACGCGGGGCCGAGCGTGCGGGCGCCGCAGATCCTGAGCATTCTGCGGAAGTTCCACGTGCACGCGACCTTCTTCACGCTCGGCAAGAACCACGTGATGAAGCACCCGCAGATGGTGCGGGACATGGTGGCGCAGGGCGACGAGGTGGAGACGCTGACCTGGTCCCACCAGATCCTCACCAAGATCAGCTCGTCCGAGATCCGCAAGGAGATCACCGAGGGGCGGGACGCGGTGCAGAAGGTGACCGGCGTCCGGCCGATGCTGCTGCGCCCGCCGCAGGGCCGTACGAGCAGCAAGGTGACGGCCATCGCGCGGGACCTGGGCATGGCGGAGGTGGTGTGGAGCGCCAACGGCCAGGACTACCGGACCACCGACTCCGCGCTGATCGCCAAGCGCATCCTCCAGCAGACCAAGCCCGACGGCATCATCCTGCTGCACGATCTGGTCGACCCGACGAACAAGGGCTACAACGGCACGGTCGCGTCGATCGCGCCGATCGTCTCCACGCTCCAGGCCCGCGGCTACACCTTCGTCACCGTCTCCCAACTCCTCGCGCCGGGCACACCGCAGCCCGGCAAGGTCTACAAGTAGCCACGCCCCGAACGACGTTCACAGCGAAGCCCTGACTGACGAAGGCGGACCCGATGGCCCTGTTCGACCTGCCCCTCGACGAACTCCGCGCGTACCGCAGCCGGTCCGCGGAGCCCGCCGACTTCGACGCCTTCTGGTCGCAGACCCTGGAGGAGGCCCGCGCGCACCCGCTCGAGGCGCGGTTCGAGCCGGTACGGACCGGGCTCTCGACGGTCGACGTGTACGACGTCACCTTCGCGGGCTTCGGCGGCCAGCCGGTCAAGGGCTGGTTCGTGGCGCCCGCCCACGCGGCCGAACCCCTGCCGCTGCTGGTCGAGTTCGTCGGCTACGGCGGTGGCCGCGGCCTGCCGCACACCCATCTGCTGTGGGCCTCGGCCGGTTTCGCGCACCTGGTGATGGACACCCGTGGCCAGGGCAGCGGTTGGTCGGTCGGTGACACCCCCGACGAGGCGGGCAGCGGGCCCGCCGTCCCCGGTTTCATGACCCGTGGCATCGAGGACCCGCGATCCTTCTACTACCGCCGGGTGTTCACCGACGCGGTGCGCGCCGTCGAGGCGGGCCGCGCGCACCCGTTGACCGACGCCGCGCGTACGGTCGCGCTCGGCACCAGTCAGGGCGGCGGGATCACGCTGGCCGTCGCGGGCCTCGTACCGGACCTGGCGGCCGTCGCCCCCGACGTCCCCTTCCTGTGCGACTTCCCGCGCGCGATCCGGCTCACCGACCGCGACCCGTACCGCGAGGTGGGCCGCTACCTCAACACCCACCGCGCGAGCGTCGACCGGGTCACCCGGACGCTGTCCTACTTCGACGGCGTCCACTTCGCGGCCCGCGCCAACGCCCCCGCCCTCTTCTCCACCGCGCTCGAAGACCAGACGTGCCCGCCGTCCACCGTCTTCGCCGCCTTCAACGCCTACGCGCACGCCGACAAGCAGATCGAGATCTACGACTTCAACGGTCACGAGGGCGGTGGTCCTCACCAAGAGGCCACCCGCCTCGACTGGCTCCCCAACCACCTCACCCCCCGCCACCCGGCCTCGGAGGACGGGAGCCCCGCCCCGTCGGGGCCGTGAATCCTCGCCTCAACTGCGCGCAGGAGGACGACCCGCGCGACACCCCGGACCTCGGCCCGCTGGAGGAGTAGCCGCTCCACGGAGAAGAGGCAGCGCGACGACGAACCCGCGCACCGCGGTCGCGGTGACGCGGGCTCGTCGTCGTCGCCGCTGTCGGCCGCGGTCAGCCCGTGCAGGTCAGGGTCGGATTGACCCAGTCCCCGTGGTCGTTGCCGTTGCCGTCGCCTCCGTCGCCGACGCCCAGGTCGATGACCTGGCCGCCGGCGACCGGCACGTCGATCGCGACTGGGGCCGAACCGCCGTTCAGCACGGGCGTGGTGGTGAGCGCCTTGCCGTCGAGGGACACGGAGAAGGTGACCGTGCCCGGATCGCCGTTGTCGACGCCGACCAGGGCGGTGAACCTGGTGCAGCGCCCGTCGAGGTAGATCTGCACGTCGCTGGGCGAGTTGGTGCCCAGGCCCTTGGCGTAGGTGACGCCGCCCAGCTTCAGCGGGGTGCCGTCGTCGGACGCGGTGTCGCCGACGCTCTGGTCGCGTTCCACCGGTCCCCAGCCGTTGGTCGCGGACAGGAACTCCAGGTCGCTGACCTGGTTGTCCCCGGCCGGCGGCGGCGCGGGCACCGCCCCGACGATCCGTACGTCACGCTGGGCCGTGGTGGACCGGCCCTGCGTCAGACGGGCCTTCACCGTCAGGGAGTTGACCTTGGCGGGGCTCTGCGGCGCGGTGACCTTCCAGGTGAAGGCGGCCGAGGAGCCGCCGCGTATCCGGTCGACGGCGGCGGGCGCGGACCGCGGGCTCACGGTCCACCCCGGCGGTACGTCGAGTGCCGCCGTGACCTTGGTGGCGGTCGGGCCGCCCTTGGGGACAGTGACCGTCGCGGTCGCGGTGAACGTCGCGCCGCCGCCCACCGATCCGGGGACCTGGAGGGAGACCGCGGAGGCCGGGGCGCCCGGCATCGCGTAACGGGCCTTGTCGTAGCGGGGGCTCTGGTTCCGGGCGACGGTCAGCGAGGAGGCGTAGCTGCCGTAGTCGGTCAGCGCGACCCTGCCGAGTCCGCCGGTCGTGCCGTCGAGATTCCACACGGCGAGGCTGACGGTGTTCCTGCCGTGCGGGTCGATGACGCCGTTGGGCAGCGGAAAACTGTGCTGCGGGCCCACGTAGTTGACGTAGTTGCCCATGTTCCAGCCGTTGACGTAGATCTCGACGCGGTACTTGCGGGACGGGTCGTCGGTGAAGGTCAGGCCGAGCGAGGTGTCCTGGCCCTTGGGGAGGTCGAGGTTGACGTCGGTGGTGTACCAGGAGACGCCGGGCGTGGTGTCGGTGGTCGGCAGGGTGACCGGCGTCCAGCCGTCGGTGGGGTGGCCGGGCAGCGGGTATCCGGCACGCTCGCCGTACAGGCCGCCGGAGTTGAGCGGGCCGCGCACGGTGTCGACGGGGGTCTCGCCGCCGCGTACGCCCTGGAGCCGCCAGGTGATCGTGTCCAGCGGCGCGCCGGCCAGTGAGGCGCCGGTCAGGCCGCGGGCGGCCTTGTTGCCGTTGGGCGGGTTGTAGTCCTCCTCGTGGCCCATGTTGACGGTGAGCACCGAGACGACGTTGTCGCCGGTCGTCTTGAGCACTCCGGCCGGGAACGCGTACGTCTTCTGGCCGTCCGCGGTCGCGCTGCCGAGGAAGGTGCCGTTGAGCCAGACCGAGGAGGCCGCGGCGCCGCCGCCGCTCTGCGCGGACAGCGTGATGCCGGTCTCCTTGCCCGTGGCGGTGAACCGGCCGCGGTACCAGGTGCTTCCGGTGTGGAAGCCGTAGTCGTCGGCGAACAGCACCGGCAAGGTGGCGGGCGTGGTGCGGCTGTTCGAGGTGGTCTTGTCGGCCACCTGCCAGGTCGAGTCGTCGAAGCCGGCGGCCGACTCGGGCGACTCCTGGATGTGCTTCCAGCCGGTCAGGGCGGGCAGGCTGACGGCCGCCGCGGTCGGTACGGTGCCGGTCCTGCTGCCGGTGGCCGTGGTGGCGGTACGAACGTTCTTGCCGTTCCACGTCACGGAGTCGGCGGTGCTGAAGACCTCGATCGCGCCGTCGGTGGCGACGTCGCCGGTCAGGGCGAGCGCCGAGCCGTTCGAGACCGCGCCGCGCAGCAGGTGGGTGCCGCGCACCAGCACGGGCCCTGCGGCGGTGTCCTGCCGCCAGAAGGTCTTGGCGGTGTCGGTGTCGGCGAGCAGCAGGAGCAGCGGGTGCGCGCCGCCGCTGATCCGCACGCGGGTCAGGCCGGTGTGGGCGTAGTTGAGCCGCAGGTCGCCGGTGGCCGGGTCCCAGGCGGAGGTGACGGCGCCGCCGGTGGCGGTGACCGTCGGGCGGGTCGCGTAGTGCAGGACGGTCTCGCCGTCGGAGCCGTGGTCGCCGTAGAGCACCGCGACATCACGGCCGCCGATGGTGGCGTTCGTCATGATCTCCGAGGTGCTGTACTGGAGTTGGTTACCGCCGAGGCTGTAGTCCGCGACGATGATCTTGCTCTGGCGGCCGTTGAGGGTCAGCGCCGTGCCGGGCTGCTGCGGGACGGTGTAGACGGGGGCGGTGGAGCCCTGGCCGTTGTCGACGTCGATCGCGTCGATGGTGACGAACTGCCCTGACGCGGCGGTGTTCTTGGTGCCGGTGGCCACGATCTTCAGGGTGTGCGCCCCGGCGGCGAGCCCGGTCGCCCGGTAGGCCACGTACTGGTTCTGCTTGGTCGCGCCGTACAGGTCGACGGTCTTGACCTTGGCGCCGTCGAGGTAGACGTCCGCGATGCCGTGGTTGCCGTCGAGGTTGGTGACCCACTTCACGCCGGTGCCGGTGAAGCCGACCGAGACGCTGTCGCCCGCGGTGTCGGAGAACGACTCGGTGTGCTGGTAGTCGCCGCCGGTGTAGTTCTGTTCCGCGCCGACGTGCGACCAGGCGCCGGTGTACGCGAGCGCCGGGTCGACGTCGTCGTACGTGTAGCCGGGGTGCGCGCCGAGGTCGATCGTCACGTGCCCGCTGTCGGTGGTCGTCGCGGTGGAGTCGGAGTGCCGCAGCACGTGGAACTGCGTGCCGGTGTCGGGGTTGCGGCGCGCGGTGTCGACGATCTTCGCGTTGTCGGTCGGGGTGGCGGGAAGCGCGTCGGTCTTGGTGAGCGGCGCGAGCGCCTGCGTGAAGTAGCCGATCAGCTTGTCCTGGTCGTACTTCGGGTCGAGCTGCCGGTTCTCGCGGATCGCGGCGCCGTAGTCGTACGACGTGTAGTTCTGCGGCTCGCCCAGCCAGCCCCAGTTGGTGCCGCCGTAGAGCATGTAGAAGCTCTGCGAGGTGGCGCCGACGGCGATGTTCTGCTTGTAGAACACGTCCGCGAACTGGTCGTTGATGAGCTGCGCGCACTTGTCGTAGCCGGGGCCGCCCCACGGGTCGAAGGCGCCGCCCTGGAACTCGGCGGTGGCCAGCGGCTTGCCCGGGACGTGGTCGTAGCTGATGTCGGGCACGCCGTTCCACCGGGTGGGGTTGGAGCAGTTGAAGCCCTGCGGGTAGGAGTCGGCCGCGTCGACGGCCAGTTCGGCGTCACCGGAGTTGAAGGTGCCGTTGTTGTTGCCGACCAGCGGCACCTTGATGCCGTCCGCGGTGGCCTTGTCCTCCAGGTGCTTCATGTAGGCGCGGCCCGCCGCGCTGCCGTTGTAGTACTCGTTCTCGACCTGGTACTCGATCACCGAGCCCTTGCCGTCGGTGAGTTGGTGCCGGGCGATGATCCGGTCGATCTGCGTCTGCCACTCGTCGCTGTACTTCAGATACGCCGGGTCGCCGGTGCGGGTGTCCCCCGCCTTGGTGGAGAGCCAGCCGGGGAAACCGCCGCCGTCCACCTCGGCGTTGATGTACGGGCCGGGTCGGGCGACCACGTAGATGCCGAGGTCGTCGGCCATGTCGAGGAGCTTGTCCACGTCGCGGACGCCGGTGAAGTCGTAGACGCCCGGGGCGGGCGAGTGGTAGCCCCAGTCGAAGTAGAGGGAGACGGCGTTGAATCCGGCCGCCTTCATCTTCTGGAGCACGTCCAGCCACAGATCCTGGCTCGGCAGCCGGTAGTAGTGGAACTCGCCGCCCCACAGGTAGGTGCGCTTTCCGTCGATCATGAACGAATAGCCGTCGTAGGTGACCGAGTGGGTGGCGTGCGGGGCGCCCGCGTGCGCCGTGTCCGGCGCCCGCGCCGGCGGTTCGGCGGCGGCCCCCACGCCGACGCCGAGACCGACCATGAGCGC
Organism: Streptomyces sp. NPDC088197; assembly: GCF_044741185.1. Classification (NCBI taxonomy): domain Bacteria; kingdom Bacillati; phylum Actinomycetota; class Actinomycetes; order Kitasatosporales; family Streptomycetaceae; genus Streptomyces; species Streptomyces sp. NPDC088197. Next base: position 312,381 of record NZ_JBIUSD010000003.1, read on the forward strand.
GGCGGTGACCCCCAGGGCCAGACAGCGCCGCAGCACCCATCGGTACGTGCGATGAACAGCCATTCCTACCTCCACGTCACGTGCGGGAGTGGTCGCGAGCTTCAGCGGTCGCTCATGAACAGCCAGGAAAGAGCAGATTCCCTGTTGATATATGTGCGAACGAGTCGCATAGCGACGGGAAGTGTCGCAGTCTCCGATGGGTAACGCAACCATTCGGGCCGAAACGATTCAGCCGGATTCGAAGGAGGGCGGCGCCACGCGGCGCGGCCCCCGGACGGCCGTGCGTCCGGGGGCGGAACAGTCCCTGATCGGCGGCTGACCGGCGGGCGGGCGGCGGGCGGGCGGCGGGCGGCCAGTGGCCCGGCGACGGTCGGTCAGCGGCGGGGCGACGGCGGCTGGACGGTGGCCGGTCAGCGGTCGGTCGGATGCCGGGTCAGCCGCGGCGGGCCACGCTTCTCGCCCGCAGCCGGTCGGCGGTGATGGCCAGCCCGAGCACACAACCCAGCACGATATTGGTGTAGTTGGAGTTGATCTGAAGCGTCGTCAGGCCGTTGTTGATCAGTTCGAGCAGGATCGTGCCCGCCACGATGCCGAGAATCCGGCCCTGTCCGCCGACCAGGCTCACCCCGCCGATGACGGCCGCGGCGATGGCCGACAGCTCCCACCCGACTCCGACGCCGCTGGCCGAGCCCACACCCATCCGGCCGAGCACGAAGATCCCGGCGAAGCCGGACAGCAGCGAACTGGTCACGTACATCGAGACGATGCGGCGGTCGCCGCGGATGCCCGCCAGCCGGGCCGCCTCGGGATTGCCGCCGACCGCGTACACCTGGCGGCCGGTGTAGGTGCGTTCCAGGAAGAACCACGCCGCCACGGCCACGACCGCGAAGACGATCAGCGGGAGGGGGATCTGCGCCACGTACGTCTGTCCCAGGTCGCCGAAAGCGCCGTCGATGCCGGTGATGGAGGTGCCGGAGGTGATGGCCAGCGTGACGCCCTGCGCGACCGTGTAGGTGACCAGGGTGACGACGAAGGGCGGCATTCTCAGCCGGGTGACGGCGAGGCCGTGGACGAGGCCGACCGTGCCGGTGACGGCCAGCGTGAGCAGGATCGCGAGCGGCGCGGGCAGTCCCGCGCGGACGTTGAACCAGGACATCAGGATGACGCTGGTGCCCAGCAGCGCGCCCACCGACAGGTCGATGCCGCCGGTCAGGATGACCAGGGACTCGCCGATCGCGATCAGCCCGTACTGGGACAGGTCGAAGCCCATGCCCTGGAGGTTGACGGCGCTGGCGAACGTCGACTTGTCCAGCGCGAGCGCGACGAAGACCACGACGCAGGCCGCGACCACGCCGACCTCGGGCGTCTCGGCCAGGCGGCGGACCGGCGACGTACGGCCGCCGCTCGCGGCGTCCTCCGTGGCCTCGATCGGTGCGGTGCTGGTGGTCATGGCCTCGCCTTCCCGTGAGTGCCGACGCCGACGGCGGTCATCGGCAGGGGTCTGTTGTCGTTCATGCGCGTGCCTTCCCCTGACGGTCGGCGACGTCGCCGGCGCCGGTCCGCGGCCCGAGCGCCCCGGCCTGTTCCCCGGTTCCGTGCCGCGCCCCGGCCCCGTCGCGCGTACCGGGCGCGCCGTTCCGCGTACCGGCCGCTGCGGTCATGATCGCTTCCTTGCCGAACCGGTCGCGGGGAAGGTCGGCGACCACCCGGCCGTGCGCCATCACCACGATCCGGTGGCAGATCCACAGCAGTTCCTCCAGCTCCGAGGAGGCCACCAGCACCGCGAGGCCGTCCTGCGCCGCGGTGTCGATGAGGCTGTAGATCTCCGCCTTGGCCCCGACGTCCACGCCGCGGGTCGGCTCGTCCAGGAGCAGCAGCCGGGGCTCGGTCGCCAGCCAGCGCCCGAACACCACCTTCTGCTGATTGCCGCCCGACAGGTCCGAGATGAGCTGTTCCTGGCTGCGCAGCCGCACCCCGAGGTCCTGGACGATCCTGGCCGCGTGCGCCTTGTCCGCCCTCGGCCGCAGGACTCCGTGCGCGCTGATCCGGCGCAGCGTGGCCAGCGTGACGTTCCAGCGCACCGAGTGCGCCGGGAGCAGCGACTGGACCTTGCGGTCCTCGGGCACCAGTCCGACCCCTGCCTCCACCGCGTCGGCGGGGCGGCGCGGGCGGAAGTCGGCGCCGTCGAAGACGACCGTGCCACCGGTACGCGGCTGCGCGCCCATCAGCGTGTGCAGCAGGCGGCTGCGCCCCGAGCCCATGAGCCCGGCCACGCCGACGATCTCCCCCGCCCTCACGTCGAGGTCGACGGGCCCGAGGCCGTCCGCGGTCAGCCCCCGTACCAACAGGGTCGTCGTGCGCTCGACGGAGGACGGCGGGGCCAGATCGGCGCGGGCCAGCTCACTGCCGACCATCTCCCGGATCATCCGCTCCTCGCTCGCCTCCGCCGGGGCCAGATCGGCCACCATCCGGCCGCTGCGCAGCACGATCACCCGGTCCGCGACGGCCTGGACCTCGTCCAGGCGGTGGCCGATGAACAGCACCGCCCCGCCGGCCGCCGCGTGCGTACGGGCCAAGCCGAGGACGCGCTCGGCCTCGACCGGGCCGAGCGAGGAGGTGGGTTCGTCCAGGATCAGCACCAGCGGATGGTGGCCCCACGCCTTGGCGATCTCGATCATCTGCCGTACGGGGACCGGGAATCGCTCCACCGGCCGGTCCACGTCCACCCCGCTGACGCCGACTTCGGCGAGCAATGCGCGCGCCTCCGCCCTCGTACCGGCGCGGTCGTAGACGACCCGGCCCAGCGGGCGGGACGCCGCCCGCGCGGGACGGCGGCCCAGCAGCAGGTTCTCCGCCACGCTCAACTGCCCGACGAGCGGGAACTCCTGGGCCACCAGGGCGACGCCCAACTCCTTGGAGTGGTCGGGCCGTCCGGCGTGGAGCGGCGTACCGGCGATCTCGATGCTGCCGGTGGTGGGCGTGACGGTGCCGGACAGCACGCCCATCAAGGTGGACTTGCCCGCGCCGTTCTCCCCCACCACCGCGACGATCTGTCCACGGGCCAGGTCCAGGCTCGGGATGTCGAGCACCTTCACCGGCCCGTACGACTTGCTCACCGACCGCAGCCGGACGGCGACCTCAGGGGCCGGGGCCGGGGCCGCGTCCGGGGCGGAGGCCGGGGCGGGGGCCGGGGTCTGGGCCGGGGCCGGGGACCGCGGAGCCTCGTACGGGGCCGGACCCGAAGCCATCAGCCGATGCCCAGGTCGGTCAGCTTGGTCTGGTACGCGGCCAGGTTCGCCTGGGTGACCAGGCCGACGCCCGAACTGAGCGTGGTGCCGTCCGACTCCAGATACGGCTTGACGATCCGGAGGGTGGCGTCCTTGCCGAGCACCTTGAACGCGGCCAGCAGATAGGCACCGGTGTAGCCCTGCTGGTAGGGCTGTTGGAGGACGGTGGCCTGGATGACACCGGACTTGATGAACTTCAGCGTCTGCGGGTCGCTGTCGTCCGAGATGATCTTCACCCGGCCCGACTTCCCCGCGGCCTGCACCGCCTGCCCGGCTGACGGTCCGTCATAGGAGTAGACGCCGTACAGGCCGTTGATGTTCGGGTTGGTCTGGATCGCGGTCTGCGCGTTGGTGAGCGCCTTCGCCGCGTCCATGCCGTCGCTGAGCTTCTGCGCGACCTTGATGCCGGTGCCCTTGAGCGCGTCCTCGAAACCCTGGATCCGCTCCACCGCGTTCGACGTGGTCAGCGAGCCGACGAGGACGACGACCTGGCCCTTGCCGCCGAGCGCCTGCTTCATGGCCTCACCGGCCTTCTGGCCCGCCTGGTAGTTGGGCGTGCCCAGATACAGGTCGGCGCCGTCCTCCGGCGGCAGCGGGGAGTCGATCGCCAGCACCGGTATCCCGGCGCTCTTCGCGGACGCGATCGGCGCCTTGATCGCCGTCGGGTCGATCGCCGACACGCTCAAGCCCGTGATGCCCTGGCCGCGCAATGTCTGGATGAGGGAGAGCTGCTGGTCCAGACGGCCGTTGGCGGGCGCCTGGTAGACGCCCTTCACGCCGAGGTCGGCCAGGCCCTTGGTGAAGCCGGACTTGCCCGCGTTCCAGTAGTCGACCGCCACGTTGACCACCATGGCCTCGTGCAGCTTCGACAGGTCCTTCCCGGCCAGCGCGGCCTTCAGCGCCGCGTCCAGCTTCGCGAGATTCGCGTCGTTGAACGCGATGTCGCCCTTGATCGTCACCGCGGCGGGGCTCCCGCCGCTCGCCGCGTCCGCCGCGGACGAGTCACCGGCACCGCTCTTACTGCACGCCGTCGCGGACAGGGCCACCGCCAGCGTCACCGCTGCGGCTCCCCATCGTCCGTGCCGGGCAAGGGCCTTTCGGGCGTCGCGCATGGCTGCATCCTGTTCGGGCAGTGGCCTCTCAGCCAGTTTTGTGAGCGCTAACAAATAGTGGGAACAGAATCACGCAGAGCGGGGCATCTGCTCTCTCCTCGCGGTAACTCGCCGATCTCCTACGGCACCAACGGGTGTTCCGGCTGCTGAGCGGGCCGCTGAACAGGCCGGACCCACTGACCCGATCGCCAGGCGCGCCGTCAGCTGTCGCCTATGAGTGTTAGCGCTCACTGATCGGTCGTCAAGACGTTGCACAGAGAAAAACCCGCCTCCGGTGCGGTGGCGGTCGCGGTGCGGCTCCCCCCGCGGCGGGGCGCGCGGACAGGGCCGCGCCCGCGGACGCGGTCGGCCGTGCGGCGCGGGGCGGGTGCGGGGGCGAGGGCAGCCCCGACGGTCAGTCAGAGGCCGCCCGCCATGCGGTAATACGCCTGATTCCAACGGATCTCCTGGGTGAAGCGGCGCAGTTGGGTGTCGTGGTCGATGAGGAGGAGTTCGGTGCGGAGCATGTCGGCCAGGTCGGCCAGTTCCTCGGCGCCGACGGCGCTGGAGAGCACGGTGTGGTGCGGGCCGCCCGCGGTCAGCCAGGCTTCGGTGGAGGTCCGCAGATCGGGCGCGGGCCGCCACACCGCGCGGGCCACGGGCAGTCGGGGCAGCGGTTCCGCGGGCGCGACGACCTCGATCTCGTTGGCGACCAGCCGGAAGCGGTCGCCCATGTCGGCCAGGCCCACGACGACCGCGGGCCCCGGCCGGGCGTCGAAGACGAGCCGTACCGGGTCCTCCCGGCCGCCGATCCCCAGCGGGTGGATCTCGCACGAGGGCCGGTGCGCCGCGATCGTCGGGCAGACCTCCAACATGTGCGCGCCCAGGATCACTTCACCGCCCGGCGTCAGGTCGTAGGTGTAGTCCTCCATGAAGGAGGTGCCGCCCGGCAGACCGGCCCCCATGACCTTCACGGTGCGCAGCAGCATCGACGTCTTCCAGTCGCCCTCGCCGCCGAAGCCGTAGCCGTCGCCCATCAGCCGCTGCACCGCGAGGCCCGGAAGTTGCCGAAGGCCGCCCAGATCCTCGAAGTTGGTCGTGAAAGCGGAGAAGCCGCCCTCGGTGAGGAAGGCGCGCAGGCCCAGTTCGATCCGGGCCGCGTACCGCAGCGCGTCGTGGCGCTCGCCGCCCGCCGCCAGCTCGCCCGCCAGCCGGTAGGCGCTCGCGTACTCCTTGACCACCTCCGAGACGGCCGCGTCGTCCACCTCGTCCACGACGGCCACCAGGTCGTTGACGCCGTAGGTGTTCACCGAGACGCCGAACCGCAACTGCGCCTCCACCTTGTCGCCCTCGGTGACGGCGACGTCGCGCATGTTGTCGCCGAAGCGGGCCACCTTCAGACGGCGCAGCGCGTCGTGTCCGAGGGCGGCGCGCATCCAGGTGTGGACGCGGGCCACGACGGCGGGATCGGAGACATGGCCCGCGACCGTCTTGCGGGCGATGCCGAGCCGGGCCTGGAGATAGCCGAACTCGCGGTCGCCGTGGGCGGCCTGATTGAGGTTCATGAAGTCCATGTCGATGGTGGACCACGGCAGTTCGACATTGGCCTGGGTGTGCAGATGCAGCAGCGGCTTGCGCAGCAGGTCGAGGCCCGCTATCCACATCTTCGCGGGCGAGAAGGTGTGCATCCACGCGATCAGACCCACGCACGCCCGGCTGGAGTTGGCGTCGACGACCGTGCCGGTGATGCCGGAGGCGTCGGTGAGCACCGGCTTCCACACGATCCGCACCGGGCCGCCGGGGGTGGCGGCGAGCCGGTCGGAGATGGCGCGCGACTGCTCGGCGACCTGCCGCAGCGTCTGCTCGCCGTACAGGCCCTGGCTGCCGGTGAGGAACCAGACCTCGCGCTCGTCGGACGGTGTCATGCCAGGGCTCCTCGGTCGGCGGGGGCGGCGGTATCCGCGGGATCGGCGGTGTCAATGGGGGCGGCCGGACCGTCGCGCACGACGGCCTGCGGCTCCTGGCCGGCGGGGGGCGGCCCGGCGGGGCCGCCGGAATCGACGCTATCGGCGGCATCGGCGCGATCGGCCGCCGCCTGCTGCCCGTAGACGTTCTGGTAGCGGTCGTGGAGCCGGTCGATGTCGGCGCGGGTGAGGGGCAGCGGATCGCCCAACTGCCGGGAAATGTGCACGGTACGGGCCACGTCCTCGCACATCACCGCCGCTTTCACGGCCGCGCGGGCGTCCTTGCCGATGGTGAACACCCCGTGGCTCTTCATCAGCACCGCCGGCGAGCGGTGCCCGGCCAGCGTCTCCACGATGCCCCTGCCGATCGAGTCGTCACCGATCAGCGCGAACGGCCCGACCGGGATCTCGGCCCCGAACTCGTCGGCCATCGCGGTCAGTACGCACGGCACCGGCTCGCCGCGCGCCGCCCACGCGCACGCGTACGTCGAGTGGGTGTGCACCACCCCGCCGACCTCCGGCAGGTGCCGGTAGACGTAGGCGTGCGCGGCGATGTCCGAGGACGGCGACAAGTCGCCTTCCACCACCCGCCCTTCGAGGTCGCACACGATCATCGCGTCCGGTGTCAGCCGGTCGTAGTCCACACCGCTCGGCTTGATCACGAACAGGCCGTGCCCCGGCACGCGCGCCGAGACATTGCCCGCCGTCCAGACGACCAGCCGGTAGCGGACCAGCTCCTGATGCAGGTCGCTGACCTGCTGTCGCAGGCGTACGACGGCCTCTGCGGCAGGGGGCGGAAAGGGGTGACTGCTCATACGGGACCTCGGCAGGGAGTGAGCGTTAACATTCTGGGTGAGCGCTAACAAAGAGCGGTGCCACGAGACGCCGCCCTACGGCTGAGCCGGGGTGTCCGCCTGCGCCCGCCCTCGGAGCGCCCGCAGGCGGTGCATGACATCGCTGCCGCCCCGGCCGAAGTGGTCGTGCAGGGCGCGGTATTCGGCGTAGAGGTCGTCGTAGGCGGCGGCGCGTGCGGGGTCGGGCAGATAGGCGTTGCGACGCAGGCGGCCCATCGCGGCCGAGGCGGTGCGGATGTCGGGGTGGGCCCCCGCCGCGACGGCCGCGTGGATCGCGGCGCCCAGCGCAGGGCCCTGCTCCGAGGACAGCACGTTGACCGGCCGGTTCAGCACATCGCTGTAGGTCTGCATGAGGAAGGTGTTCTTCAGCAGGCCACCCGCCGCCGTGAAGTCGGTGACCGGCACCCCGGCGCCCTCGAACGCCTCCACGATGGTCCGCGTGCCGAAGGCCGTCGCCTCGACCAGCGCCCGGTAGATGTCCTCGGGGCGGGTGTCCAGCGTCAGCCCCACCAGGAGCCCCGACAGGTGGTGGTCCACCAGTACGGAGCGGTTGCCGCTGTGCCAGTCGAGCGCCAACAGCCCGTGTCCGCCGACCGGTTGGGCGGCGGCCTTCTCCGTCAGCAGCTCGTGCGGGCTGATGCCGCGCTGCCGGGCCTCCAGCGCGTACGGCTGCGGTGTCGCGGTCCGCACCGCCCAGGCGAAGATGTCCCCCACCCCGCTCTGGCCCGCCTCGTAGCCCCACAGGCCGGGGACCACGCCGTCGCGGACCACCCCGCACATGCCCGGCACCTCGGCGAGCACGTCGGAGTTCATGATGTGACAGGTCGAGGTCCCCATGATCGCCAGCAGATGGCCGGGGTCCAGGGCCCGCGCGGCGGCGCTGGTGACATGCGCGTCGACGTTTCCGACCGCCACGACCGTGCCCGCGCGCAGCCCGGTCAGCGCGGCGGCCGAAGCACTCAAACCCCCGGCGGCGGTGCCCAGTTGGGACAGCGGGTGGTCCAGCTTCGCCGTGAAGCCGGCGAAGTCCGGGTGCAGGGAGGCCAGGAACGCGGCGTCCGGATAACCGCCGTCCTGGTGGATGCCCTTGTAACCGGCCGTGCACGGATTGCGGTTCTCGGCCCCGGTCAACTGCCAGACGATCCAATCGGCCGCCTCGATCCACCGGTCGGCCGCCGCGTAGACCTCCGGGTCCTCCCGGAGCACCTGCAACGCCTTGGCGTACTGCCACTCGCTGGAGATCCGCCCGCCGTAGCGGCCGAGCCACGGCTGCCCGGACTCCCCGGCGCGGCGCACGATCAGCTCCGCCTCCGGCTGGGCCGCGTGGTGCCGCCACAACTTCGGGTAGGCGTGCGGGCGTTCGGCCATGTCCGGCAGCTCGCACAACGGCGTGCCGTCCGCCGTCGCGGGCAGCACCGTACAGGCGGTGAAGTCCGTCGCCACTCCCACGACCTGCTCCGCCCGCACCCCGGCGGCCTCCAGCGCGCGCGGCACGGCGAAGCGCAGCACGTCCCGCCAGTCCTGCGGAATCTGCAACGCCCAATCGGGCGGCAGCTCACGGCCGTTCGGCAGCGCGCCGTCCACCACCCCATGGGTGTATTCGTGGACGGCGCTGCCCAGCTCCTTGCCGTCGTCGACCGCCACGACCAGGGCGCGCCCGGACAGCGTGCCGAAATCGATGCCGACGGTGACGGCGGGAGGATCGGTCATCATGCGTGTCTCCCCATGCGCCGGGGGCTCCGGCAGCCGGTCGCGTACCGATTGCCCTGCGGTGTGAACTCTGCGGCGGTGCGGTCCTGTTCTGTCCTGCGGGACGTGCTGCGGGACGTACTGCGAGAGGTGCTGCGGGATGTGCGGCCGGACTCGGTGCCGGTCCGGTGGCCGGACCTGTGGCGACGCGTGCTGCGATCCGTGCCGCGGTGCCGTGCGCCGCCCGTACGGACCGCCGCCCTCAGGACGGGTTGCTGCTGCTGCGGACGATCAGGCGCGGTTCGATGACGACGCGTTCGCCGCCGCGGGTGGTGCCGGACTCCAACTGGTCGACCAGCAGCCGGATGCTGGCCTGGCCGACCGCGGTGAAGTCCTGCCGGACGGTGGTCAGCGGCGGCGCGAAGAACTCGGCTTCAGGGATGTCGTCGAAGCCCGCGATGGCGACCTGGCCCGGCACCGAGAGACCGGCCTCGCGGAAGGCCCGCAACACCCCCAGCGCCATCTGGTCGTTGGCCACGAAGACGGCCGACACCTCGGGTGAACCGCGGCGCCCGGAGCCCGCCGAGACCCGGCCCGCCAGCTCCTGTCCCGCGCGGTAGCCCGACAGCGGCGTCCAGTCGCCCACCAGCGGCGACGGCACCTCGACGCCCGCCTCCTCCAGCGTGGCGCGCCAGCCCTGCACACGGGCTTCGGCCTCCAGCCAGTTCTGCGGGCCCGCGACATGCCAGACCGTGCGGTGGCCGCCGGCCAGCAGATGGCCCGTGACCAGCCGCGCGCCCAGCTCCTGGTCCACCGAGACGCCGGGGATCGGCAGGCCGTGCCCGCCCTCCACCGTGACGACGGGGAACGGCAGCTTCAGCTCGGCCAGTGCGGCGACGGCCTCCCGCTCCGGCACTATCACGACGATGCCCTCCACCCCCCAGTCGCTGAGGTGGTCGATCGCGTCCGCGAGCGCCTTCGGGGTGTGCCGCCGCAGGGTCACCGCGGAGACCATGTAGCCCTCGTCCCGCGCCGCTTCCTCCAGCCCGAACAGCGTGCTCGCCGGGCCGAACAGCGTCGGATTGCACGCCACCACCCCCAGCGTCAGCGTCCGCCGCGTCACCAGCGCCCGCGCCGACGAGTTGCGCCGGTACCCCAGCGCCTCGATCGCCCGCAGCACCTCCGCGCGCGTGGTGTCCCGCACATTCGGGTGATCGCTCAGCACCCGCGACACCGTCTGATGCGAGACGCCCGCCACCTGGGCGACATCCGCCATGGTGGGGGCCCTGCGGGGCGCTGCCGGGTCCGCGGTGCGAGACATGGCTCTCCGTTCCGTGATGCTGCTAAGTGTTAGCGCTCACAGTCCCATCCGTCAAGGCCGTACGCTCGCGCTTGGCGGAGGAAGACACGCCTTTACCAGGCCCCCCGGCGGGGGCGACCCTCCCAAGGGCTTGGACCCCTTAGAACTCCTAACGAAATGATCTTCAAGGTGATTGGATCACTCCGGGACTGATGATCCGGGGGCGTGGGATGGCTCAGCCGAAGCCGTGGCATGTTGATGACGAGCTATGGGCGGTGGTTGAGCCGCTGTTGCCGAAGGTGGAGCGTCGGGTTCGGTATCCCGGGCGCAAGCGGCATCCGGACCGGCTGGTGTTCCAGGGCATCCTGGTCGTGCTGCACACCGGGATCGCCTGGGAATATCTGCCGCAGGAGCTCGGCTTCGGCTCGGGCATGACGTTCTGGCGCCGCCTGGCCGAATGGACCGAAGCCGGCGTGTGGCCCCGGCTGCGTCAGGCTCTTCTGGCCGAGCTACGCGCTGCGAATGCCCTGGACTTCTCCCGGGCAGCGGTCGACGGCTCCCACATCCGGGCGTTAAAGGGGCCCGCAGACCGGACGAAGCCCTGTTGATCGGGGCAGAACCGGCAGCAAGCACCACCTGATCACCGACGCCACCGGCGTTCTGCTCGCCATTACCCTGAACGGCGGCAACCGCAACGACGTCACCCAGCTCATCCCGCTGCTCGAAGCCGTGCCGCCGGTACGCGGCAAGCGAGGCCGCCCCAGGCGTCGTGCTCGGCGACCGCGGCTACGACCACGACAAGTACCGCCGCCTCGTCTGGGCCCTCGGCGTGAAGCCGGCGATCGCCCGACGCGGCACCGAGCACGGCTCCGGGCTCGGAACCCAGCGCTGGGTCGTGGAGCGTGCGTTCGCCCATCTGCACTGGTTTCGTCGGCTGCGGATCCGGTGGGAGACCCGCGACGACATCCACGAAGCCTTCCTTGCCCTCGGCTGTGCGCTCATCTGCTGGCGGCGGCTTGTCTCCCTACCCTGACAGCAACGGCGCCCAGTAACTCATCACCTGGTGCAGGCGCTGCCGGTGGTCGGCAATCCAGTCGTCCGGCGGGACGAGGGGGACGCGCACGGTGACCATCGACCCCGACTCGTCCTCAACGACCACCTCCGGGCAGTCACGCTCGCCGGTGAGCTGGATGAAGATGGACGGCCCTCTGCTCATCTCCATCCAGGCGACGTCTTCGCCGGCGTCGAGCCGGCCCAGTGCGTCGGCCCAGCTTTCCAGGTCGGAAATGTACAACGCCAGATCGATGCGGCCGGACACGAAGGGCGTCCTGACGACGATCTCGGCGTCGAGTCCTGCGGTCCACCTGGGATTACGTCCCAGAACGTTGACCGTGACGCTGTTCCCCTCGTCATCAGAGAGGGAGATGAGTTCCCTCGGAGGACTGTCGCCCATAGCGGCCCTTTCATCGCTGAGTACTGAGCGATCCTCGCCTGGACGGAGCCCATCCTTCATCTCATTTTGTTAGAAGTTCTTAGGGCACGGGGAAAGCGCGCCGCGCTGGCGCAGGGCCTGCCTTTAAGGGGCGCGGGGAACTGCGCGCTCAGCCGAAGCGCTCCCGCACCTCACCACCCGCCCCAACGGGGCAAACCGGTTGCCCCCGGACCACCGGCCGGTGATGGGTAACCCGCGCAGTTCCCCGCGCCCCTGACGGGGCACCGTCTCTCGCCCGGACGGCGAGCCGATCCTTTCAGCGGCGCGGGGTCCCGCACCTCACCACCCGCCGGAGGGGGCGGGCGGCGCGGACGGCGCGTCTGTGGGGATACGGTCACAGAGGGAACCTCACGGCGAGAGGCGGGACGGCGCGTGGTGGAAGTGGACGGGCACGGGCACGTGACGGCCGACGCGGAGGTCGTACGGTGGCTGGTGCGGGAGCAGCACCCGGACCTGGCGGAGCTGGAACTGCGTCCGGCGGACGGCGGTTGGGACAACCAACTGTGGCGGTTGGGCGAGGAGTTGGCCGTACGGCTGCCGCGTACGCCGCGCGCACCGGCGCTGCTGGCGAAGGAGCGGCGGTGGCTCCCGCTTCTGGCGCCGCGCCTGCCGCTGCCGGTTCCGACGCCGGTACGCGACGGTGAGCCGTCCGCGCGCTTCCCGCGGCCGTGGGCCGTCACGAGGTGGGTGCCGGGGAGCCCGGCGGACCTCACGCCGATCGGCCGGGGCGAGCACGCAGCCGACGCGCTCGCGGGGTTCCTCACGGCGCTGCATCGGGAGGCACCCGCCGACGCACCGGCCAACCCGGACCGCGGTGTCCCGCTGAAGTCCTTGGCCGACGGGTTCGACCACGGCGTGGCCGCCCTCGCCGAAGGCGGCCTCGACGCGCGCCTGGCCGACGGGGCCCGGCGGGTCTGGGCGGACGCCGTCGCCGCCCCCGAGAGCACCGCCCCGCCGACGTGGCTGCACGGCGACCTCCACCCCGCGAACGTCGTCGTCACGGACGGCACCCTCGCGGGCGTGATCGACTTCGGCGAGCTGTGCGCGGGCGACGCGGCGAACGACCTCGCCGCCGCCTGGCTGCTCCTGCCCGCGGGCGCGGCGCCCCGCTTCTTCGCCGCCTACGGCCGTACGGACCCGGCCACGATCCGCCGCGCCCGCGGCTACGCGGTCCGGGCCACGCTGGGTCTCATCAGCGTCGGACAGGCGGCCGAGAAGGGCCTGCCCGGCGGAAAGCCCACCTGGGGAGTCGCCGGGCGCGCGGCCCTGGAGCGCGTACTGGCCGACGCCTAGGCCCGGTTGACCAGTCCGGTTGACCAGACCGGTCGACCAGCCCCGGTACGCCTACGCCCGGTCGGCCGGTTCGTCGTCGCGCCGCCCGCCCGGCTGCCGGGACCCGCGGACCTGGTGGCTCGCCCACCAGATCCAGAAGTCCACTTCCCGGAGGCTGAGTTCACCGACGAGCGCGGCCACCTCGGGATCGTCGGGATCGCGGCCCGCGTCCATCCGCAGCGCCCCGACGCACTCGCGGGCGATTCCGCGACCAGTCCGCGTACAGCGCAGCGGTCTGAACGCGGACCGGATGTCGGACGTGGACGGCGTGACGTACACCTCGGACGGCGGCCCGGTGTCGATGGTGCCGTAGGTGGTGTACGACAGGGAGCCGGGGCAACTCCCGCCGCCGATCTGCACGGTACGGCTCGACACGAGCTTGCCGGTGCGCAGTTCGAACATCTTCACCGGGATCGCGATCTTGCGGAATTTCACCTCGCGGGGGAAGTCGGGCAGCAGCTTGTTCTCGTACGGGCAGGTCGTGACCGTCGTGCCGTAGTCCTTGTCGCCGACGCAGACCACGAGTACCGCCTTGGTGACGTCGTCGGCCGACCAGGAGCCGGGCAGTTCGCGGGTGAACTCGTCGTCGCCGTAGAACAGCGCGTGGTGGGTGCCCTTGCGGTAGGGCGCGGCGGCGCTGTACTTCGCCGGTTTCGAGCAGTAGTCGGGCTCAGTGTCGGTCGAAGTGCCCAGCAGCGTACGGACGTTGTCCAGCTCGATGGTCAAGGTGGCCTGCTCGACGCCGCTGCGGGCCTTGGCGGCGAGCCGGTCGCCGGGGTACTGGTCAAGCTGCTGCTGGTAGCGGTCGCGGGCCTTCGCCCACTCCTTGGCCTCCATGAGGTCGTCACCGCAGCCGACGAGCGCGGCGGGCGCGGTCTTCGGGACGACGGCCGCCGCCCGGCCCAAGTCGCCCTGGACGGAATTGTGTTGGCGGAGCCAGTCGGTGACCGTGACGGTGTCGCAGGGCACCTTGGTGGGCAGTCGGCCGAGGAAGCCGTTCAGCACGGTGTCGACCATCTTCTCGTGGCCCGGCAGATCCGCGAGTACGGCGGCCAGGCCGTCGAAGTCCGCCGTCAACGCGTGGGTGTCACCGCTCAGTCCGGTGGTCAGCTCGTGCTGCGCCACGCCGAGCCGGTGGCAGGCCCGTACCGTACGGTCGCCGCTCGCGGTCAGCGGCGCGTCGGTCACACGGGGGCCGAACCAGAGACCGTCCTGGGCGCTCAACGCCTGGGCGCAGTCGCCGCTCCGGCGCGCGGCGGCCACCTTCCCCTCGGTCCGCGAGGCGTCGAGCCGCAGCAGCCCCGCGACCAGCAGCATCGGCAGGAGGACGGCGAGCGCGATCACCCGCTGCCGAAGGACCGGGCCCCGGCGGCCGAGGAGCAGGTAACCGGCGCTGAGGAGTGAGGCGTTGGCGAGGGCGACGGCCAGCGGGTCGTGCGAGCGCCCGCCGTCGCCCGCGCCCCTGACGGCTCCGGCGATGGCCCGGCCCGCGCCGCCGTCCTCGTTCCCGTCAACGGGGCCCGGACGCTGCCCCGGCAGATAACCCGGCGGGGGCCCCGGCGGCGGTCGCAGCGGGGGCCCCGGCGGCGGTCCCGGCGGCGGCTTCGGCACGCCGTCCTGTTCGGATACGTGCCGGGGCTCGGGGTCCGGTGCAGGCTGGGGCGGGTGGTCCCTCTCGGTCCCCTTCGTCGGGCGGTGGGCGGCGGCCGTCGCCCATTGTCACCGCCTGCGCCGGGAGGGGTCCCGGACGCACATCCGCCCTGTTCAGGGGTACTGCTACCGGCTCGCGGCGAAGGCGCCGCTCTCCGCGAAGGCCCGCTCGGCGAAGCGTTCGCCGATACGCCGGTGGGTGGCGGCGTCCGGGTGCAGCTCGTCGGGCAGCGGCAGTTCGGCGTAGTCCGCCTCGCCGTAGAGTTCGCGGCCGTCGAGGTAGTACAGGTGCGGGTCGGTGGCCGCGCGCTCGGCGACGATCCGCTCCAGTTCCGCGCGGATGACGGTCAGGGTCAGCTTGCCCGCCGCCAGCTCCGCCGGGTCGCCGGTGGCGCGGAACCGCAGCTTTCCGGTGCTGAGCGCTTCGAAGTCGAAGGCGGCGGGGCCCGGGGTGTTCTCGTGGATCGGGCTCAGGATCGGCGAGACGACCAGCAGCGGGGCGTCCGGGTGGCCCTCGCGGATGGTGTCGAGGAAGCCGTGCACGGCGGGGCCGAAGGCGCGCAGCCGCATCAGGTCGGCGTTGACGATATTGATGCCGATCTTCACGCTCACCAGGTCGGCGGGCGTGTCGCGCAGGGCGCGGGCCGTGAACGGGTCGAGCAGCGCGCTGCCGCCCAGACCCAGATTGATCAGCTCCACACCGCCGAGGGAGGCCGCGAGAGCGGGCCATGTGGTGGTGGGGCTCGCCGCGTCGGAGCCGTGGCTGATCGAACTGCCGTGGTGCAGCCAGACCTTACGGCCCCGGTCGGGGACCGGCCCGACGGGCGCGTCGGTGCGCAGCGCGACGATCTCGGTCGTCTCGTTGTGCGGCAGCCAGATCTCGATGTCCTTGTCCGCGTCGGGCAGTTCGGCGAAGCGGAGGGTGCCGGGGTCGCCGGGCTTGTGCTCGGCGGTTCCGGTGCTCATGTCGACGGTCAGGGTGTGGCCGCCGGCCACGCTGCCCTGGCCCGCGGGGCGGCCGTCGACCAGCAGGTCGTAGAGGCCGTCGGGGCGCGGCGGCGCGCCCGCGTACACGCGCTTGGTGGGCAGCGTGTCCAGCTCCACGGTGGTGGCGCGGGTGCGGAACACCAGCCGTACGCCGGAGGGTTGGGACTCGGCCATGGCGAGCTGGGCGTCGGCGCACTGGGCGCGGGCCCGCGCGGGCAGCCGGTGCGGCAGTACGCCGTGTCCGGTGGGCTCCAACTCCAGCGCGCCGCGCACCAGTTCCGCGCCCTCGGGCGTGGTGAACAGGGTCGTGGTCCAGTCGCCGTGCTCGGTTCGTGCGTCGTTCTCGGTAGGCATTGCTCTTCAACTTCCGTCTTTTTCCGGCCAGTTCTTCAACAGGGCGTCGAGGGCGTCGATGACGCGTTCCCAGGTGTCCTGGGTGTCGGGCGCGCTGTGGCTGAACCCGCCGCCCATCTCCAGGCCGACGTAGCCGTTGAACACGCTCCCGAGCAGCCGCACCGCGTGCGTCTGGTCCGGCTCGTCGAGGTCGTAGCCGCGCAGGATCGCCCGTGTCATCTCCGCGTGCCGCCCGCCCGCGCTCGCGGCGGCGGCCTGCGGATCGAGCCGGAACTGGGCCGCCGCGTACCGTCCGGGGTGCTCCCGGGCGTAGTCGCGGTACACGTTCGCCAGTCCGGCGAGCGCGTCCTTCCCGGCCCGGCCCGCCAGGGCGGCGGCACCGCGATCGGCCATTTCCGCCAGTGCGAGCTGCGCGATCCCGGTCTGGAGATCGTGCGAATTCCGCACGTGCGAATACAGGCTCGCGACCTTCACGTCGAACCGCCTGGCCAGCTCGGAGACGGTCACCGCGTCGAACCCGACCTCGTCGGCCAGCTCCGCCCCCGCCCGCACCAAACGCTCCCGTGTCAGTCCTACGCGCACCACAGCCGTCCTCCTCGTTACCTAAGTCCATCATGCACATACCTAAAGGCTTTAGGCAAATGACCGCAGCCCGATGTGACGGCGGACCCCCGCTCATGGTCGGACCGCCGCCGTGAGGCCGCGCGGCGTGGGACCGCTCGGTGTGGGACCGCTCGGTGTCGGGCCGCTCACCGCGGGGGCCGCTCGCCGTAGAGCCCACTCGCCGTGGGACAGAAGGGCCCGGGGCCCGGCTAGTCGATCGGGAAGCGGTAGACCGTCGACTCGCGGGCCCGGAAGGCCAGCCGCGCGAGGGGCCGCGCCGTCGCGGACAGCTGCGGCAGCAGCCGGGCGAAGGTGTCGACGAGTTCCTGACCGGTCTCCGGGCTGATCTCCCGGACGATCTCCACGCGGGCGTCCATGCGGGCGTCCATGCGGGGAGCCTATCCATCCGTTCCGGCCGCACCGACGCGCCGGAGCCGGGGCGGGCTTGGCCGTAAAACCGGTTGGGCGGGCGATGCGCCGTTGGTAGCGTCCGCAGGACCGTCACACCAGGCGAGGAGGTGGAACCCGTGAAGGCCGGTTCTGACGGGGTGCTCCCTGTCCTCCTCACGGCGTGGACGGCCCGCGTGGACGTCACCGCAGGCGCCGGGATCGCCCGGTCGCTTCCCGCGCGCAACACCGCCTGTCTTCTGTGCGGTTCACCGCGCGGACGACGTCAAAAGGCGTCCGTGAACGAGACGTCGCCATGGGTGAGGTCAATGGCCCGCTCCGGCCGCCGCTTTCCCGCCCAGAACAGCCGGCGCTCGTGCTGCTGGGCCACCTCGGCGGCCCGCACAAGAAGGCGCCGCGGACGCTGGGGCGCGCGCAACGCCCTGTGACCGACGCCGGTTCTCCCGCGCCGGCCCCCGTACACCCGCATCGACACCCTGCGACCTCAGGCCCTAGCCCTCGTCGGGCAGCAGCGGGAAGAGCCGTGCGACGACCGCGACCGGACGGGCCGCGGCGGGGCGGACCGCCGGATTCGGCTCCCGGTCGCGGTAGCGGGCGAGGGTCTGCCGGATCGCGTCGGCCACGGCGGCCATCTCCTCCGGGGTCAGATACGCGACCGCGCTGAACGCCTCGTCCTGCCGCCACGGGGCGGGAGCGCTGTCGCGCTGGGTCTGCCAGCGCCGGTAGCTCTCGTCCTCCAACCCACGGGCCAGCTCCCCGAATTCCGTCGCGGGACCCTCCCCCTTCTCCGGCTCCCCCGCCTGCCGGATCCGCCACGGCCGGGCGCGGCCACCGCGGTGCGGGGCCTCCTCGATGTAGCCGTAGCGCGCGAGTTGCCGCAGATGGAACGAGCACAGGCCGGAGCTGTAGCCGAGCCGCCCGGCCGCCTGTGTGGCCGTGACCGTACCGACCTCGGCGAGCAGGCCGAGCAGGTCGCGGCGTACGTCGTGGTCGGGCAGACCGCTGTCCGCCGAGGTTCCGGTCTCCGCTTCTTCTTCTGTCACTTTGCAAAGCCTGCTACTTTGCAAAGAGCTTTGCAAGCTCCTGGCCGACGCCACCGCTCCGAGGAGAGTGAGCCCCTTGGTCTCCCGCCCCTTCGACGTGTCCGAGCGCGCCGTCGTGCGCGCCATCACCGTCACCGGCGACGACATCCTGCACCGCCCCTGCCGCGAGGTGACCGAATTCGGGACCACGGAACTGGCCGAGCTGATCGAGGACATGGTGCTCACCATGCACGTCGCCGACGGCGCGGGCCTGGCGGCCAATCAAGTGGGCGTCAGCCTGCGGCTGTTCGTGTACGACTGCTGGGACGACGACGGCGTCCACCACACCGGGCACCTGGTCAATCCCGTGCTCGACGAACCCGCGCCTGCCGACCGGCGGCTCGTCGACGACGCCGAGGGCTGTCTGTCGGTGCCGGGCGCGACGGTGGACGTGCCGCGCACCGACCACGCCGTGGCGCGCGGCTTCGACCA
Organism: Streptomyces sp. NPDC088197; assembly: GCF_044741185.1. NCBI lineage: Bacteria > Bacillati > Actinomycetota > Actinomycetes > Kitasatosporales > Streptomycetaceae > Streptomyces > Streptomyces sp. NPDC088197. Next base: position 330,906 of record NZ_JBIUSD010000003.1, read on the forward strand.
GTACGGCGAGCCGGTCGTCGTCGCGGGCAACGGCCAGTTCGGGCGCTGCCTCCAGCACGAGACCGACCACCTGGACGGCCGCCTCTACCTCGACCGCCTCTCACGGCGCGACCGGCGCGAGGCGCTGCGTCAGATGGCCGACCGCCGCGAACACGTCTTCGCCCTGCGCGCGGCCAGGGCCGCCGAGTTGGGCCGCTGACCTCCGCGCACGGGGCTCGGGGGACGCGTCAGGCCGGTCGTCACACCGCCGGGCCGTCGCCGTCCTCCTCCTGGTGGGTGTAGCGCTGCTCCTTCCAGGGGTCCGCGAGGTTGTGGTGGCCGCGCTCCTCCCAGAAGCCGCGCCGGTCCGTCGTCATGTACTCGATGGCACGGAGCCACTTGGGCCCCTTCCAGCTGTACAGATGCGGTACGACCAGGCGTACGGGGAAGCCGTGTTCCGCGGTGAGCTGGTCACCGTTGTGGTGGGTGGCCAGCAGGGTGCCGTCGGCGGTGAAGTCGGCGAGCCGGAGATTGGCGCTGTAGCCGTACTCCGCCCAGGCCATGACGTGGGTGGCGTGCGGCGCCGGGGGCGCCAGGTCCAGCAGGGTGCGGGCGGTGACGCCGAACCACTCGTGGCCGGTCGAGGTCGTCCCGGACGCGCAGTGCAGGTCGGCGGCGACCGTGGCGCGCGGCAGCGCGCTGAACTCCTCAAGGGTCCACGTGTGTTCGCCGCCGGCGGCGGTGGCGCCGAACACCTTCAGGCTCCACCGGTCCGCCCGGAATCTGGGCACGGGTCCGTAGTGCGAGACGGGCCAGCCCCTGACCTTGCGCTGTCCCGGGGGAAGCTCGTCGTTTCCCACTGGGTGATCGTCCTTCCCTGCGGGTCGATGCGGGTCGATGGCACGGCGGCGGTCCCGGTGGTGCGGTGGAGTTCCAGCGGCGCGCTGGAATCCGGTGGTGCGAGGAGATCAGGCGTCCGCTCATGCGAGGCCAGACACCGTTAACGATTATCACATGCGGCGGCATCCGGCCCTTTCGCCTCGCATTCGCCGGGCGCCCCACGAAAACCGTTCCCTGGACCCGCTCGCCCCCCGACACGCCCTAGCGCCGCAGCCCGAGCGCCTCGCGGCCCGCGTACCGCGCCTGCGTCCCCAGCTCCTCCTCGATCCGGATGAGCTGGTTGTACTTGGCGGTGCGGTCGGAGCGCGACAGCGAACCCGTCTTGATCTGACCGCAGCCGGTCGCGACGGCCAGGTCGGCGATGGTGGTGTCCTCGGTCTCGCCGGAGCGGTGCGACATCACGACGGTGTAGCCCGCGCGGTGCGCGGTGCCGACGGTCGCCAACGTCTCGGTGAGCGTGCCGATCTGATTGACCTTCACCAGAACGGAGTTGGCGACGCCGTCGCGGATTCCCTCGCGCAGCAGCGTCTCGTTGGTGCAGAAGACATCGTCACCGGTGAGCTGGCAGCGGTCGCCGAGCCGCGCCATGAGCAGCCGCCAGCCGTCGCGGTCGTCCTCGGCCATCGGGTCCTCGATGGACGCCACGGGGTAGTTCGCCACCAACTGGGCCAGGTACTCGGCGTGTTGCTCGACGCTGCGGCGTACGCCCTCGCCGGTGTAGTCGTAGACCCCGTCGCGGAAGAACTCCGACGCGGCGGGGTCCATGACGACGGTGATGTCGGTGCCGGCCTTGTACCCGCTGCGCTCGACGGCGCGTACGACGAAGTCCAGCGCCTCTTCGGCGGTCCGCAGGTCGGGGGCGAAGCCGCCCTCGTCGCCGACCGCGGTGCTGTGCCCCGCGGCCAGCAGGTCGCCGCGCAGGGTGTGGAAGACCTCGGAGCCGATGCGTACGGCCTCGGCGAAGGTGGCCGCGCCGATCGGCGCGATCATGAACTCCTGGAAGTCCAGCGGATTGTCGGCGTGCGCGCCGCCGTTGACGATGTTCATCATCGGCACCGGCAGCAGCCGGGCGTCCACGCCACCGACGTAGCGGTAGAGCGGCAGCCGGTGCGCGTGCGCGGCGGCCTTGGCGGTGGCCAGGGAGACGCCGAGGATCGCGTTCGCGCCGAGCCGGGACTTGTCGGGCGTGCCGTCCAGCTCGATCAGCGCCGCGTCCACGGCGGCCTGGTCCTCCGCCTCCAGGCCGACGACGATGTCCACGATCGACTCGTTGACGGCGTCGACGGCCCGTCGAACTCCCTTGCCGTGGAAGCGGGCCGGGTCCTCGTCGCGCAGTTCCACCGCCTCGCGGGCGCCGGTCGAGGCTCCGGAGGGTACGGCCGCGCGGCCGGTGGAACCGTCGGCCAGTTCGACGTCGACCTCGACGGTCGGATGGCCCCGGCTGTCGATGATCTCGCGGGCGACGACGCGGGTGATGGTGGTCCTGGCGGCCATGGCGGTGGTGCTCCTCACGTGCGGTGCGGACGACAACGACGCGGACGACGACGACGCGAACGGCGACGACGCGGATGACGATGACACGGACGGCGACGATTAAGTTCCGAGCGAGAACAAAGTGAGTTCAGAAAGTGAATGTACTCTGTGCGGATGAGGATGCACAACGCCGACGAGGACTGCGGGATCGCCCAGGCCGCCGTGGTGATGGCCGACTGGTGGAACGTGCTCGTGCTGCGCGAAATCGCGCGCGGCCACGTGCGGTTCGACGCCCTGGCCTCCGAACTCGGCCTCTCCCGCAAGGTGCTCACCGAACGGCTCGGCGCGCTCGTCGCGCGCGGCGTCCTGCGGCGCAGCCTCTACCAACGCCGCCCGGTTCGCTACGAATACCTGCTCACCGACTCGGGACTCGCCCTGCTCCCGCTGCTGGTGGCGATGCAGGACTGGGGCGACCGCTGGGTCCTCGGCGACGGGTCGGCCACGGCGACCGCGCCGCCGGACGGGGCGGAGCACGCACGCGTGCACGCCCTGGCGGGCGGCGGTACCGATACGGGTACGGGTACGGGCGCGCGGCTGCCCGCGGATCTCCGACTGCCCGCGAGCGACGGCGCCGAGCGCCCCGTCGTCGCCCCGGACGCCGCCGCCACCGTCCTGTTCACCTACCCCGGCACCGGCGTCGACTGGGGCGAGGACCCGATCCCCGGCGCGCCCGGCTGCACACTGGAGAACCGGCTCTTCCGCGACGCCTACGCCGACTTCCGCCGCGCCGACGTCGCGGTCCACGGCGTCAGCACCCAACTCCCCTACGAACAGGCGGCGTTCGCCACCGCCGAAGCCGTCCCGTACCCGCTGCTCTCCGACGCCCAGCAGCGTCTGGCCGCCGCCCTGCGACTGCCGACCTTCCGCGGGGCCGGGCGGCTCCGCCTCAAACGGCTCATCCTCGTCCTCGCCCCTGACCGCACCGTGCGGCACGTCCTCTTCCCCGTCGAGGACATTCCGGCGGCCGTCGAGGAGACGCTTCGCCTGGCGACGGCCGGTCCCTGACCGTCCGCGCAGGAGCTATCCGGCCTGGTCCCGCGACTGGTAGGCGCCCGGCGTATGGCCGAAGGTGCGGCGGAAGACGTCGATGAAGGCGCTGGCGGACGACCAGCCGCACCGGTGGGCCACGGCGGTGACCGGGGTGTTCTCGGCGAGCAGCACCAGAGCGTGGTGGAGGCGGAGTTGGGTGCGCCACTGCGGGAAGGTCATGCCGAGGTCGCTCTTGAAGAGCCGGGACAGCGTACGGTCACTGGCGCCGACCTGGCGGCCGAGGGCGGTCAGCGTACGGTCGTCGGCCGGGTCGGCGCGCAGGATCGCGCACAGGGACCGGAGTTGGGGCGCGGCCGGCCAGGGCAGGTGGAGCGGCTGCTGCGGTGAGGCGCGCAGTTCGTCGAGCAACACCGCGCGCAGGCGGGCCCGTTCGGGGCTGCCGTCGTCGGGGGTGCGGGTGTGGGCGAGGAGCAGTTCGCGCAGCAGGGGGGCGACGGCCAGGACGGTCGGGGTGTCGAGGCCGAGCGGGTTCTCGTTCTCCGGGAGGCCGACCAGGTGGAGTTCGAGTTCGCCGTGGGCCTGGTGGGCGCGGACCGTACCGGCGGGGACCCAGATGGCGCGGGTGGCGGGGGCGACCCAGGAGCCCGCGCTCGTGGTGATGGCCAGCACTCCGCGTCCGGCGTAGACGATCTGGTGGTCGTCGTGCCGGTGCGGGTCGATCTCCGCGCCGGGGGCCAGCCGCTCGGTACGGGTCGGCGCGACCGGCTCATGGCGGATTTTCGTCATTGGTTGGCAGTTTATCGGAAGCCCGACATATCACCGCCTGAAGACCATGGGTGACGTGCCGAAAAACACCTCGATCACGCTGCTGTCCTTCGGGCATGCCTGCGTCGACATCTACCAGGGCGCCGTCGCGGCCCTCGTCCCCTACTTCGTCGCCGAACGCGCCTACAGCTACGCCGCCGCCTCCGGCATCGTGCTCGCCGCGTCCGTCCTGTCCTCCGTGGCCCAGCCGCTGTTCGGCCTGCTCACCGACCGGTGGGCGATGCCGTGGCTGCTGCCGGTGAGCACCGTTCTCGGCGGTGCGGGCATCGCGCTCAGCGGCGTCAGCGGCTCGTACGCGCTCACGCTCGTCTTCGTCGCGGTCTCCGGCGTCGGCGTGGCCGCGTACCACCCGGAGTCCGCGCGCGTCGCCCGCCTCGCGAGCGGGGGCAGCCACAGCGCGATGGGGTGGTTCTCGGTGGGCGGCAACATCGGCTTCGCGCTGGCCCCGCTCATGGTCGCCGCCGTCGTCGCGACGGGCGGCCTGCGCCTCACCCCGCTGCTGGTGCTGCCCGCGCTCGTCGGCAGCGTGCTGTGCCTGCCGGTGCTGCGCGAGCTGGAACGGCGGCGCTCCACCGGGACCTCGGCCGCCGTCGCCGTCGGGCGCGACGACAGGGCGTCCTTCGTGAAGCTCTCCGTGGCCGTGGTCTTCCGCTCGATCGTCTTCATCGGCCTGAGCACCTTCATCTCGCTGTACGCCAAGCAGCGCATGGGCGGCAGTGAAGTGGCGGGCACCGCCGCGCTGTTCGTCCTCTACATCGGCGGCGCGATCGGCTCCGTCCTCGGCGGCTCGCTGGCCGGCCGCTACGACCGCGTCACCGTCACCCGCTGGTCGTATCTGGTCTCGATCCCGTCCGTCGCGGGCGTCGTCCTCGTCCCGGGACCGGCCCTCTACCTCTTCGTCGCCCTCACCTCGATCGGCCTCTACGTCCCCTTCTCCCTCCAGGTCACCCTCGGCCAGGACTACCTCCCCACCCGTGTCGGCACCGCCAGCGGCATCACGCTCGGGCTCACCGTCAGCATCGGCGGCCTCGCCACCCCCGTCATCGGCGCGGTCGCCGACGCCACCTCGCTGCGTACCGCTCTCGCCCCGCTCATCGTCATGCCCGCCCTGAGCTGGCTGCTGTTCCGGTCCCTCCCCGAGCCCACCGCGCCCCGCTCGTCCCCCGCCGCCGCGCCGGAGGACGCGGCCACCGACCCCGCCCTCGCGGGCTAATCCGCGACACGTCGACCGGGCCGCCTCCCGCGCCCCCGGGCCACGGCCCACCAGACTGTCCCCATGTCATCCCCCCGCCGCCGCTGCCCCCAGTGCGGCCGAGAGATCGCCGTCGTGGGGGGCCGCATCGCCCGCCACGACCCACCCCCCGGCCCCCGCACCGCCACCCTCGTCTCCTGCCCCGGCTCCAAATCCCCCGCCGCCCCCACCGCCGCCCAACGCACCCTGGACGGCTACACCATTCCCGACTTTCCCGGCCAACTCCCTTTATTCTAGACATATCGCCGCACCCACGGAAACGGCCGGTCCGCACGGGCCGCTGAATCCGGCCGAGTTGACCGGTCAGATCGGCGAATTCCTGTACAGATAGGTCGAAACGGTCAATGTGGAATCCGGACTTCCGTTTCGGGGAGAGGGACAATACGGTGATACGGCGCCGTCCGGGCGCCGGGAAGGGGGTGCGGAATGAGCGTGTACATGTGGCCTCCCGCCGTGGTGCCGGGGCCGTACACCATCACTACCGAGGAGATCCTCGCCGAGGTCAACGGCCGTCACCCGGGGGCGAGTTGGCTGAAGCGCGCGGACGGGATGGCCAAGAACACCGGGATCGGGGAGCGGCGGTGGATGCAGCCCCTGGAGGCGATCACGGCGCCGAGCCGCAGCGGCTTCCCCGGGCCCGCGGCCTCAGCGGCGGGCGAGACGGGTGAGACCGGCAAGACGGCAGAGGCGGGCCCGCCGGTGCCGCAGACCGTCGAGGAGCGCACCGCGTCGGTGTGGGTGACGGTCCAGGACTGCGCGGAGCGGGCGGCCCGCCAGGCGCTGGAGACCGCGGGAGTCACCCCTGACCAGGTGGATTACGTGGTCACCAGCAACTCGACCACCCCCGCCCTGCCGGGCCTGGACATCGCCTTGTTCAACCGGCTCGGGCTGCGCGAGGACGTGCTGCTGCTGCCGTTCTCGCAGTGGGCCTGCATCGCCGGTACCCGGTCGCTGGCCACCGCTTCGAAACTGCTGGCCGCCGACCCCGGCGCGACGGTGCTGATCGTCATCGCGGAGGCGCTGAGCACCACCTACCAGCCCGACGACACCGGCATCGACTCGCTGCTGATGCGGCTGCTGTTCGCCGACACCGCGGTCGCCGCCGTCGTCCGCGGCCGGCCGGACCAGGGCGCGTTCCTGCGGCTGGACGCCGCGTGGCACCGCACGGTGCCCGGCACCGCCGACATCCACCGGCTGCACACCCGCGCCGACGGGGTGCACTACGAGATGGACCGCTCGGGGCCCAAGTGGGTGCAGTCGACGCTCCCGCCGATGTGGGAGTGGGTGCGCGGCCGTCACACCGACCCGGACTGGCACCCGGACCTGCTGGTGGCCCACCCGGGCGGCACCCGCGTGCTGGAACTCATCCAGGAGAGCGTCCCGAGCTCCTGGCCCGACGTCCCGGGGCCCTGGCCCGACCACCTGCTGGACCACTCCTGGAGCAGCATCGTCACCGGCAACCGTGGCGGCGCCGCCGTATTCGACGTCCTCGACCGCGCCCTCAGCGCGGGCGTACCCGCCGGAGCCCGGACCGTGCTGTACGGAGCGGCGCCGGGACTGACGGCCACCGCGATGGACGGAGTGTGGCTCTAGCCCGCCGTACGGGACGCGCGGATCACAGGGCCGGTCCGGGCCCAACTGCCCGCCGCTGACGGTCAGTCCGGGTGACACCTACTCGCCGCCAGCGTTCAGTCCGGGGCACAGCTGCCCGCCGCCGACCGTCAGTGCGGATCACGCCCACCCGCCGCCGACAGTCGGTCCTGGTCACAACTGGCCGCCCGTGACGGCCAGTTGCGCCCACACCGTGCGCTCCCCCGCGGTCTCCCCGAGCCGCGTCCCCCACGCGGCACTCGTGTGCTGGACGACGAGGAGCCCGCGTCCGCTGGTCTCGGACACCGCGGGGCGGGCGGCCCGCGGCCTGCCGTGCGAGGGGCCGGTGACCTCGCAGATCAGACGGTCGGACAGGTGCAGCAGCCGGAGGGTCACCGGGCCGCCGGTGCCGAACCGCAGGGCGTTGGTGACGAGTTCGGACACCACCAGGGCGCTGCGGCCGTGGGGGTCGGCGATGCCCCACTCGGCGGTGCGGGCGCCGGTCCACGCCCGTGCGCGGGCGACCGCCGTGAGATCGCCCGCGGGCAGGCGGAGTGCGGGCATGTCGGCCGCGGGCAGGCCGTCCATGCGCGCCAGGAGCAGCGTGAGGTCGTCGTGCTGCGGCGGCGGCCCGGTGACGTGGTCGACGACCGGGCCGACGACGGCGCTCAGGTCGCCGGTCGCGTAGTGCCAGGACAGTGCCTCCAGCAGGGCGGTCATCCCGTCGTCGAGGTCGCGGCCCGGGTGCTCCACGAGGCCGTCGGTGTAGAGCCCGATCAGGGCGCCCGGCTCGGCGGTGACCTCCAGGGCCTCGTACGGTTCCTCGCGGGCCGTGCCCAGCGGCGGGTGCAGCGGCGGGGCGAGCAGTTCCGCGGCCCCGTCCGGGTGGACCAGCACCGGCGGCAGGTGCCCGGCGCTGACCACGGTGAGCCGCCGGGCGGCCGGGTCGTACACGGCGTAGCAGCAGGTCGTGCCCAGCGCCGCCGCCGCGGCGCCCAGTTCGCCGTCGGTCTCGGCGGTCGCGTGCAGGCTCCCCACGAGGGTGTCCAGGTGGGTCATCACCTCGACCGGCGGGTGGTCGGCGGCGGCCAGGGTCTGGGCGGCCTGGCGCAGTGTGCCCATGACGGCGGCGGCTGCCAGGCCGTGTCCGACGGCGTCGCCGATCACCAGCGCGATCCGGCCGCCCGACAGGCCGATGACGTCCATCCAGTCGCCGCCGAGGCCGGCGCTGTCGGGTGCGGCGGGCCGGTAGGCGCCCGCGGTGTGCATCGCCCGGCTCGGCGAGTGCGGCGGGCGCAGCCTGCGCTGGAGCGCCAGGACCTGCCGGTGCTCGCGCTGATGACGGCGCCCGTGCTCCAGATTCATCGCGGCGCGGAAGGCCAGTTCCTGGACGGCGAGCTGGTCGTCGCCGTCGAAGGCCCCGCGGGGGTTGTCCTCACGCCGCCAGACCGCGACCGTGCCGAGGACGCGCTGCCGCCGGTCGGCGTCGGGGACGGTCAGCGGCGCGAAGGCCACCGCGAGCGGGCCGTGGTCCGGCACCAGGGCCCGTATCAGGTCCGGGTCGTCGCCCAGGGCCCGCTCGATGGCGGCGCGGTCGGGCAGCACGGTGACGCCGGGGTGACCGGTGGTGTCGGAAGCGGGGTGGGCGGGCAGGTCCGGCAGGCGCTCGCCCAGGCGGAGGAAGCCGCGCGGCCACGGCCGGTTCCCCGCGCGGGCGTACGCGGCGCGGCACCGCGGCTCGGTCCGATCGGGCAGGTCCCCGCTCCACAGGCACTGCGCCAGCGACACCGTGACGGCGTCGCCCCAGGGCAGCAGCCCTTCGGCGAGCTGGCGCGCCGTCGTTTCGATCTCCAGGGAGGTGCCCAGGGTCGAGGAGGCGGCGAAGACGTCGAGCTGGGCGCTGACGTCGATCAGGCTGATCACCACCCGGCCCGGAGCCGCCGGGAGGACCGAGAGCGACACCACCGCGGGCGTTCCGTCCGGCCGGATCATGCGCTGGACCCGCGCCAGCAGCGGGCGGCCGGTGGCCAGTACCCGCTCCACCCGGGCGGCGATCGCCGCCGCGTCCTCGGTCGGGAAGAGGTCGGTCGCCCGCGCGCCCGATCCGTCGACCACCCCGTCGAGCCAGGTCCCGGCCAGATCGGCCTCCAGCACGGTCAGCCGCTCGTCGACGACGATGATGCCGAGCGTGTCGTCCGACCCCGCCCCCGACGGCGCGCTCAGCGCACTGGGCGGCTGCTGCGGAATCATCTCCGTCAGCACGGCACCGACCCGGCCGCCCGCACCGGACGCACCCTCGGAAGAAGCGTGGCTGGAGTTGGGGCTGGTCATCACGGCAAAGTCCGATCATCCGCCAACGGTTGATTTCAGACATTACGGACAATTAGCCAATAAAAACATAAAGAGCAGGTAAAGCGACTCTTTGTTCACCATGACTCACACGGTGTACGGGCCGCGCGATCAGCCCCTCCCGGTGGACCCGCACGCCCCCACCTGCGGTCCGCGTGCCGCGCGACTCCCGGCAAGAGCCCTCGCGGCACCCAGGAGCACATCAAGGACGCACGACGCCGCCCGCCCGACCGCGCTCGCGCCCCGGGCGAACCCAAGGGGGCGGTGGCGGCAGACGAGTCGAGCTGTACGCCGGGTTCTGTCGCCGGGCGGCCTCGCGGCCGGCCGGGAGACGGCCATCCATCTAGGGCCGGCGTTGCCACCGGCCTCGTGCGGTCTACCCGCGGACTCGGGCGGGCAGCCCTCGAACGTCCGCGCGGGTGCCGTATCGCTACGACGCCCTCTTGACCTTGCTCCGGGTGGGGTTTACCTAGCCGTCCAGGTCACCCTGGACGCTGGTGGTCTCTTACACCACCGTTTCACCCTTACCGGGGACCGAGATCCCCGGCGGTCTGTTTTCTGTGGCACTGTCCCGCGGGTCACCCCGGGTGGCCGTTAGCCACCACCCTGCCCTGTGGAGCCCGGACGTTCCTCGGGAAGCCCCCGAAAGGGCTCCACGCGGCCGTCCGCTCGGCTCGTCTGCCGTGTGGACCATGGTAGTGGCTGCGCGGGGGCGAAGAGCACCGCGGGGTCGGCGGCGAGCGTACGGCCGCCCGCCGGGGCCGTCCGGCCGGGCGCGGCCGGACAGGTCCCGTGGGCGGCCCGCCCAGGTCCTACTCTGGTGCGGGCCCCCCGACCAGGCGCGGGCGGCCCGAGCGCGAGCCGTACGACCCCGCGCACCGTACGACCGCCTGGACCGTACGAACCGCAAGAACCGTATGAAGGAGATGCCGTGCTCGTCCTGTTGCCGCCGTCCGAGGGGAAGGCCACCGGAGGGACGGGGGCCGCGGTCGCGCTGGACTCGCTGTCGCTGCCGGGGCTGAACGAGGCGCGGGCGACGGTCCTCGACGAGCTGGTGGAGCTGTGTTCGGGCGACGAGGAGAAGGCGGCGGAGGTGCTGGGGCTCAGCCCCGGCCTGCGCGGCGAGGTCGCCAAGAACGCGGCGCTGCGGACGGCGCCCGCCATGCCCGCGGCGGAGCTGTACACCGGAGTGCTGTACGACGCGCTGGGCCTGGCGACGCTCGGACGGGCGGCGCGGCGCCGAGCCGAGGAGTCGCTGCTGGTGTTCTCCGGGCTGTGGGGCGCGGTACGGCTCGGCGACCGCATCCCCTCCTACCGCTGCTCGATGGGCGTCAAGCTGCCGGGCGTCGGCGGCCTGGCGGCGTACTGGCGGCGGCAGATGGCCGATGTCCTGCCGGCCGAGGCGGGCGACGGCCTGGTGCTCGACCTGCGCTCGTCGTCGTACGCGGGCGCCTGGAAGCCGGCCGGGGAGGTCGCCGGGCGTACGGCGACGGTCCGGGTGCTCCAGGTGACGGTGGTCGGCGGGGTCGAGAAGCGGACGGTCGTCAGCCACTTCAACAAGGCCACCAAGGGCCGTCTGGTCCGCGCCCTGCTGGAGTCCGGCGCCCGGCCGAAGGACCCCAAGGGCCTCGCGCGAACGCTGCGGAAGCTGGGTTTCACGGTGGAGGAGCAGCCGGGTACGGGTCGGCTCGACGTCCTGGTGCGCGAGATCCACTGAGGCGCGCGGCGCGACGGTACGGAGCAAGACCCTCGTTGCACTCTGCGCAACGGCCGTTGCGCACGCTGGCGCCCGCCAGGCAGGATGACGGGCATGACTTCCGTGCTCGACCTCGCCCCCGTCATCCCTGTGGTCGTCCTGGAGGACGCGGCGGACGCCGTACCGCTGGCGCGGGCGCTGGTGGCGGGCGGGCTGCCCGCGATCGAGATCACGCTGCGGACGCCCGCCGCCCTGGACGCGATCCGGGCCGTCGCGGACGGCGTCCCCGGCGCGGTGGTCGGCGCGGGCACGGTGCTGACGCCCGAGCTGACGGACGCGGCCGTGGGCGCGGGGGCCCGTTTCCTGGTCAGCCCCGGCTGGACGGACCGCCTCCTCGACGCGATGCGCGGCGCGGGCGTGCCGTTCCTGCCGGGCGTCTCGACCGCCTCGGAAGCGCTCGGGCTGCTCGAACGCGGCGTCACCGACATGAAGTTCTTCCCCGCCGAGGCGGCGGGCGGCGTCGCGTACCTCCGCTCCCTGGCCTCACCGCTCCCCCGGGCCCGCTTCTGTCCGACGGGCGGCATCGACGCGGCCCGCGCGCCCGAGTACCTGGCGCTGCCGAACGTGGGGTGCGTCGGCGGTACGTGGATGGTGCCGGGCGACGCGGTGCGGTCCCGGCGGTGGGATCTCGTGGAGAGCCTGGCGCGCGAGGCGGCGACGCTGCGGGGCTGACGCCCTCAACAGCCGTACGGAGAAAGCCCGTACGGGAAAGGCCCGCACGGAGAAGGCCCGTACGGGAAAGGCCCGTTCACCGCAGGTGGGCCGTCTCGTTCAGCGACCGCAGCGACGCGTTGCCGTCCGCGTAGTACGCCACCTCCGAGAGCGACGCCGGGGCGAGGTACATGCGGAAGAGCGCTTCGGGCGGCGCGTCCAGGGCGAGGCGCGCGAGCGTCTTGATCGGGGTGACGTGGCTGACGAGCAGGACGGTACGGCCGCGGTGGGCGGTCAGCAGCGCGTCGCGGGCCGCGGCGACGCGGGCGGCGACGTCGGTGAAGCTCTCGCCGCCGGGCGGCGGGACGTCGGGTGAGCCGAGCCAGGCGGTGAGTTCGGCGGGCTGCCGGTCCCGTACCTCGGCGAAGGTGAGGCCGTCCCAGGCCCCGAAGTCCGTTTCGCGCAGGCCCTCTTCGAGGTGGACGTCCAGGCCGAGGCGGTCGGCGGCGATCCGGGCGGTCTCCCGGCAGCGGGCGAGCGGCGAGCTGACGACGGCCTCGATGCCGTGGCCTTCACTCAGTCGCCCCTCGGCGCGCACCGACTCCTCGGCGCGCACCGACTCCTCGGCGCGCACCGGCCCTTCGGCACGCACCGACTCCTCAGCGCGCACCGGCCCTTCGGCGCGTACGGCCAGCGCCGCCGCGACCCGTTCGGCCTGGCGCCGCCCGGCGGCCGACAGCGACGGATCGCTTCCGCCGCTCCCGGAGAACCGCTTCTCCCCCGTCAGCGCGGTCTCGCCGTGCCGCAGCAGGACGAAGGTGGTGGGCGCCGCCATGTCGGGCGCCGCACCCTCGTGAACCAACGCCACTACAGGCCGGACTCGGCCGTACGCACCAAAATCCGGCGGCAGTTCTCGCACCGTACGACGGTGTTGGCGGGCGCGGCCCTGACCTCGTTCAGCTCGGTGATGTTGAGTTCGAGGCGGCAGCCCTCGCAGCGCTTCTGGTAGAGCCGCGCCGCGCCGACGCCGCCCTGCTGCCCGCGGAGCTTGTCGTACAGCTTGATCAGGTCGTCGGGCACGGTCCCGGCGATGACCTCGCGCTCCTTGGCCGCCGTGAAGCCCTCCGCGTCGATGCTTTCGATGGCGGCGGACTTGCGGGCCTCGGCCTCGGCGACCTTGGCCTGGACGGACTCGACGCGCGCGGCCAGTTCCGTGGCGCGCTCCTGGGCGCCCTCGCGGCGCTCCATGACGTCCAGCACGACGTCCTCCAGGTCGCCCTGCCGCTTGGCGAGCGAGGTGATCTCGCGCTGGAGGTTCTCCAGGTCCTTCGGCGAGGTGACCGCGCCGGAGTCCAGACGCTGCTGGTCGCGGGCGGAGCGCTGGCGTACCTGGTCGACGTCCTGCTCGGCCTTGGTCTGCTCGCGCGCGGTGTCGCTCTCCTCGGTCTGCGCGGCGACCAGCAGGTCACGGAGCTGCGCGAGGTCGGCGCCGAGCCGCTCCAGCTCGGCGTGCTCGGGCAGGGTCTTGCGCTTGTGGTCGAGTTGCGCGATACGCGAATCGAGGGCCTGGACTTCGAGAAGTCGGATCTGGTCGGCGGGCTCGGCGTTCAGCGGGGGGCTCCTGTGCGGCTGGAAGGGCGGGAAGTGGATTGCGGGAGTTCCCGGCCGCCCCGGAATTCCGGGGTGTCCGAGCGCTCCGGGGCGACAGCGTGCGCTGTCCACGGGTCGGTGACCGCGTACGAGACATGGGTGCGCAGCGCCCAGCCGTGCCGGTCGGAGATCTCGTCGAGCTGAGCGGCGGCCTGCTCGCACCACGGCCACTCGGTGGCCCAGTGCGCGGCGTCGACCAACGCGGGCGGGCCGGACTCGCGCGCCTCGGAGACCGGGTGATGGCGCAGGTCGGCGGTGACGTACGCGTCGACGCCCGCCGCGCGGACCTCGGCGAAGAGGCTGTCGCCCGAGCCGCCGCAGACCGCGACGGTACGGACCGTGGCCTGCGGGTCGCCGGCGATCCGCAGCCCGGTGGCGGTACGCGGCAGCCCTCGCGCCGCCCGCTGCGCGAATTCGGCCAACGTCAGGGGTACGGCGGTCTCGCCGATCCGGCCGAGGCCGCGGCGGCCCGCGGGGTCGGTGGGGTCGGGTACGAGCGGGCCGGTGATCCGCAGGCCGAGCGCGGCGGCCAGGGCGTCCGAGACGCCGCGGTCGGCGCGGTCGGCGTTGGTGTGCGCGACGTGCAGCGCGACCCCGTTCCTGATCAGGTCGTGGACGGCGCGGCCCTTGAAACCGGCCGGGCCGGTCGGCGCCACCGTCGTCGTACCGCGCAGATAGAGCGGGTGGTGCGTGACCAGCAAGTCCGCGCCGATCCGTACCGCCTCGTCGACGACTTCCCGTACCGGGTCGACGGCGAACAGCACGCGTCCGACCTCGGCCTCGGGCTCGCCGCAGACCAGGCCGACGGCGTCCCACGCCTCGGCCAGCTCCGGGGGCCAGAGGGCGTCGAGCTCGGCGATGACGTCGGACAGTGTGGGCACGGTAGGAAGGTTACCTGGCCGCCCGTGTCCGCCGGATGCCGTACGTCGTGACCGCGGGCGGCGGGGGGTGCCACGACGGGTGCGCGGGGTCGTGCGGCACCCGTGCGGCACCCGTTCGGCACTCGTTCGGCACCCGTGAGTCAAGGGCGCGCGGGGCGCATCCGATGTCCGAGGGGAGCGCGACCGCTCGCCGGGCGGAGCACATCTGCCCCTTCGCGCGGAGCAGAACGGGAAAACCCGCACTCTTACGTGTGAACCGCACCGAGTCGCGTTGATCGTCCGGAAAAAGGAAAACTACGGTCCTGTGCCGGAGGTGGGTGAGTCATATGAGCGCCAGTACAGATGCCAGTGCCCGTGCCATGGAGATCCCCCCGGCCGTCCGCGTACTGCGCCGGTCGGGCTTCACGATCGCCGCGGACGGGTCGTACGCGGCCTGCCTCGCCGAGGCTCGCGTACCCGCGCCGGAGGGGGACGGGGACGTGGACGAGTACGGCGGGGGCGGCGTCAGCGGCTGGTTCCCCGAGCGGTGGACGCTCGGGCCCGAGCCGTACGCGGTGCCGCTGCCCGGCGCCCAGCCGGAGGAGGCCGGGACGCAGGTCGTACCGCTGCCCGACGGGCGCGTCCTGATCCGGCGACGGGTCGCCGACCGCCACGACCTGGCGCTGCTGTATCCGGCGGGGGCCGGTACGGGGGAGGTGCCGATCGGGTCGCTCGGCGGGGATGCAGTAACGCTTCTTCCCCCGTGCCCCTTGGGCGGGGCGGCTTTCGCGCTCGTGTACGAGGGGGGTTCCGGCGAGAGGGGCTCCGGCGAGAGGGGCTCCGCTGGTGGGGGCTCTGGCGAGGGGGGCTCCGCCGATGGGGGTTCCGGCGAGGGGGACTCTGCTGAGGGGGACGGGGTCACGACCGTCTGGCAGGTGTACGGCGCCGGGAAGGACGGGCCCGTCGCCGTCATGCGCGTGCCCGGCCGCTGCACCGGCGGCGTCTGGCTCGACCGTACGGGGCGGCTGCTCGCCGTCGACCGTACGCTCGCCGGCCGCACCAAGGCCGTCGCCGTCGACCTGCGACTCGGCGAGGCCAGCCCGCTCCTCCAGATCACCGAGGACAGCGACGACCGGCTCGTCCTCGCGGAACCCGACAGCGGGCTGCTGCTCCTGCGCAGCGACGCCACCGGGGAGGCGCGGCTCGGCTGGGGCGTCCTCGGCAGCCGTCGGCCGGTACGTTTCCCCGACGCGCTCCAGGTGCCGGGCATCCTGCTCACGCCGGTCGCCGCGCAACCGGGGCAGATCCTGATGCCCGAGGCGGCGGTGGTCGCGCTCCGCGCGGAGGCGCCCGGCGGGGCGGAGTCGCTGGCGCTGTGGCGGCCGGGTGAGCGGCGGCTGCACTGGCGGGCGTCCCCTCCGGGGTGGCTGGGGGCGACGGGGTACTGGGGGGCCGACGATTTGCTGCGGCTGCCGTGTTCGGTGCCGGAGTGGCCTTGCGGGGTGGCGCCGTACGAGGCGCCACGGGTGCGGCCTGCGGCCGGGGCTTCGGGGTCCCGGCGTGGGCGGGGTGCGGTGCCCGCCGCTCTGCCCGGGCCTGGTTCTTCCGCCGGCCTCGGCTCTTCCGGTGCCCGCGGCTCTTCCGGCGGCCTCGGTTCTTCCGCCGGCCTCGGCTCTTCCGGTGCTCGCGGCTCTTCCGGTGGCCTCGGCTCTTCCGGTGCGGCTCTGCCCGCGCCGACGCGGCTGCCCTGGCGGGTGCTGCCGCTTCAGCAGGCGCCGCTGGCTGCCGCCAAGGCGGGGTGACCCCCATGACCGTGACGTCGGCCCCGCCAGTAGACTCACCCGAAGCCGCGCATCCGGGCACTCCGCGTGACCACCGCGGGGCGGCTTCGCCGCAGTCCGGGTCGAGTTTGTTCGCGCGCTTTCGGCGTAGGCCGGTTCGTTGTTCCACGGGGATTTCGGGGAGATTCAAGAAGATGTCGTCCGACGCGCGTTCCTCTCACGACCACGGGGGGTCCGGGGACAGCTCGGGGCGCCACCGGGGGCCTGCTTCTTCCTCTGAGGAGGGGGAGGCTCAGCCTCAGGGGAAGCATCGGCGTCCTTCGGACGATTAGCGGGTTTTTCTTTCCCGCCCGCCCACCCGTGCGGGTGTTTTCTTCGGCTGCGGGTGCCGCTTGTGCCTGGTCGGTGCCGGTCCGGGGTACCTCCTCGAAATCCGTCTCACCTGGTCCTGTGTATCCGGTGCCGTTCCTGTTGACGTATTTCTGCGGGGGCACCCCGGACCGTCCCCTCCCGGTACGTCGGCGTCCGCCTGTCCGGTGGGGGTGCCAGGAGGGGGGAGGGTGGGCTGGGGTGCGGGGGCGGCCGACGGTCCGTTGTGGTGCCGGGGCGGGGGTGGGTGGGCTCCGGTACGGGGGCGTCTGGCGGTCCGCTGTGCTGCCGGGACGGGGGTGGGTGGGCTCCGGTACGTCGGCGGCCTGCTGTCCGGTGGGGGTGCCGGGAGGGGGTTGGGCTCCGGTCCGCCTGTCCGCCGTCGACCCGCCTGCGTAGGCGGGAGAGGGGCTCGGGTGCGTCGGCGGTCGGGGGTGGGGGCGCCGCAGGCTTATGGGAGCCCCGTCCTCGGCGCGCGGGGGCGGGGCCGACTCAGGTCGCCGACTCAGGCTTTGGCTTTGGCTTTGGCTTGGAGGCGGAGGCCGGTCAGGGTGAGGTCTAGGGCGGCGCGGAATTGGTCGATGTCGTCGTGGCCGTCGAATTCGTCGACGATTTCGTGGACGAAGGGGAAGTCGGCGGGGTCGAGTTCGCGCCAGGTCTTGGCGAAGCGGCCGAGGAATTCGTCGCGGTTGACGGCGCCGTTGAGGACTTCCGGCGGGGGCTCCTGGCCGAGGTCGACGGCGGAGCCGACGACGACGCCGACGATCGCGGAGACGGCGTGGAAGCGCTGCCGGGCCGTGAGGTCGAGGCGGAGGGTCTGTTCGCCGAGCTTCTCGTAGACGAGCAGGGAGTTGGCCTGCACGTCGGTGTTGCGCATGAAGTAGGCGCCGAGCCAGGGCCGGCGGACGATCGCGTCGAAGAGGCGCAGGGCCATGGCGCGAAGGTCGTCGATCGGGTCGTCGCTCCGCGGAAGGGCCTCGACGTCGGCGAGGATCGCGCCCATCGCGTGGTCGGTGGCGCGGTCGAGTAGTTCGTCCTTGCTCTCGACGTACCAGTAGATGCTGGCGACGCCGCCGCCGAGGCGCTGCGCGAGGGCGCGGAAGGTCAGGCCGGGCGCACCGGCCTCGTCCAGGAGGGCCACGGCCTCCGTGAGGACGGACTCCATCGAGTGGGAAGCCCGTCGGCGTCCCTGGGTCGAGCGGTCTTGCAGGCGTGCCATGGCTCACATCCCCATCGCGATCTTGCGTCGTATCGAACGTTGTTCTATCGTAGCGGATCGTACGTTGTTCGATAACCGAATGACGTTCGATTGGAGGACTGCCATGACCACTCCCACGCTTGAGAAAACGTCACATACCTACCCGTCCCTGAGCGCGGCGTGGATTCCGCTGGCCGCCCTCTGCCTGGCCTTCTTCGTCGAGATGGTCGACAACACGCTGCTGTCGATCGCGCTGCCGACGATCGGCCGCGACCTCGGCAGCGGGACGACCGCGCTTCAGTGGGTCACCGGGGCGTACTCGTTGACCTTCGGCGGCCTGCTGCTCACGGCGGGGTCGATGGCCGACCGGCTCGGGCGCCGCCGGGTGCTGCTGGTCGGACTCGCCGTGTTCGGCTCGCTGAGCCTGTGCGTCGTCCTCGTCACCACCGCAGGCCAACTCATCGCCCTGCGGGCCGCGCTCGGCGTCGCCGCCGCGGCGATGGCGCCGATCACGAACTCACTGGTCTTCCGGCTGTTCGACGACAAGGCCCTGCGCATGCGCGCGATGACGGTGATGATCGTCGTGGGCATGTCCGGCTTCGTCCTCGGACCGCTGCTCGGCGGCACCGCGCTGGCGCATGTGCGCTGGGAATGGCTGCTGGTCGTCAACGCCCCCATCGCCGTCATCGCGTGCGTCGGCGTCCGGCTCGGCGTCCCGGCCGACCGGCCGGAGGACCTGACCCACGACAAGCTCGACCTGCCGGGCGCCGTCCTGAGCGTCGCCGCCATCGGGCTCGCCTGCTACTCCCTGACCAGCGGTGTCGAGCACGGCTGGCTCTCCGCGATCACTCTCGCGTCGATCGCGGGCGCCGTCGTAGCCGCGATCGCCTTCGTCCGCCACGAGCGCGGCACCCCGGCGCCCATGCTGGACCTCAGCCTCTTCTCCAACGGCACCGTCCGCGGCGCCGCCATCGCCCAGATCGGCACGTCCATCGCGATGGCCAGCGTGATGTTCGGGCTGATCCTCCACTTCCAGTACGCCTACGGCTGGAGCCCGGTACGCGCCGGACTCGCCAACCTGCCGATCATCGTGACCATGCTCGCCGCGACCCCCTTGTCCGAATGGCTCGCCCGCCGGTTCGGCCACCGCATCGCCTGCCTCGTCGGCGCTGCCTGCCTGGCCGGCGCCCTCGCCGGTCTCTCCTGGAGCGTCGACCACGGCTACGCCGCCATCGCCGTCTGCATGGTGATCATGACCATCGGATTGCGCACCGTCATGACGATCTGCGCCGTCGCCCTCGTCGACGCCATGCCCAGCAACCGCACCTCCATCGGCGCCGCCCTCAACGACACCGCCCAAGAAGTCGGCTCCAGCGTCGGCACCGCCATGGTCGGCACCCTCATCGCCGCCCTCGTCACCACCCAACTCCCGCCCGGCACCTGGAGCAGCGACCTCGTCGCCTCCTTCTTCCACGGCGAACGCGTCACCTACGCCCTCCTCTCCCTCCTCGTCGGCCTCATCGCCGCCGGCGGCGCCCTCACCCTCACCAACTCCCACACCCTCGAAGACCCCCCCACCGATTCCCCCGCCTGACCCCCCAGCCCCCTACCGACAGCAACCAGCAGCAACCAGCACCACAGCGGCCCGTCGAACGCCCCCGCACCCGAGCCGACCCCCCACCCACCCCACCGGCGGCCGGACGCCGACGCCCTCACCCCCACCCACCCCCGCCCCGGCACCGCAGCGGACCGTCGGCCGCCCCCGCACCTCAGCCCACCCACCCCCCTCCGGCCACCCCCACCGGACAGGCGGACGCCGACGTACCGGAAGGGGACGGGCCGGGGTGCCCCCGCAGAAATACGTCGACAAGAACGGCACCGGATACACAGGACCAGGAGAGACGGATTTCGAGGAGGTACCCCGGCCCGGCACCGACCAGGCACAAGCGGCACCCGCAGACGAAGAAAACACCCGCACGGGTGGGCGGGCGGGCGGGCAAAGAAAAACTACGAGCGACGCAGCCCCAACACCTCAACGGCAGCGAAAGACCCCCGCTCCCCCCCTTCGAAATACGGCGTCAACACCCCATCAAGCTCCCCATACGAAAACACCGACTTCGCCGTCTCGAACCGCGCCGCCACCACCGGCCGTTGCAGAACGGCCACCATCCCCCCGTGCACAACGAAAACCTGCCCGGACACCCCCGCGGCAGCGGGCCCGGCAAGGTACCCGACCAGCGGAGCGACATGCTCGGGGGCCAGCGGATCGAGCCCCCCGGGCTCGGCAGAGCCGAACACATCAAGAGTCATCCGCGTCCGCGCCCGCGGACAAATGGCGTTGGCGGTGACCCCGTACCGCCGAAGCGCCTCCGCCGTGGACGTCGTGAGCCCGACGATGCCCCCCTTGGCGGCGGCGTAATTCGGCTGTCCGGCCGACCCGGCGAGAAACGCCTCGGACGCGGTGTTGACGATGCGCCCGAAGACCGGAGCCCCGGAGGACTTGGCGCGCGAGCGCCAATGCGCGGCGGCGAACCGAATGGTGTTGAAGTGGCCTTTGAGGTGCACCCGGATGACGGAGTCCCACTCGTCCTCGGTCATGGAGAAGACCATGCGGTCGCGGAGAATCCCGGCGTTGTTGACGAGGATGTCGAGCTGCCCGTTGTGCTCGACGGCCAACTGGACGAGTTCCGACGCCTGTTCGTGGTCGGCGACATCGCCGTGGTGGGCGACGGCGCTGCCGCCGGCGGCGGCGATCTCGGTGACGACCTCCTGCGCCGGGGTGGCGGAGGAGGCGCCGGAGCCGTCACGGCCGGGCTGGCCGAAGTCGTTGACGACGACGTGCGCCCCGAGCCGGGCGAGTTCGAGCGCTTCGGCGCGCCCGAGTCCGCGCCCGGCCCCGGTGACGACGGCGGTCCGTCCGGCGAGCGGGAGTTCACCGTTCGGCATTGGCTGATCCCCCATCAGATCGTGATGCTCGTACGCAGCGCGACGCCCGTCCGCATCTGGTCGATCGCCTCGTTGATGTCCTCCAGGCGCACGCGGTGCGTGATCAGCCCTTCGAGGTCGATGCGCCCGGCGCGCCAGAGCCGGATGACGCGGTCGTAGGAGCGCAGGACGTCGCCGCCGCCGTAGAGGGACGGCAGGATGCGCTTCTCGTCGAAGAACAGCTCGAACATGTTGATCTGGAGGTTGTCGTCCATGGCGCCCGCGCCGACGATGCACAGGGTGCCGCCGCGCCGGGTGGCGTCGTACGCGGCACGCGCGGTCGCGGACTTGCCGACCACCTCGAAGACGTAGTCGAAGCCCTCGCCCGCGGTGAGCCGGTTCTTGGCGTCGGCGAGGCCGTCGGGGTCGACGGACTCGGTGGCGCCGAAGCGGACGGCGGCCTCGCGGCGGGACCCGACCGGGTCGACGGCGACGATCTCGGCGGCGCCCGAGGCCCGCGCGCCCTGGATGACGCTGATCCCGACGCCGCCGCAGCCGATCACGGCGACCGACGAACCCGCCTCCACCTGGGCAGTGTTGAGGGCGGCGCCGATACCGGTGGTGACCCCGCAGCCGATCAGCGCGGCGATCTCGTACGGCACGTCGTCGGGGATCGGCACCGCGCATCTGGCGTCGACCACGACCTCCTCGGCGAAGGTGCCGGTCCCGGCGAAACCGAAGACGTCGGGTGAAGCGGCGCCGGGGCGGCGGTAGTTGGCGGTGCCCGCGTTGAGGAATCCGGCGATGCACAGCTCGGTCTGGCCGCGCTTGCAGGACGCGCACTCGCCGCACGCGGGCAGCCAGCAGACCAGGACGCGGTCGCCCGCCGTGACGGACGTGACGCCCTCGCCGACCTCGGCGACCTCGCCCGCGCCCTCGTGGCCCGGCACGAAGGGCGCGGGCTGCGGCAGGACGCCGCTCATCGCGGACAGGTCGGAGTGGCACAGTCCGGTGGCCTTGACGCGGATACGTACCTTGCCGGGCCCGAAGCCCGCGGTCTCGATGTCGTCGACGACTTCGAGCTTGTCCTGGCCGGTCTCCTGCTGGATGGCTGCGCGCACGGTACGGCTCCCCTCGGATGGTGCGAAGACGGTGGTCGCTACGGAGGCCCGGCCGACGACCGGGCCGAAAGCTGCTGAGCCGAGAGCCGCCGGGCGCGCGGCTCGGTGTGCCCCACGGGCTCAGGTGTGCTCGATGACGGTGTCCGCCAGGACCGGCGCCTCGTCCCGCTCCACGGCCGACACCGCGGCCACGATCCGGCCGGAACCCGCGCCGCCGCCGTCCCCGTCCGCCCACATCCGTACCCGCAGCGTCTCGCCGGGGTAGACGACGCCCGCGAAGCGCGTCGCGTACGAACGGATCCGGGCGACGTCGCCGCCGAGCAGCGTGTCGGTGACGGCCTTGAGCGTGGCGCCGTACGAGCACAGTCCGTGCAGGATCGGGCGGTCGAATCCGGCGGTGGCGGCGAATTCGGGGTCGGCGTGCAGCGGGTTCCAGTCGCCCGACAGCCGGTAGAGCAGCGCCTGGTCCTCGCGGACGGGTACGTCAACGGCCTTGTCGGGGGCGCGGGTTGGCGGTTCCGGACGGCGGGAGGGACCGCGTTCGCCGCCGAAGCCGCCTTCGCCGCGGACGAAGATCTCGTTGTCGGAGGACCACAACGGGCCGTCCTCGTCGGCCACTTCGGAGCGCAGCACGATGACGGCGGCCTTGCCCTTGTCGTATACGGCGGCGACCGATCCGGTCCGTACGGCACGCCCGCTCACCGGCAACGGCCGGTGGAGTACGAGGCGTTGGCCGCCGTGCAGGACGGCGGCGAGGTCCACGTCGATGCCGGGGCCGATCGAGCCGTCCACCGAACCGGGCCCGCCGCCCGCGACGGTGGCGAAGCTCGGCAGGACGTGCAGCCGGCTCTCCAGCGTGTAGCGCAGTTCGTCCGCGTCGGTGGCCGGGCGCCCGGCGCCGATCCCCAGGTGGTAGAGGAGAACGTCCTTGTGGTTCCAGGCGATTTCGGTGCGGCGCGGCTCGGCCGCGAGGGCCTTGGCGACGTCGATGGGCATGGTCCCTCCGGGGCACTTCCGGTGGCGGCTACTTCCGGTGACGGGTACTTCCGGTGACGGGTACTTCCGGTGACGGGTACTTCCGGGGCGCTGGCTAGAACATGTTCTAGAGATGGCCCCTGTATAACGCAAAGCCCAGGAAGTGAGAAGAGCTGACACATCGTCAGCTGGAGGGATTCCCGGCCCTTCCCGCCCGCCGACGCGGCGGATTCCCGGCCGCCCCGCCCGCCGGGGCACCGCACCCGTGACATTTGTCCTGCCCCCCTGCGGACATTCCCCTCTGCCCGCCACCCCTCCCCCCTCCGTAGCGTCGTGGCCATGGAGAAAACCCCGTCCACGCCCCGGCCCGACACCCCGCCCGACACCTCGTCCGACACCTCGTCCGACACCTCGTCCGGCGCCCGGCCCGACACCTCGCCCGCCGTCCGCTTCACCGCCGTCCACAAGAGCTTCGGACCGGTCAGGGCCGTGGCCGGGATCGACCTGGAGATCGCGCGCGGCGGCACGATGGCACTGCTCGGCCGTAACGGAGCAGGGAAGTCGACCACCATCAGCCTGCTGCTCGGCCTGGACCGGCCGGACGCGGGCGAGGTGCGGCTGTTCGGCGGCCCGCCGCAGGAGGCGGTCAGGGCCGGGCGGGTCGGCGCGATGCTCCAGGACGGGCGGCCGATCCCGCGCGCCACCGTCAAGGAGCTGGTGACGTTCGTGGCGGCCACGTATCCGCGGCCGATGCCCGTCGCCGAGGCGCTGTCGCTGGCCGGGATCACGGAGCTGGCGGGCCGCCGCGTGGACAAGCTGTCCGGCGGCCAGACGCAACGGCTCCGCTTCGCTCTGGCCGTCGCGGGCAACCCCGAGCTGATCGTGCTGGACGAGCCGACGGCCGCCCTCGACGTGGAGGCGCGGCGGGTGTTCTGGCGGTCGATGCGCGGTTACGCGGCGCGCGGCAACACCGTGCTGTTCTCCACGCACTACCTGGAGGAGGCCGACGAGCACGCCGACCGCATCCTGGTGATCGACCAGGGCCGTACCGTCGCCGACGGCACCGGCGAGCAGATCAAGCAGGCCGTCGGCGGCACGCTCGTCTCGTTCGACCTCGCCGGGTCCGGCTCCGCGGGCCTGCGCACGCTGCCCGGTGTGACCGCCGTCGAGATCCGCGGCGACCGGGCCCTGCTGCGTACCTCCGACTCCGACGCCACCGTCGTCGCCCTCGCGGCGAGCGACCGCGTCCGCCGTCTGGAGGTCGTCCCGGCCAGCCTGGAGGACGCCTTCCTGACCCTGACCGCACCTCACCCGGCGACCGGGACCCCGGCCGCCGAATCCCCGGCGCCGCGCTCCACCCCCGCCCATCCCCTCCAGAAGGAAGCCGTCCGATGACCGAGTACGTGAAGCTCGAAGTCCGGCGCGCCCTGCGCGACCCCGGCTTCATCGTCATGGGCTTCGCCATGCCCGTGCTGATGTACCTGCTCTTCACCAACCTCGGGGTCGGCGGCGACGGCCAGGACAAGATCGACTACGCGCGGTACTACATGGTCGGCATGGCGGCGTACGGCGCGCTCGGCGCGTCGATGGGCATCGGGACCGGCGTCGCCGAGGACAAGGGTCTGGGCTGGCTGCGGCAGCTCCGCGTCACCCCGCTCAGCCCGTTCCGTGTGGTGGTCGGCCGGGCGCTGACCGCCGGGGTGACCGTCCTGCCCGCGATCTGCGCCGTCCTGCTGGCCGGGGCGCTGGTGAACGGCGTGCACCTGGCCGCCTGGCAGTGGGTCGCCACCGCCCTGCTGCTGTGGGTGGGCACGATCCCCTTCACCCTGCTCGGCCTCGGCAACGGCTACGGGCTGACCGCGCAGACCACCGGCGTCACGAGCATGGCCTGCATGATGGGCCTGTCGATCGTCGGCGGCCTGTGGATTCCGGTCGACGCCTTCCCGCGCTGGCTCGCCCGGGTCTCCCAGTGGACGCCCGCCCAGCGCTTCGGCCAGCTCGGCTGGAGCGTGCTTGACCGGCACGCGCCCGGCGCGGGTACGGTGGCCGTGCTCGGCGGATGGCTGGTCGTCTTCGCCGGTTACGCCGTCCTCTCCTACCGGCGGGGTGCGCGGACC
This sequence comes from Streptomyces sp. NPDC088197, assembly GCF_044741185.1. Classification (NCBI taxonomy): domain Bacteria; kingdom Bacillati; phylum Actinomycetota; class Actinomycetes; order Kitasatosporales; family Streptomycetaceae; genus Streptomyces; species Streptomyces sp. NPDC088197. The sequence continues at coordinate 355,727 of NZ_JBIUSD010000003.1, forward strand.
GCATGACGACGACGCGGCAGGCGACCTCCCGCCGGGACACGTACAGCGCGTACCGAACGGGGACGGTGACCGCCATGGCGGCGAACAGCGGCATGGCCGACGGCGTGACCGACCGCCCGGCAGGCGGGGCGGACCACCCGGCCGAGAGCACGGACAAGCCGTGCGGCAGGGCCTGGTGGCGGCGCGGCACACCGCACGACTTCGCCCGCGAGATCGAGCACATCAAGTCCCCCGACGGCAACGCGCTCTACCCCTGGCTGCTGATGGTCATCGGCCCCGGCACCGACATCGCCCAGGGCCAGGTCCCCGCCCCCTGGCTCGCGGGCTGCGGCCTCGCGCTGTTCTGCCTCCTGTACGTGTTCACGGTCCGTTCGGCTTTCCACGAGCGGTGGCGCGGGGGGCCGGTCCCGTACCGTCTGCTGGGTGCGCTGGCCGTCTGTACGGCCACGCTGGCCATCGCCTACGGCGGGAATTTCCTGCTGCTGTACACGCTGGTCTCGCTGAGCGTCGGGGCCGTGGCCTCCACCCGCCGCGGCCTCGGCCTGATGCTGACGCCGCTGAGCGCGACCGCCGGAGTCACCGCGAGCACGCACGGCCAGGGCTTCTGGGGCACGGCGGGCCTGGCGTACGGCACCTTCCTGTCCGGCCTGGTCGTCTCGGTGATCATCACGCTCTCCTACGCCGTCGCCCAGCTCAGGGAGACCCGGCAGGAACTGGCGCGCAGCGCGGTCGCCCAGGAGCGGATGCGGTTCTCACGCGACCTGCACGACCTGCTCGGGCACACCCTGTCGGTGGTCGTGGTGAAGTCCGAGGCCGCGCGCCGGATCGCGCCGCGCGACATCGACGCGGCGCTCGCCCAGGTCGCCGACATCGAGGCGGTCGGCCGCCAGGCGCTCACCGAGATCCGCGAGGCCGTCACCGGCTACCGCGAGGGCAGCCTGTCCACCGAACTCGACCGGGCCCGGTCCGTCCTGACCGCCTCCGACATCGAGGTCGTCGTCCAGGAGTCGGGCCCGCCCCTGCCCCCGCAGACCGAGGCGCTGCTCGGCTGGGTCGTCCGCGAGGGCGTCACCAACGTCGTCCGGCACAGCGGCGCGACGCTGACCCGTATCGAACTCGCCACCGGGCGCGGCCGGGCCCATCTGACCATCAGCGACAACGGCCGCGGGTCCTGTCCGCCGCCGTCCGGTCAGGACGGCGACATCAGGACCCGCACCGGTACCGGCCTGCGCGGCCTGACCGAACGCCTCGCCGCCGCCGGCGGCTCCCTCACCTCGGGCCCGGCCGCCGACGGCGGCTTCCGCCTGACGGCCGCCCTCCCGGTGGAGGAGGACGCGGTCCCGGCCGGTCACGCCGTGTCGGCGCGCTGACCGGCCGGGGCCGCCGTCCGACCGGGGTCAGCCGTCGATGACCGACGTGATCTGGTCGGAGTCGGTCATCGCGCCCGACCAGACGCGGATGTCCTCGATCTGGCCCGCCAGGTAGTGCCCCCAGGTCGCGCCGACGTAGGCGCGGCCGCCGGTGAAGTCGCCCGCTCCCTGGACGGCGGTGAAGGGCTGGGTGTCCTGGAGGTTGTCGCCGAGGTAGAGGCTGACCGCGCCGGACTGGGCGTCGAGGACGCCGGTGACCTGGACGGTGCCGTCGGCGCTGCCGCCGCTGGGGTCGTCGTTGGGCGAGACGGCGCCGGTGAAGGTGCCGTCGGTGGCGACCCGGCCGAAGAGCCACTGGCCCTGGGGGACGGTGATGACATTGCCGTCGTCGTCCAGTGTGGTGGTGGTGCCGGTGTACTTGAACCACACGCCCCACGAGGAGCCGTCGGCCGAGCGCTGCCCCGCGATCTGTTCGGTGTAGCCGACGGGGTGGGTGACCAGGGCCGCCGCGTCGAGCTGGGTGCGGGTGGTGACCGTGAAGGAGCCGGTGTCGTCCACGACGGAGCCGGGCGTGGAGACCGAACCGGTGGCGCCGTCGAGGGCGATGGTGTCGCCGTCGAGGGTGGCGCCGCCCGAGGTGGTCAGGGTGCGGCCGTAACCGGAGGCGGTGTCGGCGAGGGTGGTGCCGGAGGCGCCCGACGGGTCCCAGGCCGCGGTCAGTTCGACCTGGGCCTTGCCGTCGGTGCCGAGCAGCCGCGCCTCGTCGGAGGCTTCCTGCGAGGTCAGCGTCCGCTGCCAGACCTTCACCTCATCGATGCTGCCGGGGAAGTTGTACTGGTACGTCCCCCACTTGTACCGCCCGATCTGGAAGGCGCCGGTCGCCGACCACGAGCCGGTGGTGGTCGCGGTGCCCTGGAGCACGCCGTTCACGTACAGCGCGCTCTGCGAGGTCGCCGGGTCGTAGCTGCCCAGCAGGTGGGTCCACACCCCGGTCCTGGGCGGGGACTTGGCCGCCACTCCGTAGTACGCCGTGCCGGTGTTGGCGTCCTGCTGCTTGACCCCGAAGAACCAGGTGCCCAGGCCGTGGTCGTAGGCGAGGATGAACGGGCTGTACGTCACCCCGTCCTGGGAGAGCACGATGCCGTTGGGCGTGGTGGTGTCCAGCTTCACCCACGCCGAGACGGTGTACGCCGAGCGGGTCTCCAGTACGGGCCCCGCTGTCGAGGCGTACCCCGACGTCCCGTCCAGGTGCAGGCCCTTGTCCGGGGTGCTGCCGCCGTTGCCGTCCGGCAGGTCGCCGCGGCGGCCGTTGGCGTCGCGGACCGCGCCGGTGCCGGACAGCGTCGCGTTGTGCTGCTGCGCCGCCACGGTGGTCGAGGTGTCGACGGCCTGGCCGCCGCTCTCGTCGAAGCTCCACTGCCCGACCGGGCCCGCACCGGCCGCGACCAGGAAGTCCTTCACCGTCTCCGCTCCCCAGCGCCCGACGACGTCCTTGGCGCGGACGTCCAGGTGGTACGTGCCGGAGGCGGGCGGGGTGATCGTCGCACTGGTGACCCCGGCCGCGAGCGCGATCCACGCGTCGGACGAGGACAGCTTGTACTCGTAGGCGGTGTTGGTGTCACCGGACGCGGGCCCGAAGACGACCTTGCCCTCCACGCCGGGACCGCCCGCCGGAACACAGGTGTTGGGCAGGCACTCGCTGTAGGTTCGCGCGAAGGTGACCGTCGGCGCCTTGGGGGCGGTGGAGTCGACCTTGAAGTAACACCAGCCGGTGGTCGAGCCGTTGGACGGTCCCGCCAGATAGCTGCTCTGGTTGTCGTAGTACGAACGGGTCCATGTGCGGTACCGGTACAGCGTCCCGTCGGTCAGGGTCGGTGCGGTGGCGACGCCGGGTGAGACGTTGTCGCCGACGAATCCGGTCGCGGGCCGCACGATGTCGCTGAACGCGCTCGACCAGGTGGCGCTGGACGCCGTGTACTTGTCCATGCTGAAGACCGAACGCAGCCGCGCGCCCGACTCGCCGCCCGCCGCCGTCTGCGGCACCGACGACAGCGCGGGCGTCGGGTCGGAGATCACCGACGGGTCGGCGCTCTTGGTCGAGCACACCACGCCGCTGCCCGTGACCAGACCGATCTTCGTCGGGAGCGCGGGGTTGGCCACGTAGTTGACGGACAGCGCCGCGTTGTTCTTGAACCGCTTCCACGCGGAGGTGTCGGACTCGTCGTGCGCGCGCAGTTCGAGGGTGAGCTTGGCGAATTTGCCCGCGGCGAAGTCCGCGACCGTGGGCGTCAGATTCTCATTCGTCTCGTCCGGGTTGTCGGCGAATTCGATCGGCGCGTCAGGGGAGTTGGGGTCGCAGGTCGAGCCGCGGCCGGCCGAGAAGGAACGGTCGACCATCAGGTCGAGCTCCTTGGGACGTGACGACCAGGTCGTGGACGACGAGAAGTTGTTCGTGCGCTCCAGGTCCGTCCAGCGCGCGTCGCACTGGAACGCCCAGGGCGAGGTGACGCGGAAGGTCGCCTTCAGGACCTTCTTGCCCTTGAGGGCGCCGGGGGTGAACTGGAAGTAGAGCCGCTGCGTGTAGCCGGGACCGCAGTAGTAGCCGTTCCAGGAGCCGCAGTGGCCGTCGCCCTCGCCGTTGGTGCCGTTGCCCCAGCCGTAGCTGCTGTAGCCGTCGCTGCGCAGGAGCGTGCGCTGCGGGGCGCCCGAGGCGAGCGACACGTCGGGGTCGATGTACAGCGGGTACGCGGCGGTGTCCTTGGCCGCGAGGAGGTGGGGGTCGGGCACGACGGCGACGGAGGTGCCGGTGACGTCCAGCGGGGTGGTGGCGGTGGTGGCGCCGGGGGCCGGGCCGTCTTCGGGGGCGAGGGCCTCGGCGGCCTCGGCGCTGGGCGCGGCCTTTGTGGTGGGCGCGGCCTTGGTGGTGGGCGCGGTCTTGGCGCTGGGCGCGGCCTTTGTGGTGGGCGCCGTCTTCGCCGTGGGCGCGGCCGGGTTGTCGACCGGGGCGGACGCCGTACCGAGCGAGTCCCACATCTGGGCGGCCGAGGACGTGAACAGCTCCTGCCCGTCGGGGCCGACCGCGCTCAGGCCGCCGCTCGCGGTGTCGCTGACGTCCAGGCCGGAGGCGCGCATCCCGAACTCGATCCGCTTCAGCGCCGGATTGGCCGCCGCGGTCGGCGTCTTGACCACCAGCACCTCGCGGTAGCCCTGCGTGGTCGCCGTCATGCGCAGGTCCACGCCCGGCAGCACGTCGGCGTACACGGCGCTCTCGCCGTCCAGCGTCGGGGCGGGCAGCGTGCCGGGCCAACTGAAGGCCAGCGTGCGGCCGTTGCGCCCGATCGTCACCAACGGGGCGGTGCCGCCGCCGGAGAATGCCAGATCCACCACGGCAGCCTTCGGAGCCAGGCTCCCGTCGGCCTTCCTGGCCAGGGTCGCGTCCGGCTCGGCCCAGGAGCCGTCCGCCCGCGCGACCCGTACCGGGGCCGTGAACTGGTCGAGCCGCATGGTGATTCCGTCGGGATTCGCGTACGTCGTCGTGTTCTCCGTACGCGCCCCCACCACCTCCACCGGCTGCCCGGACGCCTGCGCCTGGTCCAGGTCCCGCTGCGCCTCGGTCTGCGGGCCGGGCGCGGGGTCCGCCGTCGCGTCCAGGGGCGTCAGCCCCGCCCACGCCACCGTGGCCGCCGCCCCCACCGCGACCCCCCGCCACGCCAGCTTCCGCGCTCTGCGCCGCATACGAATATTCACAGTCCGCCCCCACCCCGTTCCACCGAACTCCCCTATGAGCGAAGTGGATTCTGTGTCCATCTAACGAAGCGCGTCAATCCTTTCAGGAAAAAATTAAGTGGAATCCCGCCTTCTGCACCTGCCGCCACCTGCTCCGATACGTACCTCGGGGTTCACGAACCCCGAGGTACGTACAGCCTTTTCCCGCCACCCTTTCCGCCGGCCGGATTCCGGGACGAATTCCCCCCGCAGCCCCTTTATCCGCTTTTCCTCCGGTCAGTCCGCCGCCACAACCCCCGCCCAGTCCAGCCCACCCCGCGCCCCGACCCCGGACTCGTAGCCGCCGCCGGTGAAGAACGGGGTCGATCTCTAGGACCTGTCGTCGGGGGCGGGAGGGGGCGGAGGGGTGGAGGGGGTCGCCTCGGGCGTCGGGGTGGGGGTCTCGGAGGAGGCGGCGGGCTCCGAGGGGGTGGGGGTCTCGGAGGAGGCGGCGGGCTCCGCAGGGGTGGGGGGCTCGGAGGGGGTGGATGCGGGTGGGGTGGTTTCGGCGGGGGTGGCCTTGCGGAGACGGGAGCGGGTGGGGGCGGGGGCCGGGTCGTCGGAGAGTTCCTGGATGTCGTCCATGCCCTCGTCGTGGCCGGTGAGGGGGGCGGTGGGGCGGTCGGCGCCCACGCCCGGGGCGCCGGACGCCTGGCCCTCCGGCGGGAGGAGCCCGTAGTGGACGTACAACTCCTGCTCCTGGTCGAGTCCGAGGTGCTGCTCGGCGTCCTCGCGCGGCGCGGCCTTGATCGTGTCGAGGTCGTACGCCACCCGCAGCACACCGCCGCCCGTGTCGCGCCCGATCTCGTGCTCGGCGCCTGCCAAGGGGACGAACGTCTCCTCGAAGCCGTGCATCCCGGTCCTCACCGTCACCCACTGCGGCCGACGGTCCCAGTCGTCCACGTACACATGGCTGACCCGGCCGATGAATTGCCCGTGCCGGTCGTGGATCGTCAGTTCCCTCAATGCCTCGGAACTCCCGAAGACGTCATCCGTCATACGAATTCACTCCTCTACGACGTGCCTGCGGCCCAACCGGAAAAGGTGCGGCACCGTCCTCCCGCGAACCGCGTGCCCGACGAGGCCACCTTCTCCCATCCCGACCGCTACCCCGTGGCGGGACACCTAGGGCTTTTCTTTCAGATCATCGGATCTGCGCGCGAGGTCGTCCCGCTCGCCCGGGTGCGGCTGCCGCGCATCGGCTCGATCAGGCGGGAACGCCTCGCGTACCGGTTCCGGCCCGAGGTGCGGCTGCCGAACGTGTACATCCTGTGGCAAGCCCTCACCGAGCGCCCGGACCGCACGGACCCCGAGGGCGGTGTGGCCGGCTTCATCGCCGTGCACGAGCTCGCCGGAGTGTTCTCGGCGGGCTCCTGGGAGCCGGTCCGCGCGTCCGAGGCGCGGTCGGGAGTACGGCTCGCGTCCGAGGCGCGGTACGGGAGTACGGCTCTGGTCCGGGCGCCCCGCCAAGGCGGCTTCCGGCGAGGCGGCTTCTTCCGGCGAGGCGGCCGATCCCGGTGCCCTCCCCTGGCACGACGTCCTCGCCGAGGTCACGTCGTGGGGAACTCGGGGGCGGCGGGGGGAATCGGCCTACTTGATCTCTCCGGCGAAGACGATGACCTGGTCGATGAGGCTCCGCCGCAGATGGACGACGTCGGTTCCCGTCAGGCGGGGGCCTCCGTCGGGAGTGGTGAAGACCCACTCGTACCGGGCCCACTCGTCGGGCATGTCCACCGCCGAGCAGCGCTCCATCGTGCCGGCCCCCGCCGGATGGCGCCGGATGTCCAGCACGAAGCGCTCGACCGCCTCGATCCCCTCGCTGCGTCCCAACGGCCCCCAGAAGAGGACATCCGAGGTCAGGGCCTGGGAGAGCAGCCCGGTCACATAGGTGTCGTCCGACGCGTTGAACGCGGAGATGAACGTGTCGATCGCGGACTGCGCGGTCTCTTCATGCATGTACCAGTAGTACCAGCCCACTCGCGGCAATAGTCGCCGTGCGAGCCATGTCCCGGACACGGCGGGCGGACCGCGCGGGCGGGGGCTGTCTAGGGTGGCGGCTGCCTAGGGCGACGGCTGTCTAGGGTGGGGGGATGACCGACGGGGAGACAGGGCAGGGCGGGGAGCGGGGCGGCGAGCACGGCGACCGGCGGGACGGGGCGCTCACGCGGGTGCTGCTCGCGGAGGACCAGGGGATGATGCGGGGCGCGCTCGCGTTGTTGCTGAATCTGGAGGACGACCTGGAGGTCGTCGCGCAGGTGGCCGCCGGGGACCGGATCGTGGCGGAGGCGCTGGAGGCGCGGCCGGACATCGCGCTGCTGGACATCGAACTGCCGGGGCGCAGCGGCCTCGACGCGGCGGCGGAGCTGCGCGAGCGGCTGCCGTCGTGCCAGGTGCTCATCCTCACCACGTTCGGCCGGCCGGGGTATCTGCGGCGCGCCATGGAAGCGGGCGCGGCCGGATTCCTGGTCAAGGACGGGCCCGTCGAGGAACTGGCCCACGCCATCCGCCGTGTCCTGCGCGGCGAACGCGTCATCGACCCGGCGCTGGCCGCGGCCGCGCTCAGCGCGGGACCCAGCCCGCTCACCCCGCGTGAGCGCGACGTGCTCAACGCCGCCGCGGACGGCTCCACCGTCGCCGACATCGCGGCCCGCGTCTTCCTCTCCGAGTCCACCGTGCGCAATTACCTCTCCGCGGCCATCGGCAAGACCGGCACCCGTAACCGCATCGAAGCCGTACGCCACGCGCGCCAGAACGGCTGGCTCTGACCCCTCACGCCAGCGAGGCGAGGAACGCTTCGGCCGCGTCGTCGACGCGGGCGCGGTCGCCGGTGGCGAGGAGGTCGAGGAGCAGGCCGCGAACGGTGGCGATGACGAGGGTGGCCGTACGCACTGCCGACTCGGGTGATACGTCGGGTCCTTGGGCGGCGCACAGGGCGTTCATCCAGTCGGTGACGACGTGGTCGAGGAAGTCGGAGAACTGCTCGGGCGCCTGGAGCGCCCGCCCGTAGACGGCGAAGAAGAGCCGGAACTCGGCGCCTTGGCGCGGGTCCGAGGCGCGTCGCCAGACGGCGCGTACGGACGTCGCCAGATCGGGCTGGTGTCCGGCCGTCTCGTTGGTGGCCTGGAAGATGCGCTCGCGCAGGCGCCCGAGGACGGCCTGGAGCATCTGCTCCTTGGTGCCGAAGCGGTAGACGAGGGTCGTGGGCGACACCCCGAGGGCGGCGGCGACCGGCCGCCACGACACCTCGGAGAAGCCGTGCTCGACCGTGTAGTCGACCACCGCGTCGAGCAGTTCCGCGCGCCGCTGGTGGTCGACGGGGCGCCCCGCCATCGCTGCCTCCGGTTGATCGTCGCGGTCGTTCGTGATCATCACGGTCCGTCGCGACCGTCACGGTCCGTCCTGTTCGTCGCGGTCCGTCCTGTTCGTCGCGGTCCGCCGTCGTCCATCCTCCCTCGCGCACCGGCCGCCGTCACCGCTTGACTTTTCTTGCACGACCGTACAAAGAATAGAGGGTGACCGCAAGGCCGCCCGCTACGGATCCGCCGGACGGGCGCGCCCCTTTCTGGAGGTTCCCCATGCGCGTTTTCGTCACAGGAGCGTCGGGCTGGGTCGGCCGCGGGCTCGTACCCGAGCTGATCACCGCGGGTCACTCGGTCGTCGGGCTCGCCCGCTCCGATGCCGCCGCCCGGACCCTGCGGGCCGCGGGCGCCGAGGTCCTGCCGGGGTCGCTCGACGACCTCGGCACACTGCGGGATGCCGCCGCGTCGTCCGACGGGGTCGTCCACCTGGCGTTCAAGCACGACATCGCCTTCGCGGGCGACTTCGCCGGTGCCACCGACGCCGACCGCGCGGCGATCGAGACCTTCGGCGAGGCCCTGACCGGTACGGACAAGCCTTTCGTCATCGCCTCCGGCATCCTCGGCGTGCTCGGGCTGGCGCCCGGCGTCGTCGCCACCGAACGCGACGGTCTCGCGCGGGCCGCGAGCACGGAGGGCGACACCGATAGCGCCGACGGCGGTGACGGCACTGACGGCACCGGTGCCACCGACAGCACCGACGCCCCGATCAGCGGCTCCGGCGGCCGGATCGGCAACGCCCACTACGTCCAGGCCCTCGCCGGCCACGGCGTCCGTTCCAGCGTCGTACGCCTCCCGCCCGCCACGCACGGCACCGGCGACAACGGGTTCGTGCCGGTCGCGATCGGCTTCGCGCGCGAGAAGGGCGCCGCGGCCTACGTCGGCGACGGCGCCAACCGCTGGCCGTCCGTCCACCGCGACGACGCCGCCCGGCTGTTCCGCCTCGCGCTCGAATCCGCGCCCGCCGGTTCCGTGCTGCACGCGGTCGCCGACGAGGGCGTACCGATCCGCGAGGTCGCCGAGATCTTCGCCGCGCACCTCGGCGTCCCCGCCGTCTCCGTCACGGCCGAGCAGGCCGGGGAGTACGTCGGCTGGCTCGGCCGCTTCTGGGCCGTCGACGGCCCCGCCTCCGCGCGGATCACGCGCGATCTGCTCGACTGGCAGCCGACCCGCCCCGGCCTGCTCGCGGACCTGAAGGACGGCCACTACTTCCGCTGAGCGCCGCGGGATTCCCGCGATGTCCGATTCGTTCAAGAAAACGGCGCCGGTCGGCCGTAGCGTCGCGGTCATGGACAACAGCAACGGCACGGACAGCGCAGGCACGGAAAGCGCAGGCAGGGACGGCTCAAGCAGGAAGGGCGCAGGCAGGGAATCCCGGCACCTCGGCATCCGTATCGACCGTCCCGTCAAGGACGTCTACGACTACGCCTCGGACCCGGCGAATCTGCCGGAGTGGGCGCACGGGCTGGGCGGCTCGATCGAGGAGATCGACGGTCAATGGGTCGCGCGATCCGCCCCCTTGGGGCGGGTGACCGTCGCCTTCTCGCCCGCCAACGAGTGGGGCGTGCTCGACCACGACGTCACGTTGCCCTCCGGGCAGACCGTCTCCAACCCGGTCCGGGTGGTCGCGGACGGCCCGGCCAGCGAGGTCGTCTTCACGCTTCGGCGACAGCCGGAGACGAGCGACGACGACTTCCGGCGCGACGCCGAGTCCGTCACCGCCGACCTGGCCCGGCTCAAGAGCCTGCTCGAAGCGGCCGGACGGCCGTAAAGGCGCCCCCGCGGGTGTCAGTGCCGTGCGATAGACAACTCCTCACAGACTCCGGCGGTAGCGGGAACGAGCGATGAGGGGGCCACCATGGCGGTCGAGGACGCGGCGGCGGATACGGAGGCCGGGCTGGCCGGGCGTACCGAGGTGGTCGGCGGGATCGAATCGCTGGTCCTCGACGGCCGCCGCCTCTGGTTCGGCTTCGACTTCACCTCCGACCAGGTGCTCTCCCCGCTGATCGACGACGCGGGAGCCATGGCGCGGTTCGCCGCGCGGCACATGCGGCAGCGCACCGGCGCCCACGACGAGGCGTACTGGGCGGAGCTGGTCGCGTCCGCCGTCGACAGCTCGGACCTGGTGTGGCGCGACGAACAGCGCGCCTTCACCACGAGCGCGTTGGAGGCCGGGGACGCGGGCCCGGCGGCCGGACACCTGCTGTACCTGCTCGACGCGGCCACCGAATGGGACGGCCACGCCCCCGCGGACCTCCCAGCAGCCGGCCTCCCGGCCGATGTCCCCGCCGACCTCCCCGCCGACCTCCCCGCCGACGCGGAAGAGGCCGAACAGACACTGCGCGCCCACCACGCCGTGGGCAACTGGTCCCTGCTCTTCGCCCCCTACATCCGCGGCCTCCCGCACAAGACGTCCGCCCGCGGGCGGTAGCCAGGGACAGGTTCTCCCTGGCTAAAAGGGCGGCGGGCTCGGAGGATGGGAGGGTGATCGACAGGACAGGGCTGGCCGACTTCCTCCGCCGGAGGCGGGAGGCGCTGCGGCCCGCGGACGTCGGCCTGGCCGAGGGGGTACGGCGGCGGACGCCGGGGCTGCGGCGCGAGGAGGTGGCGCAGCTGGCGGGGGTGTCGACGGATCACTACACGCGGCTGGAGCAGGCGCGCGGCTCGGCGCCGTCCGAGTCCGTCGTGGCGGCGCTCGCGCGTGCGCTGCGCTGCGACCCGGACGAGCGGGACCACCTGTTCCACCTCGTCGGGCTGTCGGCGCCGCCGCGCCTGGCCGGGAACCGGATCCGTCCGGGGCTGATCAGCCTCGCGAGCCGTCTGGTGGACGTGCCGGTGTGCATCTACACCGACCTCGGCGAGGTGGTGTGGACGAACGCGCTCCAGGACGCGCTCACCGGCCGGGACATCATGGGCCCCGGCCGCGAGAACAACATCTTCTGGCAGTGGTTCACCGATCCGGCCTGGCGCGCGCGGGTGCCGGAGGAGGACTGGCCGCGGATGTCGGCGGCGCACGTCGGCGACCTCCGCTCGACGTACTCCCGCCGCGCCGGGCACCGGGGCCTCGCCGACCTGGTGCGGGATCTGCTCGACAGCAGCGCCGAATTCCGCGCGCTGTGGGAGCGGCACGAGGTCGCGGTGCGCCGCGCGGACCGCAAGAACGTGCTGCACCCGCGGGTCGGGCTGGTCCGGCTGCGCTGCGAGGTGCTGCTCACGCCCGAGGACGACGTACGGATGCTGGCGTCGTTCCCGGTCGAGGGCACCGACGCCGCGGAGAAGCTCGCGCTGCTCCGCGACGACGCGACGGCGGCCCCGGCCGCGACCACAGACCCGGCCCCGGCCACAGGCCCGGCTACGGCACCGGCACCGGCACCGGCACCGGCTACGGCTACGGCTACGACACCGGAACGATCTTCGGAGTCGGCTTCGGCAACAGCGCCGTGAGCGCGGTGCCCACGACCAGGAAGGCCGCGCTGATCAGGAAGGCCAGGGAGTAACCCGAGGTCAGCGCGCGGGCCGCCGACGCTCCCGCGTGACCGCGGGAGGAGATACGGCTGGCGGCGGCGGTCGCGAGGATCGTGAGCCCGAGTGCCCCGCCGAGCTGGCGGGAGGTGTTGAGGAGGCCGGAGACGAGCCCCTGTTCGCTCATGCCGACACCGGAGGTGGCCGCCGCCGCGATCGGGGTCATCATCAGGCCCGCGCCGAACATGGTGAGGACGCCGGGCCCGAGGATCGAGGTGAGGAAGGCCCCGTCCACGGTGAGCCGGCTCTGCCAGGCCAGGCCCGCCGCCGAGATGAGCCCGCCCGCCGCGCCGACGATCCGGCTGTCCACGTAACTCATCAGCCGGGGCGCCAGCTTGGAGCCGACGATGATGCTGACGGTGTGCGGCAGGAAGGACAGACCGGCCCGCACCGGGCTGTAGTGCAGCACATTCTGCATGTACAGCGACAGGAAGTACCAGGTGGCGAAGGTCGCGGCCCCGGCCGCGAGCAGGACGGTGTTGGCCGCGGACACCGAACGGATACGGAACAGGCGCAACGGCATCAGCGGCTGGGCGGTCCTGGCCTCGACGGCGACGAAGCCGCCGAGCAGGACGGCGCCCCCGACGATCGGCAGCAGCGCGGTGGCGGACGTCCAGCCGTGCGACTCGCTCTCGGCGATGCCGTACGCGAGGGCGGCGACACCGCCGGTGACCAGGACGGCGCCGGGTACGTCGAGACGGCGGCTCGTACCGCCCCGGCTCTCGGTGAGCCACAGCGCCGCGCCGACGATCACCAGCGCGCCGATCGGCACGTTGACCAGCAGCACCCAGCGCCACGACAGGTAGTCGGTCAGCAGGCCGCCGACCAGGCCGCCCGCCGCGCCGCCGCCCGCGCCGACCGCCGTCCAGGTGCCGATCGCCCTCGTCCGCTCGGGGCCCTCGGGGAAGGACGTGGTGAGGATGGCGAGCGTGGTGGGCGCCAGTACGGCGGCGCCGATGCCCTGGAGAGTGCGGGCGGCGATCAGCAGCCCCGAGGACTGGGCGAGGCCGCCCGCGAGGCTCGCGGCCGTGAACAGGCCGAGGCCGACGAGGAAGACGCGCTTGCGGCCGAAGAGGTCGGCGGCCCGGCCGCCGAGCATCAGCAGGCCGGCGAAGGTGATCGCGTACGCGTTCACCACCCACTGCTGACCGGCCTGGCTCAGCGCCAGGTCCGTACGCATCGACGGCAGCGCCACGTTCACGACGGACACGTCGAGCACCACGAGGAACTGGCCCGCGCACACCGCGACCAGCACCGCCCATGCGGGCGGCGCCGGGCGCCCGGTACGGCGGGGGGTTCGTTCGCGCTGTCCGAGGAGATCGCTCATGGGGACCATGCTGCCGTCCCGCCTGTCACGAAAGCATCGGGATTTTGGCCTACGTCCACCCCCGCCGGGGCCTAGGACATCTTCCGGGGGGTACGTGCTTCGGGACCGGTCCCGGGACAGGTGGGTTTGGCTGTACGCATGAACCATCAGCCTTCCGCGGGCCCGGCCCGTTTCCGTCCGCTCGTGCGCGCCGTGCTGTTCGCGGCCGTGGCCGCCGTCCTCGTATCGTGCGGCGACGGCGGCGCGGGCGGCTCCGGCCGCTCCGACGGCGCGGGCCGGGCCGTACCGGCGTCCCGCACACCGACGACCGCCACGACATCCCCGAGTCCCACGACCGCCAGCCCGTCGCCCGCCCCGACGCTGCCCGTGCCGTCGGACGGCACGGACACGGAGCTGTGCAGGGACGGGCGCTGCGAGGTCCGGGTGACCGAGGGCGACACGATTCCGGTGCCCGCGCGATCCGGTGTCGGACGGCTCACGGTGACCTCGGTCGGGGGTCACACGGTCATGCTGACCGCACCGCTGATCCAGTCGCAGTTCGACTCCGACGGCGGCTGCCAGATGAGCGTCACCGGCCCGTCGGACGAGGACTCCGGCTCCACCGACCTGACCTGCGAGGCGGGCACCAAGGGGAGGGTGAACAAGCTGAGTCTCCAGCTGCTCGGCGTCGTGGGCAGGGCCGCCGTGCTGCGCATCGGCCTCGCGGCCTCGGGCACCGGCGCATAAGGCCCCGGCCCGGCCCCCATCCCGGCACCCCAGCCCCGGCCCGGCCCAGGTCCCGGCCCGCGTCCCGGCGGAAATAAGGTGAACCCCATGACGGATGTGGTGGCGGCGTTCGAGGCCGCGAAGGGGTTCATGCCACGGGACGAGGGCCTGGCCCTGTACGCGGCGGCGAAGGAGGCCGCGGCCGGACTCGGGCTGCCGCTGCTGGAGGTGGGCACGTACTGCGGGCGGTCGACGATCCTGCTGGCGGACGCGGCCAGGGGCGCGGGCACGGTGGCGGTGACCGTCGACCACCACCGGGGCAGCGAGGAGCAGCAGCGGGACTGGGGCAACGGCGAGTACCACGACCCGGAACTGGTGGTGGAGGAGGCGACGGGGCTGATGGACACGCTCCCGGCCTTCCGCAGGACGCTGTACGAGGCGGGCCTCGAAGAGCACGTGATCGCGGTGGTCGGGAGGTCACCGCAGGTCGCGAAGGTGTGGCGGCAGCCGCTCGGGCTGGTGTTCATCGACGGTGGGCACACCGACGAGCACGCGGGCGGCGACTACGAGGGGTGGGGGCCGCTGGTCGCCGAGGGCGGGCTGCTGGTGATCCACGACGTGTTCGCGGACCCGGCCGACGGAGGGCAGGCGCCGTACCGGGTGTACCGGCGCGCGCTGGACTCCGGCGCCTTCGCCGAGGTCTCGGCGACGGGGTCACTGCATGTGCTGCGCAGGCTGCCGGGCCCGTTCGAACCGTAGCCCGCGCGTCCTACGGCCGGGCAGCCGCACGAACCGCGGCCCCTTCCCGCCGCGCCCCGCGCGAACCGCGGCCCCATCCCGCCGCGCCCCGCACAACCCGCGCGGCATACGGCCGAGCGGCCCACGCCACCCGTCGCCGTCACGACCACCTCGCCCTCCGTAGCTCCCCGGCCGCGCCGCGCGACCGCCCTTCAGGGATGTCCGCGAGGCCGATAGAGTCGCTGGCGTGTTCAGGAACGAGTCGTACGGGGGCGGCAAGCGCCGCTCTCTGATCATCGCCGTCGCCGTGGTCGTACCGGCGTGCCTGGCAGGCGGTCTGGTGTACCACGCGGTGGGCGATTCCGGGGGCTCGGAGCAGGACAGCGCGGTACGGGCCGCGCCGACGTCCTCGCCGTCGGCCTCACCGACCTCGGCGGGTACCGGCGACGACGGCCAGAAGGGCTCGGCGCCCCAGGCGGACCTGGCGGGCACGGCCCCGACCGCGCAGGCGACGGCCTCCCCCCGACCGCTCAACACCGCAGGCGCGATGAGGCCGTTGGCGGGAAAGGTCGTCGTCCTCGACCCCGGCCACAATCTCAACAACGCCAAGCACACGGCGGAGATCAACAAGCTGGTGAACATCGGCACCGCCCGCAAGGAGTGCGACACCACGGGGACGGAGACCAACTCCGGTTACGCGGAGGCGACGTACACCCTGGACGTCGCGCACCGGGTGCGGGCGATCCTGCTGGCGCGCGGCGCGCAGGTGAAGCTGACGTACGACGGCGACCGGGCGTTCGGCCCGTGCGTGGACGAGCGGGCCCGGATCGGGAACGCGGCGCACGCGGACGCGGCCCTGTCGATCCACGCGGACGGCGCGCCCGCGTCGGCGTCCGGCTTCCATGTGATCGCGCCCACGTCGGTGCACGTGGGCATCGCGGACACCCGTAAGATCGCGGCGCCCTCGTATCTGCTGGCCACGACGCTGCGTTCGCGTTTCGCCGCGGCGACCGGCGAGCACTTCGCCGACTACCTCGGCGGCGGTACGGGGATGACGGTCCGCGACGACCTCGGCGGGCTCAACCTGTCCACCGTTCCGAAGGTGTTCATCGAGTGCGGGAACATGCGCAACGCTCATGACGCCAAGTCGTTGACGGACTCCGCGTGGCGGCAGCACGCTGCCCAGGGGATCGCCGACGGCCTCACCGCCTTCCTCGAAGGGAAGAGGTGACAGGGCTGTAGCAGTCCGGTATGGATCGTGCACCAATGGTCATACCTGGCTGTCCGGACATGATCACACCCGTACGATGGGGCACCGCCCGATTGAGTACGGCCGAGTTAACCGAACTGACAAAGGACAGGACCTGACGTGAACATCCGCTCCCTGACCCGAGGAGACGGCGCGGTGATCGGAGCAGCGGTGCTGCTGCTGATCGCCTCGTTCCTGCCGTTCTTCAGCTTCAAGTCGCCGTTCAACGGCGCGGAAAGTTCGCGGAACCTGTGGCACTCGGACTACTTCCCGATCCTGCCTTCGGTGACGCTGGCCGCGCTGATCGCCGCCGCCGCGGTGGTGCTGGCGCGTACCGGTCCGCTCGTCGGGCGGCAGATCCTGGGGCTCTCGCTTGAGCAGTGGGCCGTCGCGATCTCGCTGTTCGTGGGCTGGACCGCCCTGTGGGCGACGCTGTTCGACAACCCGGACGGCGTCGACAAGGGCGCGGGCAACTGGCTGACGCTGCTGTTCGGCGTCGTCATCGCGGTGGCGGCCCCGCTGTCCAACCGTCTTCCCGCGCTGAAGGCCCCGCTGCTCGGCGCTCCGCGGCCCGCGGCCCAGCCGTACGGTGTCGGCCCCGGCCAGCAGCCGTACGCGGCGGGTCCGCCGCAGGCCGGTTACGGGTACCCGGGCGGCGCGCAGTCCGTCGAGACGCCGTACGGTCAGCCGCAGCAGGCCCAGCAGCCGTACGGTGCGCAGCAGTCGGCGCCGCAGCCGGCCGCCGCGCAGGGTCCGTCGTCGGACTTCACCGCTTTCTGGTTCGCGGTGCCGGTCCCGCGCCCGTTGTTCGCGGAGGACAACCCGGGTGCGCAGATCGCCGAACTGACGCCGGGTACCTGGTACTTGGCCGTGGACCAGCGCGGCTCCGCGCTGATCGCGCAGACCCAGGACGGGCGGCGCGGTGTGCTCCAGGACAGCAGCGGCATCCAGCGCGGCTGATCGTTTCTCCTTCCGGTACGCGACAGCGGCCGGTCCCGCTCCGGACCTCCGGACGCCGGGACCGGCCGCCGTTCTTTTCCGCCCGCCCGCCTGCCCGCCCGCCTGCCCCCCAGCCCGCCCCCCGCTGCCTGTGTACGGCCCCGCGCCCGGCCGCCGGTCTTCCGGCCCGCGGCGGGCGCGCGTACCCTCCCACTATTCCTGACACACCGTCAGATCACTTGCCCCCAGGAGGCGTTCATGCGGCTCGGACTCGCGCTCGGTTACTGGGGCCGCGGCCCGGACCCCGGCCATGTGGGGCTGGCACAGGAAGCGGAACGGCTGGGCTACGACTCGGTGTGGACCGCGGAGGCGTGGGGCTCGGACGCCTTCACCCCGCTCACCTGGATCGCCGCGCACACCAGCCGGATCAGGCTGGGCACGGGTATCGCGCAGATGGCGGCCCGCTCCCCCGCCGCCACCGCGATGCAGGCGCTCACCCTCGACCACCTCTCCGGCGGGCGGATGCTGCTCGGCCTCGGCCTGTCGGGACCGCAGGTGGTGGAGGGCTGGTACGGCCGCCCGTTCCCGAGCAGCCCGCTGACCGCGACCCGCGAGTACGTGGACGTGATCCGCCAGGTGCTGCGCCGCGAGGCGCCGGTACGGCTGGACGGCCGTTTCCACGCGCTGCCGTACGCCGGTCCCGACGGCACCGGGCTCGGCCGCCCGCTGAAGCCCATCACCCACCCGCTGCGCGCCGCCCTGCCGGTGCTGCTGGGCGCCGAGGGTCCCAGGAACATCGCCCAGACGGTACGGATCGCCGACGGCTGGCTGCCCCTTTACTGGTCGCCGTTCCGTACCGACGCCTACGACGCGCCACTCGGCGAGGCGTCGAAGGACTTCATGGTCGCCCCCCTGGTCCGCGCGCAGGTCTGCGCGGACCCGGCCGACGGGCTGCTCCCGGTCAAGGCGATGCTCGGCTTCTACATCGGCGGCATGGGCGCGCGCGGCCGTAATTTCCACGCCGAACTGATGGGCCGGATGGGGTACGAGGAGGAGGCCGGGCGGATTCAGCGGCTCTTCGCCGAGGGCCGCCGGGAGGAGGCGGTGCACGCCGTGCCGGACGCCTTCGCCGACGAGATCTCGCTGGTCGGGCCGCGTGAACGGATCGCCGACCGGCTCGCGGCCTGGCGGTCGGGCCCGGTCACCGACCTGCTGGTGACCGCGCCCGACCGGGAGACGCTGCGGGTGCTGGCGGAGCTGAACGCCTAGCGGGCGGCCCGGCGGTGGGCTCCGAACGCGTCAGCCGACGATGTCCTCAGCCGACGATGTCCTGAGTCGCCGCCGCCCTCAGCCGCCGCCGCCCTGAGCCGCCCCTGCCCTCAGCCGCCGATGTCCTTGAGCGACGGCACGTTGTCGGTGACGTCCGCCCCCGCGCTCTTGCCCGCTTCCTTGACCTTGTTGATCACGTCGTCGAAGTTGTTCGCCGCCTGGTCGGCGGAGTCGCCCTTGCGGAGCTTGGCCGGCAGGTCCTTGAGCGCGTCGATGCCCGCCGTCAGCGGTGCCACCGCCTTGCTCAGCGTGGGGTCGGCCTTGGCGTTCCCGGCCGCCGCCTTCAGCCTGTTGTAGGCGAAGGTGCCCGCGAGACCGGCCTTGACCAGCGCGAAGGTCCGGCCGCTCGCGCCCTTCTTGAACTTGCCCGCCTTGTACGGCTTCACGATCCACTGGTACGTGGCCCCGGCCGCGAGGCCCGCGTTGGCGACGAAGCGCGTCTTGGCCAGCTTCTGCTTCTCGACGGTGCTGGTCGGCGACGCGCTCGGGTCCGAACTGCCGGTCGACATGGAGTCCGTGGACTTGCCGCAGGCGGTCGCCGTGAAGAAGGTGACGGCGAGCAGGAGCGCGACGATCGTCCGGCGCAACGGGATGCGTGTCGGCACGGGGACCTCCGGGGTGGCATACGGGCTACGGGTGCGGGGCGTGCGTGATCTTTGGCAGCATCACCCGGCCCCGGTCCGCCCGCCACTCGGGAGTTCTGGCCAGATCCTCACGCTTCGCGAGGGCGCGCCGTCACCGCGGAATCGAAAGGAGTTTCAATCGCCGGAGCCGGGCAATGCGGTTGTCATGGCCAGACGGTATGGCGGTAACCCCGCCGCGGCGATCATCCTCATCGTCGCAGACATCGCTGCACTGATCCTGATCCTGTGGATCTTCTTCTTCGTGTTCGACGCCAACCGGGCGAACGACCTGGTCAACTGGGTCCATCACTCGGCGAATTGGCTCGCGGGCTGGTCGAAGGACCTGTTCACGGTGGACAACGCCAAGTGGCGCACCGTGCTCAACTACGGTCTGCCCGCAGCCGTCTACCTGCTGGTCGCGCACGCGGTGGCAGGCCGGGTCAACCGCGCCTGACGTACGGCACGCGTCTCAGCAGCAGCCCGTCCTGCCGGACGCCTCGGGTTCCAGCCCGACCGGCAGCCGTTCCCCGCTGAATACGGCGGTGGTCGCCTCGTCCCCCCCGAGCGCGGCCACCGCCAGCAGCACGGCGGCGGCGGTCCACGCGGTGCGCTCCACCGGCCAGACGGCGTCGTCGTCGTAGACGTACCCCGTCCAGTACAGGCCGTCGTCCGCGCGCAGGTGCCGCATGTCGGCCAGCAACTGTACGGCGCGGTCGGACTCGCCCACCGCCCAGAGCGCCAGGGCCAGTTCGGCGGTCTCGCCGCCGGTCACCCACGGGTTGGGCACCACGCAGCGGACGCCGAGGCCCGGCACCACGAAGCGGGACCAGCCCTCCTCGATCCGCTCCAGCGCGCGCGGCCCGCGCAGCGCGCCGGACAGCACCGGGTAGTACCAGTCCATGGAGTAGCGGCTCTTGTCCAGGAACCGCTCCGGGTGGCTGCGGATCGCGTGCCCCAGCGCGCCGGTCGCCAACTCCCAGTCCGGCTGCGGCTCTTCGCGGTGCTCGGCGATGGCCAGCGCGCAGCGCAGCGCCTGGTGGATCGACGAACTCCCGGTCAGCAGCGCGTCGGTGACGACTCCCCCGCCGTGCTCGGCCGCCTCCCGCTTCCAGCCGACCTGGCCGCCGGGCTGCTGGAGCCCCAGCACGAACTCCACCGCCGCGTAGACCGTCGGCCACAGCCGGTCCACGAACGCGTCGTCCCCGGTGGACAGATAGTGGTGCCACACGCCGACGGCGACGTACGCGCAGAAGTTGGACTCCTGGCCGCGGTCGGTCGGCCGCTGCGGGTCGCCGTCCTGGTAGGCGGCGTACCAGGACCCGTCCTCGTTCTGGTGCCTGGCCAGCCAGTCGTACGCGGCCCGCGCGCGCTCGTGCTCGCCCGCCGCGTCCAGCGCCATCGCCGCCTCGACGTGGTCCCAGGGGTCGAGGTGGTGGCCGCGGAACCAGGGGATCGCGCCGTCCTCGCGCTGGACCGCCGCGACGGCGTCCACCGTCTCCGCGGCCTGCTCGGCGGTGAGCACACCGGGCAGCGCCAGCCGCTCCGTGCGGTCCGGCCTCCGGCTGGGATACGTCACTTGGCGGCGCCCGGGGCGGCTGTGACGTCGGTGTCGTCCGCGGACGGCGAGACGGCGTCCACCGGCAGGTGCGGCTTGGTCGCGTAGGCCACGAAGCTCTTGCCGATCAGCGGGTTGAGCGCCTGTTCGGCGACCCTTGTGGCCAGCGGTTTCTTCATGATGTCCCAGACCAGCAGCTTGTGGTACAGCTTCACCGGCAGCGCCTTGTCGTTGTCCACGCCGACCGCGCACTTGATCCACCAGTACGGCGCGTGCAGCCCGTGCGCGTGGTGCGTGCCGTACGGGCGCAGGCCCGCCTCCCGCATCCTGCCGAGCAGTTCGTCGGCCTTGTAGATGCGGATGTGGCCGCCCTCGACCTCGTGGTAGGCGTCCGACAGCGCCCAGCAGACCTTCTCCGGGCCGTAGCGCGGCACCGTGACCGCGATCCGGCCGCCGGGGCGCAGCACCCGCACCATCTCGGCGAGGACGCCCTTGTCGTCGGGGATGTGCTCCATCACCTCGGAGATGATGACGACGTCGAAACTCTCGTCGGGGAACGGGAGTTGGAGGGCGTCGCCCTCCATCGCCACCGCCGACGCGCCCTCCGGCGCCTCGCCCTCCTCCTTCATCGCCGCGAACCAGCGGGCGACTTCGCGGATCTCCTCGCCGTTCCTGTCCAGCGCCACCACGTGCGCTCCGCGCCGGTAGCACTCGAAGGCGTGGCGCCCGGCGCCGCATCCGAGGTCCAGCACGCGGTCGCCTGCGGCGAGCGGGAAACGGGTGAAGTCGACGGTCAGCATCAGCGGTTGCTCCCTACCGGGCCGGACTCGGTCTCGGGGGGCACGTCCCCCATACGTTCACCTTGCGCGAGGGCGCGCCCTTCAGGGGCGCGGGGCACCGCGCGCTCGGCCGGTGCGGCGCCGCGGCTCACCGACCGCCCCAGCGGGGCGGACGCGGTCGGTTCCGCGACCACCGGCCCGGTGGCGGCTTGCTCGCGCCCACGCGGCGGCAGCCGCACATCGGACACAGGCCCGCGAGCCCGCGGGGCGGAGGCGATCGCTTCGCGGTACAGGGCCACCGTCGCCTCGGCGGCCCGCTCCCACGTGAAGTGGGCCAGGACGCGGGCGCGGCCGGCGGCGGCGAGCCGCTTGCGAAGGCCGGCGTCGTCGAAGACACGTTCAAGCCCAGCGGCAAGCGCACCGGCGTCGCCCGGGGGCACGGCGAGGCAGGTCTCGCCGTCGGGCCCGGCGACCTCGGGGATGGCGCCGCCGGTGGTGGCGACCAGCGCGGTGCCGGTGGCCATCGCCTCGGCGGCGGGCAGGGAGAAGCCCTCGTAGAGCGACGGCACGCAGGCGACCTCGGCGCCGCGCAGCAGGTCGACCAGCTCGGCGTCGCTGATGCCCTTGACGAATTCGACGGCGTCCGCGAGGCCGAAGTCGGCGATGGCCTCGGCCACGGGCCCCTTCTCCGGCCGTTTGCCGACGACGACGAGATGGGCGTACGGCCGCTGCGCCCGTACCTTGGCGAGCGCCTCGATCAGGAAGACCAGGCCCTTGAGAGGCACGTCGGCGCTCGATGTGGTGACGATCCGGCCGGGCACCTCGGCCACGGAGGGGTCGGGCGAGAAGAGCCGGGCGTCGGCGCCGATCGGGACAGCGCGGATGCGGTCCGGCCGTACGCCCAGGTCCTCGATGATCTCGTCGCGCGAGGAACCGGAGACGGTCACCACGGACGGCAGGCGGCGGGCCACCCGCTTCTGCATCTGCGTGAAGCCGTACCAGCGGCGTACCGACAGCCGTCGCTTCCAGCCCTGCGCCGCGGCCAGGTCCAGGCGGCGGTCCACGGTGATGGGGTGGTGGATCGTGGTGACCAGCGGCAGGCCGAGGCCGAGCAGCCCGTAGCCGAGCGTCTGATTGTCGTGGACGACGTCGAACTCGGCGCGGCGGGCGGCGAGATGGCGCCGGGCACGCAGGCTGAAAGTGAGCGGTTCAGGGAAGCCGCCGGTCCACATGGTGGCGACCTCGAGGGCGTCGACCCAGTCGCGGTACTCGCCGCGCTTGGGGGTGCGGAACGGGTCCGGCTGCCGGTACAGGTCGAGGCTGGGCAGCTCGGTGAGGGTGACGCCCTCGCCGACCGCGTCCAGCACGGGGTAGGGCTGCGCGCCGATCACCTCGACGCTGTGGCCGAGCGCGGCCAGCTCGCGGGACAGGTGCCGGACGTACACGCCCTGGCCGCCGCAGAAGGGATTTCCCTTGTAGCTGAGCAGGGCAATCCGCAGCGGCCTGGCCTGTGAGGTCACTCCGGCCCCCTTCTCGGTCGCGATTGAGCCGGAGCGTAACCGCTGTCGCGCTAATCTAGAACAAGTTTCAGACTTGATGGTACAGAAAGCCAGTCCACCGGCCGCCGGACGGTCGGATCACGCCGCCGGGGGCGGGGCCCGGTGCGGGCCGAGGGTGACTCGCACCACGTCACCCGCCCTGCCATCATGCACGCAGCGCGGGACACCGGCGGCACGGGCCGACCGGCCCGCGGACCGGCACGCAAACGGGTACGGGAACGGCATGGGATGGGACACATGAGCACTGACTCCAAGCCGTCCAGCCCGCCGCTCCCGCGCGTACCGTCGCACTCCCCCGCGCCGCACTCGCCGCCGCTGACGGAGCGGCAGGAGGCCCGGCGCCGCCGCATCCTGCACACCAGCGCGCAGCTCGCCTGCCGGGGCGGTTTCGACGCCGTGCAGATGCGGGAGGTCGCCGAGACCTCGGGCGTCGCGCTCGGCACGCTCTACCGCTACTTCCCCTCCAAGATCCATCTGCTGGTCGCGACCATGCAGGACCAGCTCGGGCAGTTGCACGGGACGCTGCGCAAGCGGCCCCCGGTGGCGGCCGAGCCGGCCGACCGGGTCGCGGAGACCTTGATGCGGGCCTTCCGCGCGATGCAGCGCGAGCCGCATCTGGCCGACGCGATGGTGCGCGCCCTCACCTTCGCCGACCGTTCGGTCAGCGCCGAGGTCGACACCGTCTCGCGGCTGACCACGGCGATCATCCTGGACGCGATGGGCCTGGACGCGCCCCCCACGGCCGAGCAGCTCTCGGCCGTCCGGGTCATCGAGCACACCTGGCACTCCGCGCTGGTCACCTGGCTCTCCGGCCGGGCCTCGATCGCCCAGGTGAAGATCGACATCCAGACGGTCTGCCGTCTGATCGACCTGACGTCCCCCGAGTAGCGCCCGCGCGGGCGCTGCCCGGCGCGCTCCCGGCCGAGGGTCACGGGCGAAGATCACGGATGAAGATCACGGGCGAAGATCACGGGCGAAGATCACGACCGTGGCTGGCCGCCACCGCCCGGCGACCGGGGACCCACGACCCCTTCACGGGAACTTCACCGGGCCCTCGCCGACCCGTCGCCCGTCGTACCGTCGGAGCGGGATCGCCGGTAACCGGATACCCGGTCAACACACTTACACCTCAAGGGAGTTGACTGTCCGCGTGCGCGTAAGCGCGCGCAGCATATGGGGCAATAATGCCCCACTGCAACCTTGTCTCCGAAATTTCCAGAAACGATCTGGACCCCGCGTGAGCGGAACGGCAGACTCGGAACCACCATTCAGAAGGGACACCATGCCGCTCAGAAGCACCGCAACCGCCCGCCAGGAGCGCCTCGGTGCGGAGCTACGGAAAATGCGGGAAGCCGCAGCGATCACCGCGCGGGACACCGCGCGGCTGCTCGGCACCGACCCGGCGAAGGTGAGCCACATCGAGGCCGGGCGGCTCGGCGTGAGCGAGGAGCGGTTACGCAGACTCGCGGCGTTCTACGAGTGCGGCGACACCGCGCTGATCGACGCGCTCGTGGTCATGGCCAACAGCCAGGGCCGCAAGGGCTGGTGGGAGACCTACCGCGGCGTCGTACCGGCCGGGCTGCTGGACATCGCCGAGCTCGAACACCACGCCACCCGGCTCCGTACCATCCAGATCACCCACATTCCGGGTGTGTTCCAGACCGAGGACTACACCCGCACAGTCTTCGGCTACGCCATCCCGCCGTTGCCGGACAACGAGCTGGAGGCGCGGGTGGCCCAGCGCATGGAGCGTTCGGGAGTGCTCTACCGGGAGACGGCGCCGCCGTACGAGGCGCTGATCCACGAGGCCGCGCTGCGCATGCGGTTCGGCGGCGGGAAGGTGGCGCGCGCCCAGCTCGAACACATCCAGGAGCTGAGCCATCTGCCGCACATCAGCGTGCGGGTGATCCCCTTCGCGGTGGACGGTCACATAGGTTCCGGCCACGCGATGCTCTACGCGAGCGGTCCGGTACGGCCGCTCGACACCGTTCAGATCGACTCCGCACACGGCATCAGCTTTCTGCACGCGGCACCGCATCTGTCCAATTACCGCGTGCTCTACAACACTCTCGCGGAGGTTGCGCTGGATCAGTCCCGGTCACGGGACTTCATCCGCGACATCTCCCAAGACCTCTGAAAGGCCCGCCGATGATCGCGCCCGCGCCGCTCGTTTGGCAGAAGTCCACGTACTCGCAGGAACAGGGCGAGTGCGTCGAGCTGGCCGAGGACGGCGGCGCGGTCCTGCTCCGCGAGAGCGACGACCCAGGGGTCGTGCTGTGTACGACGCCGACCGCGCTGGCCCGCTTTCTGCGGGCCATCAAACGCGGCGGGTGAGGCGGGGACGGCCCCGGGCCCCCGCGCCCGGTCCGACCCAGTCCGGACCGGCCCGGCCCGGCCCGGCCCGCAAGGGTGACGACGGGTAGCCCGGCCGGGTGATTCCGGCCGGGCGGGCTGTTCACACCGTCCGTCCGGTCACTCCTCCGGCGGGAAGACCGGCTCTCCCGACCCCTGCACGGTCAGGGTGATGGCCTCCACCGGGCAGCTCTCGGCCGCCGCGAGGAGGCCCTCCGAGGCGTCCGCCTCCGCCTCCACCGCGCGGGACTGGCGGGGCACGCCGCCCAGCACGAAGGCGCCGGGGGCGCCGATCGCGCACAGTCCCGAGCCGATGCAGACGGAGCGGTCCACGTCCACGTGCCAGCGGTCGCCCATCAGTCGGTGCCCTCCGCCGTGCCGCCCGCCGTGCCCGCTGCCCCGGCGGCCTCCCGCGCCGGGGCGGCCGGGTAGTCGGCCGGGAGGTGGATCATCTTGTGCTCCAGGTACTCGCTGAACCCCTCGGGCCCGAACTCCCGCCCGAGACCTGAGTCCTTGTAGCCGCCGAAGGGGCCGAGCATGTCGAGGCTGAAGGTGTTGACGGAGTACGTGCCGGTACGCACCTGGCGCGCGATGTCGATGCCGTGCTCGGTGTCGGAGGTCCACACGCTGCCGGACAGGCCGTAGTCGGAGTCGTTGGCGATGCGTACGGCGTCGGCCTCGTCGTCGTACGGCAGCAGGCAGATCACCGGGCCGAAGATCTCCTCGCGGGCGATCCGCATCCCCGGCGCGACGTCGCCGAACAGCGTCGGCTCGACGTACCAGCCGGTGTCCAGGCCGCTCGGCCGGCCGCCGCCGGTCAGCACCTTGGCGCCCTCGCGCTGGCCGATCGCGATGTAGTCCAGGGAGCGCTGCCGCTGGCGTTCCGCGACCAGCGGGCCGACCTCGGTGGCCGGGTCCAGCGGGTCGCCGACCACCAGCGCGGAGGCCGCCGCCGCCAGCCGCTCGGCGATCTCGTCGTAGTGGGTACGGGGGGCCAGGACGCGGGTCTGGGCCACGCACGCCTGGCCGTTGTTCATCCACGCGTTGGGCACGATCCCGGCGACGGCCGCCGTCAGGTCCGCGTCCGGCAGGATCACGGCCGCCGACTTGCCGCCCAACTCCAGTGTCACGCGCGTGAGATGGCGCGCGGCCACCTCCATCACCCGCTTGCCCGCCGCGACCGAGCCGGTGAACGACACCTTGTCCACGCCGGGGTGGCCGACCAGGTACTCGCTGACCTCGCGTCCGGCGGGCACGATGTTCAGCACCCCGTCCGGCAGCCCGGCCTCCCGCGCGATCTCCGCCAGCAGATAGGCGTCGAGCGGCGACTCCGGCGACGGCTTGAGCACCGCCGTGCACCCGGCGAGCAGCGCGGGCCCGAGCTTCGCCGCCGCCGTGAACTGCGGTACGTTCCACGGCACCACGGCCGCGACGACGCCGACCGGCTCGCGCCGTACCAGGATCGGCCCGAGCGCTCCGGCCCGCCGCTCCTCGTAACGGAAGTCGCGCGCCACGGTGATCGCGGCGTCCCAGACCATCATCGCGCCGAGCGCCTGGGCCAGGACGCTCCAGGAGACCGGTGAGCCGTTCTCCCGGCTGATCAGCCGGGCTATCTCCTCGTGCCTGACCAGGACGGCGTCCTTGATCCGGCCGACGACCTCGATCCGTTCCGCCAACGTCGAGCGGGGCCAGGGCCCTTCGTCGAACGCGGTGCGGGCCGCCGCCACCGCCCGGTCCACATCCGCCCGCGACGCGTGCGGCACCCGTCCGAACACCCGCTCCGTGTGCGGCGACACGACCTCGATCGTCCCCCCGTCCCCCGCCGGATCGACGAACGCCCCTCCGATGAACAGCTTTCCGTGCTCGATGAAGTCGGAACCAGGACCGGGATCGTTCATCGCTGTCGCCTCCGCCGCTCTCGCTGTCTCCGCTCGAACCATTTCTGACGCTCAGTCAGAACTGATACCAGTTCTCGTTATAGTGGGCAATGGACGCGGCACGCCCGGCGGCGGCCGGAGAGGAGCCATCCCATGGCGGACCACGGCACGGCCGGCCGGCGGGAGGACCGGGGTCGGGTGGTCGACCACGGCGGCGGGGTGTGGAGCGTGCCGGTGCCGATTCCCGACAACCCGCTCGGGTACACGCTGGTGCACCTGCTCGACACCGACGACGGGCCGGTGCTGGTGGACAGCGGGTGGGACCATCCGGACTCGTTCGCGGCGCTGGAGCGCGGGCTGCGGGAGGCGGGCACGTCGGTGGGTGACATCCTGGGGGTGCTGGTGACGCACCACCATCCGGACCACCACGGGCTGAGCGCGCGGGTGCGGGAGGCGTCGGGGGCGTGGATCGCGATGCACGCGGCCGACATCGACGTGGTGCGGCGCACGCGGGAGGCCGAGCCGGGTGTGTGGGTGGAGTACCTGCTGGCGCGGCTGGCGGCGGCGGGCGCGCCCGAGGAGCACCTGGCGCCGCTGCGCGAGTACGGCGGGCAGGCGCTGCCGGGACGGCCGCCCGCGCTGCCGGACCGCGAGATCGTCCCCGGCGAGCGGCTGCCGCTGGCGGGCCGTCGGCTGCGCGCGGTGTGGACACCAGGACACACGCCGGGGCACGTCTGCCTGTATCTGGAGGAGAGTCGCCGGCTGTTCTCCGGTGACCACCTCCTGCCGGAGATCTCGCCGCACATCGGCCTGTACGAGGACCCGGACGCCGTCGTCGAGACCGACCCGCTCGGCGACTACCTCGACTCGCTCGAACGCATCGCCCGCCTGGCCCCCGCCCAGGTGCTCCCGGCGCACCAGTACGCCTTCGCGGGCGCCGCCGGCCGGGTCGGCGAGCTCCTGGAGCACCACGCCGCGCGCCTGGCCGAGCTCCTCGCCCTCATCACCCCCGGCCCCCGCACCCCCTGGCAGCTCGCCGAGGCGCTGCCCTGGAACCGTCCCTGGTCGCGCATCCCCACGTCCTCGCGGACCATCGCCGTCTCCGAGACCGAGGCGCATCTGCGGCGGCTGACCAAGGCGGGGCGCGCCGAGCCCGTGCCGGGGTCCGACCCGGTGACGTACCGGGCCGTATAGCGCGGCACCGGGACGTTAGGGTGTTCCTCATGCTCCTGCGCCGCCGCGCCACCACCGTGGCCACCGTCGCCGTCCTGGCACTGGCCGCCCTGACGGCGGCGCCGTCCGCCGTCGCCGCGTCGCACGACACGCGGTCGCGCGTGACGGCGGCGAGCGCGACGGCCTCGCCCAGCCCGACCGGCGACACGAAGAAGGACGGCGGATCGGCGGGCACCAGTACGTGGCTGATCGTCAGCATCTTCTTCGTCGCGAGCGTCGGCGTGGGCTTCCTGCTCAGCGGCCGCAAGGGCCGCAGGCAGCGCTGACCCCCGCGCGGGGCTCGTCCGGGCGGTGCCTCACAGCCGCTGGATGATCGTGCCCGTGGCGAGCGCGCCGCCCGCGCACATCGTGATCAGGGCGAACTCCTTGTCGGCGCGCTCCAGTTCGTGCAGCGCGGTGGTGATCAGCCGGGCGCCGGTGGCGCCGACGGGGTGGCCGAGCGCGATGGCGCCGCCGTTGACGTTGACCTTTTCGAGGTCCTGGTCGAAGACCTGGGCCCAGGACAGGACGACGGAGGCGAAGGCTTCGTTGATCTCGACGACGTCGATGTCCCGCAGCGTCATCCCGGCCTTGCCGAGGACGGCGCGAGTGGCGTCGACGGGTCCGTCGAGGTGGAAGTGCGGGTCGGAGCCGACCAGGGCCTGGGCGACGATCCGGGCGCGGGGGCGCAGGTGCAGGGCGCGGGCCATCTTCTTGGAGGCCCACATCACGGCGGAGGCGCCGTCGGAGATCTGCGAGGAGTTCCCCGCGGTGTGGACGGCGGTGGGCATGACGGGCTTGAGCCCGGCGAGCCCGTCCATGGTGGTGTCGCGCGGGCCCTGGTCGCGGTCGACCAGCCGCCACATGCCGAGCCCGGCGTGCTGCTCGTCCTCGGTGGTGGGCACCTGGACGGCGAAGGTCTCGCGCTTGAAGCGCTCCTCGGCCCAGGCGCGGGCGGCGCGTTCCTGCGAGATGAGGCCGAGCCGGTCGACGTGCTCGCGGGTGAGTCCGCGGCGGCGGGCGATCCGTTCGGCGGCCTCGAACTGGTTGGGCAGGTCGACGTTCCACTCGTCGGGGAACGGCTTGCCGGGCCCGTGCTTGGAACCGCTGCCCAGCGGCACCCGCGACATGGCCTCGACTCCGCAGCCGATGCCGATGTCGATGACGCCCGCGGCGACCATGTTGGCCACCATGTGGTTGGCCTGCTGCGAGGACCCGCACTGGCAGTCGACGGTGGTCGCGGCGGTCTCGTAGGGCAGGCCGACGGCGAGCCAGGCGTTGCGCGCGGGGTTCATGGACTGTTCCCCGGCGTGGGTGACGGTGCCGCCGACGATCTGCTCGACGGCGTCGGCCTGGATGCCGGTGCGGCCGAGCAGTTCGCGGTAGGTCTCGCCGAGCAGATAGGCGGGGTGGAGGTTGGCGAGCGCGCCGCCGCGCTTGCCGATCGGGGTGCGTACGGCTTCGACGATGACGGGTTCAGCGGCCATGAAGCTCGTCCTCTTCTCAACTAAACTAGTACGCGTTCTAGTTCTTCCCGCAGTCTTATTACCCGCGGTACGGCGCGCGCAAGAGTCGCGCACGGCCCACGTCGTTCCCGTACGTGATCCACACGCCCGCGGCCCTTGCGACTTGTGGAACTCGTTACTACCTTCGGTCGTATATCTGATGGACCGTCAGACAACTTATGACACGTCAGACCTGGAGTGCCGATGCCCTGTCCCGCGCTTCCCGAAGGCTTCGACTTCACCGATCCGGACGTCTACCAGGACCGCGTCCCCCTCCCGGAACTGGCCGAACTCCGGCGGACCGCCCCGGTGTGGTGGAACGCCCAGCCGCACAACACCGCGGGTTTCGGAGACGACGGCTACTGGGTGGTGACCCGGCACGCGGACGTCAAGGCGGTGTCGACCAACCCGGAGGTCTTCTCCTCGTACACCAACACCGCGATCATCCGCTTCAACGACCGGATCAGCCGCGACCAGATCGACGTGCAGCGCTTCATCATGCTCAACATGGACCCGCCCGAGCACACCCGGCTGCGGCAGATCGTCCAGCGCGGCTTCACCCCGCGGGCGATACGGGCCCTGGAGGACGCGCTGCGGGCCCGCGCCCAGCGGATCGTGACCGGCGCGGCGGAGGCGGGCCGGGGGAACTTCGTCACCGACGTCGCGTGCGAACTCCCGCTCCAGGCCATCGCCGAACTCATCGGCGTGCCGCAGGACGACCGGCTCAAGCTCTTCGACTGGTCGAACAAGATGGCCGCGTACGACGACCCGGAACTCGCCATCACCGAGGAGATCGGCGCCGAGTCGGCGATGGAGCTGATCTCGTACGCGATGAACATGGCCGCCGCCCGCAAGCAGTGCCCGGCCGCCGACATCGTCAGCAAACTCGTCGCCGCGTCCGACGAAGGCAGCCTGACCTCCGACGAGTTCGGCTTCTTCGTGCTCGTGCTGACCGTCGCGGGCAACGAGACGACGCGCAACGCCATCACCCACGGCATGCACGCGTTCCTGACCCACCCCGAGCAGTGGGAGCTGTTCAAGGAGCGGCGCCCGGACACGACATCGGACGAGATCGTCCGCTGGGCCACCCCGATCGTGTCCTTCCAGCGCACCGCCACCCGGGACACCGAACTCGGCGGCGCGAAGATCAAGGCGGGCGACCGGGTGGGGATGTTCTACTCCTCCGCCAACAACGACCCCGAAGTCTTCGACGACCCGGGCACGTTCGACATCCTGCGCGATCCCAACCCGCACCTCGGGTACGGCGGCGGGGGCCCGCACTACTGCCTCGGCGCGAATCTCGCCAAGCTGGAGATCAACCTGATGTTCAACGCCATCGCCGACAATCTGCCGGACATCCGGCTGCTCGGCGACCCGCGGCGGCTGCGCTCGGCGTGGATCAACGGGGTCAAGGAACTGCGCGTCGACTACGGGGGCCCTCACCGTAGGTGAGAGCCCCCGTCCGTCCGCTGTCGTCAGCCGTCGGCCGCGCGCCTGCGCCCGCGCGCGGTCCGGTCCGGCTGCGACGTCAGATGCCGGTCGTCAGCAACTGCCGTGTCATGTCACGGTACTTGGTGAGCGCGATCCGCAACTCCTCGGTCCCGGTGCCGTCGCTTCCGTCGTCACCGTGCCACGACCCGCGCAGCGCGGTGCGCCGCTCCTCCAGCAACCGGGTCAGCCGCGCCGCGGCCTCGTCCAGTACGGCGTCCGCCTCGCGCACGGCGCGCTTCGGGTCGTCCACGAAGCCGCCGACCGCGCGGTCCATCCGCCGGCTCAGCCGGTCCACTTCCTCGGCCCCGCCGTCGGCCGCACCGGACGTGCCGTCCGTCGCGGTCGTGGACGTGTCCGTGTGCGCGGACGTGTCCGTACGTGCGGACTCAGACGTGGAGGTGTCCGTACGTATGGACGCGGGCGTGGATGTGTCCGTACGCGTGGCCGTGGTCTCCGTCTCGGAGGCGGTGCCGGGCTTGGTGGCGAACGCCGAGGTCCCGGTGCCGGGACCGGACGTGCGCTCGGCCTCCGGCTCGGTCGCGGTGGTCCCGGTCGTCGACTCGGCGGGCGTACGCGGCGCCGGTACGGACGTGCTCGCGCTGGTACCCGTGCCGGTCGTCGCCCGCCCGGTGTCGGAGCCGGAGGTCCCGGCAGCCTCAGCGGTTTCGGCGGCCTCAGCGGTCTCGGAGGACTTGGAGGCCCCCGAGGTCCAACGGGCCGATGTGTCCGAGCCGGTGGAGGAAGCCGCTTCGGGCTCCTTCTCCCGCTGTTCGGAGAACTCGGACCTGTCCAGTCTGCCGGGCCGGTCGGTCCCGGACGACGCCTTGGAGGCGGCCCGGCTCCCGGTGCCGGTCTCGGCCTTGTCGGCCTCGGACTCGGACCCGGTCCCAGTGCCGGTCCCGCTCCCGTACGTGGTCGTCCGGGTCTTGCCGGACCCGATCCTGTCCGTGCCGTTGCGCTCCGTGCCGGTCCGGTCCGCGCTGCTGCGGTCCGTGCCGGTCCTGTCGGTGCCGGTCGCGGCCTTCTCCGCCTCGGTCTTCTCGGCCTCGGCCCGGTCGGTACCGGTCTTCTCGGTGTCGCGGTCACTCATCGCTTCATCTCCCTGTCCGTGGTCCTGCTGAGCCGACTCGTCCGGCCGGCGCAGGGTGGTGCACCCCGCTTGGGGGGTCGAGCGGCGCCCAGCCGAACGTCACAGACGTTCGTCCGCGTCGTCGTGCTCCCGCCGCCCGCCGCTAAGGGCCGCGAACCGGCCGCCGAGCGCACCGCGCCGACCGCCCGCCTTCGCGTCCTCGTCGGCCGCGGCGTCGTGCTCCACGACGGGCTCGTCGGCCTCGTCAGCCCGCTCCGTGGTGTTCTTCGTTCCGCGCGCGCTCTCGGTCATCAGCTCGTCGAAGAGCCCTCGCGCGCCCAGCAGCGCCTTGCGCAGGTCTTCCGTGGACTGCCGCTTCTGCGGCGCCGCGGAACCGGGGGCCCCTACGGAGTCGACCAGCGTGTGGGCCTGGCGGTAACCGTGCACCGCGTGCGGGTGGTGGACGGACAGCGCGTCGAAGTGCTCCGGCTCCCGCGCGGCCGGGAAGCCCCGGTCGGCGGCGATCTCGCCGATCAGCGCGTCGGCCTGGCCGACCGCCGCGACGGGCTCGTCCACGAATCGCGCCTGGAGGGCGGTCCAAGCGGCGGTGTACCGCTCCCGCTCCTGCTCGGAGACGGGTCGCAGTTCGAGGTCGCCGTGGCGCTTGACCCGCTCGGCGAGTTCCGCCCGGGTGGCCTTCACATCGCCGTCGTGCCGTTCGAGCACGCGGTCGTACTCGGGTCCGAAGCGATGCTTCAGCCGCGCTCCCGAACCCACACCTCCCGTACCGTCGCCCCTCATCACCAGGGTCGCGATCAGCGCCAGGACAATCAGCGCCACTACGACGATGGCTACAGTCGCTCCGGTGGACATGGCGTGCCTCCCGTTCCTACGGGTCGTCAGACAGTGACGTTCTCTCCCTGCTCGGCTTGCCACTGCCAGGCACCGCAAACGGACGGCTTCAGGACGACGGGCTCGAACCCTCAGGCCGGAGGCGTACGGCCGGCCGCCGGCTGGTGCCGCGTACGGCCCTCGGGGCGGTCCCCGTCGCCGCCGCACAGTTCGCCGCTCAGCTTCGTGACCAGGGCGGCCAGGTCGGCGTGGGCGGCCGGGTCCCAGTCGCCGAGCAGATCGGCGAGGACCGTGCGCCGCGCCTCGGTCAGGCGTCCGGCCAGCGCGTGTCCGGACGCGGTGAGGACCAGCGGACCGCCGTCGCGTACGGCGAAGCCGCGGGACAGCGACTCGTCGGCCGCCGCCTCGATGACCTCGGCGGGCACGGTGGTACGGGCGGCCAGCTCGACCGGGTCGCCCTCGCCGTCGTGGGCCAGCCGCAACAGCAGCCAGCTCGTGGCGGGGTGGATGTCGAGCCCGGCCAGACCGGTGATCCGGGTGTAGAGGTCGCGGCGGGCTTCCCGGCTGCCGAGCAGCGAAAGGCAGCGGGCGATCTCGTCGAGCGAGGACCGCTCCACCGGGTTGGTGCCGAGCGTCTCGCTGGCGTCCGGCACGGTCACCGTGCCCCGCAGCGGCTGCTCCTTGAGCAGCCACGCCAGCAGGAAGCCGACCAGCACGATCGGCACCGCCCACAGGAAGACGGTGGTGATCGAGTTCGAATACGCGTGCAGCACGGGCCCCTTGACGGCCGCGGGCAGCTTGCCGACCGCCGTCGGGTCGGCCTGGAACTGCGCCGGATTGACCCCGGCGGGCAGCGACTTGCCCGCGAAGGCCGATGTCAGCTCGTCGGAAAGGCGGTTGGCGAAGATCGTGCCGAACAGCGAGACGCCGAAGGACGCGCCGATGGAGCGGAAGAAGGTGGCGCCCGAGGTGGCCGAGCCCAGGTCCTCGTACCCGACGGCGTTCTGCACGGCCAGCACCAGCACCTGCATCACCAGGCCGAGACCGAGGCCGAAGACCAGGAAGTACAGGCTCATCACCCAGGTGCTGGTCGTCTCGTCCAGGGTGTGCAGCAGGACGAGTCCGACGGCGATGACGCCGGTGCCCGCGATCGGGAAGACCTTGTAGTGGCCGGTGCGGCTGACGATCTGCCCCGACACCGTGGACGACAGCAGCATGCCGATCACCATCGGGATCATGTGCACGCCGGACAGCGTGGGCGAGAAGCCGTGCACGACCTGGAGGAAGGTCGGCAGGAACGTCATCGCGCCGAACATCGCGAAGCCGATGATGAAGGAGATCACCGAGCAGAGCAGGAACGTACGGTTGCGGAACAGCTTCGGCGGCAGCACCGGCTCCTGCGCGCGGCGCTCGATCGCCACGAACAGCGCGATGAGGACGACTCCGGCGACCGCGAGGCCGATGATCCCGGCCGAACTCCACGCCCATGTGGTGCCGCCGAGCGAGGTCATCAGCACCAGGCAGGTCGCCGCTGCGGCGATCACCGCCATGCCGAGGTAGTCGATCCGGTGGGCCGTACGGCGGACCGGGATGTGCAGCACCGCGGCGATCACGGCGAGCGCGATGATCCCGATGGGGAGGTTGATGTAGAACACCCAGCGCCAGGAGAGCTGCTCGGTGAACACCCCGCCCAGCAGCGGCCCGAGGACGCTCGCCGCGCCGAACACCCCGCCGAACACGCCCTGGTAGCGACCGCGGTCGCGCGGCGGCACGATGTCGCCGACGATGGCCATCGACAGCACGATCAACCCGCCGCCGCCCAGGCCCTGGAGGGCCCGGAAGGCGATCAACTCGCCCATGTTCTGGGCGATTCCGCAGAGCACGGAGCCGATCAGGAAGATCACGATGACGGTCTGGAAGAGCCGCTTCCTGCCGTACATGTCGCCGAGCTTGCCCCACAGCGGGGTGGCCGCGGTCGACGCCAGCAGATAGGCCGTCACCACCCACGACAGGTGGTCGATGCCGCCCAGTTCGCTGACGATCGTGGGCAGCGCGGTGGACACGATGGTCTGGTCGAGGGCGGCCAGCAGCATGCCGAGCGCCAGGGCGCTGATCGCGATCCGCACCGCTCGCTTGTCCTGGTGCTGCCCCGGCTCTGCCGCCGCCGGGCCCGCGGCGGTCGTGGTGTCCTGGGCCATGGAACGGCTCCTCGCGTCATCCCCCGACGGTCGGAACCTTATATTCCCACCATTTGTACGACTTTGGCCTCCGATACTCGCCCACTTGTGCGGTCAGCGGGCTGCGCTCGCCGCCGGAGGTCGGCATAATCGGCACGTCTTTGCGAATATGCGAAATGCGAACGACGGCCGGGAGGGGAACCAGTGGCGCCGCAGCCGGACGCTGCCCGCGAGGTGGACGCCGAGGCGTCCTCGGCGGGGATACCGGTCGTGCCCGGGGTGCCGCACGCTTCGTCCGAGGTGACCGCCCCGCGGCCGCCGACGCCGCCGCCGAGCGCGCTGGTGCCGCCGGGGGCCCTGGTCACCTGGGACGACTCGGCCGAGCCGGGCCCGCCCGGCCTCCCCGGCGAGCAGGACGAGGGCGGGGAGACGCGGGCGGCGGAGCGTTCCGCCGCGCGGGCCGCCGCGCTCGCCGCCACCGAGGGCTTCCACCCGCTTCGGATGCGCCCCTACGTCGCCGAGCCGGACGGCGAGGCGGGCGAGACGACCGTACGGCCACTGCTGGCGCCCGGCGACAGCGGTCCCGAGACCGCCGATGTCGGGCTGTTCGCCGCGCTGTACTCCGGCGTGGAGTACGCGCCGCGGGGGGACGCCGAGGCCGGGACCCCGGCCGCGTTCGCCGGGGCGGCGGCCGGGACGGGGCTGTACCAGGACCGGGGCAGGCACCGGCGCCGCAGACGGGGCCTGGTGGTGGCCGCGGCCGCGGTCGCGGCCTCCGCGCTGGCCGCGGGCGCCGTCGCCGTCACCGGACAGGTCATGGGCGACGAGCCGCGCACCGACCGGGCGCTGCCGCCGGACCGGACGTCCTCGATGCCGGACGTCGAGCTGCCGACGGAGTCCACCGCCGTCGTGGGCACCGTGGCCGTCGGCGCCCCGCGCCACACGCCCGCGCCGACCACGACCTCCGCCGCGCCGGTGGTGCCCGAGGCCGCCACGGCGCCGCCGTCCCCATCTACGACGGCTCCCGCCGCCACCGGCTCCACGCCGTCGGCCCCCGCCGCGCCCGCCACCACCGGCTCCACGCCGTCCGCCCCCACCGCGCCGGCCGACCCGGCCCCCACCACGCCCCCCGTCACCCCGACCTCCCCCGCCTCCAAGATCCTCCAGCTCGGCGACACCGGCGCCGCCGTCTCCGATCTCCAGCAGCGGCTCCGCGACGTGTGGGTCTACCACGGCCACGTCAACGGCTCCTACGACCAAGGGGTTCGCGAGGCCGTCGCCATGTTCCAGATCTGGTACGGCGTCCGCGGCGACCCCATCGGCGTCTACGGCCCCCAAACCCGCACCACCCTCGAACACCAAACCAGCTAGCGCCGCTTTCCGAAGCGTGGGCGCCCCCGCAAGACCCCGGGCTCCGCCCCGACGCTCCCGCACCTCACCACCCGCCCCGGCGGGGCAGACCGGTTGTCCCCGGACCACCGGCCGGTGGGGGCCGGCCGCGCAGTTCCCCGCGCCCCTAACGGGGCCCACCCCCTTTCGCCCGGACGGCAAGCCGATCTTTCAAGGGGCGCGGGACTGTGTTTAATCTGCGGCTGCCGCCGCGTGGGCGCGCTCAGCCGAAGCGCTCCCGCACCTCACCACCCGCCCCAGCGGGGCAATCCGGTAGTCCCCGGACCACCGGCCGGTGAGGGCTGGCCGCGCCGTTCCCCGCGCCCCTGACGGGGCACACCCACTTCCGCCCAGGCGGCGAGCCGATCTTTAAAGGGGCGCGGGGAACTGCGCCACCAGCCACGACGCCCCCGCACGTCACCACCCGCCCCGGCGGGGCAGATCGGTTGTCCCCGGACCACCGGCCGGTGATGGGTTACCCGCGCAAGCCCGCGCGGGCGGCGCCCCGCCGGGAGGGTGGAGGTTCTAGGGTCGAGGGATGGTCACGCAGGCGTTCGGGGTCGCGGAGTTCCAACTGGTGCTGCTGCGAAGAATGGCGGACCACCAACCGGAATTGGTGGACGAGGCGCTCCGGTCGCTGGGAGCGACACACGCCCAGGCGCGCGAGGCGCACAAGAGGTGGCAGGCGAGAGCCCACTCGCGCACGTTCCCGACCGGTGAGCGGAGGTACAGGACGGCGCTGGGCCCTCCGGAGACGGAGGAGGAGCGGCGGATCGGCGACCTGACGTGCCGGGCCCTGCGCTGGCCGACACCTCTGTGGCCGGACCTGAGATTCGAGGTGCTGTGCGCACCCGGCGGCGGCTCGGCGGTGTGGAACGAGTGGCTCGTACGGGCCCCGGAAGCGCCCGCGCCAAGGCTGCGGGAGGTGGCCGACCTGACGCCGTGGTCGTGCACGGTGGACGACGCGGCCAGGGCCTTCCCGCCCGCGGAACCGCTGCCGCCGGACGCGCCGAGCCGTACCCGCGTGGCGCTGACACCGCCCGGCGGCGGCGCGAGGGTGGTCGCGCACTTCACATGGGGCCTGTTGCAGTACGTGGACCAGGGGGACTGGCGCTGAGCGCCCCACTTTTGTACCGTGAGGGAACAAAGTGGTTCCGCCCGCTTCCCTGACCGGCGGGCGGAACCACGTTGCCGTTGATCACCGATGTGCCGAGGAGCCCCAGAACATGCCCGTCCTCTCCGCGAAAGCCCTGCTGCTGGACATGGACGGAACGCTGGTGAATTCGGACGCCGTCGTGGAGCGCTGCTGGCGCGCCTGGGCCGGCCGCCACGGCCTGGACGCCGACGCGGTGCTGAAGGTCGTGCACGGCCGCCAGGGCCACGCGACGATGGCCGTCCTGCTCCCCGACCGCCCGATGGCAGAGAACTACGCGGAGAACGCGCTGATGCTCGCCGAGGAGACCGCCGACACCGACGGTGTCGTGCAGGTGCCCGGTGCCACCGCCTTCCTGGCCTCGCTCGACGGCCACCCGCACGCGCTGGTGACCTCGGCGAGCGAGGAACTGGCCACGACCAGGATGGCCGCCGCGGGCCTGCCGCTGCCGCCCGTCATGGTGACCGCGGAGCGGGTGAGCGCGAGCAAGCCGGACCCCGAGGGCTTTCTGAAGGGCGCGGCGGAGCTGGGCTTCGCGCCCGAGGACTGCGTGGTGTTCGAGGACGCCGAGGTCGGCATCGCGGCGGCGCGGGCCGCCGGAATGCGCGTGATCGGCGTCGGCCCGCGCGCCGCGGTCCACGCGCCCACCGCGCACGTCGACTCGCTGGAGCGGGTGCGGGTCGAGGCCGTCGCGGACGGCGGCCTCCGTATCGTCGTCGACTGAGACGTACGGACGCGTCGTACGGACAGGACGTACAGCCGAGACGCACGCACGCGACGCACGCACGAGCCGTAGGGCCGTACGGGGACGCGTGAGAACGAACGGGCCGGACCCTCGTCAGGGTCCGGCCCGCCGTGCCGTACGGACCCGCGGAACGTCAGCCCGCGGCGGCCTCGTACAGGCTGAATCCGGCGAGCACCACCATCACAGCTGCCGCGATCTTCGTGATCAGCGCCAGCGGCACCCGCTTCATGAGCAGCCGCCCGCCGAAGATGCCCAGGGCCGCGACCGCCCACAGGCCGAGGACGGCGCCGATGCCGACCGAGACCGGGTCGTCGTAGCGGGCGGCGAGATTGGCGGTCATGATCTGCGTGAGGTCACCGAATTCGGCGACCAGGATGAGCATGAAGCCGGTGCCCGAGACCTTCCAGAAGCTCTGGTTGGCGGGCTCGCGCACCTCCTCCTCGTCGTCGCCCTTGGAGAAGAGCAGCATGGCCGCGCCGCCGAGGAAGAGCAGTCCGACCACGCCCTGGACCCAGCGGTGCGGCAGCAGGGTGAGCAGACTGCCCGCGGCGATGGCGAGGGCGACGTGGACGACGAAGGCGGCGGCGACGCCCACGAAGACGTACGAGGCGCGGTAGCGGGTGCCGAGCATGAGCCCGGCGAGCGCGGTCTTGTCGGGGAGTTCGGCAAGGAAGATCACGCCGAAGACGACGGCGATGACGGTCAGGCTGAGCACGGGGTCTGGTCCTCAATCGGTCGGGCGCCGCACCGAGAGATCCAGGGGAACGTCAAGCCGTATCTGAGATCGCTTCGGCACGGCAGCGTCGGAACACTGCGGCCGAAGGTCTCGCTGGCGGGCTGTACGCGCATCGCGCGGCACATCCGCCTCCGGGCGCCGGCTCAGAACAGCGAACTGCGGCTGAACTGAGCAGTATGTCGACGGTCCGGCGAAGAGCTACTCCCCTTCTGCTCCGACGAGTCTACGCGACGCCCGAACGGGGTACCGCACCGCGCGGTCGCGGAGTCAGGTCCCCCGGTCCGAAGGCCCGGTCACAGGGCCGGAACGCGGGTGATGCGGCCCCGCGCGACCAGTTCCAGGACGACGGAGACCGCGACCGCCTGGACGGCCATCAGCGCGATGAGGACGAAGAACTGCACGGCCCCGGCCGACACGGGGCTCGCGCCGCCCAGCAGCATGCCCACGAAGGCACCGGGCAGGGTCACCAGGCCCACCGTCCTGGTCTGGTCGAGTCCGGGGACCAGCGCCCCGGAGGCGGCCGGTCTGGCGATCTCCAGGCGCGCGTCGCGGTCGGAGAAGCCCAGCGCCATCGCGGCCTCCACCTCGCCCGCGCGCAGCTTCAGCTCCTCCAGGGCGCGCCGCCCGCCGAGCACGGTGGCGGTGAGCGCGCCGCCGATGAGGATTCCGGCCACGGGGATGAGCGCGATCCCGTCGATCGGCACCAGGCCGGTCAGCACGAGCACGACGACCACCGGCAGCGCGCCCGCCGCGACGGGCACCGCGGCCCACCACCAGGTGCGGTTGCGGGTGATCCGGCGCCCCGCGGTCCGCGACGCGACCGCGAACATCAGCGCCACGAAGCCCAGCAGCGCCGCCTGGTGCTTGACGACCCAGCCGATGAGGGCGGCGACCACCGCGAGCTGTACGGCCGCCCTGAGGCCCGCCAGGGCGATGCCGCGCGCGTAGTTGTCGTGCTCGTCGGCGAGCCTGGCGTACGCGGCGACCCCGGCGGCCGCCACGAGCAGCGCGGCGAGAACGAAGCCGAGGGTCTTGTCGACCGGCAGCAGGGACGAATTCGAGGCCAGCGACGTGGACAGCGTCTCGTGGGTGGACACTGGAGAAGCGGGTGCGGAAGCCACAGCGTCACTGTAGGCGGGCGCCCGCCCGGCGCCCCCGCCGATTCCCGCGCGGATCGTACGGATTTCCGATCAGTTCTCTGATCAGCGATGAACGGTCCCGGCGGAAAGTATTCTCGTAGTGATGTCTACTA
Source organism: Streptomyces sp. NPDC088197 (assembly GCF_044741185.1). Lineage (NCBI taxonomy): Bacteria > Bacillati > Actinomycetota > Actinomycetes > Kitasatosporales > Streptomycetaceae > Streptomyces > Streptomyces sp. NPDC088197. The sequence goes on from NZ_JBIUSD010000003.1 coordinate 396,353, forward strand.
CGTCACGTGCCCTCGCCGGTTCCGGCGGTGCCCCTTGGCGTACGCTGTACGGCTGACGGTGGATGAAGATCTTCGACCACCGGACAGCACCCCTTCAGGACCCGGTTCGACGAGGCGGAACGCCGACGGAGAGCCGGACAGCACGGCAAGTACGAGGTGCCCGGCATCAGACGGGCGCTCCACGGGTACGAATTCGGCCAAGGACGAGGAGGCGCGGTGCTGCAAGGCCTGGGCTCCCTTTTCGACTGGCCCTGGATCTACGTGCTCGTGGCGAGTTCCGTGATCCTCGACGTCTTCGTGCCGGTGCTGCCGAGCGGTGTGCTGGTGATCAGTGCCGCCACCGCCGGGACCGCCAGCTCACGCGACGACATGCTCGACGTCTTCGCGCTGCTGGTGTGCGCCGCCGTCGCGTCCTGCCTCGGCGACCTGCTGGCGTACCGGCTGGCCTTCCGCGGCGGGGACTGGTTCGACCGGAGAGTGGCGTCCTCGCGGCGCCTGGCGGGCGCGCACGAACGGCTCGGACAGGTACTGCACCAGGGCGGCGGCGCCCTGGTGATCCTCGCCCGCTTCGCACCGGCCGGCCGCAGTGTGGTCAGCCTGGGCGCGGGCGCCGCCCGCCGCAGCCCGCGCGAGTTCCTGCCCTGGTCGGCGCTGGCCGGGGTCGCCTGGGCGACGTACAGCGTCGGACTCGGCTGGATCGGCGGCAAGTGGCTGGGCGCGAGCTGGCTCGGCACCCTGATGTCGTTCGTCGCGCTGCTGGGCGCCGGCGCCTTCGCCGCGTACGTCTTCCGCCGGGAGCGCCGCAGCGCGCTGGCCGCGGCGCTGGCCGCCGTGCCGCTCACCATCCCGCCGCAGGTGACGCCCCCGGACCGCGGCTCGGTCGTCGAGGCGCTGTAGCCGCCGCGGCCTCCGCGAGCGGTGGTTCCTGACCGCCGCGTGGCCGCCGCCTCACCTCGGGTGCGGTCCCGCACCCGGTCAGCGGCGACGACGCCGTCTGCTGGGGACCGCCCAGCCCGATCCGACGCCCGCCAGGTGCAGTGCGACGAAGACCAGTCCCGCGAGCAGCAGACTGATCGGCGTGAAGCCCGCGTCCGTGCTCGTGCTCGTGGCGTTGATGATGTACGCGATGGCGAAGATGACTGCCCCGATTGCGGCGAACATCCCGGACCTCCTGTAAGCCGGCCCTCGGGGCCGGCGGTGCTCGTGCGGTGCGGCGGCGCCGGGTGGCGTCCCCACCCACCGGTTGCCCCCGAACTCCCCCCTGACGCACACGGGTTCGAGCGCGCGCGGGGTCGCGCGCCCCGTGCGCCCCACCAAAAGCCGCGATCCGGATTTTCGGAAAGTATTCTCACTCGTTTCGGCAATAGGCAGCACTCTGCGTCACGGAAAGAATGAGGCCGTATCACCCGCTTACGGGAAGGACAGCACATGTCGGTTGATGCGGGCCAGGACACCGCACTCGGCAATCCGCACGACGACCAGGCGCGTACGAGTCTGGACACGTCGGCCGCCAGGAATCTGGCGACGACCACCAAGTCCGCCCCGCAGATGCAGGGCATTTCCTCCCGGTGGCTGCTGCGCGTACTGCCCTGGGTGCAGGTCAACGCGGGCACGTACCGGGTGAACCGCCGGCTGAGCTACTCGGTCGGCGACGGGCGCGTGACCTTCGTGAAGACGGGGTCCGAGGTCCGGGTGATCCCGCAGGAGCTGGGCGAGCTGGCCGCGCTGCGCTCGTTCAACGACGTCGGCGCGCTGACCGCGCTGGCGGACCGTTTCGTCCAGCGTGAATTCGCGCCGGGCGAGGTCATCGCCGAAGCCGGGACGCCCGCGGACACCGTCTATCTGCTGGCGCACGGCAAGGTCGAGAAGCTCGGCGAGGGGTCGTACGGCGAGCCGACCCGGCTCGGAGTCCTCGCCGACGGCGACCACTTCGGCGACCAGGCGCTGCTCGGCGCCGACGGCGAGTGGGAGTACACGGCCCGCGCGGCCACCGTCACCACGGTGCTGGCCCTGCCCCGGCAGGAGCTCGAACCGCTGCTCGGACAGTCAGAGGCGCTGCGCACGCACCTGGAGGCGCACCGCGCGATCCCGCGGCAGCGGGTCAACAAGCGCGGTGAGGCCGCGATCGAGCTGGCGTCGGGCCACAAGGGCGAGGAAGCGCTGCCCGGCACCTACGTCGACTACGAGGTCAAGCCGCGCGAGTACGAGCTGAGCGTCGCCCAGACCGTGCTGCGCGTCCACAGCCGTGTCGCGGACCTCTACAACGAGCCGATGAACCAGACCGAGCAGCAACTCAAGCTCACCGTCGAGGCGTTGCGCGAGCGCCAGGAACACGAGCTGATCAACAACCCCGAGTTCGGGCTGCTGCACAACGCGGACTACGACCAGCGCATCCAGCCGCACGCGGGCCCGCCGCTCCCCGACGACCTCGACGAGCTGCTCAGCAGGCGCCGCGGCACCAAGTTCTTCCTCGCCCACCCGCGGGCCATCGCCGCCTTCGGCCGCGAGTGCACCAGGGCGGGCCTCTACCCCGACCCGGTGGAGGTGCACGGCCACACCGTTCCCGGCTGGCGCGGTGTGCCCATCCTGAGCTGCAACAAGATCCCGGTCAGCACCGCCCGTACCAGCGCGATCATCGCGGTCCGCAGCGGCGAGGACAACCAGGGCGTCATCGGTCTCAACCAGACCGGGCTGCCCGACGAGTACGAGCCGGGGCTCAACGTCCGTTTCATGGGTATCGACGACAAGGCGATCATCAGCTACCTCGTCAGCACGTACTTCTCCGCGGCCGTCCTGGTGCCCGACGCGCTCGGCATCCTGGAGAACGTGAACGTGTCCAACTGGCGCTGACCGCACGGCGGTTCTCCTGAAAGCGGCTCCCCTGCCCGGCCTGGCAGGGGAGCCGCTTCGTTGTGTCCGCCGGTCGCGTTCCCGGCCGCGTCCGCCGTGCGCGTTCCCGGCCGTGTCCGCCGGGGCGCGCGCCCTGGTCAGCGGCGCAGTACGAGGTCCCGGAAGACGTCGGCGGAGACGGCGAGTCCGCCGCCGAAGGGATCGTCGAGGTCCCAGATCAGGAACAGCAGGAAGGCGATGAGCGCGCTGAACAGACCGGCGAGCAGCAACTCCTTCGGTGAGCGCCGGATCTGGAGGGTGAAGATCAGTCCGACCGTCACCAGCGCGCCGGCGATCAGGCCGAACCACACCATCCCCGGCATCGTCGCGCCCACGCTCTGACTGCGCGACGTGCGGGCCTCGTCGACGGCGGCGACCTCGTCGACCAGCGGCTGGTACGCCTGGGCGCCGAGGTCGGACGTGGGCGCGTACTGCGAGACGTCCTTGCGGAGCGTGTCGAGCAACGCGTTGCCCCGCGGATCCAGTTCGCCGTGGTTCTTCATGTACGGCCACTCCTTGTCGGCCACGAACGCCGCGTAGGCGTTCACGTCCGCGCGGATCCGGTCGCGTACGTCAACGGGATACACCTGCGCCCGCGCGCTCACCTCGTGCAACGCCTGTGCCTCGGCGAGGACTTCGGCCTGTGCCCCGCTCCTCCCCTCCCAGACGCCGGCGATGGCCAGACCGAGCACGATCGCGTAGACCACGCCGATCATCATGACCATGTACTCGATGACGTCGGGTGTCTCCGACGGATCGTCGTCCTCGTGGACCTTGCGCGTACGCAGCACGACCACGCCGAGGACCACAGCGCAGACCGCGGCCATCGCGATCACCAGCGCCAACCACTGCGACATGCGGAAATCCCCCTTGTTTCACGTTCAGTTGTTCCTGCTGCGACCGGAGTTGGAGCCGGAGGAGCCGGGCCGCAGGACGGCGACGGCCAGCACGGCGGGCACGGTGGTGAGCATCATCGTGATCATCAGCGACCGGCGGTGCTCCTTCGGCGCCGCGACCGGCGCCGGCGCCTTCTCCGGCCAGTGCACCGCCACCGGGGCGGCGGGCGGCGCGGGTTGGGACCGCGGCACCGGCGCGGGAGCCGGTACGGGTGCGGCGGTGGGTACGGGCTGCGGTACGGGTGCGGGCGCCGGGGGCTTCGGCGCGGGTCTGGGACGTGGCGTCACCGCCGCTTTCTGACTCGGCTTGGGAGTCGGGGTCGGAATGGGTGTCGGCGTGGGCGTGGGGGTCGGGGTCGGTGTGGGCGTGGGCGTGGGAGTCGGGGTGGGGGTGGGAGTCGGCGTGGGGGTCGGTGTCGGGGTAGGGCACGGCTTCGGATGGTGGTGGTGGCGGTGGCAGAGCCACGTCCAGGGCCACTGGTCCGGCCAGTACCCGCACCAGGGCACATACGGGTCGGGGTGGTGGTAACCGGGCCCGTGATGATCGGGCCGGTGCCGTCCGGGGTCGTGGTGCCCGGGGTCGTGGTGATCCGGGTCAGCGTGGTCCGGGCCGTGATGACCGGGGTCGTGCCATACGGGCTCGTGGTGCGTCGGCTGGTGCCGTACGGGCTCGTGGCGGTCGGGCACACGGCTGGGCGCGGGCGAGGTCGTCGGCGCGGCCGTGGGCTCGGGATCGGTCCTGTGGGTGGGAACAGACGTGGGCGCGGCCGTACGCGTCGGTTCGGGCGCGGGCGCGGGTGTGGTCGTGGGAGCGGGATTGGGTGTGGGTGCCCGGGTGGGCGGGGACGTGGGACCGGGATCGGGCCGGGAGGGCCGCGTCCGTGTCGGTGCGGGTGTGGGTGTCGATGTCCGGGTCGGTTCCGGACCGGGCGACGCGCGGTGCGACGGCGCGGGCGACGCGGCCTCGGACGGTACGGGTGACGCGTGGTGCGACGGGTGACGGGACGGCTCGGCGGGGCATGACTCCGCTCTGCCGTGGCCCGCTCCCGCCGGGCACCGCGCGCGCGGCTCGGCCGAGGCCACCGCGCCGAGTCCCCACGATCCTGCCGCCATCGTCACGACAAGCAGCGCCGTCCAACCGCGGACGCGCCTCCCCCTAGAAGTGGTCACCCTTCATGGTCAGCATGCGCGCGGCACGTGCCGACGCTTCCCGCGACCGTTCCCCCAAAGGAGTAACGAAGGCGTCAAACCCTCGATTTTCCGCGCGAATCAGCGCCGCCCGCACCGGCCGCCGCGCGGGCGTGACCGGGCCCGACTCGCAGCGGTTGAGGACCAGTTGGGAGCGGTCGCGGGTGCCGGTCCCCCGCGCGGCGGGGCGCGTCAGGCGGGGTCCTGCGGTGCGGCGGTCCCGTCCGTACACGCGTGCGCGCGGGGGGTCAGCGGGAGGTCGGCCGCGACCCGGAATCCGCCTCCGGCGAGGGGGCCCGCCGTCAGGGTGCCGCCGACGCTGCGGACGCGTTCGCGCATGCCGATCAGACCGAAGCCGGGGCCGAGGTCGGGCCCGTGGGCCGGGCCGTCGTGAGGGCCGTCGTGAGGGCTGACGTGAGGGCTGACGTGAGGGCTGACGTGAGGGCTGACGTGAGGGCTGACGTGAGGGCTGACGTGAGGGCCGAGGTGGAAGGTGGGTCCGAGGCCGGGCCCGGGCCCCGTGCCGACGGCCGCCCCGCCGTCGTCGGTGATCTCGACCAGCAGCGAGCCGGGGCCGACGCGCACGGTCACCTCGGCCCGCGCCCCGGCCCCCGCGTGCCGGGTGGTGTTCGTCAGGGCCTCCTGCACGATGCGGTACGCGGCGGCCTCGACGGCGGGCGGGATGTGCGGGTCCGCGCCGCCGGAGGAAGCACCTCGCGCCGTAAGCACGTTGAGCCGGGCCCCGGCCGGGCGGGCGAGGTCCGACAGCGCGGCCAGACCGGGCAACGGCCCCTCGTCGGCGGCCCGTTCGCCGTACCGCAGCACCTCCAGCGTGGTGCGCACCTCGACGCGGGCCGCGCGGCAGGTGTCCGCGATGCCGTCCAGCGCCTTGGACACCGCCGCCCGGTCGAACTCCTCGGGCGCCACCGTCATCACGTGCGCGGCCACCGCCGTCTGCACGCCGATCAGCGTGATGCTGTGCGCGAGCAGGTCGTGCAGGTCACGGGCGATCCGCAGCCGTTCCTCCGCCACCCGCCGGGCCGCCACCTCCTCCCGCGTCCGCTCGGCGCGCTCGGCCCGCTGCGTGGTCGCGGCCACCAACTGGCGGTGCACGCGCACGGTCGCGCCCGCCACCAGCACCGCCGCGATCCAGCCCGAGGTCCGCAGCGTGTCCACCGCTCCCCCGGCGTCCGAGACCCAGTCCGCCGCCACCGTGCCGCCGACGACCACCGTCCCGATGGCCGCCGCCCGCCACACCGGGCTCGTGGCCGCCGCCGTGAACAGCAGCGTCATCGAGCCCAGCACCGGCGCCGCGTGCGGATACCCGAGCGCGTGGTACGGCCCGAGGAACGCGACCGTCACCACCAGCGCGGCCGTCGTGTGCGTCCGCCGCCACAGCAGCGGGATCTGGCACCAGACCAGCAGCGTCCAGCCCAGCGCGTCGGGACGCGTCCCCGGCGTCAGCAGGGCCAGCGGCACCGACAGCGCCGCCAGCCCCGCCGCGAGCGCCGCGTCCTGGCGCGTCACGCGGCGCCCTCGCGGGCTCACCCCCGTTCGCCCGGCGCCGGGCGGCTCAGGGCGCCGGGCCACCAGACCCGGCGGCGCAGCAGCAGCGCGGCCGAGGTCACCAGGAAGGTGCGGACGAGGAAGGTGTCGAGCAGGACGCCCACCGCGATGACGAAGCCGAGTTCCGCGAGCTGGACGAGAGGCATGTTCATCAGGACGGAGAAGGTCGCGGCCAGGACGACACCGGCCGAGGTGATGACGCCGCCCGTGGAGTGGAGTGCGCCGAGGGTGGCTTCGCGTGGGCCTGCGCCGTTGAGCGCCTCTTCGCGCATGCGGTGCATGAGGAAGATGCCGTAGTCGACGCCGAGGGCGACGAGGAAGACGAAGGAGAGCAGCGCGAGTCCTGGATCGGTGCCGTGGAAGCCGAGGACCGGGCCGAAGACGAGGCCGCCGATGCCCAGGGCGGCGCCCCAGACGGCGACGACCGCGGCGACGAGCAGCAGCGGCGCGACGAGGGACCGCAGCAGGAGGACGAGGATGAGCAGGACGGCGGCGAGGGTGATCGGGATGACGATGCCGCGGTCGCGCTGGTTGGTGTGCTGGAGGTCGAGCTGCTGGGCGCTGGGGCCGCCGACGTAGGAGCCGGGGAGTCCGGCGCGCAGGGCCTTGATGGTGGCGGTCTCGGCCGCGGTCTGCGGCGGGCCCGCGGTGGTGACGAAGAATTCGCTCCAGCCGTCGGCGGTGCGCCCGGCGCGCACGTCGGTGACGCCTCGGGTGGAGCGGGCGGCGGCCCGCGCGGCCTCGGCGCGGTCGGCGGGCGCGATGACGGCGACGGGACGGCTGCCCTGGTCGGGGTAGGCCGCGCCGAGAATCCGCATGGCGGTGATCGCGTCGGGCTCGCTGCTGAACATGTCCTGCTGCTTGACGCTGCCGGGCAGGTTGAGCACGCCGACGGCGAGGGCGCCGAGCAGCAGCACACCGCCGACGAGCACCGCGACCGGCCTGCGGCCGACGCCGTCGCCGATCGCGACGAAGGCGCCGCGCCGCTGCTTCGGCTCGCTGCCGTGGGCGGGGATCAGCGGCCAGAACACGCGGCGGCCGAGGACGACGAGGACGGCGGGCAGCAGCGTCACCATGGCGAGCAGCGCGCAGACGACGCCCACGGCGGCCGTCGGGCCCATGCCCCGGCTGCTGTTGAGGTCCGCGGCCAGCAGGCAGAGCATGCCCGCGGCGACGGTGCCCGCGGAGGCCAGGACCGCGGGCGCGGCTTTGCGCAGGGCGGTGCGCATGGCGTCGTACGGGCGCTCGGTGCGGCGCAGTTCCTCGCGGTAGCGGGCCACGAGCAGCAGCGCGTAGTCCGTGCCGACGCCGAAGACGAGGATGGTCATCACACCGGAGCTCTGGCCGCTGACGGTCACGCCGAACGCCTGGTTGAGGCCGTAGGTGACCGCCATCGACAGCACGTCGGCGGCGCCCGCGCAGATCAGCGGGATCAGCCACAGCACGGGGCTGCGGTAGATGAGGATCAGCAGGACGGCGACGACGAGGACCGTGGTGTAGAGGAGCGGGCCGCCGAGCGCGCTGTAGACCTCCGCGCTGTCGGTGTCCAGGGCGCCCTGTCCGCCGACCTTCACCGTCAGCCCCGAGCCGCCCTTGGCGACGTCCCTGACCCCGTCCACGAAGTCGGTTCTGGCCTGGGAGTCCTGGCCCGGCGCCGTGGTCGACATCGGGTACATCAGCGTGGTGCCGTCCTTGGACGGCACGGCCCGCGGGGCGTCCCCGGTGAGCCGGTTCGCACGGGCGATCTCGGCGGTCTGCCGCGCGGCGGTGGCCCGGTCGGCCGCGGTGAGGCCGCCGTCGCGGTGGTAGACCACGACGATGTCGGTCGTCTCGCCGCCGGGCAGCGACGCCTGGATCTTGGCCGCCCGCGTGGAGTCCGCGCTGTTCGGCAGGTAGTCCACGACGCTGTCGCGCTGGACGTCACCGAGCCTGGCGGACAGCGGTATCGCGACCGCCAGCACCCCGACCCACAGCGCGAGCATCAGCCACGGCAGCTTCCGCGCCCGGCCCCCGCCCGCCCCTGCGCCCGGCGGCGCGGCGCCCCCGTCACGTACCCCGCTGACCTGCTCCGCGGTCCTCATCCCGGCCTCCCCTTGCGACGAACGACTGATCGCCTCCATCGTCAAGGCGTGACAGCCACGGAACGTCGCGCCAGCGGCGGACATCGCCGTACCCCCGCGGGCGGTACGGGCCGCGCCGTTACATCCACGGGAGTACGGACGCGGGCCGGTCGGCCGGTGTCCCCGGCCCGGTGTCAGCGCAGGTGATCGGGGAGTGCCGTCTTCGCCGCCTCGAACAGCAGGGGCCAGGGCGGCACACGGAGCGGGACAGGGAAGAGGCCCCTGTCCAAGGACGCTGGACAGGGGCCCGGGGTCTTCCGAGGGTGGGCGTGGACGGTTTCGAACCGCCGACATCCGCCTTGTAAGGGCGGCGCTCTACCACTGAGCTACACGCCCTCGGTGAGTTCGACGTCACAGGTTACCCTGCCCTGGGGCGTGATCAGCAACCACGGGGCCGTGGGGACCGGGCGGTGTGTTCGGGGCGGCCTGGTGGGAGGATGGGTCCGACGGTGGTCGGCGGCGATCTGCGGGGAGAGAGTGTCACGGTGACGACGGCACGTTCGTGGTGGCGACGCGGCGACAATCACCGTGCGGAGGCGCAGGCGGCGAAGGACGCCGCGTCACAGGCGTTCTACGAGCTGGACACGGCGCAGCGCGATCTGGAGATCTCGATAGAGACGATCTCGGCGGTGGACGACTCCCCCGAGGCGCGCCGGGCGCTGGCCGGATTCCGGTCGCTGGGCGAGCGCATCGACCAGGTGAGCGCGGCCTACATCAACACCGTGGACGCGCACGACATCGACCGGGACGAGCTGGACGCGGGCACGGCGGCGCGGGCGCGCACCGAGCTGACGAAGGCCAAGGACGAGCTGGACAGGGCCAAGACCGAGCTGGAGCGTTTCTCCGCGGGTCTCGCGCCGCTGCTCGGCAAGGCGGAGACGCAACTCGCCCGGCTGGCGCCCGCCGTGGAGCGGGCCAAGCAGTCGCTGCTGGCGGCGACGAACGCGCTGGACGGGGTCCGCGCGGTCGGGCTGAAGGCGGACGACCTCGCGGCCCGGCTGGCCGCGCTGGCACCCGAGCTGACCAGGCTGAACGAGGGCGCGAGCAAACACGGCGTGCAGGAGACCGTCCAGCGGGCCGACGATGTGCGCCGCAAGGCGGACGCGGTGCGGACCGAGGCGGAGCGGCTGCCCGAGCAGGCCAGGGAGATGGACAAGCGGCTGGTGTCGCTGCGCACGCGGGTGCAGGCGCTGGCGACGCGGGCCGAGGGCGTGGACCCGGTGCTCAGCGAATTGCGGCGGCGGTTCTCGCTGGCGTGCTGGCAGGACCTCCAGCAGGTGCCCGAGCGGGCCGCGCAGGCGGTACGGCAGGCGGAGACGGCGCTGGCCGAGGCGCGCAAGGCGCGGGACGAGCAGCGCTGGCCGGACGCCACGTCACGGCTGGCGACGGTCAGGGCGCTGATGGACGACGTGGAGGGCGCGGTGTCCGCGGCCGGTGACCGGCTGCGGCAGCTCAACGAGGTGAGCAAGGACCCGAAGGGCGAGGTCGAGAAGACCCGCTTCGCGATCCGGGACGCGCAGCGGCTGGCCATGCAGGGGCGTTCGACGCCGGAGCCGCGGCACGCCCGCCCGCTGGACGACGCGGTGGCGCGCCTCGACCGCGCGGTGGCCGCGCTGGAGGGCAGGCACCCGGACTACTGGGCGTTCCTCACCGAGACCGCCGCGGTGCGCGAGACCGCGAACCGCGTGGTGGCCAACATCCGTGAGGACCGCGCGGCCGGGCGCTGAGCACCCCTGGCCGGTCTCCTGCTCCGGCGACCGGCGGTGCGGCCGGACCGGCGTTCATACGACCGGACCGGCGTTCGTACAGCCGGACCGGCATACGTACGATCCGACCGCCGCCCGTACTGACCCCCGTCCCGTCCGTTCAGCTACAGCAGCCGCCACCGCAGCATCCGCCGCCGCCGTTGCCGCTCGCCGGGGCGGGACCGGCCGACGACGAGGACGAGGACGACGAGGAGCCGACCGCGACCGTCGAGAGCAGCTTCACGGTGTCGTCGTGACCCTTGGGGCAGACGGTCGGGGCGTCCGACTGGGACATGGGGCGGCGCAGCTCGAAGGTGGAGCCACAGGTCTTGCAGCGGTACTCGTAGCGAGGCATGGGCCCAGGGTAGCGGGGACGCGGCCCGCGGAGGGCGTTCATCCACAGGTCACCCGGCGTCGCCGGGGTCCGGGAACGATGCGCCGGACTTCGCGCACTGCCGCCCGCTGCCGGAAGCCCCCTGCCGCCGGCCCGTGACCCAGGGTGACCCGCGCGGAGCGCCGGATTCCGGACCCCGGCCTATCCTGGAGGAGCGGCGGCCTCGATTCCCCTTCAGCGAAGGAGGCCGGTCATATGCGACTCGACGATCATCTGCCCGTGGACCACAAGCTGAGCCAGATGTACCGCTTCGGCGCCGGTCTGATGGGCCTGATCCTGGTCGTCTTCGGGATCCTCGGACTCCTCAACGGCGTGTCGTTCCTGTCCAAGGCGGGCGACCGGATCGCCGGGCTGAACTCCAACGGCGCGCTCAGCACGATCTCCATCGTCATCGGCGTGCTGCTCTTCGCCGGGATGGTGAAGGGCGGCAACTTCGCCTCGACCCTCAACATCGTCGTCGGCGTCGCCTTCCTGCTCAGCGGGTTCGTCAATCTCGCCCTGCTGGACACCGGCAGCAACCTTCTGGCGTTCAAGATGTCGAACGTGCTGTTCAGCTTCGCGGTCGGCGTGATGCTGATGTTCTTCGGCATGTACGGGCGGGTGACCGGCGGGCTGCCGCACGACAATCCGTACTGGCGCAAGCGCCACCCCGAGCAGGCAGCCCGCGAGGAGGAGGCCCGGGCGGCGGTGACCACCCGGCGGCCGCCTCCCCGCGGACTGCCGCAGCACTGACCCCGTGACGGTCCTGCCGGAGTGACTACTTCTTACGAGCCAGCGTCAGGCCGTCCGCGACGGTGAGCAGGACATCGTCCACCCGGTCGTCCGCGCGTACGTGGTCGTTGAACGCGCGGATGGCCGCGGCGCCGCCGGTCGCGTCCTCGTCCACGACCTCGCCGTGGAAGAGCGTGTTGTCGACGACGAGCAGGCCGCCGGGGTTCATGCGCGGCACCAGCTCCTCCCAGTAGTCGGTGTAGGACCCCTTGTCGGCGTCCAGGAACACCAGGTCGATCCACTGGCCGCCGGGCAGCGCCTTGAGCGTGTCGATGGCCGGGGCGATCCGCAGGTCGACGCGGTCGGCGACGCCCGCCTTGGCCCAGGCGTCCTGGCCGACGGCGGTCCACTCCTCGGAGACGTCGCAGGCGATGAGCCTGCCGTCGGCGGGCAGGGCCTGGGCCATCGACAGGGTCGAGAAACCGGTGAAGGTGCCGACCTCCACGATCTGCTTGGCGCCGGTCAGGCGGACGAGGAAGGCCAGCAGCGGGCCCTGCTCCTCAGCGGTCTGGAGCCCGGCCACATCGGCGAGGCGGGCGTGCGTGGTCTCGACCAGTTCCCGCTGGACGGCGTCCAGCGGCGGGTTGTGCGCGAGGACGTATCCGTAGAGCTCGGGTGTGAGCTGCGGGTTCTTCGTTTCGGACAAGGGTCTTCTCCCTGGTGCGGCGCTCAGGGCCCGTCCGGGCCCTAGGGTGACGGAATGCTCGTGGATGACGCGGTCGCCTTGGTCCCCAGCATTCCAGGCCGGAGGGCTCTGCTGGGGCTGGCGGGCGCCCCGGCCGCCGGGAAGTCGACTCTGGCGCGGCGGCTGGTGTCCGGGGTGAACGACCGGGTGGGCGCGGGGACGGCCGCGTATGTGCCGATGGACGGGTTCCATCTGTCCAACGCGCAGTTGGACCGGCTGGGGCTGCGGGACCGCAAGGGCGCGCCCGAGACGTTCGACGTGGACGGCTACGTCCACTTGCTGCGGCGGCTGCGCGGTGACCGTCAACACCCGGTCTACGCGCCCGACTTCGACCGGCGCCTGGACGAGCCGGTGGCCGCCGGGCTGGTCGTCGCGCCCGGTGTCCGGCTCGTGGTCACCGAGGGCAATTACCTCGCCGACGACGGTGCCGGGTGGGGGCAGGTCCGTGACCTGCTGGACGAGCTCTGGTACGTCGACGCGCCGCGTCAGCTGCGTGAGCGGCGGCTGCTGCGACGGCACGTGCGCGGGGGCCGCAGCGAGCTGGAGGCCCGGGCCTTTATCGCTGCGAGCGAGCGGCCCAACGCGCGACGCGTAGAGCGCTCCCGCGCCTATTGCACCCGGGTGGTGGCCCCGGGGCACTGACCCCGGGCCCCGGAGCGGTTCCTCTCCGCCGGGGCGCCGGCCACGCGCTTTTTTGGGGGCGCGAGGAACTGCGCGCTCAGCCACGGCGGTGGTGCGCCTTCGAAAACCGGCCTCAGCGGGGCAGATGCTGTTGTTTCCGGGCTGACAACCCGGTGGGGGCTGGTCGCGCAGTTCCCCGCGCCCCTAAAAAACAGGCCCTGCGCAACGCCAGCGCACCAGCCCCGCACCCCCAAAAAAACAGGGCCCTGCGCGACGGCAGCGCACCAGCCCCGCGCCCCTAAAAACAAGGCCCTGGGCGGGGGCGGCGTTAGAGGGCGTTGCGCATCCGCAGGATGATCTCTTCGCCGGCGGCGACGCCGACCGTGGGGAGGCCGGTGACGTGGGGGGCGGTCCAGCCGGAGTCGGCCAGCTCGCCGTGGCCGGGGCGCCAGCCCTCATCGGCGGCGAGGAGCAGATCGGCGTCGAGGAGGGAGTCGCCGGCGGCGAGGACGCGGTCGGCGCCGGTGCGGCGGACGACCTCGGCGAGGGCGGCGGACTTGCTGAGCGGCAGCGGCACGGCGTAGATCTTGCGGCCCTGGAGGGAGACGGTCCAGCCGCGGGGTTCGGCCCAGGCGGCGAGTTCCTTGACCCAGCCGGCGGGGAGGCGTTCGCGGTCGACCACGAGGTAGGCGAAGAGGTCTTCCGCGATGCGCTCCTTGCGCAGCCACGCGGGGTCGGCGGTGGCGGCGAGGTGGGCGCGTACCTCGTCCAGCGGCGCGGAGCCGTCGGCGAGACGACGGCGGATCTCGGCGTTCCAGTCGTGGTCGGTGCGGCCGTCGACCAGGAGGTGGCCGCCGTTGGCGCAGATGGCGTACCGCGGCTGGGGTCCGGGCAGGCTGATCCGGCGGTACTGCTTGCGGGTGCGGGTGGTGGAGGGCACGAACTGCCCGGCCTCCGCGGCGAGTCGCACCAGCAGCGCGGCGGCGGTCTCGGTCATGTAGGACAGCGGCTTGGCCTCGTGCACCTCGACGCAGAGCAGGCGCGGCGCGTGCTCGTCGGCCATGGTGAGGGCGAGCGCCGCCGTGGAGTAGATCAGGGTGCGGTCGAGGTCGCTGGCGACCAGCGTGCGGTTCTGACGGGTACTCACTTCGCGTCCACCGCCTTGCCGTCGGTCCCGGTGGCCCCTCGGGTGTAGCGGGGGTGGATGAGACCCACGCAGGAGTACGGCAGTCCGTCCACCTCCTCGACCGGTACGCCGCGCTGTGCGGCCAGCAGGCGGACGTGGTCGAGGTCGGCGCCGACGCCGCGCTGGGCGAGGATCTTCCAGGGCACCCGGCGCAGCAGCACGCGGGTGGTCTCGCCGACGCCGGGCTTGACGAGGTTCACGTCGCCGATGCCGTACTCCTCGCTGATCCGCTCGACCGCGGCCCAGCCCGCCCAGGTGGGTGAACGGTCGGCGGAGCGCAGCGACTTGACGTCCTCGGCGACGGCGTCGCCGACCCGGTCGAAGGCGGCGGTGACGGTGTCGAGGAAGAGCCCGGAGACGTCGGCGCCCGCCAGCTCGCGGTAGAACTTCGCGCCGTGGTAGTCGTCGGGCCCGGTCAGGTCGGCGCGCAGCACGGTGCGCGAAATGAGGCCGGAGACCGTGGAGTTGAGGCACGCGGAGGGGATCAGGAAGTCGTCGCGGGTGCCGTAGGTGGACACGCAGCCGCCGGGGTCGGCGAGCACCGCGATGTCCGGGTCGAAGACGCCTTCGCCGTCGAAGTCCTTGACGGCTTCGGCCAGTTCGCGGGTGATGGCGCCCTTGCCCGTCCAGCCGTCGACGAACACGGCGTTCGCCGCGTCGTGGTGGGCGGCCAGCCAGCTCAGCGCGTTGCGGTCGATGCCCCGGCCGCGGACGATGGAGACGGCGTAGTGCGGCAGGTCCAGGCCGTGCGCGTGCCGGGCCCAGCGGCGCATCAGCACGCCGACCGGGGTGCCCGCGCGGGCCAGCGAGACCAGGACGGCGTCCGGGCCGCGCTCGGCGAGCACGAGTTCGGTGACGGCGCCGACCGCGCGCGCGATGCGTTCGGCGGAGCCGTCGAGGGCGGCCTTGAACAGGTCCTGGTACGCGGCGCTCGGCTGGTACTCGACGGGCAGCGACTCGGCGTAGTGCGCGCCGCCGCTCTGGATGGCCTCCTCGCGCTCCTCGGTCGGCGCTTCCAGCTCGACCTCCGACAGGTCCTTGAGCAGCCAGCCGACCTCGTCCGCCGCGTACGACGAGAAGGCGGGGCCGCGCAGGGGCTCGGGCAGCGGTCGGGCGGTGGCGCTCACAGGGGCGGGGCTCATCGGTGCGGCGTGTCCGTTCGGTCGGGGACGGGACTCGGTTCCGGCGGTGAGCCGGGACCGCAACCGGGCGTGCAGCCGGGGCCGCGGCCGGTAGGTGGGGACGACGGCGACCAGTACGCGGTCGGTGTGCGCGGCGAGCTGGGCGATCAGGCCGCCGGGCCCGTACAGCTCGGGGGTCTCGCCCGCGGAGTCGATGACGCAGACGACCGCGTCGAAGCCCGCGCCCGCCACGTTGTACGCGTACCGGTCGCCGGGGCCGTCGCTGGGCTCGTCGTGGGCGGGGAACACGATCCGGCTGCGGATGGCGTAGCCGGGGTCGTCGACGGCCAGCACCGGCGAGCGGGTGGTGGTGGAGTAGCGCACATCGAGAGCGCCGCCAGGGGCCGCCCGCGAGCCCCCAAGGCCCGCGTCCGCTGCGGCGGTGTGCCGCCCCAGGCCCTCAAGGCCCGCGTCCGCTGCGGCGGTGTGCCGTCGCAGCGCCTCCGCCAGCCGCAGCGGGGCGTACATCAGCTCCTCGTTGCCGAGGACGAGGACGCGGCGGGCGCCGGGCGGGAGCGCGGCGGCCAGCCGCTGTCCCATCGCGGGCAGCGCGGCCTCCAGGGCGGCGCGGTGCTCGGGCAGGAAGCCGTGCCTGCCGCCGTCCGGCACCCCGGCCGGCCAGTCCAGCTCGACGTGCGTGAGGTCGTAGTAGTCGGCGGGCGCGGGCGGCGGCGTCTCGTGGGCGGCCACCAGGGCCTGTCCGCGCTCCAGCACGCCCTCGGGGAGCGTGACGGCCCCCGCGACCAGGGCGACGACGTCCACGCGGGCGCCGAGTTCCGCCGCGAAGTCCTCCAGCCGCGCCTGGTCGGCGGCGGACCGCATGTCGGTGAGGGCGACCACCACATACCGCTCACGCGGGTGGCGTCCGTGCAGGTCACGGATGGTGTTGAGGATGGTCTGGCCGGTGGAGAACTCGTCGTCGACCAGGACCAGCGGGCCGCTGCCCGCCAGCAGCGCCGGGTCCTCGGGGAGCAGCAGGTGCCCGGTGGCGTGGCTGTGCTCCTCCTGGAAGCCGCCGCCCGCCGCGACGCCCGCGACCTCGCGCCGGGTGGAGTGCAGGTACGGCACACCGCCGACGCCGTCGGCGACGCAGTGGCCGAGCCCTGTCGCGGTCTCGGCGTAGCCGAGGACCACGGCGTCGGCGACCGCGTCCGGGCCGAGCAGGTCGCGGACCCGCTCGCCGAGCGCGTACGCGGAGCCGTAGACCGCTCGCGGGTCCTGCGGGACGTGCTTGCCGAGGATGTTGGAGACCAGCAGGTGGGCGCGCTTGGGGTTGCGGCGCAGCGCGAGGCCGAGCACTCCGTGCAGGCCCTCGCCCACCAGGCCGATGCCCAGCCGGTCCGCGACCCACTGGCCCGGCCAGGGCGTGTGCGTTGCCATGCGGTGCTTCTCTTCCGTTCGGTGCGAGCGCGGCGCGGGGGCCGTGCTCAGGGCTGGGCGCGGCGCCTGGCCGTGCTCAGGACTGCGCTGGAGGCTGTTCCGGGACCGCGCTCAGGACTGCGGCAGGCTCGCCGCGAGCAGTTCCACGAAGCCGATGTCCTCTTGGGCGACGCCGAAAACCTCGGCGCGGCGCATGGTGCGCTCCGCCCAGGCGCGGTGCGGCTTCACCTCGTTCATCTTGTTGGTGTACGCGGACCGCATGACGCCGCCGCCGGAGCGGTCCTCGTCGAGTATGTCGGCCGCGTCGCAGAACTCCTCGTGCGTGACGACGCTCAGCGCGTGCACGACGGGCACGTGGGTGGGGTGGATGCAGGTCTTGCCCTGGAGGCCGTTGGCGCGGTCCAGCTCGATCTCGCGGAGCAGTCCGTCCATGTCGCGCTCGATGAGGGTGTCGCGCAGGTCCTCGGCCTCGGGGGTGAAGGGGCTGCGGCGCAGTTGCGGCTTGAACATCCGCTCGTGGTGCCTGAAGTACTCCCAGACCGGTCCCGTCACGGTGAAGCCGCTGCCGTCGGCGCGGCCGAGGACGTTGACCACGTCGGCGATCACCGAGGCGACGATCTGCACGTCGTAGGCGGTCATCGCGGGGGCGCGGCGCAGGCCGTAGGAGGAGCAGAAGTCGGTGACGCCCAGGCGCAGGGCGAGCACCCGCTCGCGGTATTTGTCGACCGTCCTGGATATCCCGTAGAGCGTCTCGACCCGGCTCTCCAGGTGCAGGAGCTGCGGGGACTCCAGTACGGGCATGGCGAAAAGGCGCCGCCCGCTGGCGGCCTCCGCGTGTGCCATGGCCTCCAGGAAGGGGACGCCGGTCTCCTCGGTGAACTTGGGCAGCACGAATCCGGACAGCAGTTCCACGGTGCGGCCGAGCCGTGTCACCAGGTCGGTGATCTGCGCGGGCGTGCGGACCCGGATGAACAGCAGCGGAAGCGCCGCCTCCGGCCGGGTCGCGAGATCGGCGAACTGCCGGACGAGATTGGCCTCACCTGCGACGACGTCGCGGTCGTCGATGGAGTCCTCCAGGCACAGGACCATCGACACCACACCCCGGGCGGCCTGCTTCACCACGTCGTCCGCGAGCTGCGGGCGGGTGGCGGGGCTGTAGAGGGTGGCGCCGAGGGCGACCGCGAGCATGCGTGCGGGCGAGTCGGCAGTGAACTCCTGCGGCTCGCGGTGAAACAGTTCGCTCCTGGCTTCAGGAGCGAGGTGCCCGAAGTGTCGCATACGCCCCATTTCGAGGTAGTGAGCCCGATGATATCTGGCCGATTATCGTACGTGCGAGCATGGGGTAGAGGTTCCCTCCACACGTGAAAAACAGGTAACCGCGGCGGGTCCACCGCGTGACCGTCCCGCCCGGCGTTGTGGCGCACGCCACGGGGAGGGCAGGATGACCGGTATGACGCACGTGATGGTGAAGGGCTCGAACACCCCACTGGACGCCCCCGGAATCCGGGCGGTACTGCGCTGGACCCCGGCGTCCGGTTCCCCCGATGTTGACGCCTCCGTGCTGCTGCTCGGTTCCAACGGCAAGGTCCGTTCCGACGCCGACTTCGTCTTCTACAACGAACCGCGCCACCCCTCGGGGCTCGCCCGTCACCTGCCCAAGAAACGCGTCTCCGGCAGCCTGACCGACACCGTCGAGGTCGACCTGGCCGCCCTCGGCTCCGACGTGGACCGCGTCGTGATCGTCGCCTCCTGCGACGGCGGCCCCTTCGCGCAGGTCCAGGACCTGTGCGTGCTCCTCTACGACACCACGGGGCCGCAGCACGCGCCCGTCATCACCTTCGAGGTGCGCCCCGACACCGGCTACGAGACCGCCCTGAACTGCGGCGAGATCTACCGCAAGGACGGCGGCTGGAAATTCCGCGCCCTGGGCCAGGGGTACGACACCGGTCTGGTCGGCGTGGCCACCGAATTCGGCATCGCGGTGGACGACGTCGAGGGCGGCGACTCCGACCGTACCGCCGTACCGGCCACGACCGCGCCGCCCACCGTCTCCCCGGCGGCGCCGCCCACGGCCGGGCCGGTGTCCCAGCAGACCGCGCCGTACGCCCAGGAGCCGGAGCCCGCGCCCACCAGTGCGTACGGATACCCGCTCCAGGCTCCCTCGCCCGGCCACGTGCCCGCACAGCCCGCCTACGGCTACCCGCAGCCCGTGGCGGCCACCACGGCCCCCGCGGTCCACCAGCAGCCGCAGCAGGGCTACCCGGCGTACGGCTACCCGCAGCCGGTGGCCGCCGCCGCCAACGACGGCGGCTTCCAACTGCCGCCGCAGGGACCCCAGTTCCAGTCGGGCAGCTGACCCGCGCGGACAGCGCGCCGGACGCGGTCAGACCTTGGACTTGTAGCCGCGGCCCCACTGGAGGCCCCAGCCGTAGAGCCGGTCGATCTCGGCCTGGAAACCGTAGACGTACCTGACCTCGCGGCGCACGACCAGCTCGCCCTTGCGGTTCTCGATCAGCACGACGGCGCACGAACGGGCCTGCGGCTCCCGCTCGTTGAGCGGGATCTCGATGCGCGGGCCCGAGGTCGGGAAGATCTCGACCTTCGCGTGCGTGCGGTCGAAGGCGGGCGTGCCGTCGTAGATGTAGACGAAGACCAGCAGCCGCCGGAATTCGTCCCGCTTGTCGAAGTTGATGTACAGCGTCTCGCCCGAGGTGCCGCCGAACCGGTCGTCGCCGCTCATCTGGATGTACGGCGGCGCGTCCAGGTCGCCCAGCAGATTGCCGAGCGGCTGGACAACTCCTTTGCTGCCGTCGGCCAGTTCGTACATGCAGGCCAGGTCGAGGTCGACATTGACCATGGCGGGTCCGGCCGCCTGCACCACACGCGGTTTGAAGACGTCGAGCTGGCGGCGGAAGAACCCGCCGTTGGAGGTGGCCCAGCCACCGGTGTCGGATGTCCGCATCGACCACGAGAGGTTGACCCGGAGGTTGCCGACGGCCGCTCCCTGCTTGGTCAGCGACACCATCGGGTGCCGCTTGGTGAGTTCCACGGTGTGCGCGTTCGCGACGTCGAACTGCTGCCCGCCGCTCGGCCGCAGAAAACTCCACCAGGCCATCTGCCCTCGCCCTCCCCTGACATGAGGCTGCCCCCGCCGGACGGCGGGGGCAGCGCTGGCGCGACCGGGGTCAGACCCCGCTCGCGACTTCCGCCTTGTCGTCGTCCTTGTCACCGTCCGGTTGCCCGGAGTCTTCCCCGAGTCGGCGGTTGCGTACCACCGAGGACCAGTACGAAGCGGCGATCAGCACCACGCCGACCAGACCGGTGATGACCTCGCTGACGTCGTACTTGATCGTGACGAGCAGGATGACGGCCAGCGCGCCGATCGCGTAGTGCGCGCCGTGCTCCAGGTAGACGTAGTCGTCCAGGGTGCCCTTGCGGACCAGGAAGACGGTCAGCGACCTGATGTACATCGCGCCGATGCCGAGACCCAGCGCGATCTCGAAGATGTCGTTGCTGACCGCGAAGGCGCCGACGACACCGTCGAAGGAGAAGGACGCGTCGATGACTTCGAGGTAGAGGAACATGAAGAACGCGGCCTTGCCCGCCAGGCCCACGACCTGTCCGGTGCTGACGCCGTTGCCGCTCTTCGCCGCGACGGGCTCCGCTCCGCCCGCTTCCGCGCCGTCCTCGTCGTCCGCGCCGTCCTCGTCGTCGTCCTCCAGCCGCTCCTCGAAGAAGCTGGAGACACCGCCGACGATGAGATACGTGAGCAGGCCGCCGACGCCCGCCAGCAGCACCGTCTCGCCCTTGTCGATGGTGCCGTGACCGCCGTGCAGCGGGACGCCGGTGGCGACGGTGGTGGCGGCGACGAGCAGCGCGACCAGCGCGACCACGACGGAGAGCATGTCCAGCTTGCCGACCTTGGCCAGCGGCTTCTCCAGCCAGCCCAGCCAGGTGATCTCCCGCTCCTCGAAGATGAAGTCGAGGAAGATCATCAGCAGGAACATGCCGCCGAAGGCGGCGATCGCCGGGTGCGCGCCGGTGACCAGCGCCTCGTAGCGGTCGTGGTCGTTGATCGCGACCCTGACCGCTTCCCACGGACTGAGCTTGGCCGTGATGGCGACGATGATGATCGGGAAGACGAGCCTCATGCCGAAGACGGCGATCAGCACGCCGATGGTGAGGAACATCTTCTGCCAGAAGGCATTCATCTTGCGGAGGATGCCCGCGTTGATCACCGCGTTGTCGAACGAGAGTGAGATCTCGAGGACCGACAGGATCGCGACAATGGCCAGGCCCTTCCAGCCCCAGAGGACGCCGGCCAGGGCGAGGCCGGCGGCAGTGATGCCGAACGACCAGCCGAATGTTCTGAGGAGCACGAGCTACCTACCTATTTCCCTGATGATCACGAGGACCCCCGCGAGGTACGCGGCTTTACGAAACGTTGACCCCGAAGTCTAGGGCGATGCCGCGCAGTCCGGAGGCGTACCCCTGACCTACCGCACGGAACTTCCACTCGCCGCTGTAGCGGTAGAGCTCGCCGAAGATCATCGCGGTCTCGGTCGAGGCGTCCTCGGTCAGGTCGTAACGGGCCAGTTCGGCGCCGTCCGCCTGGTTGAGCACCCGGATGTACGCGTTGCTGACCTGGCCGAAGGTCTGGGAACGGGCGTCGGCGTCGTAGATCGAGACCGGGAAGACGATCTTGTCGACGCGCTCGGGGACGAGGCTCAGGTCCACCAGGATCGTCTCGTCGTCACCGCCGGTGCCGCCGACCAGTTCGTCGCCGGTGTGCTCGACAGAGCCCTCCGGGCTCTTGAGGTTGTTGTAGAAGACGAAGAACTCGTCTCCCAGGACCCGGCCGTTGCCGCAGAGCAGCGCGCTGGCGTCCAGGTCGAAGTCGGCTCCGGTGGTCGAGCGGGAACTCCAGCCGAGACCGATCTGCACCTTGGTGAGATTCGGCGCGGCCTTGGAGAGGGAGACATTGCCTCCCTTGGCGAGCGTGACGCCCATCGTGTTTCGTTCCTCCCCGTCGCAGGGTGTGCTGGGTGGGTCCTGGGTGCTGGGTGGGCCCTGGGTCCTGGGTCCGCCAGGGACGGGCGGCGCCCGGTGGCCGGGCGCCGCACCGCGATCAGACGTTGACGCCGAAGTCCTGGGCGATGCCGCGCAGTCCCGAGGCGTAGCCCTGGCCGATGGCGCGGAACTTCCACTCCGCGCCGTGCCGGTACAGCTCGCCGAAGACCATGGCGGTCTCGGTCGAGGCGTCCTCGGTCAGGTCGTAGCGGGCCAGCTCGCGCTGGTCCGCCGCGTTGAGCACCCGGATGTAGGCGTTGCGCACCTGGCCGAAGCTCTGCTGGCGGCTCTCGGCCTCGTAGATGGAGACGGGGAAGACGATCTTCGCGACATCGGCCGGGACACCGGCCAGATTCACGTTGATGACCTCGTCGTCGCCCTCGCCCTCACCGGTGAGGTTGTCACCGGTGTGCACCACGGAGCCGTCGGGGCTGGTGAGGTTGTTGAAGAAGACGAAGTGCGCGTCGGAGAGCACCTTGCCCTGGTCGCTGGTGAGCAGCGCGCTCGCGTCGAGGTCGAAGTCGTTGCCGGTGGTGGTGCGGGCGTCCCAGCCCAGACCGACGACGACGGCCGTGAGATTCGGCGCCTCCTTGGTCAGCGAGACGTTGCCACCCTTGCTGAGGCTGACTCCCACGAGTCCTCCCAAATCGGTTCGTGCGTGCTGTGTGCGTGGCGTACGCGTGCACAGATCCTGCGCTGGTGCCGGATCAACGTGCCGAGCTTAGTGACGGGTTCCCGAGGTCTACAGCGATTCGAGCGCCTTTGCGTAGTCGTGAAGATCGCGGGCGTCCGGCAGCCCGTTGACGACGGTCCAGCGCACGGTGCCCTCCTTGTCGATGACGAAGGTGCCGCGCAGGGCGCAGCCCTTGTCCTCGGCGAAGACGCCGTAGGCGCGGGAGACCGCGCCGTGCGGCCAGAAGTCGGACAGCAGCGGGTAGTCCAGGCCCTCCTGGTCGGCGAAGACCCGCAGCGAGTGCATCGAGTCGCAGGAGACGGCGAGCAGTTGCACGTCCGCGTTCTGGAACGCGGGCAGCTCGTCGCGCAGCGCGCACAGCTCGCCGGTGCACACGCCGGTGAAGGCGAAGGGGTAGAAGAGCAGCACGACGTTCTTCCGGCCGCGGAAGTCGGCCAGGCGCACGGTACGGCCGTGCTGGTCGGGCAGGGCGAAGTCGGGTGCCGGGGCGCCGACCGCGGGGATCTCGTGGGCTGCGCTGATCTCGCTCATCGCGCGGGCGTCCCTTCTCGGGGGAGGCGCGGGACCCGGCGCGGCCGTCGCGACCGCCGCAGGGCCGCGACACAGGGTGGGCCAAGCGCGCGGTTCCCCGCTCCCCCGAGGGGGCGCGGGGAACCGCGCGGCCAGCGTGTGACGGGCGGCGGACGGCCGCGGGGCGCAACCCCTGCGGCGGGCCGCCGGTGCCGGGAAAGCTACCGCTTCCCCGCGCGGGCCGTCTTGGGTGTCACGAGACGGCTGCCGGTCCAGTCCTTGGCGGCGTTGACGCTGCTGGTCTGGGCGAGGCCCGCGGTCTGCGCGGCCTCTCCGATCTCGCTGGGCTCGACGTGGCCGTCACGCCCGGTCTTCGGGGTCATGAGCCAGATCGGGGCGCCGGGGTCGACCGTCGACGTGGCGTCGACGAGTGCGTCGGTGAGGTCGCCGTCGTCCTCGCGGAACCACAGCAGGACGGCGTCGGGCACGTCGTCGTACTCCTCATCGGCGAGCTCCTCGCCCGTGAGCTCCTCGATACCCTCTCGAAGCTCCTGGTCGCAATCCTCGTCGTACCCGAGCTCCTGGACCACCTGTCCGGGCTCGAAACCAAGCCGGCTCGCCGGGTTGGTCCGCTCCTCCGCGTGGTCCGCGGTCGCGCTCACGCTTTGCCTCCTGTCATGGGGAAAATCTGCCCGCGCCTGTGCGGGTTATTGGCGGTAGTCCACACGGGCTGGGCGGATCGCGCAAGTACCCGGCGTACGAGACCGTCGAAACGGTGACGATTCGACCGTGTCACCGCAACCCGCACACTCAATGGTGACGCACATCACGGCGGTTTGCCGGTGTTGTGCGTGATTGGAGCCGCGAGTCGGTCGTACGAGCGACTGGGCGTAGAGTTCAGGTTTGGCCTCCCCCAACCTCAGGCCGGGAGGCTCCCGGCCGACCACCGGCCCTGGGGCCGCGCGGCTCATGAGCTGCGGTTACCGCTCGGTAGAGATGACGTATCGAACGACGCGGTACACGATGGAGGCGGCGCGACCCAGCAGAGCTCCACCTAGCAGCGAAGGAACAGCGTGGCTTCCGGATCCGATCGCAACCCGATCATCATTGGCGGCCTTCCCAGCCAGGTCCCGGATTTCGATCCCGAGGAGACGGCGGAATGGCTCGACTCGCTCGATGCGGCCATCGACGAGCGCGGCCGTGAGCGGGCCCGCTATCTGATGCTCCGCCTCATCGAGCGCGCGCGCGAGAAGCGCGTCGCGGTGCCCGAGATGCGCAGCACCGACTACGTGAACACCATCGCCACCAAGGACGAGCCGTTCTTCCCGGGCAACGAGGAGATCGAGCGCAAGATCCTCAACGCCACCCGGTGGAACGCGGCGGTCATGGTCTCCCGCGCCCAGCGTCCCGGGATCGGCGTCGGCGGCCACATCGCCACCTTCGCCTCCTCCGCCTCGCTCTACGACGTGGGCTTCAACCACTTCTTCCGCGGCAAGGACGACGGCCTCGGCGGCGACCAGATCTTCTTCCAGGGCCACGCCTCCCCCGGCATCTACGCCCGCGCCTTCCTGCTCGACCGGTTGAGCGAGGCGCAGCTCGACGCCTTCCGCCAGGAGAAGTCGAAGGCGCCGAACGGCCTTTCCAGCTACCCGCACCCGCGGCTGATGCCGGACTTCTGGGAGTTCCCGACCGTCTCGATGGGCCTCGGCCCGCTGGGCGCGATCTACCAGGCCCGGATGAACCGCTACATGGAGGCGCGCGGCATCGCCGACACCTCCACGTCGCACGTGTGGGCGTTCCTCGGCGACGGCGAGATGGACGAGCCGGAGTCGCTCGGCCAGCTCTCGATCGCCGCCCGCGAGGGCCTGGACAACCTGACCTTCGTCGTCAACTGCAACCTCCAGCGCCTCGACGGCCCGGTGCGCGGCAACGGCAAGATCATCCAGGAGCTGGAGTCGCAGTTCCGCGGCGCCGGCTGGAACGTCATCAAGCTGATCTGGGACCGCTCCTGGGACCCGCTGCTGGCCCAGGACCGCGACGGTCTGCTGGTCAACAAGATGAACACCACCCCGGACGGCCAGTTCCAGACGTACGCGACCGAGACCGGTTCGTACATCCGTGAGCACTTCTTCGGCGACGACCAGCGGCTGCGCAAGATGGTCGAAGGCATGTCCGACGAGCAGATCCTGCACCTCGGGCGCGGCGGCCACGACCACCGCAAGGTCTTCGCGGCCTACACGGCGGCCAAGGAGCACAAGGGCCAGCCGACGGTGATCCTCGCGCAGACCATCAAGGGCTGGACGCTGGGTCCGAACTTCGAGGGCCGCAACGCGACGCACCAGATGAAGAAGCTGACGGTCGACGACCTCAAGCGCTTCCGCGACCGGCTGCACCTGCCGATCACCGACCAGCGGCTCGACGAGGGCTACCCGCCGTACTACCACCCCGGCCGGGACTCCGAAGAGATCCAGTACATGCACGACCACCGCAAGGCGTGCGGCGGTTACGTGCCCACGCGCGTGGTGCGGGCCAAGCCGCTGCCGCTGCCGCCGGAGAAGACGTACGCGACCGCGAAGAAGGGCTCGGGCCAGCAGTCGATCGCCACCACCATGGCGTTCGTCCGCGTCCTGAAGGACCTGATGCGGGACAAGGAGATCGGCAAGCGCTTCGTGCTGATCGCCCCCGACGAGTACCGCACCTTCGGCATGGACGCGTTCTTCCCGAGCGCGAAGATCTACAACCCGATGGGTCAGCAGTACGAGTCGGTCGACCGCGAGCTGCTGCTGGCGTACAAGGAGTCGCCGACCGGGCAGATGCTGCACGACGGCATCTCCGAGGCGGGCTGTACGGCGTCGCTGATCGCGGCGGGCTCGGCGTACGCCACGCACGGCGAGCCGCTGATCCCGGTCTACGTCTTCTACTCGATGTTCGGGTTCCAGCGCACCGGCGACCAGTTCTGGCAGATGGCCGACCAGCTCTCGCGCGGCTTCGTGCTGGGCGCGACCGCGGGCCGCACCACGCTGACCGGTGAGGGCCTCCAGCACGCGGACGGCCACTCGCAGCTCCTGGCCTCCACCAACCCCGGCTGCGTCGCGTACGACCCCGCCTTCGGCTACGAGATCGCGCACATCGTGCAGGACGGTCTGCGCCGGATGTACGGCGAGACCGCGGACGGCAAGCCGGGCGAGGACGTCTTCTACTACCTCACCGTCTACAACGAGCCGATCCAGCACCCGGCCGAGCCCGCGGACGTCGACGTGGACGGCATCCTCAAGGGCATCTACCGCTTCAAGACCGGCGAGGCCGGTACGATCCCCGCGCAGATCATGGCGTCGGGTGTCGCGGTGCCGTGGGCGGTCGAGGCGCAGCGCATCCTCGCCGAGGACTGGAACGTACGGGCCGACGTATGGTCCGCGACGTCCTGGAACGAGCTGCGGCGCGAGGCCGTCGCGATCGAGGAGCACAATCTGCTGCACCCGGAGGAGGAGCAGCGCGTGCCGTACGTGACGCGCAAGCTGTCCGGGGCCGAGGGGCCGTTCGTGGCCGTCTCGGACTGGATGCGGGCGGTGCCCGACCAGATCTCGCGCTGGGTGCCCGGCACGTACTCCTCGCTGGGCGCGGACGGCTTCGGCTTCGCGGACACCCGTGGCGCGGCCCGTCGCTTCTTCCACATCGACGCGCAGTCGGTGGTCCTGGCGGTCCTCACCGAGCTGGCCCGCGACGGCAAGGTCGACCGGTCCGTGCTGAAGCAGGCCGTCGACCGCTACCAGCTCCTGGACGTGGCCTCGGCCGACCCGGGCGCGGCGGGCGGCGACGCGTAGTTCGGCTCCGCCTCGGGTTCGCCCGGGCTCCGCACGACAACGGCCTCCGGGCCGAGAGGGCTCTCCCTCTCGGCCCGGAGGCCGTTCGTACGCCCGCGCGGCGCGGGCGGGGCTACTGGGCCACGTAGAGCAGCGCGATGAGTGTGTCGAGCGCGCCGAGGAACAGCGCGATCAGGGCCAGCAGGGGTTTGCGGCCACTCCAGCGGCGGCCCATCGCGAGCCAGCCGCAGACGACCGCCACGGGGCCGAACACGATGCCCAGGACGAAGAAGCCCACGACCGCGCTGATGACTCCGATGATGCCGAGCCTGCCGCCGGTGCGCTCCACTTCGACTCGGGTGCCGCGGGAGCGTTCGGTCGTGGCGAAACGTCGAGCCATGGTTCCCTCCTCGGGGTCCCGTCCTCGGGTCCTGCCGGTTCGATTGCCCGCTGCGGGCACCGCTATGCCGCGCGGAGGCCGCCTACCGGCCGCGTATCGCCTTGTGAGTGCCTTCCGGCGGGAGGCGGTCACCGGGGGGTGCGTCCGACTGGCGGCAGCCGCGTAACCTCCGGTCAGATCATTCCGTTTCCAAACGTGATCTGACTCACCCTTGACCCGGCCACCCGTCCGGGTCTTCTACGCTGGACCGCGGAGCCGCGCCCAGGGACGCCGTTGTCCGCACGTACTGCCCCACAGCACCTGACGCCCCACCTCCCGCCCCCATATCCCCGCCGCCCGGTTGAACCCGGGACGAATCCGCGAGGCATCTGCGAGTGAGCCTTCTCGAAGCGCGACTGAGCCCCATGTCGATCCGCGCCCTGCTGGCCCTGTCGGTCGTCTTCATCATGCTGGCGACCACCGGCTGGACGGCGCTGCGCCCCGGCGGGGCCGGCGACCCGCGGGCCGCCGCCCTGTCGTCCTGGCGGCACGGCACCATCGCCTCGCACAAGCTGCCGGACCCCGACAGCGGCGCCCGGACGATCGCGCGCTTCTTCGCGTCGCTCACCGGCGGCCAGCGGCTCGCGCTCACCGAGCGGTACCCGCTGATCGTCGGCAATCTCAACGGCGCGCCGCTCACCTTGCGCTACCGGGCCAACCACGCGGCCATCGAGCAGGCCCGCACCGCGGAGACCGCGCGCTCGCACAGCGACCAGTTCACCGTGGCGGGCCGGATCGACGCGGCGCGGCGGGCCGCGCGCTACACCTCGCTGCTCAGCGGCCACCGGCAGATCCTCTCCTTCGACCCGACGGGCTCCGGCCGGGTCGCGGAGGTCTTCGGCGACCTGAAGGCCGCCAAGCGGGTCTCCGTCGTCGTCCCCGGCGTCGACACCAACCTGCTCACGTTCGAGCGCGCCACCAAGTCGTACGCGGCCCCGGTCGGCATGGCGACGGCGCTGTACGACGCGGAGCGCGCCGCCGACCCCGGCGTGCGGACGGCCGTGATCGCGTGGGCGGACTACACCACGCCGACGGGGCTCGGCCTGGACGCCTCGACGGGCAACATGGCCGAGCGCGGCGCCACCCGATTGAACGCGCTGCTCAGCGCCTTGCCGCAGCACGCCGAGGTGTCGCTCTTCTGCCACTCCTACGGCTCGGTGCTGTGCGGGGTGGCCGCCCCCGACCTGCCGGGCCGCTCGGTCTCCGACATCACGGTCTTCGGCAGTCCCGGCATGCGCGTGCAGCGCGCCTCGCAGCTCCACACGTCGGCGCACGTGTGGGCGGCGCGGGACAGCTCCGACTGGATCAGCGATGTGCCGCACCTGGAGATCGCCGGGCTCGGCCACGGCGCCGACCCGGTCAACGACTCCTTCGGCGCCCGGGTGATCAGCGCCGCCGGAGCCAGCGGGCACCCCGGCTACTTCGCACCCGGCACCACCAGCCTGGCCAACTTCACGCAGATCGCCCTGGGCAACTACGCGGCGGTCGCCTGCCAGGACGCGGACGAGGGCTGCACCTCGGGGCTCGCCTGAGGGCCGGGCCGGGCCTCGGCCCGTCCGGTGGCGGGCTGCGGGGGCGGGCTGTCACAGGGCCGCCCTACGCTGGCCGCATGGCCACCTTCGAGGAGTTCGCGGACAGCGCCCTGGCGCTGCCGCGGGCGCACCGGCAGATCACCTGGGGCAGCGAGCACACCTTCCGGGTCGGCGAGAAGATCTTCGCCATGGGCAACCCCGACGGCGCCCATGTGTCGCTGAAGGCGTCCAAGGAGGATCAGACCGAGCTGATCGCCGCCGACCCCGGCACCTTCTCGCCCGCCCCCTACGTCGGCCGCTTCGGCTGGGTGCGCGCCGCCCTGGACTCCGTCGACCCGGACGAGCTCGCGGAACTCCTCACCGAGGCCTGGCGCCGCACGGCTCCGCGCCGCCTGGTCAAGGAGTTCGACGAGGCCGCGGGACGCGCATAGTTCCTGACGGGGTACCGCCAAGCGGGAGGCCGCTTACGATGGCCCGTATGGGTGATGTGCTGGCCGGAAACAACGCTGAATGGGAGTTCGAACCAGAAGCGGTGGTGATCCGGTACAGCAGAGGCGTACGGGGCGTGAGGTTTCTCCAGGCCCTCGGGGAACGCCGGATTCCGCATGAGGCGCTGGACGGGATCGAACTGCTGGACGGGCGGCGCGGCACCGTCGTCCTGCGGGCGCTGCCCAGGCCCGGCGCCGATCCGGTGATCGAGGCGGCCGGCGGCCAGCTCAAGGAGAGCGCGGACCCGTACCGTCTGGTGCTGCCCGCGCAGTCGCGGACGCTCGCGGAGTACTACCGGGACGAGCTGCGCCCCCTGCTCGGCCCCCAGGTGCGGCACAGCCTCGACGACGGCCCGGCGGAACGTTTCCTCGTGGCCCCACCTGCGGCGCCGCGCTCCTTCAAGGCGTACGACGCGAAGGCGCTGTTCGACGGCCGCACCGTCAGTTTCCGCTGGTTCTGGACGGGCGCGTCGTCCGCGAAGTGGAAAGCGGGCGACCAGAGCTTCCCGGTGGAACAGCTCAGCGGCCTCGACTGGCGCTCGCCCGAACTCCTCCACGGCCATCTGCGGCTGCTGCGCCGCGACGCCGACCGGCAGGAGCAGCCCGGCGAGGCCGACCAGGACCCGGCCGCCGTCGTCTTCGGCCTCGGCTACGGACCCGTGCACGAGTCGCTGCCCTTCGCCGCGGCGGTGCTCGCCGCGATCAAGTCCGCCCGCGTACGGCCGCAGCCGTAGGGCGCGGTCGTACGCGGGCGGGAGGCGCCGAGGGGGCGCCGTGTGTGGCTGGATCCGTACGGCTACTCGCGCGCCGCCGACGTACTGCTCATGTCCGGGTAGCGGTCGCCCGCCACCTGTGCGGCGATCGGTTCGAGCAGTTCCAGCTCGGCCGGGGTGAGCGTGATCCGGGTGGCCGCGGTGTTCTCCAGCACGCGCGCGGACTTGCGGGTGCCCGGGATCGGCACCACCGGCAGGCCGTGCACGGCGGCGCGCTGCTGCACCCAGGCCAGCGCGATCTGGCCGAGGGTCGCGCCGTGCGCCTCGGCGACGGCGCGGACCGGGGCCAGCAGGTCCGCGTTGCGCCGGGCGTTCTCGCCGGTGAAGCGCGGCTGGCTCTGCCGGAAGTCGCCGCTGCCCAGCTCGGTGGCCGCGTCGGTGAACGAACCGGTCAGGAAGCCGCGGCCGAGCGGCGAGTACGGCACGAAGGCGATGCCCAGTTCGGCCGCCGCGCCGACCGCGGACTGCTCCACGTCCCGGCTGAACAGCGACCACTCCGACTGGATCGCGCTGATCGGGTGCACCGCGTGCGCCTCGCGCAGTTCCGCGCCGGTCACCTCGGACAGCCCCAGCCAGCGGACCTTGCCCTCCGTGACCAGCTCGCCCATCGCGCCGACCGACTCGCTCAGCGGGACCGCCGGGTCGCGCCGGTGCATGTAGTACAGGTCGATGACGTCCGTGCCGAGGCGGCGCAGGCTGCCCTCGACGGCCTGCCGGATGTACGGCGGGTCGTTGCGGATCGCCCGGTACGAGGAGTCGTCGCGCTTGCGCTCGTTGGCGAACTTCGTCGCCAGGACGATCTCGTCGCGGTGCGCCTTGACGAAGGGGGCCAGGAACTCCTCGTTGTCGCCGATCCCGTACATGTCGGCGGTGTCGTAGAGGGTGACGCCGACGCCCAGCGCCGTCTCCAGCGTCTCGCGGGCCGCGGCCTCGTCGGTGTCGCCGTAGAACTCGCTCATGCCCATGCAGCCCAGCCCCTGGACACCGACCGCGGGTCCTCCGGTGCCGAGGGTCGTGGTGGCGATACGTGAGGTGTCGTCGCTCATCAGGCGCCTGTCCTTTCCTGCGCTGCGGGGTGCCGCACGGCGGGGGTCCGCGGCGCGGGGTCCTGCACGGTGGAGCACGCGTACGTGCTGATCTTGAAGTCGAGGACCGTCAGGGTGTCCTGGAGCTCGGCGATCCGCTGGAGCACGTCCAGCCGGGTGGACTCCAGCAGCGCCTGCCGGTCGGGGAACGTGTGGTCGCCGCTGCGCACCAGCTCGGCGTACCGGACCATGTCGGCGACCGGCATCCCGGTCAGCCGCAGCTTGCCGACGAAGGCCAGCCAGTCCAGATCGCGGTTGGTGAACCGGCGCTGGCCGGTGTGCGAGCGGTCCACGTGCGGCATCAGGCCGATCCGCTCGTACCAGCGCAGGGTGTGCGCGCTGAGGCCGGTGAAGGCGGCCACCTCGCTGATCGTGTACTGGTCCTGGCCGTCGGGCCGCAGGTGCCCGTCGTCATCCGCGCAGCTCGTCGTATTACTCGGTTTGCTCTTCGCCACCTGCACGACCGTCATACCCTCCACGCTAAGACCTTGGAGTGCACTCCAAGCAAGTGGGCTCCGCGCGCCGGGCCCGCTCTGGTCCCGCTCCTGCCCCGCCCCGGCCTCGCTCCGGTCCCGCCCAGAAGCGCGGCACGGACACGCTTTAAGCTCGCACGCATGGAGAGCTTGCGCCTGATCGAGCAGTGGCCGGTGACGAACGCGGCGGCGGCCGTGGTGCGGCAGGACGGGACGGTGGCCGGGTCGCACGGGCCGACGGGACAGCGGTTCCGGCTCGCCTCGGTCACCAAGCCGCTGACCGCGTACGCGGCGCTGGTGGCGTACGAGGAGGGCGTCTTCGAACTGGACGACCCGGCGGGTCCCGAGGGCTCCACTGTGCGGCACCTGCTCGCGCACGCGTCCGGGCTCGCCTTCGACGAGGACCGGGTGACGGCGCCGCCCGGAACCCGGCGGCTGTACTCCAACGCGGGCTTCGACGTGCTCGGCGAGCACCTGGCCAAGGCCGCGGGCATCCCCTTCGCGGAGTATCTGCGGCAGGCCGTGCTCGAACCGCTGGGCATGACCGCCACCGGTCTGTCCGGCGCGGGCTCCCCCGCCGCCGACGGTGTCTCCACGGTCGACGACCTCGTCCGTTTCGCCGCCGAGCTCCAGGCCCCGCGGCTGCTGCACCCCTCCACCGTGGCCACCGCCACCTCGGTGGTCTTCCCCGGCCTCAAGGGCGTCCTGCCGGGCTACGGCCACCAGAATCCCAACGACTGGGGCCTGGGCTACGAGATCCGCGCCGCCAAGTCCCCGCACTGGACCGGAGCCCTCTCCTCCCCCGCGACCTTCGGCCACTTCGGCCAGTCCGGCACCTTCCTGTGGGTCGACCCGGTCGCCGGAGCCGCCTGCGTCGCGCTCACCGACCGCGACTTCGGGGAGTGGGCGGTGCCGCTGTGGCCGCGCTTCACCGACGCCGTCCTCACCGAGCTGCGCTAGGGCTTTCGGGGAGGGCGGTCAGCCGTACGACGGCTCGGCGTGCATCTCCCACACCAGGTACTCCGCCGGGCCCTCGCACCGCGCCGTGAGCGCGTCCGCGCCGGTGATCCGGGCCGCGTCCCCCGCCGTCAGCAGCTCGTCACCGAGCCGCACACCACCGCGGACGACATGCACATAGCGGTACGGGGCCGACGGCAGCGGCGCGCTGTCCGCCGTCACCGGGCGGCCCACGTACAGCGCGGCGGCGCGCTGCCGCAGCCGCAGCGCCCGCGGGGGCGCGTCCGGGGCGCCCGTGGCCAGCAGCGTCAGACCGGGGCCCGGCGGGGCCGGGTCGCTCACGCTCGCGTAGGCCGGGGCTTCCCCGAACGTGTCGGGGTGCAGCCACATCTGAACGAACGTCAGCCGCGTCCCGCCCGCGTTGCGCTCGACATGGCGTACGCCGCCGCCCGCGCTCAGCCGCTGGAGCCCGCCGGGGCCGAGGCGGTGCGGCGCGCCGCCCTCGTCCCGGTGCTCCAGCTCGCCTTCCACCACCCAGGTGACGATCTCCGTGTCCCGGTGCGGGTGTTCCCCGAACCCCGCGGCCGGTTCCAGGCTCTCCTCATTGCACGCCAGCAGCAGGCCGAACCGGACGTTCCCGGGGTCGTAGTGACCCCCGAACGAGAACGCGTGCCGCGTCACGATGCCCTTCTCCGGCACCGATCGCATCCTGCTCGCGGCCCGCCGCACGTCGATCACCGCCCCACGATACCCAGACCCCACCCCGCCGGGCCGTGGGCCTGCCCGTGCGGCTGCCGCCGCGTGGGCCCGCTGTCCGCACGACCTGTGCCCCGTCTGGGGCGCTGGTGGCACCCCCGGCCGGAGGTTGGGGGAGGAACTGCGCGGCCAGCCGCCGCGCTCCCGCAGGTCACCACCCGCCCCGGCGGGGCAGTTCGGATGTCTCCGGACCACCCGCCGGTGGGGGCTTGTCGCGCAGTTCCCCGCGCCCCTAAAAGCCACGCCCTGCGCAAGGTGGACGTACGGGACCGGGGCCGGGGCGAGGACGGTGGGGGTGATCGCCGTACCCCTGGAGCGCGCCCCGCAGGGGATAAGGCAGGCTTGTCCTCGTGCCCGAGCCCTCGCAAAGCCCGCAACCTCCCGCAGAGACAGGCCGCGGCAGCCATGCCGCCACGCTCCGGCGGCTGGAGAAATCCGCCGGAAGGCTCGCCGCGAACGCCATCGCGCGGATGGACGCGCAGTTGCCGTGGTACCGGGCGATGCCACCGGAGAACCGGTCGTGGATCGGCCTGGTGGCCCAGGCCGGCATCGCCGCGTTCACGGAGTGGTTCCGGCACCCCGAGGCGCCGCAGGCGATCAGCACCGACGTGTTCGGCACGGCGCCGCGCGAGCTGACCCGGGCGATCTCGCTGCGGCAGACCGTGGAGATGGTGCGGACCACCATCGAGGTGATGGAGGCGGCGATCGACGAGGTCGCCGCCCCGGGCGACGAGGGCGTACTGCGCGAGGCGTTGCTGGTGTACGCGCGGGAGATCGCCTTCGCGACGGCGCAGGTGTACGCGCAGGCCGCGGAGGCGCGCGGCGCGTGGGACGCGCGGCTGGAGTCGCTGGTGGTCAACGCGGTGCTGTCGGGCGAGGCGGACGAGGGCGTGCTGTCCAGGGCCGCCGCGCTGGGCTGGAATTCGCCGGACAAGATCGTGGTGGTGCTCGGCACCGCGCCCACCGGGGACAGCGAGTTGACGGTCGAGGCCATCCGGCGGGCCTCCCGGCACGCGAAGCTCCAGGTGCTGACCGGGGTGCTCGGCGAGCGCCTGGTCGTGGTCGCCGGCGGCGACGACGACCCGATCCGGGTGGCGAAGGCGCTGATCGGCCCGTTCGCGGCGGGCCCGGTCGTCGCGGGCCCGGTCGTCGGCGACCTGCTGACGGCGACGCGTTCCGCGCAGGCGGCGGCGGCCGGACTCAAGGCGTGCGCGGCGTGGCCGGACGCGCCGCGCCCGGTGCTCTCGGACGACTTGCTGCCGGAGCGGGCGATGGCGGGCGACCGCTACGCTCGTGAACAGTTGGTGGAGGAGATCTACAGACCGCTGGAGGAAGCGGGCTCGGCGCTGCTGGAGACGCTGAGTGTCTATCTGGAGCAGGCGTCATCCCTCGAAGGTGCGGCCCGCATGCTCTTCGTGCACCCCAATA
Source organism: Streptomyces sp. NPDC088197 (assembly GCF_044741185.1). NCBI lineage: Bacteria > Bacillati > Actinomycetota > Actinomycetes > Kitasatosporales > Streptomycetaceae > Streptomyces > Streptomyces sp. NPDC088197. The sequence continues at coordinate 430,980 of NZ_JBIUSD010000003.1, forward strand.
CCGTTCGCTACCGGCTCCGACGTGTGACCGATGTCACCGGCTGGTCACCCTCCGATGTACGCTCCGCGTTCACCCTGCGCATCGCGCTCATCCTGGGGCGACTGTCCGACGCCGACCGGACGCACTGAGCTTTTGTTGGACACATACAAATCGCCTGACAGTTCTTGGTCCCTGTCCCCACGGGCGGTCATCCCCGTCCGCGAGAGAGAGTGTGAAGGTGCTCGTACTCGTCGCTCCCGGCCAGGGCGCGCAGACGCCCGGCTTCCTGGCCCCCTGGCTCGAACTCCCCGGTGCCGCCGACCGCCTGTCCGGCTGGTCCGCCGCGGCGAACCTCGACCTCGCCCACTACGGCACGAAGGCGGACGCGGACGAGATCCGCGACACCAAGGTGGCACAGCCGCTGCTGGTCGCCGCGGGTCTGCTGTCCGCGGGCGAACTGACCGGCGGGGCCTCCCCGCTGACCCCGGACGCGGTGGCGGGTCACAGCGTCGGTGAGATCACCGCGGCCGTACTGGCCGGGGTGCTGTCCGCCGAGGACGCGATGACCTTCGTCGCGGCCCGCGGCCGGGCCATGGCGGACGCCGCCGCGGTCACCGAGACGGGCATGTCCGCGGTGCTCGGCGGCGACCCGGACACGGTCCTCGCCCACCTCGCCGGTCTCGGTCTGACCCCGGCGAACATCAACGGCGCCGGCCAGATCGTGGCGGCCGGCACCATGCCACAGCTCGCGGCGCTGGCCGCGGACAAGCCGGAGAAGGCCCGCGTCATCGCGCTGAAGGTGGCGGGCGCCTTCCACACCGAGCACATGGCCCCGGCCGTGGCGACCCTGGAGGCGCTCGCGCCCTCGCTGGCCGTCACGGACCCGGCGCTGCCCTATGTGTCGAACGCCGACGGCCGGTTCGTGGCGTCCGGCGCGGACATCGTACGGCGGCTCGTCGCGCAGGTGTCCAACCCGGTTCGGTGGGATCTGTGCATGGAGACCTTCAAGGAACGCGGCGTCACTGCGATGATCGAGGTATCGCCCGGTGGCACGCTCGTCGGCCTCGCCAAGCGGGCGCTGCCCGGGGTGCGAACCCTCGCGCTGAAGACGCCGGACGATCTGGAAGCGGCCCGCGCCCTCGTCGCCGAATACGGCACCCCCGCCGAAGCCGTAGACGCAGCCGAATAGGAGCCGTGCAGAGATGACAGCGAAGATCAGGCCGAGCAAGGGCGCGCCGTACGCGCGGATCCTCGGTGTCGGCGGCTACCGGCCGACCCGCGTGGTGCCCAACGAGGTCATTCTGGAGCACATCGACTCGACGGACGAGTGGATCAGGTCCCGGTCCGGGATCGCCACCCGGCACTGGGCGGGTCCGGACGAGACCGTCGCCGAGATGTCGCTGGCCGCGGGCGGCAAGGCCATCGCGGACGCCGGGATCAGCGCGTCCGACATCGACGGCGTGATCGTCGCCACCGTCTCGCACTTCAAGCAGACCCCCGCCATCGCGACCGAGATCGCCCACCGGATCGGCGCGGGCATGCCGCCCGCCTTCGATATCTCGGCGGGCTGCGCGGGCTTCACCTACGGCCTGACGCTGGCCAAGGGCATGGTCACCGACGGCACCGCCAAGCACGTCCTGGTGATCGGCGTGGAGCGGCTCAGCGACCTCACCGACAAGGAGGACCGTGCCACGGCCTTCCTGTTCGGCGACGGCGCGGGCGCGGTCATCGTCGGCCCTTCGGACGTACCCGCCATAGGCCCCACGGTGTGGGGTTCCGACGGCGAGAAGTCCGAGACGATCAAGCAGACCGTCTCCTGGGAGGTCTACCGGGACACGCCCGCCGGGGAAGTCCGTTTTCCGGCGATCACGCAGGAGGGCCAGTCGGTCTTCCGGTGGGCCGTGTTCGAGATGGCCAAGGTCGCCCAGGAGGCGCTGGACGCCGCCGGGATCACCGCCGACCAGCTCGACGCGTTCATCCCGCACCAGGCGAACATGCGGATCATCGACTCGATGATCAAGGCTCTGAAGCTGCCGGACCACGTCGCGGTCGCCCGTGACGTGGAGACCACGGGCAACACCTCGGCCGCCTCGATCCCGCTCGCGATGGAACGGCTGCTCGCCACGGGCAAGTCCAAGAGCGGCGACACCGCGCTGGTCATCGGCTTCGGGGCGGGTCTGGTCTACGCGGCAACTGTGGTTACTCTCCCTTAGTCACACACACCCTCGCGGCGCCGCAGTCCCGCACGCCGCTCACCCAGCAACACATCAAGGAGCGCCGTCAATGGCAGCCACCAAGGAAGAGATCGTCAGCGGTCTCGCCGACATCGTCAACGAGATCGCCGGTATCCCGCAGGAGGACGTCCAGCTCGACAAGTCCTTCACCGACGACCTGGACGTCGACTCGCTGTCCATGGTCGAGGTCGTCGTGGCGGCCGAGGAGCAGTTCGGTGTGAAGATCCCGGACGACGACGTCAAGAACCTCAAGACCGTCGGCAACGCCGTCGACTACATCCTGGCCGCCCAGGTCTGACCGGGCCCCGCCCGCCAGAAAGCCCTACCGGGACGACGCGACTGTCGCCCGCCCTTCTAGACGTGGAGAGACAATTCCTGTGAGTCCGACCAATCGCACCGTGGTCGTCACCGGTATCGGAGCAACCACACCGCTGGGTGGCGACAGCGCGTCGACCTGGGAGGCGTTGCTGGCCGGCCGGTCCGGCGTCCGCACGCTCGACCAGGACTGGGCGGCGGATCTGCCGGTGCGGATCGCCGCGCAGATCGCCGTCGAACCGGGTGAGGTGCTGCCCCGCCCGCTGGCCCGCAAGCTGGACCGCAGCGCGCAGTTCGCGCTGATCGCGGCCCGTGAGGCGTGGGCGGACGCGGGCTTCACCGCGAAGGCGGGCGAGGACCCGGCGGTCGACCCCGACCGGCTCGGTACGGTCGTCGCCTCCGGCATCGGCGGCGTGACCACGCTCCTCGGCCAGTACGACGTGCTCAAGGAGCAGGGCGTCCGCAAGGTCTCCCCGCACACCGTGCCGATGCTCATGCCGAACAGCCCGTCGGCGAACGTCGGCATCGAGGTCAACGCGCGGGCCGGTGTGCACACCCCGGTCAGCGCCTGCGCCTCGGGCGCGGAGGCCATCGGTTACGCCATCGAGATGATCCGCACCGGCCGTGCCGACGTGGTCGTCGCGGGCGGTACCGAGGCGGCCATCCACCCGCTGCCCATCGTCGCCTTCGGCAACATGATGGCGATGTCCAAGAACAACGACGACCCGCAGGGCGCGTCGCGGCCGTACGACTCCGGGCGGGACGGCTTCGTCCTCGGTGAGGGCGCGGGCGTGATCATCCTGGAGTCCGAGGAGCACGCCACCGCGCGCGGCGCCCGGGTGTACTGCGAGGCGGTCGGCCAGGGCATCTCGGCCGACGCGCACCACATCACCCAGCCGGAGCCGTCGGGCCGTGGCATCGCCGCCGCGCTGACCAATCTGCTGCACAACTCCGACCTGAAGCCGGCCGAGATCGTGCACGTCAACGCGCACGCGACCTCCACCCCGCAGGGTGACGTCGCGGAGATCAAGGCGCTGCGCCAGGTCTTCGGCGACGACGTGGACCACATGGCGATCTCCGCCACCAAGTCCATGACCGGTCACCTGCTGGGCGGCGCGGGCGGTATCGAGACGGTCGCGACCGTTCTCGCGCTGTACCACCGCATCGCCCCGCCGACGATCAACCTCAACGACCCGGACCCGGAGGCCGACGCCGACATCGTCCGCGCCGAGGCCCGCCCGCTGCCCGAGGGCACCATCGCCGCCCTCAACGACTCCTTCGGCTTCGGCGGCCACAACGTGGTGCTGGCGCTCCGCTCCTGGAACCGCTGAGGCGCTGCCCGCTGAGCTGTGACGCGTGTGCCCCTGCCGGTCGGTCCGGCAGGGGCACACGTGTGAGGTCGGACCGCCGGGCGCACTGGCGCGGCGGGGCCCGCCGGTAGCCGGCGAGCCACAGGGCGCGGTGGGGTTCGCCGGCGAGCAAAGGGCGGATCCAAGCGCCCGGAGGCGAGACGGCGGCAAAAAAGAGGTCCGCTACTTCGCTTCGGGGTCGGGGGCGGGGAAGCTCGCGAAGTACGAGGCGGCCATGTCCTCGTCGCCGTGGCCCTGGGCGGAGGCGCGGTGGAAGCGGTCGGCCCCGGCGGCGGTGAGGTCGAGGCGGATGCCGTGCCGGTCGGCGGCGCCGAGGATGAGTCCGGCGTCCTTGGCGGCGGCGTCCACGGTGAAGTTGGGGGCGAAGTCGCCGCTGAGGATGACGGCGGACTTGGCGCGGAGGTAGGGCAGGTCGAGGGGGCCGCCCCCGATGGCTTCGAGGATGTGGTCGCGGTCGACGCCGAGCCCCTTGGCAAGCGCCATGACTTCGGCGGTGCCGTGGGTGACGGCCAGCACCCAGGTGTTGAGGACGAGCTTGAGGCTGCTGGCGGCCCCGGCCGTACCGTCGTCGCCGAGCCAGATGGTGGTGCGGCCGACCGCGTCGAAGACCCGTTCCGCGACCGGGCGGGCGGCGGCGGGGCCCGCGGCCAGTACGGTCAGCTCCCCGGCTTCGGCGACCGGCCGGGTGCCGAGGACGGGCGCGTCGAGGAAGTGCGCCCCGGTCTCGGCCGCCAGCGCGCCCAGTTCGGCCAGCGCGTCGGGCCCCACGGTGCTGCTCTGGACCCATACGACGCCCTCGCGCAGGGCGGGCGCGGCGGCGCGCATCACCTCCAGGACGGAGGGCCCGTCGAAGAGCATGGTGATCACGGCGTCGGCGTCGCGTACGGCGTCGGCCGGGTCGTCGGTGACGCGGATGCCGTCGGCTTCGAGCGGCTGGGCGCGGGAGCGGGTGCGGTTCCAGGCACGGACCTCGTGCCCGGCGGCGGACAGATTGCGGGCCATCCCGGCGCCCATGATTCCGGTGCCGAGGACCGCGACGGTGAGAGTGTCGGACATACCGGCAGGCTATGCCGCGCGACCCCGCTCGGGGCGCCGACGTACCGCCGACGGGATTAGACCACTTGGTGGAGCCAGCGGACGGGGGCGCCCTCGCCCGCGTAGCGGAAGGGCTCCAACTCGTCGTCCCAGGGCTTGCCGAGCAGCCCGGACAGCTCGCTCTCCAGGTCGGCCTCGCCCATGCGGGCGCGCTGCATCGCGGCGCGCAGCCGGTCCTCGGGGATCAGGATGTCGCCGTGCATGCCGATGACGGCGTGGAAGATGCCCAGCTCGGGGGTGGCGCTGTAGCGCTCGCCCTCGGCGGTCGCGCAGGGCTCCGCCGTGACCTCGAAGCGCAGTTGGTGCCAGCCGCGCAGCGCGGACGCCAGTTTGGACGCGGTGCCGGGCTCTCCCTGCCAGGAGAATTCGGCGCGCCAGGTACCCGGCGAGGCGGGCTGCCGGATCCAGTCCAGTGTGACGCGCACGCCTAGGACGCCCGCGACTGCCCATTCGACGTGTGGGCAGAGCGCGCGCGGTGCGGCGTGCACGTACAGAACTCCACGTGTCGTCACCGGTACCTCCAGTGTGGGACGAGGTTCGCCTTCCCCAGCGGCCTCACACCCGAACTGGCTGCTCTCGGGGCAACATTAGACATTCTGCACTATTCACCACAATCAGGACAACAATCTACGTTTGACGCCCGGCAGTCGCCGATCTCCCGTCTTTTCGCCCGGGTGTCAGGGAAAAAGCTACCGTGCGGCGTCCTTGAGGGAGTCACGTACCGTCGTGCTGGTACGAGATGTCACCCACTCGTCGGAGGGGAGCACCGGATGCGACCGATGCTGCGCCGTGGCCTCGCACTGGCCGTAGGGGCCGTTCTCCTGGGCGGATGCACCGTCAGCGGGTCTCCGCCCGACGGCGGTCGGGGTGAACCCTCCGCACACACCTCGCATTCCGCTTCGGGGCCGCGCGACCCGTCCCCGAAGCCCTCGCCGACCCGCCCCTGGAACGTCCGTCCGCCGTCGGTGGCCGCGCTCGGTGACTCCATCACCCGCGGTTTCGACGCCTGTTCGCCGCTGTCGGACTGCCCCGACGTGTCGTGGTCCACCGGCGACCGCGACAAGGTCGACAGCGTGACGCACCGGCTGGCCGCGACCGTGCCCGCCACCAGGAGCTGGAATCTCGCCCAGTCCGGCGCCCTGGTCGCCGACCTGCCCGCCCAGGCCGAGGCCGCGGCGGCCCACCGGCCCGCCATGGTCACCGTGCTGATCGGCGCGAACGACGCGTGCACCGCCACCGCCGCCGCGATGACCTCGATCGCCGACTTCCGGGCCGACTTCGCCCGCGCGCTGTCGTATCTGCACCGCGTGCTGCCCGGAACGCAGGTGCTGGTGGCCAGCATCCCCGACCTCAAACGGCTGTGGTCGGTCGGGCGGACCAACGTCCTGGGCAAGCAGGTCTGGAAGCTCGGCCTGTGCCCCTCGATGCTGCGCGACGCGGACTCGCACAGCGCGGCGGCCGAACAGCGCCGCGACACCGTACGGGACCGCGTGATCGCGTACAACAAGGTGCTCGGGCAGGTCTGCGGACAGTACGAGCGCTGCCGGTACGACGGTGGCGCGGTCTTCGCGTACCCCTTCGGCACGGACGACCTGAGCCGCTGGGACTGGTTCCACCCCAACGAGCGGGGGCAGGCCCAACTGGCCAGGATTCTGGCCCGAGTCGCCTTCGGCGCGAGTCCGGCGTAGGGGCGGAACCGGTCATTTCACGGAGGGATCCGGCCTTTTCGGCGGCGGGGGGGCGGGGACGGTGCGGGGGGGGCGGCCCTCAGTCGTCGGGCCGGCCCTCCTCGGCGGGCTCGCCCGGCGGCAGCACTTCCCTGGCCAGCAGCGTCGCGCCCGCGACGGCGCCGGGCATCAGGAAGACCGCCACCAGCGGAACGAGGAAGGCCAGGACGAGCGGCACGCCGAAGCCGAGGACCAGCGGCAGCCGGGCCCGCAGGACGCGGATGCGTTCGCGCAGCGGTACGTCGCGGCGCTGCATCGCGACCGCGGCGAGTTCCAGGGTGAGGAAGAAGCCGGAGACGCAGAAGCCGACGGCGGGCACCACGGTCTGGCCGAGGACCGGCACGAAGCCGAGCGCGAACAGCACGATCCCGAAGGCCGCGACGCGCACCAGGACCCGGACGCTGTCCACCGTCGAGACCCACAACTCCCGCCACAGCCCCAGCTCGGGCCCCTCGGGCGCCCCGCCCTCGGCCCGGTCCACCCGCGCCGCGACCGTCTCGTAGAACGGCTGCCCGACCAGCAGCGTCACCGCCGTGAACGAGATCACCGCCAGCAGCAGCCCGCCCCCGACCACGACCGCGTCCAACAGCCCCCGGAACGCCCCGGACCACGGCGACGCCCAGTGATCCGCGAAGGGCGTCGCCCACGCGACCATGTCGTCCGTCCACACCAGCAGCGCCACGAGCGCCGCCGCGTACCCGACCAACGTGATCAGCGCGGGCACCATCCCCAGCCGCCACTCCCGCCCGTGGCCTGCGGCCCACTTCTGGCCCAGATACAGCAGCCGCACTCCACCCCAGATCTCCCGCATGCGCGGAGCTTAGAGGACAAGCACGTCGGCCGCCGCCGCGAGGCATACAAGCGCGACCCGACACCCACCGCCGCCGGGTCAGCCTTCGGCCCAACCCGCCCGCCAGCCACCACGCGCAGCGCCCAACTCGCCTTCGCCGAAGGCGAGATCCCCTGCGGGACGGCCATCCGCGCCGCTGCCCGAATCACACGGGGCGCGGTCGCCGGACGGGAGATCCCTGCGGGACGGCCATCCGCCGAATCTCGGATCGCACGGGCCGCGGTCGGCGACGGTGGGGGCCCCTGCGGGGCGGCCGTTGGCCGTAGCCCGAACCACACGGACCGCCGTCGCCGAAGGCGAGATCCCCACGGGACGGCCAACCGCCGAACCTCGGATCGCACGGCGCGCGGTCGCCAACAACGAGAGCCCCTGCGGGGCGGCCGTTGGCCGCAGCCCGAATCGCACGGCGCGCGGTCGGCGACGGTGGGGACCCCCGCAGGGAGGCCGGCAGCCGAATTGCCCGCCTGCACGGGTGGGGGTCCCCCCGGCGAAGGCAGGGGGAGGGCGGGGTCAGGGGGCGGGGACGGAGAGCGGGGCCGTGAGACGGGGCGAGGCGATGGAGCGGCCGGCGACCACGGCGTAGGCACCGGGCACGAGCCGCCACGCGGCGGTGTCCTCGTCCCAGACCTCGGCGGCCCGCCGGGGCACCCGGACGGTCACCTCGACGGCCTCCCCCGCCTCGGCGGCGACGGAAGCGAATCCGGCCAGCCACCGCCCGGGCCGCGCGACGTCCGAGGTCGCCCCCTCGGACGACGCCCCGTCGAGGTAGAGCTGGACGACCTCACGTCCGGCCCGCGCCCCGGCGTTCCGCACCCGCACGGTCGCGGTGACCAGCACGTCCGGCTCCGAACTCTCGGCGACGACCAGCGACTCGTACTCCCAGTCGGTGTACCCGAGCCCGTGCCCGAACGGATAGGCGGGCGCGACGGCCTGCCGCTCCCACGCGCGGTACCCGATGAACACCCCTTCGTCGTAGGCGAGTACGCCATCCTGCGGCGTGACCCGGCTGACGGGCGCGTCGGCGAGCCGTACCGGCCAGGTCGTGGGCAGCCGCCCGCCCGGCTCCTCCACGCCGAGCAGGACGTCGGCGAGGGCGGCCCCGGCCTCCTGCCCGGGGAACCAGCCGAGGAGCACGGCGGCCACGTCCTCGCGCCACGGAAGCTCCACCGGGGAGCCGGAGTTGACCACGACCACGGTCCGCGGATTGACAGCGGCGACGCGGGCGACGAGTTCGTCCTGGCGGCCGGGCAGCCGCAGATCGCGCCGGTCGAAGCCCTCGGACTCGACGCGTTCCGTGGTGGCGACCACGACGACGGCGGTGTGCGCGGCCCGCGCGGTCTCGACGGCCTCGGCCAGCAACTCCTCCGGGTCGCGGGCCGGTTCGCCGTGCAGCAGGGCGAACCCGACGGCGAGGATGGGGAGTTCGACGCTCTTGGGCACGGCGTGCACGAGGCTGATCTCGACCCGCTCCCCCGCCGCCAGTTCGACGGTCCCGTGCTCGGCGGGCGTGCCGAGGAACGCCTCGAACGGGTCCTCGTGCTCACTGCCCTCGACGCCGTCGAACAGCACGTGTCCGCCGACGGTCAGGGTGAAGCCGCCGGTGCCGCGGGTGCCGAAGCGGTGCGCGCCGCTGACCCGCGGGGTGAACCAGCCGCGGGTCTCGACGGTGTGCAGCGCCTCGTACGCGACGCCTTCCGGCAGTTCGCCGAGCCACTGGAGCTGGCCGTTGGGCAGCTCCTCCGAGCCCAGTTCGGCTCCGTGTTCGTCGCGGGCGACGGCGGTGAGGGCGAATCCGGGCCCGGCGACGGGCAGTTCCTCGGTGGGGTCGGCGCCGACGCTGTGGCTGAGGGCGACGCCCGCGTGCAGCGCGGCCCGCAGGCCGTCGAGCGGCGAGACGACGTGGTCGGGGAAGACCTGCGCGGAGCCGCCGCCCAGGACGCGCGGGTCGCGGGCGGCGGCGCCGATGAGGGCGATGCCGCCGCCGAGCGGGGTCGGCGCGAGCGGCAGCACGGGCGCGTTGCCGCGTACCTCGTTGCGTACGAGCACGAAGCCGCGGCGGGCGATCTCGCGGGCCAGCGCGTCGCCGTCGGCCGGGGCGGGCCGGTCGGCCACGGCGACGGCGGGCGGCGCGCCCTCCAGCAGGCCGGTGCGGGCGGCGAGCAGCAGGACCCGGCGGGCGGCGGTGTCGACGGCCGCCTCCTCGACGGCCCCCGCGCGTACGGCGGCGGCCAGCGCCTCGCCGTAGACGGTGACCGGTCCCGGCATGGCGATGTCGAGGCCGCCCAGGAGCGCGCCGACGGTGTCGCGGGCGGCCAGCCAGTCGGAGACGACGACGCCGTCGAAGCCCCACTCGCCGCGCAGCACGCCGTTGACCAGCGGGTCGTGCTCGGTCATCGTCGTGCCGTTGACGGCGTTGTAGGCGGCCATGACGCCCCAGGGGCGGGCGCCCGCGACGATCGCCTCGAAGGGCGCGAGGTACAGCTCGCGCAGCGGCCGGGGCGCGATCCGGTTGTCGACGGTGAAGCGCTCGGTCTCCGCGTCGTTGCCGACGAAGTGCTTGACGGTGACGCCGACTCCGCCGTCCTGGACACCGCGCACATAACCGGTGCCGATGGCGCCGGTGAGATACGGGTCCTCGCTGTACGCCTCGAAGTGCCGTCCGCCCAGCGGCGACCTGTGCAGGTTGACGGTCGGCGCGAGCAGGACGTGGACGCCCTTGCGATGCGCCTCCTGGGCGAGCAACCGGCCTGCGCGGCGGGCCAGTTCGGGGTCCCAGGACGCGGCGAGCGCGGTGGGGCTGGGCAGCGCGGTCGACGGGTCGCCCGCCGTCCAGCGCTTGCCGCGTACGCCGATCGGGCCGTCGGACATCACCAGCGAGCCGAGGCCGATCTGCGGCAGCGCGGGCAGCGTCCACATGTCCTGGCCCGCCAGCAGCCGCGCCTTGGCGTCGAGGTCGAGCTTGCCGAGCGCCGCGTCGACCGCCCGCTCGCGCTCCGCGTCCCCGCGCGCGTCCGCGCGTACGCCCTCGTCCCCTGCTCCGGCCGCCGCCCCGCTGATCGCCGTCATCTTCCGTCCCCTTCCGCCTGTCCCGTACCGCTCCCGTCCCACCGCGCCCACGCTACCTGTCGTACGGTAGGGATAGATGCCATTTCGTAATCTTGTAGGCTCCCGAGCGGCAAAGGCTCCCGAGCGGCAGGGGAAGGGGGCGGGGTGGCGTGGCGGGAACCAGGAGTGAACGGCGGGGCGACCGGCGGGCGGAGATCATCCAGGCCGCGACGGAGGTGATCGCCGAGCGCGGCTACCGGGGTGCCACATTGGTGGCGGTGGCCGAGCGGGTGGGGCTGACGCAGCAGGGGCTGATGCACTACTTCCCCACCAAGGACGCCCTGTTGGTGTCCGTGCTGGAGGCGCGCGACCAGTGGGACATGGCGTCGGCGGCGCTGCACGGCCGGTCGTGGCCGCTGGAGGTGGTGGCGGAGCTGGTCGAGTACAACGCGACCAGGCCCGGTATCGTCCAGGCGTTCACGGTGCTGGTCGGCGACAGCGTCACCGAGGGGCACCCGGCGCAGGAGTATTTCCGCGAGCGCTACGCGCGGGTCCGCGAGGGCGGCGCGCAGGCGCTGCGCGCCGAGTACGGCGACCGGCTGCCGGGCGGCCTCACCCCCGAGCGGGCGGCCACCTTGCTGGCGGCGGTTATGGACGGCCTCCAGGTGCAGTGGCTCCTCGACCCCGGCGCGGTCGACATGTCGGCGGCCTTCCGCGACTTCCTGGCGCTGCTGGCCCCGCCGTCGGAGCCGGGGACGGCCGGACAGCCGTCGCCGTCCGAGCCGGGGACGGCCGGACAGCCGTAAGGACCGCGCTCCTGGGAGCGCGGTCCTTACCGGGGCCGACCGGGTGAGCGGCGGAGAACTCAGACGACGCTCAGGTCCACCGTGATGTTGCCGCGCGTGGCGTTGGAGTACGGGCACACCTGGTGCGCCTTCTCCACCAGGTCCTTGGCGGTGACGTCGTCCACGTTGGGGATGGAGACGGCCAGTTCGACGGTGAGGCCGAAGCCGCCGGAGGCGATTTTGCCGATGCCGACCTTGGCGGTCACGCGGGAGCCGCTGATGTCGGCCTTGGCCTGGCGGGCGACGACGCCCAGCGCGCCCTGGAAGCAGGCGCTGTACCCGGCGGCGAAGAGCTGCTCGGGGTTGGTGCCGTTGCCCGCGCCGCCCATCTCGGTCGGCGGGTTCACGATGACGTCGAGCTTGCCGTCGTCGGTGGCGACGCGGCCGTCACGGCCGTTCTCCGCGGTGGCGACGGCGGTGTACAGGACGTCTACGGGCTGGATGCTCATGAAAGTGTCCTCCTGAGGGGCGGGCGGCCCGCAAGGCACGCGAGCACGCCTGCAACATTTTGTTGAATTTCCGGCCGGGTGTCGAGCCCGGCCGGTCGGTCGGCGGCCGGACGGCGGGTCACTCCGCCGGAAGAGAGACGATCATCTTTCCGGTGTTGTCACCGCGCAGCACGCCCAAGAACGCTTCCAGATTGTTCTCGATTCCCTCCACCACCGTCTCGCGGTACCGCAGCCGGCCGTCACGCAGCCAGCCGGCGGCCTCGCGGACGAACTCGGGGCGAAGGTCCTCGTGGTCGGTGACGAGGAAGCCGCGCAGGGTGAGCCGCCTGCCGACCATCAGGCCGAGATTGCGCGGCCCCGCCACCGGCTCCGTCGCGTTGTACTGCGCGATGGCCCCGCACAGGGCGGCCCTGCCGTGCACCCGCATCGCGCCGACCGCGGCCTCCAGGTGCTCCCCGCCGACGTTGTCGAAGTACACGTCGATGCCATCGGGCGCGGCGGCCTTCAACTGCCCGGCCACCGGGCCGTCCTTGTAGTTGAAGGCGGCGTCGAAGCCGTACTCCTCCACCAGCATCCGGACCTTCTCCGCGGAGCCCGCGCTGCCGATGACCCGCGAGGCGCCCTTGAGCCGGGCGATCTGTCCGGCCTGGCCGCCGACGGCGCCCGCCGCGCCCGAGACGAAGACGACCTCGCCCGGCGCGAATTCGGCGACCCTCAGCAGACCCGCGTAGGCGGTGAGCCCGGTCATGCCGAGGACTCCGAGATACGCGGTGAGCGGCGCCTGGTCCGGGTCGACCCGGACGGCGCGCGCGGCGTCCACCAGGGCGTACTCCCGCCAGGCGAGGCCGTGCAGCACATGGTCGCCGACCGCGAAGTCCTCGGCCCGCGAGGCCACGACCCGGCCGACGGCGCCGCCGTGCATCGGCTGGTTCAGCTCGTACGGCGGCGCGTACGACTTCGCCTCGTTCATCCGGCCGCGCATGTACGGGTCGACCGACAGGTGCAGATTGCGGACCAGGATCTGGCCGGGGCCCGGCTCGGGGACGTCGGTCTCGACCAGCGCGAAGTCTTCCGGCACCGGCCAGCCCTTGGGGCGGGCGACCAGGTGCCATTCACGGCTCTTCGGCATGGGGGAAGTCCTCCTTCGGCGACGGTTCGACCACTGGTCGGCGTCGATCACTGATCAACCGCTGATCAACCATGGAAATGATTCAGGTGCTGAACTAACCATGGACCTTGATGTTTCATGATGTCAAACATTTGGGTAAACTGTTGGTCATGACACGTCGCCGAAGCGATCCCCTGACCGTCGAGGTCGTCGGCCTGATCGGCACCGTCGCCGCCCGCTACCACCAGGAGTACGAGTCGGCCGCCGCCCGCCACCGGCTGACCGGCGCGCAGGCCAAGGTGCTCGCGCTGCTCAATTCGGGGCCGCTGCCCATGCGGCGGATCGCCCGCTGGCTGAAGTGCGAGCCGTCCAATGTGACCGGCATCATCGACCGGCTGGAGGTCAGGGGGCTGGCCGAGCGCCGTACCGACCCGGCCGACCGCCGGATCAAGCTGGCCGCGGCCACCGCCGAGGGCCACGCCGTCGCCGACAAACTCCGCGACTCCCTGGACTTCGCCCGTGAACCGCTCGCCGGGCTCTCCGAACAGGAACGCACCATGCTGCGCGACCTGTTGCGGCAGATGCTGGGCGACGACCCGGCGGACGGCGCGCACCGCGACCACAGTCTCGGTGACGCCCCGGGCACGGGCCGCGAGCCGGGCGAGGGCGACGGCTGAGGCCCGCTGATCCGTCCCCGCGGGGACCCTACTGGCACCACCAGAGCACATGCGTGCACGTCGGCGACGGTGTCGCGGGCGAGGACGGCGGCGCGGTCGTGGTCGGCGGCGCGGCGGTCGTCCTCGTCGGCGACGCGCTCGCGGTGCGCGAGGGCTTCCCCGCCGGGCTGGACGCGGGCGCGCTCTCGGAACGCGAGGCCGACGCCGACGGCGAGCCGGACGCCTTGTCGGACGCCGAGGGCGACGCGCTGCCGCTGGTTCGGCCGCCGCCCTTCGGGACGCCGGGGGTGCCGCTCACGCCGGTGGACGGCCGGGGCGCGTCGGGCGAGGGGGAGACCGCGGAGACGCCGGGGCCGGGATCGGTGGACGGGCTCGGCGAGCCGCCGGAGAAGGCCGCGACGCCGAACATCGTCAGCGAGCCGACGACCGCGACCGCGCCGACGCCGAGGATCGCCGCCCGCTGGTGACGGCCGCGGCGGCGCCTGGCGGTCCCGCGCAGGTCGTGGTCCTCGCGGTAGCCGCCGCCACCGGCTCCGAGCAGGCTGTCGGCCAGGGCAGTGGGGGCGTCCCGTCGCGGGGCTTCGCCGTACGCGGGGACGTACGGGTCGGCGTACGGGGCGGTGTACGTCCCGCCGTACGCGCTGTCGTCGCCCGCCGTGCCGGGGTCCGTGTCCGGGCCCTCGCCGACGCCGGGGCCGACTGCGACGGCACTGCCGGTACCCGTGCCCGCGCCGCCGGGCTCGGGCTCGGCGGCGGTCGGGGCGGGGGCGGCCGGGACGGCGGCGGGGCCCGCGTCCGGGCCGAGGCCCGAGTCCCTGAGGAGGTCGTCCACGAGGGAGCCCTCGACGGGGGCCTCCGGTGTCGCCGCGCTCGCGGGCGGCGCCGGGTCGGCGCCGTCCGCTGCGGCGGCCTCCTCGGTGACCGGCGGCAGTTGCGCCGTGTCGGCCTCGTCGGGCAGCCCCGACCGGTCCGCGATCGCGCCGCATCCGGGGCAGGAGAAGGCGCCGTTGAGGTGTCGTCGGCACGTGTGGCAGTAGTTCATGGCGGATGGACTGTAAGGGACCGTCGCGGTGCGGCGGAACCCCGGAGTTCCGCTTGTCCCGGCTTCGCCGGGAAACTCCCCTGCGGACAAGTCGCCGCAGCTCAGGCCAGGTCGGGGCGGTCTGTACAGCGTCGGGCCGATGCCCGGCGGCGGCTCAGCCGGGCCAGACGAGACTCTGCGTCTCGCTGTAGGCGTGCAGCGCGTACGACCCCACGTCCCGGCCGACGCCGCTGCGCTTGAAGCCGCCGAAGGGCGCCTCCATGTTGCGGCCCACGGTGTTGATCCCGACGCCGCCCGCGCGCAGCCGCCGCGCGACCCGGAAGGCGCGGGGCACGTCGGCGGACCACACGTAGTCGATCAGGCCGTAGTCGCTGTCGTTGGCGAGCGCGACGCCCTCGTCCTCGTCGTCGAACGGCAGCACCACGACGACGGGCCCGAAGATCTCCTCGCGGACCACCCGCATGTCGGGCGCGCAGTCGGCCAGCAGTGTGGGGGCGACGTAGAACCCCCTTTCCAGCGGCGGGCGTTCACCGCCCGCCAGCAGGGTGGCGCCCTCCTTGCGGCCGAGCGCGACATACGCCTCGACGCGGTCGCGGTGGGCGGCGGAGATGACCGGGCCGACGACGGTGGCGGGTTGGGCGGGGTCGCCGACGACGAGCCGTCGCGCGTACTCGGCCAGTCGCTCCACCAGCCGTGGGTAGACCGCGCGTTGGGCCAGTACGCGGGTGGGGGCGGTGCAGATCTGGCCGCTGTAGAAGCTGAAGGTGGTGCCGATCCCGGCGACGGCCGAGTCGAGGTCGGCGTCGTCGAAGACCAGCGCGGCGCCCTTGCCGCCGAGTTCCATCAACTGCCGTTTCATACCGCGCCCGCAGGTCTCCGCGATGCGCTGCCCGACGGCCGTGGAGCCGGTGAAGCTCACCATGTCGGTGTCGGGCGACCCGACGACCGCCTCGCCGACGTCGGCGCCCGAGCCGGTCACCACGTTGAGCACACCCGGCGGCAGCCCGGCCTCGGTCAGCGCCTCCGCCATCCGGTAGACCGACAGCGGGTCCTGCGGGGCGGGTTTGACCACGACGGTGTTGCCCATCGCGAGCGCGGGCGCGACCTTGCCCGCCGGATTCGCCCAGGGGTTGTTGTAGGACGTGACGCAGGCGACGACGCCGACCGGCTGCCGGACCGCCAGCGCGCCGAAGACGCCGCCCGCGCCCATCGCGGACGCCTCGTTGAGCTGCGGGAGCAGCGCGGTCTCGGTGGGTTCGAGCGCGCCGCGCGCGTATCGCAGGAAGCGGGCGGCGGCCACGCCGACCTGCATGCCGCGGGCGGTCGCGGCGGTGGCGCCGCTCTCGGCGCCCGCCAGGGCCGCGTACGGCTTCAGTTCGCGCAGGATGATCCGCCCGGCGCGCTCCAGTATCCGGCCGCGCTCCTCGGGGCGGGTGCGCGACCAGCCGTCGAGCGCCTGCCGGGCGGCGGCGGTGGCCGCGAGCGCCTGTTCCGGGCTCGCTTCCGGCGCCCGCCCGACCACGCGCTCGGTGGCCGGGTTCAGGACGTCGTAGTGCCCGCGCTCCGGGGCGGTCCACCGCCCGCCGATGAACAGCGCGTCCTCGATCGCCGTCCCGTCCGTACCTGTTGACGTATCCGTCGGCCCGTCCGCCGCCCTGTCCACCGCCATGCCCGCCTCCTCGGCCGCCGGTCCCACCGGAATCCGGCACGGGCACAGCATGCCTGACGGACCGTCAGATGAGGAGAGGCGGACGGCACCTGATCCGCCCGGCCCGACGGCGTGCTGACGGAATGTCAGGCGGAGGGTCGGGCGGAGGCTCAGGCGGAGAGCAGGCCGCGGCCGAGCCAGTCCTTGGTGTCGCGGACGCCGGGCAGCACGAAGAAGTAGCCGCCGCCGACCGGGGAGATGTAGTCGACCAGCGGCTCGTCGATCAGCCGGGTCTGGGTGGCCTCGAACTGCCGCTGTACGTCCTGCTGGTAGCAGCAGAAGACCAGCCCCATGTCGAGGTTGCCGACCGCGTCCACGCCCCGGTCGTAGTTGTAACCGCGGCGCAGGATGCGGGAGTCGTCGGTCCTGGCGGTGCGCGGGTTGGCCATCCTGATGTGCGCGTCCAGCGGGATCGCGTTGCCCTGCGGGTCCTTGGCGTAGCGCGGGGTGTCGGTCTCCTTCGCGCCGTCCAGCGGCGCGCCGGTGTCCTTGCGGCGGCCGAACATCAACTCCTGCTCGGTGAGCGAGACCCGGTCCCAGAACTCGACCAGCATCCGGATGATCCGGATCGCCTGGTAGCTGCCGCCCGCCGCCCACGCGGGCTCGCCGAGCGCGTCCGTCACCCACACCAGCCGGTCCATCTCCCGGCCGGAGCGGACGTCCGGGTTGGCGATGCCGTCCTTGAAGCCGAGCAGATTGCGCTGCGCGCCGGTCGGCCGGGGCGCGTTCTGGAAGCCGTCCATGCGCCACTTGATCTGCATGCCGCCGCGGGTGTGCCGGGCGATGTCGCGCAGCGCGTGCAGGACGGTGTCCGTGCTGCCCGCGCAGATCTGCAACGACAGGTCGCCGTGGCACTGCGCGGCCTGGAGGTTGTCGTTGGGGAAGGTCCTCATCGGGGTGAGGCGGCGCGGCTTGGCGCCCGCGAGGCCGTAGCGGTCGTCGAAGAGCGAGGAGCCGACGCCGACGGTGACGGTGAGCGCGTCGGCGGGGACGGTCGGGCCGAGGATGCCGTTGTCGGACGGCGGCGCGCCGACGCCCAGGTCGTCGGGGGTGCCGCCCGCGGTGAGGAAGCGGGCCCGCTCGGTGATCGTCCTGAACAGGTCGGCGAGTTCGGCCCTGGTGTCCGCGATGACGTTCAGCGAGACGAAGGTCGCCGCGGCGGGCTGCGGGGTGATGACGCCCGCCTGGTGCGCGCCGTGGAAGTCCACCGCAGCGGCCTGGCCGCGCTGACCCGCGTCGGCCGCCTGGGCGCTGCTCCCGCCGGCCGCCGTGCTCAGCGCGAGGCCGCCGCCCGCCAGCGCCGCCGCGCCCGCGCCCGCGCCGAGCGCGGTCTTCACGAAGGACCTGCGGCCCGCGCCCATCGGGCAGGTGCCGCCGCCCGCCGCGTCACCCCCGTAGCCCTCGTGGCCTTCGGGTCGGGTGGAGTCGGCGGGCATCTGCTGCTTCCCTTCGGGGAGTTGTTCGGGTCCTGGCGCCGTACGGTCCTCGCGCCTCATGCGGACTTCCGGATTTCGAGCAGGTCGGGGACGGGCGCGAGGTCTTCCAGGAGCTGACCGGTCGCGCCGTCGATCGTCGCGCGGGCCGCCGCGTCGAGCGAGCCGACCGGGGTCCAGGCGGCGCCCTTGTGCGCGCCGTCGAGCAGCCTCTGGAGGCGGGCGATGTCCGCGTCGATCAGGGCCAGTTGCCGCGGGTCCCGCCGGGTGATCAGCGGCCGCAGCACCGCCAACAGCTCTTTCGTACCGGCCAGGTTGGCGTTCGCGGTCGCCAGATTCGTCCCGCTGCCCTCGTCGGTGTCGCCGGTCAGCTCGAACTGGAGGGTGTTCTCCAGGATCTCGTGGCTGCGCAGCGGCAGGTCGGACGGGTCGAAGTCCTGCGTGGGGAACGCCTTGCGCAGGCCCGCCACGTCGGCGCCGAGCCGGACGGCGAGCGGCCTGAGCGAGGCCGCGGACTCGCCGTGCCACAGCCCGTACTCGATGCGGTGGAAGCCGGTGAAGGACGGGTCCTTCTCGCCGCCGGGCAGCCCGTCCTTGCGGCCGTTGATCCTCGCGTCGAAGTCGGCGAAGGTCCCGTAGGCGGCGCCGAGCGCGGAGTACGTGTCGTGCGCGGTGAGCCACTCGGCGCGCGCCGCGGTGAGGTCGCCCGCCGCGAGGTCGGCCGTCAGTGTGCCGGTCTGGCCGACCAGCGTGCCGAGCCCGGTGTTCACATAGGCGCGGTACGACGCGAGCGGCGGCTGGAGTTCGGACGCGGCCAGCGGCAGGACGGCCTTGGTGGTGCTGCCGCCGGAGACCCGTACGGACGTCGAGGTGACCGCCTTGCCGCTGGTCGGCACGCAGCGCCAGGCGTATTCGCCGCTGCCGACGGTGGCGACCAGGTCGCGGGTGGTGCCGGGGGCCAGGCCCTCGATCTCGCCGTAGACGGCGTTGGTGGCGGGGTTGATCAGATAGACCTCGGACGCCTTGTCGCCGGTGTTGCGCATCGAGAAGGTCCGGCGGCCGGGCTTGGGGGCGCTGAAGCCCTTGCCGCACTCGGTCGGCGAGACGGCGACGGTCTGCGCTCCCGCGGGCTTGCCGTCGCCGAAGGCCACGACCAGGCCGCCGATCACGGCGGGGATCGCGACGACGGCGGCCGGGAGCAGCCATACGGGACGGGAGCGGGTGCGGGCGGGCGCCGCCGTGACAGCGGGCACAGGGGCGGGGGCCGGTGCGGAAGCGGGGTCCGGTGCGGAAGCGGGCGCCGTCTCCGCCGCGGTCGGCTCGGACGCCGGTGCCTCGGCCGCCCTCTTGGATACGGGCGCGGGCGCGGGCTTGCGCAGGCCGCGTACGAACAGCGTCATGACGATCGCGAGGTAGCCGACGTAGGCGGCGACCTGGAGCCAGGTCATGGCCGGGGTGAGGTTGAGGACGCCCTGGAGGAGGGCGGCGTACCAGGAACCGGCGTCGATGTGCGCGCTGAGGTCGAAGGCGTACGCCGTCTTCCCGGCGATCACGCCGCCCTCCTGGAGGTCGCGCAGGCCGTAGCCGAGGACGCCCGAGGCGATGACGATCAGGACGGCGCCGGTCACGGTGAAGAAGCGGCTCAGATTGATCTTGAGCACCCGCCGGTACAGGCCCCAGCAGAGCCCCGCGGCCAGCACCAGGCCGATCGCGGCGCCGGCCAGCGGGCCGCCGGACTCCCCCGCGGCGCGGGCGGTGGTCCACAGGAAGAGCGCGGTCTCCAGGCCCTCGCGGCCGACCGCGAGGAAGGAGGTGAGGATCAGCATGCCGCCGCCCATGGCGAGCGCGGCCGTCACCTTCTCCCGGATCTCACCGGACAGATTGCGGGCCGAGCGGCGCATCCAGAAGACCATCGCGGTGACGAAGGCGACGGCCACGACGCTGAGCGTGCCGCCGAACGCCTCCTGCGCGGTCGCCGACAGATTCGCGGCGGTGAAGGTGAGGACCGCCCCGAAGCTCATCGACAGGGCGATGGCGGCCAGGACGCCCGTCCACACCTGCGGGAGCCGGGACTTGGCGTCGCCGCGCACCAGGGTGGCCACAAGGATCGAGACGATCAGCCCGGCTTCGAGACCTTCCCTGAGTCCGATCAGGAAGCTCGGAAACGCGTCGTCCCACATCGATGTTCGTCCTCCCGGACCCGTGCTTAGGTGTGCCTGGCCTGACTTAGGCATACCTATCCTGCGGATCGGGGCCCGCGAAGTCTCTATGCTCCGGTTCCGTATTGGGTAAAAAGGACACCAGGTGACACCAGGTGACACCGAATGTGCGCGGGCCGCGCGGGCCGCTCCCCGCTCAAGGTGGGATCGGCGATCCCTGGACAAGTGGGGCCTTCATCCGGCCGTCGCCGCCGCCCACGCTGGAGTCATGACCACGCACACGGACACGACCACCGGCACGACCACGGACAGCGCCGCACCGGCCAGGATCGCGATCGTCACCGGCGCCAACCGCGGGCTCGGCCGCGCCACCGCGCTGCGGCTCGCCGCGGACGGCGTCGATCCGATCATCACCTTCCGGTCGCACGAGGACGAGGCGGCGGCCGTGGTCGCCGAGGCGAGGGCGCTCGGCCGCACCGCGTACGCGCTCCGCCTGGACACCGCGCGGACCGCCGGATTCGCGGACTTCGCCGACGAGGTGCGGCGGCTGCTCAAGGAGGGCTGGGGGCGGTCGGACTTCGACTACCTCGTCAACAACGCGGGCTCCGCCGTGACGGAACCCTTCCTCGAAGCCCCGAGGAGGGCTTCGACACGATGCTGAACGTCCACTTCAAGGGCGTGTACTTCCTCACCCAGCGGCTGGTCCCGCTGCTCGCCGACGGCGGCCGGATCGTCAACCTCTCCACCGGGCTGACCCGCTTCACCAGCGAGGGACTGTCGGCGTACGCGTCGATGAAGGGCGCCGTGGAGGTGTTCACCCGCTATCTGGCCAAGGAGTTGGGTCCGCGCGGCATCACCGTGAACGCCGTCGCGCCCGGCCCCACCGGCACCGACTTCGGCGGGGGCTTCATGCGGGACGACGAAGGCGTCAGGGCCGCGCTCTCCGGCCAGGCAGCGCTCGGCCGGGTCGGGACCGCCGAGGACATCGGCGGGGTGATCGCCGCGGTGCTGTCCGACGGGACCGGGTGGATCACGGGACAGCGGATCGAGGCGTCGGGCGGGTTCCTGCTCTGACCCGACGGGTTCCCGCTCTGACCCGACGGGTTCCCGTTCCAGCCGGGCGGGTTGCTCCTCCGACCGGGCGGTTCCCTCGCCCGCCGCACGGGATACGTATCCGCACGCCGTCCCTTTGTGTTCCTCTCCCCCCTCCCCCCTCCGCTGGAAAGCGCTCGCCCGCCCCCGCGAATGCGGCATCGCCCGCCCCCACTCACCGTCAGGAGCGAACCGTCATGACACGTAAGAACGCGCTGGACACCGCGGTGCCCGATCTCAGCGGAAAACTCGCCGTCGTCACGGGCGGGAGCGACGGGATCGGGCGGGGGCTCGGCGGGCGGCTGGCGCGGGCGGGCGCGGAGGTCGTGCTGCCGGTGCGGAACGCGGCGAAGGGCGCGGCGGCCGTGGAGCGGATCCGGGCCGAGGTGCCCGGCGCGCGGGTGTCGACGCGGGAGCTGGACCTGGCGTCGCTGGAGTCGGTCGCCGCGCTCGGCCGGACGCTGGTCGCCGAGGGCAGGCCGGTCGACATCCTCGTCAACCACGCGGCGGTGATGACCCCGGCGACCCGGCAGACCTCCGCGGACGGCCTGGAGTTGCAGTTCGCGACGAATCACCTCGGGCATTTCGCGCTGACCGCGCGTCTGCTCCCGCTGCTGCGCGCCGCGGGCGGCGCGCGGGTGGCGACCCAGTCGAGCATCGGCGCCCGCCAGGGGGCGCTGGCCTGGGACGACCTCCAGGCGGAGCGCGGCTACGCGCCGATGAAAGTCTACAGCCAGTCGAAGCTGGCGGTGCTGATGTTCGGCCTGGAACTGCACCGGCGCAGCGTCGCGGGCGGCTGGGGCATCACCAGCACCCTCGCGCATCCGGGCCTGACCTCGACCAATCTCCAGACGGCCGGGCCGAATCTGGGCCGCGCGAAGCGGACGACCTGGATGGACCGCGCCTTCCGCTGGCAGTCCAGGCTCGGGCTGTTCGTGCAGACCGTGGACGACGGGCTGCGGCCGGTGCTGTACGCGGCGACCGCGCCGGGGGCGGTCGGCGGCGCCTTCTACGGTCCCGGCGGCCTCGGGCATCTGACCGGCCCCGTGGTGGAGCAGCCGCTGTACCGGTCGGCGCGGAGCGAGGAGGAGGCGCGGCGGGTCTGGCAGGTGTCGGAGGAGCTGGCCGGGGTGCGCTTCCCGGACGGCGTGGCCGCCGAGAGCTGAGCCGCGGACGTACGGGGGGAAGCCGTGGCCGTACGGGCGGGAGGGCGCGGACGTACAGGCGGGAGACCGGGACCGGACAGGCGGAAGACCGGGGACGTACAGGCGGAAGACCGCGACCGGACAGGCGGGAGACTGGGGTCATGGACCGAGAACAGCTGGCGGACTTCCTGCGCACCCGGCGTGAGGCGCTGCAACCCGAGGACGTGGGGCTGCCGCGCGGGCCGCGGCGGCGTACGCGGGGGCTGCGGCGCGAGGAGGTCGCCGCGCTGTCCGGCATGTCGACCGACTACTACGGCCGGATCGAGCAGGCCCGCGGCCCGCAGCCGTCCGCGCCGATGCTGGGCGCCATCGCGCGCGGCCTGCATCTCTCGCTCGACGAGCGCGACCACCTCTTCCGGATGGCGGGGCACAGCGCCCCGGAGCGCGGATCGGGCAGCGACCACGTCAGCCCCGGCCTGATGCGGATTCTCGGGCGTCTGGACGACACTCCCGCGCAGGTCATGACGGATCTCGGCGAGACACTGACGCAGACCCGGATGGCGCTCGCCCTGCTGGGCGACGAGACCGGGCACACCGGGATGGCCCGCAGCTTCGGCTACCGCTGGTTCACCGACCCCGTCACCCGCCGCATCTACCCCGAGGCCGACCACCCCACCCACAGCCGGATCTTCACCGCCGGGCTGCGCGAGACGCTTTCCCGCCAGGGCCCCGGCTCGCGGGCCGCCGCCCTCGTCGACGCCCTGCTCGCCGTGAGCCCCGAATTCGCCACCCTCTGGAGCGCCCACGAGATCGGCGTCCGCCACCCCGACGACCTCAAGCGGATCCGTCACCCCGAGGTCGGCATCCTCCACCTGCACTGCCAGGTCCTCCAGGACCCCGCCCAGTCCCAGACCCTCCTGGTCTTCACCGCCACCCCCGGCACCGACTCCTACGAGAAGCTCCAGCTGCTGTCGTCGCTGGGCGAGCGCGGCGCGACGGCGTAGTCAGGGAGTCACGTACGGGTACGTCACGTACGGGTACGGGTACGGGTCCGGCCCCGTACCGCCGCGGTCCGGGGTCAGACCTGTTCCGACTCGCCTTCCACCGCGAGCTGCCACTCCGCCTGGAGGCGGGCCAGTTCCGTCAGCTCGTCCGGGGTCCACGAGGTGCGACCCGCGCTGAGCCGACGTATCCGGGCATTGAGCTCGGCCGCGTCGGCGAACGCGGAATCGGGAGCCGGAGGCGTGCTGGGCATGGGCGCAAACATATCCACGATCCGATAAACGCCCGGTATACGCCGAGCCCATCCCCCGGACCCCCCGGGTGTAATCCATCCCACTCCGGGGCAGACGCGCGGCCGGCCCCTCCGCGCCCCCGGTCAGCGCCTTTCAGCGCCGGTCAGCCCTCGGTCGGCGTTCGGTCAGCGCCGGTCAGCGTTCGGGGCAGAGCGTGTAGCGCAGCGTGAGAGCCGCCGGGGGCTGCGCGCGGGGGCGGGCCTCACGGCCGCCGGGGCGCTCGGCGCGGCCGGAGTCCTCGCCGCCGCGGGACCGGCCGCCGCCGACCTGCCGGTCACCCCGCCCTTCTCGCTGGAGGGCGGCGGGGACCAGGTGTCCTGGCGCAAGCCGCTGCACGAGACGTCCTGGGCCATGCAGTCCTTCGCCTACGACAACGTCAACGGCCACATCTACTTCGCCCAGCACCGCCCCGGGGACAACGAGAACGACTCCGACGACGGGGACCCGTCAAAGGCGCACATCCACTACGGCGACATCTGGATCGTCCGCACCGACCAGGCGGGCAACGTGCTCGGCACCATGGCGCTGCACCAGTTCGGCCACGGCTCCTCGATGGCCGTCGAACCCACCGGCGCCGGTTCCGCGCCGTACCTGTGGATCGAGGGCGACAACTACAACGTCGCCAAGGGGGCGTACGAGGACAGCGGCTACCGGCTCACCCGGTTCCGTTACACCGAGGGCATCACCCTCACCTACGGCAACCCGTCGGTGATCCCGATCCAGGACCGTACGCCCACCATCAACACCTACGCGGGCCTGCCGCGCCCCGCGATCGACCCGGTCAACAACATGCTGCTGGTCCGCTACGCCACCCAGTCCACCTCACCCAACCCCTGGCGGCTGGTGGTCTTCCCGCTGGCGGACGCGGTGGCGGGACGGCTCTCCCAGGACGACAGGAAGGCCGAACGCGCGCTGCCCACCAACGCCCAACTGAAGATCCCGGACGACGCCGCCTTCCAGGGCGTCACCCTGTACGGCGAGTACGCCTACCTCCTCTACGGCAGGTCGGGCGGCCCGTCCTACCTCGCCGCCGTGAGCATGAACGACGCCGGGGGCGGGCACGGCGAGGTCTTCCACACCACCGCGGGGGCGACGATCCCGGGCCGCGAGCCGCAGGGCTGCGCGATCTGGGTGGCCGACGGCCAGCCCCGCCTCGCCTTCGGCTTCTCCGGCAAGACCGGCACCACGACCGACCCCAGCTTCGACGCGAGCCTCTTCTACAAGAACACCTTCGCCTGAGGGTGCCCGCGCCTTCCCCGTACGTCCCCCGCCTGAGCCGAACCGATGTGCCCGGCACGCGGCCGCCTGCCGAAGCGCGTGTGCGCCCGTCCGGCCCGGGTAGCCGGGCGCATAGGAGACGGAAGGACCGGTGAGTGGTGATGGATCCCGTCGGAACTCGGGCGGCAGGGGACGGCTCCGGAGCGGCGGACGGCTCGGGCGAGCCGTCGGTCGGTGAGCTGGTGTCGCGCGCGACACAGCAGATGTCGCAGCTCGTGCGCGAGGAAATGCGGCTCGCCCAGGCCGAGATGGCCCAGAAGGGCAAACGGTTCGGCATGGGCGGCGGGCTGTTCGGCGGTGCGGGGCTGCTGGCCTTCATCGGTCTGGAGGCGCTGGCCGCCACGGCGGTCGCGGCGCTCGCCCTCACGTTCTCGGTGTGGCTGTCGGCGCTGATCGTCGCGGTGGCGCTGCTGGCGCTCGCCGCCACGCTGGCGCTGGCGGGGAAGAAGGAAGTGAGCCGCGCGACGCCGCCGGCTCCCGAGCAGGCGATCGCCGGTGTCAAGGCCGATGTCGCCACCATCAAGGAAAAGACGAAGCGATGACCATCGACCCGCATGACGAGAAGGACCCGTCCACCCCCGAGGAACTGCGCGCCCAGGTGGAGAGCACCCGTGAGCAGCTCGGCGAGACGGTGGAGGAACTGGCCGCCAAGGCCGACGTGAAGGCCCGCGCCAAGGACAAGGCCGCCGACATCAAGGACGAGGTCGGCGACAAGGCCGCCCAGGCGAAGGACAAGGCCGCCGACATCAAGGACGAGGTCGGCGACAAGGCCGCCCAGGCGAAGGACAAGGCCGCCGAGGTCAAGGACAAGGTCCAGAGCAAGGTCGCCGAGCTGAAGGACCGCGCCCAGACCACGAAGGACGAGGCCCAGGACACCGCTCAGGACACGGCGGCAGACGCGTCGGCCTCGGCCCGGGCGAAGGCGGCCGAAGTCGGCGCGCTGGTCCGGGACAAGACGCCGGAACCGGTGCGGGAGAAGGCCGCCGCCGCGTCGGCCAAGATCGCTGAGGGCACCGCGGCGGTGGCCGCCAAGGTCAGCGAGAAGACCCCCGAGCCCCTGGCCGAGAAGACCCAGCAGGCCGCCGACGCCGTCAAGCGCCGCCCCGGCGCGGCCGTCGCCGCGGCGATCGGCGCCGCCGTGGTGTTCTTCACCGTCCGCTGGAAGAGGGGCCGCAAGTGAACGCCGCGAAGATCGTCTACCGCCCGGTCGGCCTGCTGCTCAGCGTGGCCAGTGGCGCGTTGGCCGGAGCCGCCTTCAAGCAGATGTGGAAGGTGGTCGGGCACGACGACGACACCCCGGACGCGCTGGACGAGGAGCGCGCCTGGAAGGAGGTCCTGATCGCGGCCGCGCTGCACGGGCTGATCTTCGCCGTCGTGAAGGCGGCGGTCAGCCGGAGCGGCGCCACCGCCACCCGGCGGCTCACCGGCACCTGGCCGGCCTGACCCGCGACCCGCGCCCCGCGCACGCGGAAAGCGGGGCCGCGCCCGCGCGGTCTCACGCCGATCAGCCCTGTCCCCCGCCGAGTTGTGCCACAAGGCCGCCAGGGCGACCACACCCGGCCCCGTCAAGGACGTGCCGCGGACGCCACTCGGACGGATGCTCGCGCGGGGGTGTCGGCGCCATGATCGCCGCCCCCGGAGACCGTCCGCGAAGTGCCGGCTTCGCGGCACGGCGCAGGGTGGGGCGGGTGGGACTCGAACCCACGACCGACGGATTATGAGTCCGCTGCTCTAACCGGCTGAGCTACCGCCCCGTACGGTGCGCCTCGCGCGCCGTCTGCCGCAGCATAGCTGCTCATACGATCTGTCGCCCTCGCGGGTCACAGACGCGTCATTGGGTGGACTCGCGGGGGCGGGGAGTTGGTTCCCCGGGACATGAAAAAGGACCCCAACGGGGTCCTGATCCGGCGCTCCCCCGACTGGACTCGAACCAGTAACCTGCCGGTTAACAGCCGGCTGCTCTGCCAATTGAGCTACAGGGGACCGAGCTCCCCCGACTGGACTCGAACCAGTAACCTGCCGGTTAACAGCCGGCTGCTCTGCCAATTGAGCTACAGGGGATCGCTCTGCGTGCACCGAATGCACTCGTCAGGGTGTCCCCGGACGGCGCGCGTTCGCTGCGACACATACATTAGCGCAAGTGAGGGGGTGCTCCGCCAACCAGTTGCGCCAGGGTTGTCACCCGGGTGCACAGGGTAGGCGCGCAGCACACGGCACCTTGGCCCGACTTGTCCTATGCCTGACGTGTCCGACGGAAAGAGGGTGGAGCCCATGCGCTACCGGCTGACGTTCATCAGTGGAGCCGTCGTCGGCTATGTGCTCGGCGCGCGCGCCGGGCGCGAGCGGTACGAGCAGTTGCGCAAGAGCGCGCAGCGCGTCGCGCAGAACCCGGCGGTGCGCAACGCGGCGGAGAGCGCCGCGCAGACCGGCAGGAACGCCGCGGTGAAGGCCGCGGACACGGTGACGGCGAAGGTCGGCGACCGGCTGCCGGAGTCGGTGACCGAGCGGGTGAAGGCACTGCGCGACCGCAGCGCGCCGCCCGAGGACGACTGGGGCACCTCCAACACCTGAGGAAGGGCATCCCCGCCCGCATCCCGCCCGCACCCCGCCCGTTTCTCGAACACCTGACGCAACCTGATGCACAGCTGTCACCCCGTACCCGCCCCCCGTGGGGCATCATCTCGTCCATGGGGAAAGTCGCGGGCATAGACAGCTCCACCACCGGT
Organism: Streptomyces sp. NPDC088197; assembly: GCF_044741185.1. Classification (NCBI taxonomy): domain Bacteria; kingdom Bacillati; phylum Actinomycetota; class Actinomycetes; order Kitasatosporales; family Streptomycetaceae; genus Streptomyces; species Streptomyces sp. NPDC088197. The sequence goes on from NZ_JBIUSD010000003.1 coordinate 458,552, forward strand.
ACGACCGTCGTCGTGTGCGACAGCGAGACCGGGGCGGTACTCAGGCAGGGCCATGCGCCGCACCCTCTGGACGACGGCGAGAAGCCGACCGAGATCGACCCGCAGGCGTGGCTGCTGTCGCTGGGCGAGGCGGCCAAGGACGGCGTCCTCGAAGGGGTGCAGGCGATAGGCATCTCCGGGCAGCAGCACGGGCTGCTGGCCCTGGACGCGGGCGGGGTGGCCGTACGCCCAGCCCTGTTGCGCGGCGACAAGCGGGCGCAGGCGCAGGCCGTGGACCTCACCGACGAGCTGGGCGGGGCGGCCGGGTGGGCCGAGGCGGTCGGCTCGGTGCCGCAGGCCGCGTATCCGGTGGCGAAGCTGCGCTGGATCGCGCAGCACGAACCGCAGACGGCCACGCGCATAGCCCAGGTGATGCTCCCGCACGACTGGCTGGTGTGGCAGTTGCTGGGGCGGCCCGCGCGCCGTACGACCGACCGCGGCGACGCCTCGGGCACCGGCTACTGGTCCGCGGCCACCGGCGAGTACCGCACGGATCTGGTCGAGCGGGCGCTCGGCCACCAGGTGGCGCTCCCCGACGTACTGGCCCCCGCCGAACCCGCGGGACAGACCCCCGAGGGCCTGCTGATCTCCGCGGGCACCGGCGACAACATGGCCGCCGCCCTGGGCCTGGGCCTCGGCCCCGGCGACGCGGTGGTCTCCCTGGGCGCGGCGGGCACCGTCTTCGCCGTGCACCACGAGGCGCTGAAGGACCCGACGGGTACGGTCACCGCCTTCGCCGACGCGACCGGCCGCCATCTGCCGGTGGTGCAGGTGCGCAACGCCGTCCGTACGCTGCGCGGCACCGCCGATCTGCTGGGCACCGACCTGGCCGGGCTGTCCGAACTGGCGCTCCAGTCCACGCCCGGCGCGTACGGACTGGTGCTGCTGCCGTATCTGGAGGGCGAGCGGACGCCCGATCTGCCGCACACCGCGGGGACGCTGGCCGGGCTGCGGCGCGACTCGATGAAGCCGGAGCACCTGGCGCGGGCCGCCTTCGAGGGCATGCTGTGCGGGCTGACGGACGCGCTGGACGTGCTGCGCAACAAGGGCGTCGAGGTGCGCCGGGTGTTCCTGCTGGGCGCGGCGGGCGAGCTGCCCGCGGTGCGCGCCATCGCGCCCGCGCTGTTCGGCACGCAGGTCGTCGTACCGCCGGCCGCCGAGTACGCGGCGCTGGGCGCGGCGCGGCAGGCCGCCTGGTCGCTGGGCGCGGTGCTCGGCTCGCAGTCGCAGACCGAGCCGCCGCCGTGGGCCGAGGCGGCCACGCAACTGCTGGAGCCGGGCGACGACTCGGCCGTGGGGTCAGCGGTGCGTCAGCAGTACGTCGCGGTGCGCGAGCAGACTCACCCGGGGGCCTTTGCCTCGCTTTAATCCCATCTCGCTTTAATCCCATGCGGCCCGGCGGTGTCGGAAGATAAGATCCTCCGCCGATCAAGACGGGCAAAGGGCGGGCAAAGCTCGGCGGGCCGGGGCAACGTCCCCTCCCCCGCGCTGCGTCTCCGTACGCGCCTTCCGCCGCCTGCGTACGTCCCGCCGGGTACGCGGCGCCCGTACCGCCGACACCGAGGTTTCAGTGTGCTGATCAGACTCCTGCGGGCCCACCTGGGCCCGTACAAGCGACCCATCGGTCTCTTGGTACTGCTCCAACTCGTGCAGACCATAGCCACGCTCTACCTGCCCACGCTCAACGCCGACATCATCGACAACGGAGTGGTGAAGGGCGACACCGGCTACATCGTGGGGCTGGGCGGCGTCATGATCGGGGTGACCGTCGTCCAGGTCTGCTGCGCGATCGGCGCGGTCTTCTTCGGCGCCCGGACCTCGATGGCGGTCGGCCGTGACATCCGCGCGTCGGTCTTCGACCGGGTGCAGAGCTTCTCGGCCCGCGAGGTCGGGCAGTTCGGGGCGCCGTCGCTGATCACCCGCACCACCAATGACGTGCAGCAGGTGCAGATGCTGGTGCTGCTGACGTTCACGCTGATGGTGTCCGCGCCGATCATGTGCGTCGGCGGCATCATCATGGCGCTCGGCCAGGACGTGCCGCTGTCGTCGCTGCTGCTGGCCGTGGTGCCGCTGCTCGGCATCGTGATCAGCCTGATCATCCGCAGGATGCGCCCGCTGTTCCGCACGATGCAGACCCGCGTGGACACCGTGAACCGGGTGCTGCGCGAGCAGATCACCGGTATCCGCGTGATCCGCGCCTTCGTCAAGGACGACTACGAGCAGCGCCGCTTCGCCGAGGCCAACGACAGTCTGACCGATGTGTCGCTGGCCACCGGAAAGCTGATGGCGCTGATGTTCCCGCTGGTGATGGGCGTGGTGAACATCTCCAGCGTCGCCGTGCTGTGGTTCGGCGCGCACCGCATCGACAGCGGCGGGATGCAGATCGGCGCCCTGACGGCGTTCCTGAGCTATCTGATGCAGATCCTGATGTCGGTCATGATGGCCACCTTCATGTTCATGATGGTGCCGCGCGCCGAGGTCTGCGCCGAGCGCATCGAGGAGGTGCTGGGCACCGAGTCCAGCGTCGTCCCGCCGACCGCGCCCGTGCTGACTCTGCGCCGCCACGGCGACCTGGAGCTGACCGGCGTGGAGTTCGCCTACCCCGGCGCGGAGGCGGCCGTCCTGCGCGGGGTCGACCTGGTCGCCAGGCCCGGTGAGGTGACCGCGATCATCGGCTCCACCGGCAGCGGCAAGTCGACGCTGCTCGGCCTGATCCCGCGGCTGTACGACGCGACCGGCGGCCGGGTGCTGGTCGACGGCGAGGACGTCGCGGAGCTGGCCCCCGCGCTGCTGGCCGAGACCGTCGGCCTCGTACCGCAGAAGCCGTATCTGTTCTCCGGCACCGTCGCGACCAACCTGCGGTACGGCAAACCGGACGCCACCGACGAGGAGCTGTGGCACGCGCTGGAGGTGGCGCAGGCCAAGGACTTCGTGGAGCGGCTCGACGGCGGGCTCGACGCGCCCATCGCGCAGGGCGGCAGCAATGTCTCCGGCGGGCAGCGGCAGCGCCTGGCCATCGCGCGGGTCCTGGTCCGCAAGCCGGAGATCTACCTCTTCGACGACTCCTTCTCGGCGCTGGACTACGCGACGGACGCGGCGCTGCGCCGTGCGCTGCTGCACGAGACCGCCGCCGCGACCGTGCTGATCGTCGCCCAGCGGGTGTCCACCATCCGTGACGCGGACCGGATCGTCGTCCTGGACGAGGGCCGGGTCGTCGGCACCGGCACGCACACCGAGCTGATGACCGACAACGAGACCTACCGGGAGATCGTCCTGTCCCAGCTCACGGAAGCCGAGGCCGCCTGATGAGCGACGACGAGCACAAGCCCGCCGCCGCGCAGCGCCCGCCGCGGCCGATGGGCGGGCCCGCGCGCTTCATGAGCGGCGGCCCGGTCGAGAAGCCGATGGACTTCGGCGGGTCGCTGAAGCGGCTGCTGGGTCTGATGCGTCCCGACCGTTTCCTGCTCTGCCTGGTGCTGGTCCTCGGCACGGCGAGCGTCGCGCTCGCGGTGACCGGGCCGCGCATCCTCGGTCACGCCACCGACCTGATCTTCGCCGGGGTGATCGGCCGGCGGTTCCCCGGCGGCACCAAGCAGCAGGCGCTCGACACGCTGCGCGCGCACGGTGACGGCCGGGTCGCCGACATGCTCAAGGGCATCGGTTTCACGCCGGGCCAGGGCATGGACTTCGACGCCATCGGCAAGGTGCTGCTGGTGGTCCTCGCGGTGTACGTGGCCGCGGCCGTCTTCAGCGTCTTCCAGATGCGCACCGCGACCAAGGTGATCAACCGGGCGATGTTCCGGATGCGCTCCGACGTCGAGGACAAGCTGGCGAAGCTGCCGCTGTCGTACTTCGACCGGCAGCCGCGCGGCGAGGTGCTGAGCCGGGCCACCAACGACATCGACAACATCGGCCAGACGATGCAGCAGACCATGGGCCAGCTGGTGAACTCGCTGCTGACCATCGTGGGCGTGCTGGCCATGATGTTCTGGATCTCCTGGCTGCTGGCGCTGATCGCGCTGGTCACCGTGCCGGTGACGCTGCTGGTGGCCACGCGGGTGGGCAAGCGCGCGCAGCCGCAGTTCATCCAGCAGTGGAAGACCACCGGCAAGCTCAACGCGCACATCGAGGAGATGTACACCGGCCACTCGCTGGTGAAGGTCTTCGGGCGCGCGGAGGAGTCGGCGGCGGCCTTCGAGGAGCAGAACGAGGCGCTGTACCGCTCGGGCTTCAAGGCGCAGTTCATCTCCGGCACGATCCAGCCGATGATGATGTTCATCGGCAATCTGAACTACGTGCTGGTGGCCGTCGTCGGTGGCCTGCGGGTCGCGTCGGGCGCGCTGTCCATCGGTGACGTCCAGGCGTTCGTGCAGTACTCGCGGCAGTTCAGCCAGCCGCTGACGCAGGTGGCGAGCATGTCGAACCTGATCCAGTCCGGCATCGCGTCGGCCGAGCGGGTCTTCGAACTCCTCGACGCCGAGGAGCAGTCGGCGGAGCCGGCGAAGCGGGACGTCCCCCGGGTGCCGGTGCGGGGCCGGGTAGCGCTGGAGGACGTGAGCTTCCGCTACGACCCGGACAAGCCGCTGATCGACCACCTGTCGCTGAAGGTGGAGCCGGGCCACACCGTCGCGATCGTCGGCCCGACCGGCGCGGGCAAGACCACGCTGGTCAATCTGCTGATGCGGTTCTACGAGGTGTCCGGCGGCCGGATCACCCTGGACGGCACCGATGTGGCCACGCTCTCCCGCGAGGAGCTGCGCTCCTCGATCGGCATGGTCCTCCAGGACACCTGGCTGTTCGGCGGCACGATCGCGGAGAACATCGGCTACGGCAGCGAGGGGGCGACCGCCGAGCAGATCGAGGAGGCGGCGCGCGCCGCGCACGCGGACCGCTTCATCCGCACGCTGCCCGAGGGCTACGACACGGTGATCGACGACGAGGGCGCGGGGGTCAGCGCGGGTGAGAAACAACTCATCACCATCGCGCGGGCGTTCCTGTCCGATCCGACGATCCTGGTACTGGACGAGGCGACCAGCTCCGTCGACACCCGTACCGAGGTGCTGATCCAGCGGGCGATGGCCAAGCTCAGCCACGGCCGTACCAGCTTCGTGATCGCGCACCGGCTGTCCACGATCCGCGACGCCGACGTCATCTTGGTGATGGAGTCCGGCGCGATCGTCGAACAGGGCACGCACGAGGAGCTGTTGGCGGCCAAGGGCGCGTACGCGCGGCTGTACGCGGCGCAGTTCGCGCAGGCCGTGGCGGAGGTCGACTGAGGTACGAGGGCCGGCCGGGACGGGTGTTCCGTCCCGGCCGACCGGCCGGAGCGGGGGGCCGGAAAACCCGAGGAGCCAGCGGGTACGGCGGCGCGCGGCGTTGGTAGCCTGTGCCGCCGTACCTCCGGAAGGGCAGAAGTGATGAGCAGCGCCACCACCGCGGCGTCGGTCGCGGGTACCGGCACGCGGGCGGGTACGAGTACCCGTATGGGTACGAGCACGGATTCGGGTACGGGTACGAGTACGGGCGAGGGGCCGCGGCAGGGGCGACCGGGCGGTTCCGACCCGGTGCGCTGCCCCGCGCGGCGCGAGACCTCGACGCTGGCGCGGCGCAGCGCGCGGGTGCCGATCTGGTACCTGCGGGTGATCGGCGTCGTCGATCTGCTGTCCGCCGTGTCCCTGACGATCCGTCAGGAGATGTCGAACCACAACACCGGTGAGCTGTTCACGCCGTTCATGCTCTTCGCCGGCTTCGGCTCGGCCGCCGCGACGCTCTTCATGGCCATGATGCTGGCCCGGCACAAGCGCGTGGCCTGGATCGTCTTCATGGCGCTGTGCGGCGGCTACGCGGCCCTGTCGGTGTGGGCGCTGTGCTACGACGACCTGCGGCGGCACCCGTTCAACTGGGTCTCCACCGCGCTCACTTTGACCGTGCTGTGCTTCGGCGCGCTCGGCCGCCGCGAATTCCACGGCAAGGGCGACCGCACCAACCCGCAGCTCGCGCTCGCCGTCCTCGGCGTCGGCGCGCTGCTGTCGGTCCTGGTCGGCACGACCCTGGTCACGGCGGTCGGCCCGGAGCGCGCCAGCGTCGGCGACCGCGTCTGGTACGTGGCGCTGCGGCTGACGACGCTGAGCCGCGACTCCGACATCGAGCCGAATCTGCACATCAGCCCGTGGGTCAGCAGCGGCCTCAACCTGGCGGGCCTCGGCCTGCTGCTCGCCGTGCTCTACGCGCTCTTCCGCTCCCCGCGCGGCCGGGACCTCCAGAGCCGCGACGACGAGGACCGGCTGCGCGAACTGCTCGCCCGGCACGGCGCCCGCGACTCGCTCGGCTACTTCGCGCTGCGCCGCGACAAGTCCGTCATCTTCTCGCCCAGCGGCAAGGCCGCCGTCGCCTACCGCGTGGTCGGCGGTGTGGCCCTGGCCTCCGGCGACCCGATCGGCGACGTCGAGGCATGGCCGGGCGCCATCGACGCCTGGCTGGTGGAGACCCGCGACCACGCCTGGATCCCCGCGGTGATGGGCGCCAGCGAGGAGGGCGGCACCGTCTACGCCCGGCACGGCCTGGACGCGCTGGAACTGGGCGACGAAGCCATCGTGGAGACCGACGAGTTCACCCTGGACGGCCGGGCGATGCGCGGCGTGCGGCAGGCGTACAACCGGGTGCGGCGCGCCGGTTACACCACCCGTATCCGGCGGCACCGCGACATCCCGGCCGACGAGACGGCCGCACTGATCGAGGCGGCGGACCGCTGGCGGGACGGCGCCACCGAGCGCGGCTTCTCGATGGCGCTCGGCAGGCTCGGCGACCCGGCCGACGGCGACTGCGTGATGATCGAATGCCTCGACGGCGAGGGCGAGTTGAAGGCGCTGCTCAGCTTCGTGCCGTGGGGCCCGAAGGGGCTGTCGCTGGACTTGATGCGGCGCGACCGGGACAGCGAGAACGGCCTGGTCGAGTTCATGGTCCTCGACCTGATCGAACGCGCCGCCGACGTCGGCGTGGAGCGGGTGTCGCTCAACTTCGCGATGTTCCGGTCGGTGTTCGAGGACGGCGCCCGGCTGGGCGCGGGCCCGGTGCTGCGGCTGTGGCGCTCGGCCCTGATGTTCTTCTCCCGCTGGTGGCAACTGGAGTCGCTGTACCGCGCGAACGCCAAGTACCGGCCCATCTGGGAGCCGCGCTTCCTGCTCTTCGCCAAGAGCGCGCATCTGCCGCGGATCGGGCTGGCGAGCGCGCGCGCCGAGGGGTTCGTGGTGGCGCCGAGGCCGCTGGCGCGGCTGCGCAGGGACGGCTAAGGCCCGGGGGGCTCCGGGGGGTCTCAGTCGAGGTAGCCGCGGAGCTGGTCGGCGAAGGCGTGGTCGCGGAGCTTGTTGAGGGTCTTGGACTCGATCTGGCGGATGCGTTCGCGGGTCACGCCGAAGATGCGGCCGATCTCCTCCAGGGTGCGGGGGCGGCCGTCGGCGAGGCCGTAGCGGAGCTGGACGACCTTGCGCTCGCGCTCGCCGAGCGTGGACAGCACCGCTTCCAGGTGCTCGCGCAGCAGCAGGAAGGCCGCGGACTCCACGGGCGAGGCGGCGTCGCCGTCCTCGATGAGGTCGCCGAGCGCGACGTCCTCCTCCTCGCCGACCGGCGCGTGCAGCGACACCGGCTCCTGGGCCAGCCGCAGCACCTCGCTGACCCGCTCCTCCGGCAGGTCGAGCTGGGCGGCGACCTCCTCGGTGCTCGGCTCGTAGCCGCGCTCCTGGAGCAGCCGCCGCTGCACCCGCACCACCCGGTTGATCAGCTCCACCACGTGCACGGGGACCCGTATCGTCCTGGCCTGGTCGGCCAGCGCCCGCGACATCGCCTGGCGGATCCACCAGGTCGCGTACGTCGAGAACTTGTAGCCGCGCGCGTAGTCGAACTTCTCCACCGCCCGGATCAGCCCGAGATTGCCCTCCTGGACCAGGTCGAGCATGGTCAGGCCGCGGCCGATGTACCGCTTGGCGACCGAGACGACCAGCCGCAGATTGGCCTCGATGAGGCGGCGCTTGGCCATCCGGCCGAGCACCACCAGGCGGTCGAGGTCGACGGCGAGCTGCGAGTCCAGGTCGGGAAAGGCGCCGAGCTTCTCCTCGGCGAAGAGTCCGGCCTCCACCCGGCGGGCCAGGTCCACCTCTTCGGCCGCCGTGAGCAGCGGGATACGGCCGATCTCGCGCAGATACTGCCGGAAGAGGTCGGCGGACGGGCCCGCGGACTCCTCGCGCGGCGGCCGTACCGGCACCGCGTCCTCGTCGTCCCGCTCGTCGGTGACCACGCGTTGCTCCGGCACCCGCGACCCCGTGAGGTTCCCTGGCGGTTCCGCCTGGGGCTCCATCGCCACCACCTCGGCCGCGGTCGTGAGGGTCTGGATCTGGGTGTGGATCTGGGTCTGGGTCTGCACGGAAGCGACCTCCAGAAGTGAGCGCGTCCTCGGGCTCGCAGCGCGTCTTGCCGGACAGGCCCTGGGCGCCGTCACCCAGTGTGGCCCACGACGCGGCTCCGCTACGAGGGGCGTGCGCTCCCTTTTTCACACAAGGTCACCGCTCAGGTCCGTGCGGTGACGCAAGGCATATGCCCGGGTGTACGCCCGCGGCGGCTACAGCCCCGCCGCGCCCTGTTCGCGCAGCCGCTGGCCGTACTGCTGGAGCGCCCACAGCTCGCCCAGCGACGCGGTGACCTCGGGCGAGTCCTGCGGGACGCCCTGGGCGGCGAACCGCGCCTGCGTGGCGTGCACCTGGGCCACGCGCCGCTCCACCGCGTTGATCCGCACCCGGACCAGCACCTCGCCCGCGTAGAACTCGGGCGACTTGTGCATCACCGGCTCGACGGCCAGTTCGGTGACCATCATCCGTACGGTGTCGTCGGGCGCGGCCTCGCGGACCCGTACGAGATAGTCGCCGTCGGCCGCCTCGACGCCGCCCGCCTCGGCGATCACCCGGCGCACGGCGGCGTAGGGCGGTCCGGTGAACTCGTCCTCGCCGTACGCGTCGAAGGCCGGGGAGACCAGCTTCGGGTACTGGAGGGCGAGCTTGAGCAGCTCGCGCTCGACGCGGTGGGCGGGGCTGCGCAGGTCCAGGCGGGGGCCGCGCGGCGCGTTCTGCGCGGGGACGCCGGAGGACTGCCGGTCGCCGCCCGCGTACGGACCGCCCTGGCCCTGGCGGCCGTACTGCGGGCGGTTGTCGGTGCTGCCGCCGCCCGCCGCGCGGGCCCTGGCCATCGCGCGGACCCGGCGGATGATCGACTGCTCCTCGGACTGCGTGCCGATCCCGGCCATGCCGACCAGCCGGATCGCGTAACGGTCGCGCAGCGCCTGGTTCTTGATCGCGGCGACCACGGCGACCCCCGCGTCCACGGCCGCGACCCGGCCCTCGTCGGTGTCCAGGTTGTAGCGGGACACGATGGAGCGCAGCGCGAAGGCGAACAGCGGGGTGCGGCCGTCGATCAGCCGCTGGATGGCCGCGTCGCCCTCGGCGAGCCGCAGTTCGCACGGGTCCATCCCGCCGGGCGTGATCGCGATCGACGTCTCGGCGGCGAATTTCTGGTCGTCCTCGAACGCCCGCAGCGCGGCCTTCTGGCCCGCCTCGTCGCCGTCGAAGGTGAAGACCACCTCGGCGGTCGAATTGTCCATCAGCAGCCGGCGCAGGATCTTGATGTGGTCGCCGCCGAAGGAGGTGCCGCAGGTGGCGATGGCCGTGGTGACCCCGGCGAGATGGCAGGCCATCACATCGGTGTACCCCTCGACGACCACCGCCCGCCCGGTCTTGGCGATCTCCTTCTTGGCCAGGTCGATGCCGTACAGCACCTGGGACTTCTTGTAGAGCGGCGTCTCGGAGGTGTTCAGGTACTTCGGCCCCTGGTCGTCCTCGCGCAGCTTGCGCGCGCCGAAGCCGATGACCTCGCCGGTGATGTCCCGGATCGGCCAGATCAGCCGCCCCCTGAAGCGGTCGATCGCCCCGCCCCTGCGGCTCTCGGAGGCCAGTCCCGCGGTGATCAGCTCCTTGTCGGTGAAGCCCTTCCCCCGCAGATACCGCACCAGGTGGTCCCACCCGGCGGGCGCGTACCCCACCCCGAAGTGCTCCGCCGCCGCCTGGTCGAAGCCGCGCTCGGCCAGGAACCTCCGGCCGATCTCCGCCTCCGCCCCGCCCAGTTGCTCCACATAGAACTGCGCGGCGGCCTTGTGCGCCTCGACCAGCCGGATCCGCTCGCCCTGCTGCCGCCCGGGGACATGGCTGCCCTCCTCGTACCGCAGCGTGATCCCGGCCTGCCCGGCCAAGCGCTCGACGGCCTCGGTGAACGACAGATGGTCGAGCTTCATGACGAACGCGAGGGTGTCCCCGCCTTCCCCGCAGCCGAAGCAGTGGTAGAGGCCCTTGGAGGGGCTGACCTGGAAGGAGGGGGATTTCTCGTCGTGGAAGGGGCACAGGCCCTTGAGATTGCCGCCGCCGGCGTTCTTGAGCTGGAGGTATTCGGAGACGACGGCGTCGATCGGGACCGCGTCCCGTACCGCCTTCACGTCTTCGTCTCTGATCCTGCCCGCCACTCGCGCAAGTCTACGGCGCTGGTGGGACAGCGGAGCGCCGGGCGGTGGGTGGCGACGAAGGTCTTGACCCGGGCGGGGGTGAGGACTAGCTTCGCCAATCGTTAGGAACCTTTCCTATTGGGGTTCCGAAGTCGTGGGGAGACACAGCCGCATGCCCGAGCTTCGCAGAAGGCCGCTCCGCAGATGGACCACCGCCGCGGCGACGGCTGTCACCGCGACCGCCGTGCTGGCGGCGCTGTCGCTGGCGGGCGGCGCGGACACCGCCCAGGCCGCGACCACCGGCGAGGTCCGGGTGAACCAGGTCGGCTACGCGGGAAGCGGCGCCAAAGAAGCGTTCCTGCTGGCCAAGAGCGCGGTCGGCGAGGCGTCGTGGAAGCTGGTGGGGCGTGGCGGCCGGGTCGTCGCGCACGGCAGCACGGGGGCGAGCCTGGGCCGCTGGAACAGCGCGTATCCGGCCGTCTACCTGATCGACTTCAGCGCGGTGCGCACGCCCGGCACCTACCGGCTGGTGGTCGGCGGCACCGCCACCGCCTCCTCCCCCGCCTTCACCATCGGCTCGGCGAAGGCCGTCTTCGGCCGTCCCGCCGCCGACGCCACCGCCTTCTTCCAGGCCCAGCGCGACGGCGCGAGGACGATCCCCGGGCAGCTGCGGCGCAAGCCGTCGCATCTCAACGACGCGCACGCCGCCGTCTACGCGTGGCCGTCGTTCACCGACCCCGACGGCGACACGATCAAGGCCGCCCCGAAGAAGATCGCGGGCGCGGCCCCGGTGGACGTCTCCGGCGGCTGGTTCGACGCGGGCGACTACCTGAAGTTCACCGAGACCACCTCGTACGCCGTCGCCGCGCTCCAGATCGCCGCCCGGCAGACCGGCGCGGGCCCCGCCTCGGCCCTCGGCGGCGAGGCGCAGCACGGCCTGGACTGGCTCGACAAGATGTGGGACGGCACAACGAAGACGCTGTACATCCAGGTCGGCCTCGGTTCCGGTACGGACAGCGGCAGCGTCGTCGGCGACCACGACGTGTGGCGGCTGCCGGAGAAGGACGACAAGGACTCCGCGCACCCGTTCCTGAAGAACCGCCCGGTGTTCAGGGCGGGCGCCCCCGGCGCGAAGCTCAGCCCCAACCAGGCGGGCCGGCTCGCCGCGGACTTCGCGCTCGCCGCCCAGCGGTACGCGGCCACCGCGCCCGCCAAGGCCCGCGCGTATCTGAACACCGCGGCGCAGATCTACGGCCTGGCCGACACCCGCCCTGGCACGCTCGTCACCACCGTGCCGTACGGCTACTACCCCGAGACGAGCTGGAAGGACGATCTGGCCTTCGGCGGGGCCGAGTTGGCGCTGGCGGCGCAGCGGCTGCACGACCGGCGCGGCGCGGACTGGCTGAAGCAGGCGGCGAGTTGGGCGAAGGCGCACCAGAGCGAGGCGGGCGCCGACACGCTGAACATGTACGACACCAGCGCGCTCGCCGACCTCGACCTGGCGCGGGCGATCAGGGCGGCCGGGCACCCGCGCGGCCTCGCGGTGACGTACGCCGACCTGGTCGGTTACGTGAAGGGCCAGATCGCCTCCGGGCAACGGCGGGCGGCGGCCGATCCGTTCCACGCGGGCGCGGTCTACGACGACTTCGACGCGGACTCGCACACGCTGGGTCTCGCGGCCACCACGCGGCTGTACCGCTCGGTGACCGGCGACACCTCGTTCGACCGCTTCGCGGTGCAGCAACTCGACTGGCTGCTGGGGGCGAACGCCTGGGGCACGTCCTTCATGGTCGGCCAGGGGCAGACCTTCCCGCGCTGCACGGCGGGCGAGTTGGGCAACCTCGCGGGGAGCCTGACCGGTTCACGACCGCTGGAGGTGGGCGCGATCGTCAACGGGCCCAACGGCGCGGAGCAGTTCAGCGACGGCCTCGGCGACTACCTGGACGGCATGCGGCCGTGCCCGCCCGGCGGCGCGGACCCGTACAGCGCCTTCAACGGGCGCGGCAGCCGGTACGTGGACGACGTGCGGTCGTGGCAGAGCTCGGAGCCGGCGCTGGACATGGACGCGTCGGGGCTGCTGGCCTTCTACCTGTCGAAGTAGCGTTCGGTAACAGGCGGAGAGGCGCTGGGCGACGGCCTACGCGGGACCCCGCGCGAGGTCCTTGGTGACGAACACGTAGTGCGGGCGGATCGGTTCCACGACGAATTCCTCGCCGATCGCCGTGAAGCCGAAGTGCTCGTAGAAACCGGCGGCGGACGTACGGCCGTTGCACCAGGCCAGTTCGGCGCCGCGGGCCGCGGCCTCGCGCAGGCCCGCGATCAGGGCCGCGCCGCCGAACCCCTGGCCGCGGACCTCGGGCGCGCTGCCCATGCCGCGGAAGCGGTACGCGGACGCCCCGGCCGTATCCGCGTCCGCGAGGGCGTCGTCCCCCGACAGCGGCTCGGGGAAGAAGGTGGCGCAGCCCCGTACCGCGCCTTCCTCGTCGTAGGCGGCGATGTGGAACGTGCCGTCGCGCGAGTCCTCCGGATAGACGGCGGTCTCGCGCGGCAGGCCGGTCCGCAGCACCGCCCAGCGCAGGGCGAAGATCTCCTCGACGGGCACGACGGCGGTACGGGTGACGGGCACGGCGGGGTGTCCCTTCCTGGTCGGTCCGGCCGGTCCAGGAAGGAAGCTCCTGGTCAGTCCAGGAACGAGGTTAGTGGCACCGCCGGGTCGGACAGCCGCTCGGGGTCGACCGCGCGGCCGGAGCGGATGAGCTGCTGGATCGGCTCGGTGACGTCCCACACATTGACGTTCATCCCCGCCAGCACCCGCCCCTCGTTCAGCCAGAAGGCGATGAACTGCCGCTTGCCCACATCGCCGCGGCACACCACCTGGTCGTACGAGCCGGGCGCCGCGTTCCCCGAGAACTCCATGCCCAGGTCGTACTGGTCGGAGAAGAAGTACGGAACCCGGTCGTACGACACCGGGCGGCCGAGCATGGCGCGGGCCGCGGCGGGGCCGCCGTTCAGCGCGTTCGCCCAGTGCTCGACGCGCAACCGGCCGCCGAGCAGCGGGTGTTCGGCGTTGGCGACATCGCCCGCAGCGAAGATGTCGGGGTTCGAGGTGCGCAGCGAGGCGTCCACGGCGATGCCGCCGCCCTCGGCCGGGTCGACCAGGTCGAGTCCCGCGCTCTCGGCCAGCGCGGTGCGCGGGGCGGCACCGATCGCGGCGAGCACGTCGTGCGCCGGGTGCTCCTCGCCGTCGTCGGTGAGGGCGGCGAGCACCATGCCGTCCTGGCCGGTGATCTCGGTGAGCCGGGCGCCGAAGTGGAAGCGGACGCCGTGCTCGGCGTGCAGGTCGGTGAAGACCGCGCCCAGTTCGGGGCCGAGCACCGAGTGCAGCGGGGTCGGCGCGGACTCCACGACGGTGACCTCGGCGCCGTAGCCGCGGGCCGCGGCGGCGACCTCCAGGCCGATCCAGCCCGCGCCCGCCACCACCAGGTGGCCGTTCTCCCGGCCGAGGCTGGTCAGCACGTGCTTGAGCCGGTCGGCGTGCGCGAGCCTGCGCAGGTGGTGCACCCCGGCCAGGTCGGTGCCCGGGATGTCCAGGCGGCGCGGCTCGGAGCCGGTGGCGAGCAGCAGCTTGTCGTACATCAGCGTAGTGCCGTCGCCGAGGCGGACGAATTTGGCGGCCGGGTCCAGGTGCACGACCGGCTGGCCCAGGTGCAGCTCGATGTCGTGCTCGGCGTACCAGGAGGTGTTCTGCACGAAGACCGAGTCGCGCTCGTCGGCGCCGGTCAGATAGCCCTTGGACAGGGGCGGGCGTTCATAGGGGTGGTCGCGCTCGTCGCCGATCAGTATCACCCGGCCGGTGAAACCCTCGGCCCGGAGCGTTTCGGCCGCCTTCGCCCCGGCGAGCCCTGCTCCGACGATCACGAAGGTTTCGTGTGCGTCCACCACGGTGGCCCTCCAGGCGGGTCGGCGATCGGTACGTGTGCGAGCGTACGGGTACGTGTCGTGCGGTGCTGCGTGCGTGGTGCTTGTGCGTGGTGCTTGTGCGTGGTGCTTGTGCGTGGTGCTTGTGCGTTCTGTTCGTGCGTCGTGCGGTGCGTCTAAGGGCGCGTCGTGCTCGTGCGTCCTGCCTGTGCGTCCTGCTTGTGCGTACATACGAGCGTCCCGCACGTCAGGGCCGTCCGGAAGAGCGCCGCGCCGTCCATCCCCTCGTGCTTCTTCTGCCCAGTGGGCATCCGGCCATATGCCGGGCGGGTATCCCGGCGTACCGGACGCCCCGTTTCCGGCGGTTACGCGTGCAGCCGGGCGTGCAGGGCGGTGGCCGCCGCGTCGGTGAGGGAGGCGATCTGGTCGACGACGGCGCGGCGGCGGGCGCGGTCGTCGGGGGCGGCGTCGAAGATCCCGCGGAACTGCGGGTCAAGGCCCTCGGGGGCCCGCTCCAGCAGCCGCTGCGCCAGCTCGCCGATCACCACGCGCTGCTCGGCCCGGCGCTTGGCCTGCGCGGCGCGCTGCATGACGTACCGGTCGGCGACCGCCTTGAGAACGGCGCATTCGAGCCGCTGCTCGCGCGGCACGACCAGCTCCGCGCGGTAGCGGGTGAGGCGGCCGGTGCCGTAGCGCTCGCGGGTGGCGCTCTCGGCCGCCAGGCAGAAGCGGCCGATGAGCTGGGAGGCGGCGTCCTTGAGCCGCGCCTGGGCGAGCGCGGTGCCGTCGTAGCCGTGCGGCCACCAGGGTTGGTCGAGCAGCCGGTCGAGGGCCGCGGCCAGCTCGGCCGGGTCGGTGCCGGGCGGCACATAGCGGGCGGCGGCGCAGCCGAACACCTCGGCGCGCTCGGGGGCAGAGGTCAGCGCGCCGGGGTCGATGTGCCCGGCCTGGAGGCCGTCCTCCACGTCGTGCACCGAATACGCGACGTCGTCGGCCCAGTCCATGACCTGCGCCTCGAAGCACTGGCGGCCGTCGGGCGCGTCCTTCCGCAGCCAGCCGAAGACCGGCAGGTCGTCCTCGTACGCGCCGAATTTGGGGCTGCCGGGCGTGGTGGGGTGGCCGCCGCGCGCCCACGGGTACTTGGTCGCCGCGTCCAGCGCGGCGCGGGTGAGATTGAGGCCGACGCTGACCAGCGCGTCGCCGCCCGCCGGGTCCGGCACGAATTTCTTCGGCTCGATCCGGGTCAGCAGCCGCAGGCTCTGCGCGTTGCCCTCGAACCCGCCGCAGTCCTCGGCGAATTCGGCCAGGACCAGCTCGCCGTTGTGCCCGAACGGCGGGTGCCCGAGGTCGTGCGCCAGGCACGCCGTCTCCACCAGGTCGGGGTCGCAGCCGAGCGCCGCGCCCAGTTCCCTGCCGACCTGCGCGCACTCCAGCGAGTGCGTCAGCCGGGTGCGCGGGCTGGTGTCGATCGCCGCCGCGCTGTTGACGCCCGGGTCCACGACCTGCGTCTTCCCGGCCAGCCTGCGCAGCGCCGCCGAGTGCAGCACCCGCGCCCGGTCGCGCTGGAACGCCGTACGGCCCGGCCTCTTGTCCGGTTCCGCGACATACCGCCCCATATCGGCCTCGCCGTAGGGCCCGTACCGCTCGTACGGGCCCAGGTGCGCGGATGCCGCCCGCTGTGACCGGTCCTTCTCTTCCATACCCGTGACGGTAACCGGCCCCGGTGACCGGCGGCGTACGCGCGGGTGGCGGACCGGGCGCGCGACCGGCGCCCGGGCCGCCGTGGCCCGCGCTGACCTGCCCCGACGGCGGGCGTCGGCGCCCAGGAACGTTCCGTCGTAGCGGAGGGCTTCGTCGTACCGGAGGGCTTCGTCGTACCGGCGCAGTACGAGTTCGGCCATCACGTCGTGCGCGCCGAGCGGGGCCGCGGCGATCCAGGGCGCGGCGGCCGAGGTCTGCGCGGCGAAGCGGCCGGGTGCGGTGAAGTACGAGGCGCGCGCCGGATTGCCTCGTCGTTCGCGCGGGCGCGACAGCCGGTTTCGGTGCTCTCACCCGGCCGCGGGTCCGCTGTGCGGCCACCGGCCGCCGGAGACCCGCTCGCCGGAGAGCAGCAGCTCACGGGCGGTGCGGTCGGCCGCGAAGTACACCCAGGCGGGGGTCGGTCCGCCCGCCGTGAGCACGTGCGTACGGCGGCGCTCGTAGAGGTTGGCGGGGGCGCCCGGCGCGTACTCCTCCAGCCGGTCGAGGTCGGCGAGGACGTCCGCGTACGCCTCGGGGCCGACCGCCGTCAGCGCCCCGTGGACGACGCCCTCGCCCGCCGGGTCGGGGACGGCGTACGGGTAGCCGGGGCCGTGGAAGAGCAGCGCGCCGGGCAGTTCGGCCGGTGTCCAGGTCAGGGCCCGGCCGCGCAGCACGCCGTGGTTGCGCCCGCCGGGTAGCAGCGTGCCGTAGAGGAAGAAGGGAAGGCGGGGGTCGGTCACGCGGGCGCTCCGGGGGTGTTGTCAGTGGTGGGTCCTACTGTGATCCATGACGCAACCGGGCGGGGGTGTCCGGCGTCGGTCACGGAGGGGGCACGGGTCGGCGAGGGGCGGGGGCGATGGCGGGTCAGGGGGTGGACGGTATGACGTGGGCGCGGACGTGGGGGGCGCGGGTCCGGGGGTGGAAGCCGTCATGGGCGCGGTTGCCGCGCACGCGGCGGGGGTGGCGGCGGCTGCTGCGGTGGAGCGTGGCCGTGTGCGTGCTGGCGCTGCTGCCCGCGACGTGGCTGCGGCTGGCCGACGGCGGGCGCGTCCGCACGCTTGACGACGTGCCGAAGGAGCCGGTGGCCGTGGTCTTCGGCGCCGGGCTCTGGGACGGTAAGCCGTCGCCGTATCTGGCGCACCGGCTGGACGCGGCGGCGACGCTGTACCGCACGGGCCGGATACGCGTGGTGCTGGTCACCGGCGACAACAGCCGTACGTCGTACAACGAGCCGGGTGCCATGCGCACCTACCTGGCCGCGCACGGCGTGCCCGCCGACAAGGTCGTCCTGGACTACGCGGGCTTCGACACCTGGGACTCGTGCAGCCGCGCCAAGCGCGTCTTCGGGGTCGACCGGGCCGTCCTGGTCAGCCAGGACTTCCACATACGCAGGGCCCTGGCGCTCTGCGAGGCCGCCGGGATCGACGCCTACGGGATCGCCGTCGACGAGCCGCACGACGCCACCTGGTACGCGGGCGGCGTACGGGAGTTGCTGGCCGCGGGCAAGGCGGCGGCGGACGTGGTGATTCGCCCGAACCCGCACTTCCTGGGGCCGCGCGAGCCGGGGGTCGCACGCGCCCTCACCGCGGGCGGCGCCGTGCGCTGAGGCGGACGGGCCGGAGGTGGCGGAGCGGACGGCGTTCGCGGTGAACCGGGGGGCGTTGTGCGGCAAGGGCCGCGCCTCGACCGGGGGGCGTTGTGCGGCGAGGGCCGCGCCTCGACCGAGGTGCTGTCCACGGCGGTGCGGCTGACCGGGCCGCTGGTACGGGGCGCGGACGGCGAGTCGGCGCCCGCGAACTGGGAAGAGGCGCTGGACCGGGTCGCGGCGGGGCCGCTGCGGGTCCGGGCGGAGAAGTACGCCCCGGCCCTCTGTATGCATTGCATGCAATGCATACAGAGGCTAGCCTCGGCCGGGTGCAGCAGACCGATGCCGCCCGCGCGCGGCTGCGTGACCTGATCCTGGACGGCGCTTACGCGCCGGGCCAGCGGCTCACCGAGACCGAGGTCGCGCTGTCGCTGGAGATGAGCAGGACGCCGGTGCGCGAGGCGTTCCGCGCGCTGGTCGCCGACGGGCTGGTCCACTCGGCGGGGCGCGGTGTGCGCGTGGTCGCGCTGGACGCGGAGGCGCTGCGCCACGCCTACCAGGTGCGGGCCGCCCTGGAGGCGCTCACCGCCGAGCTGGCCGCCGGGCGCCAGGCCGAGGGCCGGATCGCCCCCGCCGACCTGGCCGAGCTGGTCCGCGAGGCGGACCGTACGGAAGAGGCCACGCTGGCCGGGCACCTCGCCGAGGCCGTCGCCCACAACCGCCGCTTCCACGGCCGGATCGCCGTACTCGCCGCGAACCCCGTGGCGCTCGCCTCGCTCGACCGGCTGTGGGACCAGATCCTCGTCTCCACCCGCGCCTCCCTCGACCCGCCCCACCGGCCCGCCCAGGTCAACGCCCAGCACCGGGAGCTGCTGGCCGCGATCACCGGGGGCCGGGCGCGCGAGGCGGCCGAGGCGGCCCGCCGCCATGTCCTGGACACCTGCGGCGCCCGATTCACCGACTGAGCGACCCGAAGGGACGTCGAGCCATGCCGTCAGCCCGTCAGCACTCCTACGAGACCGAGGTCGTCTGGACCGGCAACCGCGGCACGGGCACCAGCTCCTACCGCGACTACGACCGTACGCACGAGGTCACCGCGGCCGGACTCCCCGCCATCTCCGGCTCCGCCGACCGCGCCTTCCGCGGTGACGCCGACCGCTGGAACCCCGAGCAGCTGCTCCTCGCCGCGCTCTCCCAGTGCCACCTGCTGTCGTACCTCCACGTCTGCGCCGTCAACGGCGTGGTCGTCACCGGCTACACCGACCACGCGACCGGCACGATGCGGGAGACCGGCGACGGCGGCGGCCACTTCACCGAAGCCGTGCTCCGGCCCGCCGTCGAGGTCGCCTCCCCCGCGATGGCCGCCGCCGCCCAGGCCCTCCACGCGGAGGCCCAACGGCTGTGCTTCATCGCCAACTCGGTGAACTTCCCGGTGCGGCACGAGCCGTCGGTGACGGTCTCGGCCCCATGAGCGTCCGGTTACGCGCCCGGTGCGGTGCCGGGTGCGGCCTCGGGGGCGGTCTCGGGGTCGTCGTCCCCGTCCGCTTCGGCGTCGCCGACCGTCAGCGTCCTCGTCACGTAGCTGTAGCCGTCCTCGTCCTCGGGGTCCTCGTCCTGCGGCCACAGGCGGACCGCCCGGCCGCCCGCCGCCCGGATCGCCGCGCCGTCCAGTTCCACCGACGCTTCACGCACCCCGGCGTCGAGCCACGAGGTGAAGACGGTCACCGGGCCGTCCGGCGGCAGCGGATACGTCCAGAAGGTCGCCTCCCATGTCAGACCGCTGCCGCCGCCGCCCTGGCTGATCAGGCGGATCGCCTCCGTGTCGTCGTCGCCCGGCCAGGGCACCGGCATCCCGCCCTGCGTCGCGACGCGTCGGCCGTCCGCGTACCGCAGGCCGAGCCGCAGATTGCTCTGCGGCTCGGGCGCACGCAGCGGGTTGGACCGGCCGTCGAGGGGATTGCCCAACCAGGCTCCGTTGGCCGGGGTCCTTCGCAGGACCGCGCGCAGGTGGAACACGAAGCCGTTGGGGTACGCCCGCAGCCCGCCGATCCAGACCGCCGCCCGGTCCGAGCGCAGCAGCACCACGTCACCCGGCACCGACGCGGGAAGCACGTAGACGGACCGTTCCCACGGGGGACGCGGCCGGGGCTCCGGCTCCGGCGCGGTCGGCGGTTCTGGCACGTCCTGGAAGAAGCTCATCCCGTCACCGTCGCACCCTGCCTCCCCCTGCCGCCCGCCCGGAATCGGCCATGCCACCCCCGTTTCCGGCCGCGCGGCGTCACGGCTGGCCGTGCGGCTCCCCCGCGCCCCGAGGGGCACAGGTAAGCGGTGAGAGACGACACGGAGAATGATTCGAGTCGGTTACCGATTGTTGCCGGGGAAACAGGGGGCACCCCGGGGTCGGACGGATGGGGCGGCGGCGGGCTACGATCGCAGGCATGAGCGCCGCAGACGTACCGTCCAGGACAGCCGACCAGCCCGACACGCCGTCGAACGGCGCGGCGGGAGCGGCGGGCCGCGCGAGCGCGGGCGGAAACGCGGGCGGCAGCGCCGGCGCGGCCACCCTCGCCGAGATCGCCCGGGCCGCGGGCGTCTCGGCTCCGACTGTTTCGAAGGTGCTCAACGGCCGCGGCGATGTCGCGCCCGCCACGCGGAGCAGGGTGGAGGAGCTGCTGCGCCTCCACGGCTACCAGCGGCGGCGCGGCAACGCGCAGCCCGCGCCGCTGCTCGACCTGGTCTTCCACGAGCTGGAGAGCGCGTGGGCGATGGAGGTCATCCGGGGTGTGGAGAACGTGGCGCGGGTCGAGGGCCTGAGCGTGGTGCTCTCGGAGTCGGCGGGCCGCCTGAGCCCCGGTCAGACGTGGGTGGACGGGGTGCTGGCCCGGCGTCCGACCGGCGTCATCCTCGTACTGTCCGGGCTCGACCCGGCCCAGCGGGCGCAGCTCACCAGCCGGGACATCCCGTTCGTGGTGATGGACCCGGCGGGCGACCCCGGCGAGGACGTGCCCGCGATCGGGGCGACCAACTGGCAGGGCGGGGTGGCCGCCACCCGGCACCTGCTGGAGCTGGGGCACCGGCGGATCGGTGTGATCGGCGGCCCGGCGGGGATGATGTGCAGCCGGGCGAGGATCGACGGGTACCGCGCCGCGCTGGAGACCGCGGGGGTCGCCTTCGACCCGGCGCTGGTCAGGGCGGGCGACTTCCACCACGAGGCCGGTTACACCGCGGGACTCGAACTGCTGCGGCTGCCGGAGCGGCCCACGGCCGTCTTCACCGGCAACGACCTCCAGGCGCTCGGACTGTACGAGGCGGCGCGCGAGCTGGGGCTGAGCATTCCGGGCGACGTGAGCGTGATCGGCTTCGACGACCTGCCGCTGTCGCGCTGGATCAGCCCGCCGCTGACCACGGTCAGGCAGCCGCTGACCGAGATGGCGGAGGCCGCCGCCCGGCTGGTGCTCGACCTGAGCCGCGGCAAGCAGCCGAGCACCCTGCGGGTGGATCTGGCGACCCGGCTGGTGGAGCGCAGCAGCACGCAGTCCCCCGCCTAGGCGTCCTCGCGCGCCCGCGCGCTCACCACCCGCGAGCCCGCACACTCACACGCCCGCATGCCCGCATGCACGCCCGCACGCCCGCACGCCCGCACGCCCGCACGCCCGCACGCCGAGGCGTACGCGCACCGCCCCCGTCCGAAGTGCGGTGATTGCCGGGGGTGTTGACGGCCGGGTGGGGTGCCCGTAGGGTCTGCGCCGCAGTCGGAATTCGTATCGAAACATTCGATGCGTTCCTCCCTCGTCCCACGCGCATCGCTCGCAACCACGCGTACCGAACTGCCTGCTCCAATCCCCCACTTGGAAGAGGTATTCACACATGTTCTCCAAGCGAGCCCTCAGATCCGCCATCGGCGGATCCGGCGCGGCGCTGCTGGCGGCGACGGCGGCGCTGATCGCCGTCACCGTGCCGTCGGCGCACGCCGCGGACCCGCCGCTGCGCGACCTGGCCGCGGCCAAGGGCATCTACATGGGCACCGCCCTGACCGCGAGCGAGGCCACGGGTGCCAGCGGGCCCATCGCGGGCGCCCAGTTCGGCATGGTCACTCCCGGCAACGAGATGAAGTGGGACACCGTCGAGCCGAGCCGCGGCACGTACAACTGGGCGCCGGGCGACTCGATCGTCAACTTCGCGCAGGCGCACAACATGCAGGTCCGCGGCCACAATCTGGTGTGGCACAGCCAGCTCCCCAACTGGCTGACCTCCGGCAGCTTCAGCAACACCGAGCTGCACAACATCCTGATCAAGCACGTCACCGACGAGGCCACGCACTACAAGGGCAAGGTCGTCCACTGGGACGTGGTCAACGAGCCGTTCAACGAGGACGGCACCTTCCGCCAGGACCTCTGGTACAACCAGCTCGGCTCGTCGTACATCGCGGACGCGTTCACGGCCGCCCGCGCCGCCGACCCGGGCGCCAAGCTCTACCTCAACGACTACAACGTCGAGGGCACGGGCCCCAAGAGCGACGGCATGTACAACCTGGTCAAGTCGCTGAAGCAGCAGGGCGTTCCGATCGACGGCGTCGGCTTCCAGGCGCACCTGATCCTCGGCCAGGTGCCGTCGACCTTCAAGGCCAACCTCCAGCGCTTCGCCGACCTCGGCGTGGACGTGGCCATCACCGAGCTGGACATCCGGATGCAGACCCCGTCGGACGCCGCCAGGCTCCAACAGCAGGCCAATGACTACACCTCGGTGGTCAACGCCTGCCTGGGCGTGTCGCGTTGTGTGGGCATCACGGTGTGGGGCGTCTCCGACGCGACCTCGTGGATCCCGGGTGTCTTCCCCGGCCAGGGCGCGGCTCTGCTGTACGACGACAACTACCAGCCCAAGCCCGCCTACACCGCGGTCCGTACGGCGCTCGGCGGCAGCACGACCACCACACCGCCGACCACACCGCCCACCACGCCCCCGACCACTCCGCCCACCACACCGCCCGGCGGTGGCGGCTGCGCGGTGTCATACGGGGTCAACCAGTGGAACACCGGCTTCACCGCGAATCTGACGGTGAAGAACAACGGCTCCGCGCCGGTCAACGGCTGGACGCTGAAGTGGACTTTCGCGCCGGGCCAGACGGTCACGCAGGCGTGGAACGCGACGGTCACCCAGAGCGGCACCGCGGCGACGGCCACGAATCTGTCCTACAACGGGACGATCGCGGCAGGCGGCACGGTGGACTTCGGCTTCAACGCCAACTGG
This sequence comes from Streptomyces sp. NPDC088197, assembly GCF_044741185.1. Classification (NCBI taxonomy): domain Bacteria; kingdom Bacillati; phylum Actinomycetota; class Actinomycetes; order Kitasatosporales; family Streptomycetaceae; genus Streptomyces; species Streptomyces sp. NPDC088197. The sequence continues at coordinate 481,615 of NZ_JBIUSD010000003.1, forward strand.
TCGGGCAGTAACCCGAAGCCGACCGGCTTCACTCTCAACGGCGCCGCCTGCACGGTGAGTTGAGAGCCAGGCGAGCGGGCGGCTACTCCTCGACGACGTGATGCACCGGCACCGCCACCGCGTCGTCGTCGAGACACCGCCCGCTCGCCGAACGCGGCGATGTCGAGGGGCGGGGCGGCGTCGGGCGGTCCGCGGGCGAGTCCGACGCGGGGGCGTACCCCGGTGCCCCGCCGGGTGACCGGATCGTTCCGCAGCGGGGCATGATCGGGTCTACCCGCGGGCCCGCGCCGGAGGCACGATCGAGTCATGGCTGACAACACGAACCCCGCGAGCGCGACCGCGCTCATCGTCATCGACGTCCAGGAGTCCTTCCGGCAGCGGGAGAGCTGGCAGGCCGCGTCCGACCCCGAGGTGGCCACGCGGGTGGCACGGCTGGTCGACCACGCCCGCGAGCAGGGGCACCCGGTGATCTGGGTGCTGCACTCCGAGCCGGGCTCGAACACGGTCTTCGACCCGGCGAGCGGCCACGTACGGCTGATCGACGGGCTGACCCAAGCCGAGGGCGAGCCGCTGCTCGTCAAGACCGCGCACAACGCCTTCACGACCACGAATCTCCAGCAGATCCTCACCGCGCGCGGCATCCGCTCGCTGATCACCTGCGGCATCCGCACCGAGCAGTGCGTGGAGACCACGACGCGGCTGGCCTCCGACCTCGGCTACGACGTCACCTTCGTGGTGGACGCGACCGCCACCGAGCCGATCGAGCACCGCGACGCACCGGCGGGCCGCCCGCTCGCCGAGGTGCTGGCCGACCCGCGCACGCTGCTCCCGGCGGACATCATCGCGCGCACCGAGTACGCTCTCGCGGGCCGCTTCGCCACCGTCTCGACCGTCAAGGAGCTGACCGGATCGTGACCCGGGTCGTCTTCCTGCTCGTGCCCCACCTGCATCTGCTCGACCTCGCGGGTCCCGCCCAGGTGTTCTCGACGGCCGCCGACTACGGCCTCGGGTACCGGCTGGACTACGTCGCCGAGCGGGAAGACGTCCCCACCGCCCAAGGGGTCGCGCTGCGCGCGGCCACCGAGCCGCCCGCGCTGACGGCCGACGACCTGATCGTCGTACCGGGCTGGCGGGCCCACACGCTGCACGAGAACGGCGCGCTCACGCCCGCGACCCTGGAGTGGCTGCGCGCGCACCACGCGGGCGGCGGCACCGTCGCGAGCGTGTGCGCGGGGGCGGACGCGCTCGGCCGGGCCGGGCTGCTCGACGGCCGCCGCTGCACCACCCACCACGACGTGCAGGACGAACTCGCCCGCGACTATCCGCGGGCCACCGTCGTACGCGACGTCCTCTACGTCGTGGACGACCGCGTCGTCAGCTCCGCCGGGATCGCCAGCGGCATCGACCTCGCGCTGCACCTGGTCGCCGTCCGCCACGGGCCGGGCGCCGCTGCCCGCGTCGCCCGGCAGATGGTCGTCTACGCCCGGCGCAACGGCGACGAGCTCCAGACCAGCGCCATGCTCCGGCACCGCGGGCACCTCAGCGACGCCGTGCACCGGGCCCAGGATCTGATCGACGCCCGCTTCGCCCACCACCTCGCCCTCGCCGACCTCGCCGCCTCCACCGGGCTCAGCGAGCGCACCCTCACGCGGCGCTTCACCGCCTCCACCGGGCTCACGCCGCTCCGCTACCAACAGGAGCTGCGCATCGAGCGCGCCGAGCATCTCATCGGGCAGGGGGCCACGCTCGAAGCCGCGGCCCGCGCCGTTGGTTTCCAGGACGCCCGCATGCTCCGGCGCCTCCGCGCCCGTCGGCGCCCGGACCTCGCCTCCGCGTGAGGCGGTGGCCCCTTTCGCGCTCACCTTGCGCACGGCTCGTGCCCCGTTAGGGGCGCGGGGAACTGCGCGGCCCACCCCCACCCGCCGGTGGTCCGGGACCAACCGAACTGCCCCGCCGGGGCGGGTGGTGACCTGCGGCAACACGGTGGCTGGTCGCGCAGTTCCCCGCGCCCCTTAAAAGATCGGCCCACCGCCCGCCGCAGAGGAACCGCCCCGGGGCCGCGCCCCCGGAAAGACCGGCGCGCCGCCCGCCGCAGAGGAACCGCCCCGGGGCCGCGCCCCTGAAGACCGGCCCACCGCCCATCGCGAAGGAACCGTCCAGGACGGGACCCTACGGGGCACCGTACGCCGCCAAGGGCCCTACCCTGACGGGTAGTCAGGTGCGAGGGAGGGGGACGTCATGAGCTGGACGGCGGAAAGCGTTCCGGACCAGTCCGGAAGGACGGCCGTGGTGACGGGGGCGAACACCGGCATCGGTTACTGCACGGCCAGGGAACTGGCCCGCCGCGGCGCCCGCGTGACGCTGGCGTGCCGGGACGCGGAGCGCGCGACGGCGGCGCTGAAGCGCCTCCAGGCCGAAGTGCCCAACGCTCAGGCGGTGTTCAGGCCGCTGGACCTGGCCGACCTGGGAAGCGTGCGGGCGTTCGCGGAGGCGTACGAGGAGCCGTCGCTGGACCTGCTGGTCAACAACGCCGGGGTGATGGCACTGCCGTACGGCCTGACGTACGACGGCTTCGAGAAGCAGTTCGGGGTGAACCACCTGGGGCACTTCGCGCTGACGGGCCTGCTGCTGCCACGGCTGCGGGCGGCGGACCGCGGGGCCCGGATCGTCGTGGTGTCGAGCGTGGCGCACGTGCTGGCCGGGGTGCGTCTCGGCGACCTCAACGCGACCCGCGGGTACCGCCGTTGGACGGCGTACGGCCAGTCGAAGAGCGCGAATCTGCTCTTCGTGCACGAGCTGTCGCGGCGGCTCGCGGCGGCCGGTTCGGGGATCGTGGCCGCGGCGGCGCACCCCGGTTACGCGGCGACGGACCTGCACACGCGCGGGGCGCTGATGGAGGGCCGCAAGGGCGTGGAGCGTGTCTACGTCTTCGGCAACCGGCTGCTGGCGCAGTCGGCCGAGCGGGGGGCGCTGCCCACGCTCTACGCGGCGACGGCGCCCGGTGTCGCCCCCGACTCCTTCACCGGCCCGCGCGCGCCGGGCCTGCGCGGCGCGCCCGCCCGCGCCTGGCGGCTGCCCAGGACCCGTGACGACGTGACCGGCGAGCTGCTGTGGGAGGCGTCGGAGCGGCTGACAGGGGTCACGTACGCCCTGTGAGCCGCCGGGCGCGACCCCCGGACCGGCCGTACCAACTCACCTATGTCGAGCGCACGTTCGGCTCATGGAATCGCCGAGCGCGGGTACCCGGCACTTCAGGAGGTGACGCGGTCATGGCGATCAGTGGTGCTGCGGGACGTATGCCCTGGTGGGCGCGGACAGCTATCGGAGTGGTCGTACTCGCGCTGCTGTTCCTGTTGCTCGGCAAGGCCAATCTGCTGCCCGGTATACCGAATCCGTTCGCGGAGAAGGACAAGGACCGCAGCGGTCCCGTCCTGTTGAAGTCCATCCAGGACATGAACCGCTTCGAGGGCGCGAGCGGCAACTTCGAGGTCGTCGTCGACCTGGAGAAGGACGCCAAATTCCTGCCGTCCGCGGTGCGCGGCAAGCGCACGCTGTACGTCGGCGCGGGCAGCGTCGACGCGTACGTCGATCTCGGTTCCGTCGGCAACGACGCGGTGAAGGTCTCCGCCGACCGCAAGTCCGCGACGATCCGCCTGCCGCACGCGGCACTTGAGCGGACCTCGCTGGACACCAAGCATTCCTACGTCGTCTCGCAGCAGCGCGGCTTCTTCGACCGGATCGGCGACTTCTTCGGCGACAATCCGGGCAACGCCCAGCAGCTCAACGAGCTGGCCGCGCAGAAGATCCAGGACGCCGCCAAGCAGACCGAGTTGGGCGCGCGGGCCGAGACCAACACCAAATTCATGCTGGAGCACCTGCTGACCTCGCTCGGCTTCGAGCACGTGAACGTCGTCTTCGGCCCGCCCCCGAAGGCCGCCCCGACGCCCAGCGGCAGCGCGACTCCCACCACGGCCGGCCCCACGTCCTCCTGACCCCGTCTCAAACGGTCGCCTGGGCCGCACCGCTACGGTGCGGCCCAGGCGACCTTCTTTGTGCTCATCGCGGGTGCGCGCCTCGGATCGTGGGCGTGGGACGCCGCGGTGCCGGCATGGCCGGGCCGTGCCCCGGCGTACGTGAAAGCGCCGGGGGCGGCGCTTCCGCACGAAGCGTCGCCCCCGGCGGGGTGGGGTCGGGATCGGGTCGCCGGTCGGTGAGGGTGCCCCCAGGGCAAGGGGCGTCCGGCGGCGGTCCGGGCCCGGCCCGGTCAGGTGGTCGGCGTGGGGGGACGGGCGGCGGCGCGGCCGGCCTCCAGGCGGGCGACGGGGATGCGGAAGGGCGAGCAGGAGACGTAGTCGAGCCCGACGTCGTGGAAGAAGTGGACGGACTCGGGGTCGCCGCCGTGCTCGCCGCAGATGCCGAGCTTGAGGCCGGGGCGGGTGGCGCGGCCGGCCTCGCAGGCGGAGCGGACCAGCGCGCCGACGCCGTCGCGGTCGATGGTCTCGAACGGGGAGACGCCGAAGATGCCCTTCTCCAGGTAGGCGGTGAAGAAGGACGCCTCGACGTCGTCGCGGGAGAAGCCCCACACGGTCTGGGTGAGGTCGTTGGTGCCGAAGGAGAAGAACTCGGCGGCCTCCGCGATCTGACCGGCCGTCAGCGCGGCGCGCGGCAGCTCGATCATCGTGCCGATGGCCATGCCGAGCGAGGCGCCGGTGGCCGCCTCGACCTCGGCGATGACGCGGTCCGCCTCCTCACGGACGATCTCCAGTTCCTGCACGGTGCCGACCAGCGGGATCATCACCTCGGGACGCGGGTCGCCCTTGACGGACTTGCGGTGCGCCGCCGCCTCCGCGATGGCCCGTACCTGCATGGCGAACAGGCCGGGGATGACCAGGCCGAGGCGTACGCCACGCAGGCCCAGCATCGGGTTCTGCTCATGGAGCTTGTGAACGGCCTGGAGCAGCCGCAGGTCGTTCTCGTTGGCGTCCCTGCGGGACTCGGCGAGCGCGACCCGTACCGACAACTCCGTGATGTCGGGCAGGAATTCGTGCAGCGGCGGATCCAGCAGCCGTACGGTCACCGGCAGTCCGTCCATCGACTCGAACAGCTCGATGAAGTCGGCCTTTTGCAGCGGCAGCAGCGCGCCGAGCGCCTCTTCCCGCTCGGTGTCGGTGTCGGCGAGGACCAGCCGCTCGACCAGCTCGCGGCGCTCGCCGAGGAACATGTGCTCGGTACGGCACAGGCCGATGCCCTGCGCGCCGAAGCGGCGGGCGCGGTTGGCGTCCTCGGCGTTGTCGGCGTTGGCGCGTACTTGCAGCCGGCGGACCCGGTCGGCGTACGCCATGATCCGGTGCACCGCCTGGACGAGTCCGTCGGCCTCGTCGGCCCCCGCGTGCATGCGGCCCTCGAAGTACTCGACCACTGGGGACGGTACGACGGGCACCTCGCCGACGTACACCTTGCCCGAGGAGCCGTCGATCGAGATGAGGTCGCCCTCCTCTATCACCACGCCCCCCGGCGCGGTCAGCCGTCGCCGCTTGGTGTCGACCTCCAGCTCCTCTGCGCCGCACACGCAGGTCTTGCCCATCCCGCGGGCGACGACGGCGGCGTGCGAGGTCTTGCCGCCGCGGCTGGTGAGGATGCCCTCGGCGGCGATCATGCCGTTGAGGTCGTCGGGGTTGGTCTCGCGGCGGATCAGGATGACCTTCTCGCCGGACCGCGACCACTTGACGGCGGTGTACGAGTCGAAGACCGCCTTGCCGACGGCGGCGCCGGGCGAGGCCGCGATGCCCCAGCCGATCCGGCGTACGTTCCCGCTGTCGGCGACCGTGTCGTCGAAGCGCGGGAACATGAGCTGCGCCAACTGCGCGCCGTTGACCCGTTGCAGCGCCTCCGCCTCGCTGATCAGGCCCTGGTCGACGAGCTGGGTGGCGATCCTGAAGGCCGCCGCCGCGGTCCGCTTGCCGACCCGGGTCTGGAGCATCCACAGCTTGCCGCGCTCGATGGTGAACTCGATGTCGCACAGGTCGCGGTAGTGCGTCTCCAGCGTCTCCATGATCGAGATGAGCTGGTCGTACGACGCCTTGTCGATGCCTTCGAGGTCGGCGAGCGGCACGGTGTTGCGGATACCGGCGACGACGTCCTCGCCCTGGGCGTTCTGCAAGTAGTCGCCGTACGTGCCCTGGTGGCCGCTGGCCGGGTCGCGGGTGAAGGCGACGCCGGTGCCGGAGTCAGGGCCGAGGTTGCCGAAGACCATCGAGCAGACGGTGACGGCGGTGCCCAGGTCGCCGGGGATACGTTCCTGGCGGCGGTAGAGCTTGGCGCGCTCGGTGTTCCAGGAGTCGAAGACCGCGCGCACGGCGAGGTCCATCTGCTCGCGCGGCTCCTGCGGGAAGTCCCGGCCGGCCTCCTTGGCGACGATCGCCTTGAAGTCGTCCACGAGCTGTCGCAGATCGGCCGCGTCCAGACCGAGGTCGCTGTCCGCGCCCTTGTGCCGCTTGGCCTCGTCCAGCGCGTCCTCGAAGAGGTCGCCGTCCACACCGAGCACGGTCTTGCCGAACATCTGCACAAGACGCCGGTAGGAGTCCCACGCGAAGCGCTCGTTGCCCGCCTGCTGGGCGAGCCCGGCGACCGACGCGTCGGACAGGCCGATGTTGAGGACGGTGTCCATCATGCCGGGCATGGAGAACTTCGCGCCCGAGCGGACCGAGACCAGCAGCGGGTCGTCCGGCTGGCCGAGCTTCTTGCCCATCCGCTGTTCCAGCGCGTCGAGGTGCGCACTCACCTCGTCGCGCAGCGCGGAGGGTTCCGCGCCGGTTTCCAGATAGACCCTGCACGCCTCGGTGGTGATGGTGAAACCCGGAGGGACGGGCAGGCCGAGGTTGGTCATCTCGGCGAGGTTCGCTCCCTTGCCGCCGAGCAGGTCCTTGAGGTCTTTGTTGCCCTCAGTGAAGTCGTAGACGAACTTCTGCTTCTTCTGTCGTGCCGACACGGGACTCGACTCCTCGCGACCGGGATGCCCTGACGGCGGGGAGCGTACCCAGGTCGAAGGCGCCGCAGTGCGTCCATGACCTCGACACACGGCGGTAACCGCCCGTCTGCCGGTGTCTCCCGGGCGGGGGGCCCGCCGACCGGTGTTCGCGCTCCGTTCACGAGTCGAACGGACGGTTTCACTCCGGTGGTCGCTTCGGCGACTCGGTCTACGGAGCGTCACGTGGCGCCGTGCCGCGTGGACACAGCGGGGGTGGCACCGCGTGCCATGCTTTCGGAAGGTGCGACACCCCACTTCACGCTCATTTGAGCGCAAGCCCTATCAACCGTGGCGCGAATCACGCCTCGCGTCTCACATGCTGGACGGCGGCCAGGGCCCGCTCCGGCCGTGCGCGGCCGGCGTTCCCGGACGGTTAGCCGCCCGAGGTGTCGGATTCGGCGTCCTCCGTGAGCACGGCGCAGTCGTACGGGTCGTTGAGCCAGCCGTCCGGGAGGACGACCCGCTTGCCGGGGGCGGTACGGCCGCGCGGGCCGTCGGCGTGCGCGGGCCAGGGCTGGGTGAGGTCGAGGCCGCCGAGGTGCTCGTCCATCTCGGCCAGCGACGAGGCCGTGGCCAGCGCCCGGCGCGCGTCCGAGCCGACCGAGAAGCCCTTGGTGTACCAGGGCACGTGCTTGCGGAAGTCGACGACACCGCGTGCCTCGTCCCCGATCCACTCCCCCAGCAGCTCCGCGTGCCGCCGCATCACCCGCGCGACCTGCCCGAAGTCGGGGGTGGCGGGCGCGGCGCCGCCCTCGAAGGCGGCGACCAGGTCGCCGAAGAGCCAGGGCCGCCCGAGGCACCCCCGGCCGACCACGACGCCGTCGCAGCCGGTCTCCCGCATCATCCGTACCGCGTCGTCCGCGCACCAGATGTCGCCGTTGCCGAGCACCGGGATCTCGGGCACGTGCTCCTTGAGCCGCGCGATGGCGTCCCAGTCGGCGGTGCCGCCGTAGTGCTGGACGGCGGTGCGGCCGTGCAGCGCGACCGCCGTCACGCCCTCCTCGACCGCGATCCGGCCCGCGTCGAGATACGTGAGGTGGTCGTCGTCGATGCCCTTGCGCATCTTGATGGTGACCGGCAGGTCGCCCGCGTTGCCAACCGCCTCGCGCAGGATCGCCCGCAGCAGATTGCGCTTGAACGGCAGCGCGGACCCGCCGCCCTTGCGGGTCACCTTCGGCACCGGGCAGCCGAAGTTGAGGTCGATGTGGTCGGCCAGATCCTCGTCCACGATCATCCGCACGGCCTTGCCGACGGTCGCCGGGTCGACACCGTAGAGCTGGATGGAGCGCGGTGTCTCCGAGGCGTCGAAGTGGATGAGGTGCATGGTCTTCTCATTGCGCTCGACCAGCGCGCGCGTCGTGATCATCTCGCTGACGAACAGCCCCTTGCCGCCGCTGAACTCGCGGCAGAGCGTGCGGAAGGGCGCGTTGGTGATGCCCGCCATCGGGGCGAGCACGACCGGCGGCCACACGGCGTGCGGGCCGATCCGGAGGGTTTCCGGGCGGGTGAGCGTGGCGGCGTCAGCGGTCATGCCGTCCATTGTCGCGTACTCGCGCACGGCCCTCGGCCGAGATTGGTTGTACGATCAAAATGATTCTGGTCGTACAATCGTTGGTGTCAGCACCTATGACGCCGCCCCCGTACCGGCGACGAGCGCCAAGAACCGACAAGAGGAGCCCGGACGCATGCCTGAGCTGACGCACCGGCGTCGGATGCTCATCCTGGGGATCTGCTGCATGAGCCTGCTGATCGTCAGCCTGGACAACACGATCCTGAACGTGGCGCTGCCGTCGATGAGGCGGGACTTCCACGCCTCCGTCTCCGGCCTCCAGTGGACGATCGACGCGTATCTGGTGGTGATCGCCTCACTGCTGCTGCTCTCCGGCTCCACGGCCGACCGGCTCGGCCGGAAGAAGATCTTCCGGATCGGGCTGGTCTTCTTCACGCTCGGTTCGCTTCTGTGCAGCCTCGCGCCCGGTCTCGGCTGGCTGATCGCCTTCCGGATGATCCAGGCGGTCGGCGGCTCGATGCTCAACCCGGTGGCGATGTCGATCATCACCAACACCTTCACCGACGCCCGCGAACGGGCCCGCGCCATCGGCGTGTGGGGCGGTGTCGTCGGGATCAGCATGGCGGCCGGACCGATCGTCGGCGGCGCGCTGGTGGAGACCGTCGGCTGGCGGTCGATCTTCTGGATCAACCTGCCGGTGGGCGTGCTCGCCCTGATCCTCACCTCGCGCTACATCCCCGAGTCCCGCGCGCCCCGGCCGCGCCGCGTCGACCCGGTCGGCCAGGTGCTGGTCATCGCGCTGCTGGGCTCGCTCACCTACGGCATCATCGAGGGCTCGGGCGCGGGCTGGACCTCCCCGCTGATCGTCGGCTGCTTCGTCGTCACGGTGCTCGCGCTGCTCGGCCTGACGCGGTACGAGAAGCGGCGCACCGACCCGCTGATCGACGTGCGCTTCTTCCGCAGCGCGCCCTTCAGCGGCGCGACCCTCATCGCGGTCAGCGGCTTCGCCGCGCTCGGCGGCTTCCTCTTCCTCAACACCCTCTACCTCCAGGACGACCGGGGCCTGTCCGCCCTCGACGCCGGGCTCTACATGCTGCCGATGGCCGTGATGTGCCTGGTCTTCGCGCCGCTGTCCGGGCGGTTGGTCGCCTCGCGCGGCCCGCGCCTGCCGCTGATGCTCGCCGGTCTCACCATGACGGCCAGCGGCGTGATCTTCGCGGTGCTGGACGCCGAGTCGTCCAACGCCCTGCTGTTCACCTCCTACGTCCTGTTCGGCATCGGCTTCGGCCTGGTCAACGCCCCGATCACCAACACCGCCGTGTCCGGCATGCCCCGCGCCCAGGCCGGGGTCGCGGCGGCCGTGGCGTCCACCAGCCGCCAGATCGGCCAGTCGCTGGGCGTCGCCGTGATCGGCGCCGCGCTGGCCGCCGGAATGCAGACCACCGCCTGGTGGATCATCTCGGGCTGCGGCGCCTCCGTCCTGCTCATCGGTACGCTCACCACCGGACGCTGGGCCCGTGGTACGGCCGAACGCGCGGCCGATCTGCTCGTGCCCGAAGAAGACGACACCCCCCGAATCCCGGTGAGCACCTCATGACGACGACGCCAGAAGCCACGAGTTCCGTCGGTACGGTCTCCGGTCCTTCCGTCGGTACGGTCTCCGGTCCTACGGTCTCCGCCGGTCGTACGGCCTCCGCCGACGCTGTCTCCGTTGACGCTGTCTCCGGCGGCGGGGAGACCGGCCGCACGGACGCGACCGGCCCGGCGGACACGGCCGATGCCACCGCGGAGCGGATCTGGCGCAATCTGCGCACCTATGTACTGGAGCGCAACGAGCGCCGCAAGGAGACCTCGGAAGCGCTGGGCATGAGCTTCTTCCGGGTCAAGGTGCTGCGCCGGGTCGCCGCTTCTCCCGCCCGGCTCAGCGAGTTGGCGGCCGAGCTCTCCTCCGACCGCCCGTACACGACGTTGGTGGTGGACGACCTCGCCAAGCGCGGTCTGGTCGAGCGGCACGAACACCCCGCGGACCGGCGCTCCAAGATCGTGACGGCCACCGCCGAGGGCCACGCCGCCGCGGACCGCGCCAACGCCATCATGGGCGCCCCGCCGGAGTCGCTGAGCGCCCTGTCGGCCGCCGATCTGACGGCGCTCGACCGCATCGTGGCGGCCCTGGCGGCCCAGGACTGAGCCCGCCTCGACCACCGCTTCGACCGCGGCTTCAGCCGCCGCCGCGGCCACCGTTTCAGCCGCCGCCTCGACCGGCCGACTGTCCCTGTCCCCGAGGGGGTGATGGTCTAAGGTCTGGACGGTGACGCCAGAAGCCGATGACCGCGCTGCCGAGGAGGCCAGGCCCGCGTTCCCCACCGAGCGCCGACGGGCCCTGGTGGAGCTGCTCAGGGAGCGGCGCAGGCTGACCGTCGTCGAGATCTCGGAGCGGTTCCAGGTCACCGCGGAGACGGTGCGCAGGGACCTGGTGGAGCTGGAGCAGACCGGCGCGCTGCGCCGGGTGCACGGCGGCGCGATCCTGCTGGACAACGAGCACGGCATCCCCGGTCTCGCCCAGCGCACCCGGATCATGGCCGAGGAGAAGACGGCGATCGGCGCGGCGGCGCTCGCGCACATGCCGACCGGCGGCGCGGTGCTCATCGACGCGGGCAGCACCACCGGACGGCTCGCCGATCTCTACGCAGGCGGGCCGCAGTTGGTGGTGATGACCAACTCACTGCCCATCGCCGTCACGATGACCGGCAAGCCGGGCGCGGCCGTCTACACGACCGGCGGGCGCGTCCGCAACGACACGCTCGCCGAGGTCGAGATGCTGACGCTGCGGGCGCTGGACGAGGTCAAGGTCGACGTCGCGTTCCTGGGCACCTCGGGGATAACGGTGGACCACGGCTTCTCCACCTCGGACGTCTCCGAGAGCGCCGTCAAGCGGACGATGATGGCCTCCGCCCGGCGGGTCGTGGTGCTGTGCGACCACTCGAAGATCGGCACCGCGCTGTTCTCCCGTTTCGCGCCCGTGGACGGCCCCGACCTGCTGATCACCGACTCGGGAATCAGCGCCACGCAGCTCGCGGAACTGCGCGGCGCCGGCCTTGAGGTGCAGGTGGCCGAGCCGGTCTGACGTCGTCACGGCGTCGCCCGCACAGCCGTCGGCCGCCGAACCGTCGCCCCCTGACCGTCCCCCCTTAACCGTCTTAACCGTCGTCGCCGTCCTTCACCGCCCGGCCGTCGGACGCGTCGAGCGCGGACGCGAGCAGTTGGGCCAGATGGACCGCTCCGGCGCCGGCCGCGAGGTCGTCGATCTGGGTGCGGCAGGAGAATCCGTCGGCCAGCACCGGGCCGGTGCGCTCCGCCGTCTCCAGCGCGGGCAGCAGCGCGGTCCGCGCGACGGCCACCGAGACGTCGTAATGGCCGCGCTCCACACCGAAGTTGCCCGCGAGCCCGCAGCAGCCGCCGACCGCCGTGACGTCGGCGCCCGCCGTGCGCAGCAGTTCCTCGTCCGCCCGCCAGCCCATCACCGCCCGCTGGTGGCAGTGCGGTTGGGCGACGGTCCGGACGCCCGACAGGTCCGGGGGGCTCCAGCCGGGCGTACGGATCAGCAACTCGGCCAGGGTGACGGTGAGATCGGCCACCCGCCGCGCCCTGGGGTCGTCGGGCAGCAGCTCGACGCCGTCCCGGCGCAGCACGGACGTGCACGACGGTTCGAGGCCGACGATGGGCACACCGTCGGCGACGGCCGGTTCAAGTGCCGTGTACGTACGGCGCAGTTGTCGGCGCGCGCCGTCGAGCTGGCCGGTGGAGATCCAGGTCAGCCCGCAGCAGACCTGACGGCCGGTCAACTCGACGGCGTATCCGGCCTGTTCCAGTACGCGAACGGCCGCCGTGCCGACCTCGGGCGAGAACGACTGGGTGAAGCTGTCCACCCACAGCAGCACGCGGGGGCGGGACGTGCGCGGGCCTTGGGCGTCTCGGGCGTCTCGGGCGGCGCGGTCGGCGCGGTCGGCGCGGAAGGACGCCCGGAAGGTGCGGCGGGCGAAGCGGGGCAGCCCGCGCCGTCCGTCGATTCCGCCGAGCCGCTTGACCAGCGCGCCGACCCACCGGTTGCCGAGCAGCGCGTTGCTGACACCGGCCAGCCGGGTGGCGAGCCCGGCGGTGCGCGGCAGCCAGCCCAGCGAGTAGTGCGTCACCGGGCGGAGCCTGCGCCGGTAGCGCTGGTGCAGCACCTCCGCCTTGTACGTGGCCATGTCGACGCCCGCCGGGCAGTCGCTCGAACACGCCTTGCACGACAGGCACAGGTCCAGTGCCTCGTGCACCGCCGGGTCGGCCCAGCCGCCGTCCACCAGGTCGCCCCTGATCATCTCCTGGAGCAGCCGGGCCCGGCCGCGGGTGGAGTGCCGCTCCTCCCCCGTCGCGAGGTACGACGGGCACATCGCGCCGCCCGAGGTCGTGAGGTCGGCGCGGCACTTGCCGACCCCGACGCAGCGGTGGACGGCGCGGGTGAGGTCGCCGGAGTCGTGCGGGTACGCGAACGCGCCGGTGACGACGGGCAGTTGCGGCCGGACCCGCAGGTCGGCGTCGAGCGGCGCCGGGTCGACCAGCACACCGGGGTTGAGCAGGGCGCCGGGGTCCCAGACCGCCTTGACCGCGGCGGCGGCGCCCAGCGCGGCGGGCGAGTACATCCGGGCGAGCAGTTCGCCGCGGGCGCGGCCGTCGCCGTGCTCGCCCGACATCGAGCCGCCGTGCGCGGCCACCAGGTCGGCGGCGTCCTCGAGGAACGCCCGCATCCGGGCCGCGCCGCCCTCGTCCCGCAGACCGAAGTCGAAGCGGCCGTGCACACAGCCGTCGCCGAAGTGCCCGTACAGCAGGCCGTCGTAGTGGTGCTGCCCGAGCAGCGCGTCCAGGTCCCGCAGGTAGGCCCCGAGCCGTTCCGGCGGTACGGCGGCGTCCTCCCAGCCGGGCCAGGCGTCGGCCCCGCCGGGCGTGCGGCCCGCCAGGCCCACCCCGTCGGTACGAATCCGCCACAGCGCGGCGATCCGGCCGGGGTCGGTCACCACCTGGCCGTCCACCGCGCCGGACGCGGCCAGTACGGCGCGGGCCGCGTGCTCCGCCTCCGCGAGGCTCGCGCCGCCGGTCTCCACCAGCAGCCAGCCCGCGCCGCGCGGCAGCGCGGGCACGGCGGCGGCCCCCTTACGGCGGACCACGACCTCGACCAGCCGCCGGTCCATGCCCTCGACGGCCAGCGGGCCCAGGGCCACCAGCGCCGGGGTCGCGTCGGCGGCGGAGGGCATGTCGGGGAAGCCGAGCACCGCAAGCGCGCGGGCGGCGGGCCCGGGCACCAGCCGTACGGTGGCGTCGAGCACCAGCGCCAGGGTGCCTTCCGAGCCGACGAGCGAACTCATCACGTCGAAGCCGCGCTCGGGCAGCAGCGCGTCCAGCGCGTAGCCGGACGCCTGGCGCGGGAAGCGGCCGTACTCGGTCCGCAGGACGGCGAGGTGCGCGTCGGCCGTCTGCCGCAGCCGGGTGTTCAACTCCGCGTCCGACGTGCCGTGCTGATCGGCCGTCACCTGGCGGCCGTCGGCCAGCAGCAGCCGGGCGGACACCACATTGTCACGGGTGTTGCCCCAGGCCACGGCGTGCGCGCCGCAGGCGTTGTTGCCGATCATCCCGCCGATGGTGCAGCGGTCCGCGGTCGACGGGTCGGGCCCGAGCAGCAGGCCGTGCGGCGCGGCCTCGCGCTGGAGGCGGGCCTGGACGGTACCGGCGCCCACGGTCGCGGTACGGCGCTCGGGGTCGATCTCGGCGACCGCGTCGAGCGCGGTGAGGTCGAGGACCACGCCGGGGCCGATCGCGTTGCCCGCGACCGAGGTTCCGGCGCCGCGTGCCACCACGGACAGCCCGAGCCGGTGGCAGTGGGCGACGGTGTCGACGGCGTGCGCCGCCGACTCCGCGCGCACGACGGCGACCGGGGGCACCCGGTAGTTGGACGCGTCGGAGGAGTACAGCGCACGGGTGCCCGCGTCCAACCGCACGCTGGGGCCGAGCAGTTCGCGCAGGCGGCGGGCGCCGCCCGCCGCGTCGCCCGGCCCGTGGGGTGCGTTCGGCTTGTCCATCGCGTTCGTTCCGTTCCTGTCGTCGCTTCCCCGCCGCGTCCGGACGGCGGGGCCACGAGGTCGTCGCCGCGAGGTCGTGTCCCGCCGCCGTCACCACGACGGCGGCACCCCGCGGCCGGCGGGGCGTCGGTACCGGTCCCGCCCACCTCTTCGGCGCCGCCCGGCGACCCCGTCACGCGGCGGAGTCCCGGTCGGCGGCGAGGTGCCCGCGCCGGTCGTCGGGCGGGCCGTCCCCGTAGTAGACCGCCTCGGCCGGGCAGACCGGCTCCCCCGCGCCGCGGTCCACCCGCTCGTCCGGGTGGATGTACGGCGCCCGCGCGCCGTCGCCTGCGCGGTCGGCCGGGCGTTTTCGCCGGTGCGCGCCGTGTCGGGCGCGGCGGCGCACGCGCGTCCGGTCACTCGTCGGCCAGGACATTCGTCGGCCAGGACATTCGTCGGCCAGGACATCGGGCCGACCGGCCGCTCCCCCCTTGGTGCGGCCGGTCGGCCTCCCCCCCGGGCCCGCGGACGTGGCGGCTTCCCCTCCGCGTCCGCCCGCGGGCCGGTCATGACGCGCTGCCGGGCGCTGACGCCTGGTACACGCTCTTGGTCCAGGTGAAGAAGTCCACGGCGGTCTGTCCCTGCTCGCGGTAGGTGTTGGTGGAGGAGTCGCCGACCCCGCCGAAGGGGACGTTCAGCTCGACCCCGCTGGTCGGCCGGTTCACCTTGATCACTCCGGCCCGCACCTCGGAGCTGAACCGGTGCACGGTGTCCAGGTTGTTGGTGACCACACCGGCCGTCAGGCCGAAGCGGGAGTCGTTGACCAGGTCGATGGCCTGGTCGAGGCCCGTGGCGTCGAGCACCGCGACCACCGGGCCGAAGACCTCCTCCTGGGCGACGGTGTCGGCGGGCCGCACGCCGGTCAGCACCGTGGGGCCGAACAGCAGGCCGTCCGGGTCCGCGCCGCCGACCACGGTCCTGGCCCCCTCGGCCAGGGCCTTGTCCACGTAGCCCAGATCGGTGGCGAGTTGGGCGCCGCTGACCACAGGGCCCATCCGTACGCCGTCGGTCAGTCCGTCGCCGGGCCGGTAGGCCGCGGCCTCCTCCCGCAGGGCGTCGAGGAAGGCGTCCTTGACGCCCGGCAGGCAGATCACCCGGCTGGTCGCGGTGCACGCCTGGCCGGTGAGGCCGAAGCCGCCCGCCGCGACGATGCGCGCGGCCACCGCGGCGTCGGCGTCGTCGCAGACCACGACGGCGTTCTTGCCGCCGAGTTCGAGCTGCACCCGGATGCGGCGCGGCGCGGCGGCGGTGTAGATGCCCGCGCCGACGCCCACCGAGCCGGTGAAGGTGACCGCGTCGATCCGCGGCGACGCGACGAGTTGGGCGCCGATCCGGGCGCCGGAGCCGGTCAGCAGGGTGAACACCCCGTCGGGCAGGCCGGCTTCCTGGAGCACCCTGGCCAGGTGCCAGGCGCCCGCGGGGGCTATCTGGGCGGGTTTGAGCACCACCGCGTTGCCGCTGACCAGGGCGGGCGCGGACTTCCAGGCGGGGATGGCGATCGGGAAGTTCCAGGGGGTGATGACCGCGACCGCGCCCAGCGGTTCGCGTCGGCTGTAGACCAGGTCGGTGCCCGCGGCCGAGGGGTACGTCGTGCCGCCGATCCGCCAGCCCTCGCTGCCGTGGAAGCGCAGGATGTCGGCGGCCCGCGCGACCTCGCCGCGCGCCTCCGCGAGGGTCTTGCCCTCCTCGCGGGTGATGTCCCGGGCGGCCTCGTCCGCGCGGTCGTCGAGGAGCGCGGCGGCCCGCTCCAGAATCCGGCCGCGGGCGGGGGCCGGGGTGCGTCCCCAGTCGCGGGCGGCGGCGTGGGCGGCGTCCAGCGCGCGCTCCACGGTGGCGGCGTCGAGGTCCGCGCTGAGGCTGACCCGCTGACCGGGGACGGCCGGATTGTCCCGTACCGCCGTCGGGGCGCCGGTCCATCGCCCGCCCACCAGGGACTGAATCTCCAGGACGTCCATGCTGTCGGTCATCTCCTGTGGTTCTCAAGGCCGTTGGGGCCGTCGGAAGTCGTCGGTGGCGTCGGGTCCTCGGTGGCGTCGGGTCGTCGGTGGCGTAGGGTCCTCGGTGGCCTCGGTGGCCCCGGCGCCGTCAGCTCCTTCGGGTCGTACGGGTCCCCGCGTCACTTCAGCGCGAGGGCGTTGGCAGTGGAGCCCGCCGCGCCGGTGAGGTGGAGCGGGGCCGCGGTGAACAGCCCCTCGTGGACGCCGTCCTGGGCGCAGTCCTCGGCCAGGGCGGCGAGGTCGAACAACTCGCCCACCGCGAGCCCTAGTTCGGCGATCAGCGTGTGGTGCAGGAAGGTCTCGGGCCCGCTCATGTCGAACGGCATGGCCTCCACCGCGGGGCAGTCGGCCGCGACCGCGGACAGCTCCAGGCCGCGCAGCCACCGTCTGGTCTCCTGATCGACGGCCAGGCCCGGCGAGGCGAAGAAGCCCTCCGCCGCCAGCGCCTCGCGCGCCGCCCGGTCCAGCCCCTCGTACCAGCGCGTCCAGCCGAAGTGCAGCAACAGGACGTCGCCGGGCCGCGGTTGGGTGCCCTGCGCGGCGAGCGCGGCCGTCACGTCGGCCGCGGTGTAGGCGACCCGGCGGGAGCAGTCGCCGCCGTGCCGCCCATGTCCGACCAGGTCGGCCAGGACGAAGCGGCCCGCGATGCCGCGCCGCGCCCAGTGCTCGATGCCCAGCGGCCCCGCCGCCGCCGCGATGTCGGCGGCCCGGTGGCCGCCGTAATAGGTGCCGTCGGGGCCGCGCACGTGCGCCAGCCCGTCCCACTGCGAGGACCCCTGCGGGTAGAAGGAGTCGAGGCGGTCGTCGAAGCCGTTGCCGAGGTCGATACGGGTGTGCGTGTGGCGGCCCCTGCCGAGGATCGGCGGGTCGGGCAGGGCCAGGTCCCAGTTGAGCGAGAAGACCCGGCCCCGGGTCACCAGCGCGGCGGCGTCCCTGACCCGCTCGGGCGTCTGCCGCGCCACGGCGCCCAGTTCGCCGACGACGGCCCCAGTGGTGCCGGTGGTGCCGGTGAGGGCCGACGCACCCGAAGCCGAGTCGTGCACGGCCGACGTACCCGAAGCCGAGTCGTGCACGGCCGACGCACCGGAAACCCCGGCCGTCGAAGCCGAGGCCGCACCGGATGTCCCGTCCTCCCGGCCCCCGTCGGGCTCCTCGCCCCGCGTGCCGGTCATGACGCGTCCACCGAGATCATGGCCTTCATGGCCACCTTGCCCGCCGCCGCGTCGGCCAGCGCCTTCGGCCCCTCCTCCAGCGCGTAGTGGTCGGAGACCAGGTCGTCGACCTCGACCGCGCCGCTGGAGACCAGCTCGATGGCGCGCGGCCAGGTGTGGGCGTAGCGGTGGACGGTGGTGAGGGTGAGTTCGCGGTAGCGGATGAGGGTGGACGACAGCGTGATCGTCGGCGCGGCGGGCACTCCGACCAGTACGGCCCGGCCGCGCGGCCGCAGCCGGGTCATCCCGTCGTCCAGCGCGGTGGGCGCGCCCGAGCACTCCAGGTAGCAGTCGAGGTCGGCGGCCACGTCCTGGAAGGCGGTGCCGGGGTCGGCGCCGACGTGAGCGGTCTCCACGCCGGGCGTGGAGTGCGCGAGCCGGGCCAGTCGGCGCTCGTCGACGTCCGCGACGATCACCCGGCCCGCCTTCTCGGCCAGGGCCACCCGCGCCACCAGGGTGCCGATCGGGCCCGCGCCCGCGATGAGCACCTGCTCGCCGGGGAGTACGGCGGCCCGTCCGACGGCCCATACGGCCACCGACAGCGGTTCGAGCAGGGCCGCCCGCGTGGCGGTCATCGCGGCGGGGACGGCGTGCACCGCGCGGCGCGGCAGCACCACGCGCTCGCGCGCCAGCCCGGCGTGCGGCGGCATCCCGAGGAAGCGCATCCGCGCGCAGAGGTTGTACGTACCGGCCAGGCACTCGCGGCACCGGCCGCACCAGAGGCCGGGTTCGACGGCGACCAGGTCGCCGGGGGCGAGGTCGGTCACCCGGTCACCGGTCTCCAGGACGGTGCCGGACGCCTCGTGGCCGAGCACGTGCGGCCCGGTGAGCCGGAAGGCACCGATCCGCCCGTGCGCGTAGAAGTGGGTGTCCGAGCCGCAGAGGCCGACCCGCGCGACCGCGACGCGTACGTCGTCGGCGTCGAGCGCTTCCTCGTCGGTCTCGCCGAGCGCCGCGTCATGGGCGCCCCGCAGGGTGAGAGCACGCATCACGCCACCTCCGCGGCATCGCTCGCGTGCGCGAGCGGATCGGCGAGGTCCGGCGGATCGGGTTCGCCGGAGGGTTCGAGGGTCGGTTCGAGGCCGAGGAAGTCCGCGGTCGGCCCGAGTTGGTGGAGGAGCATGTGGACGCCGGGCACGACCGTGCATCCCGCGCGCCGCGCGTGGTCGAGCAGCCGGGTCCTGGCGGGCTTCATGATGATGTCGCTGACGGCCGTGGCGGGGCTGAGCGCGGCGAGGTCGACGGGCAGCGGATCGGCGGCGCGCATGCCGACCGAGGTGGTGTTGACCAGGACGTCGACGTCGGCGGCGGAGTCCCGCTCGCGCACCTCGCAGCGCACGGCCGGGTAGTGGCGGCCGACCTGCTCGGCCAGGGCGACGGCGCGGGCGGTGGTCCGGTTGCGGACGGCCAGGTGCGAGACGCCCGCGGCGGCCAGCGCCATGGCGACGGCGCGCGCGCTGCCGCCCGCGCCGAGCAGCAGCACCCGCGCGCCCTCCAGCCGCACCCCGTGCGCGCGCAGCCCCGCGACCAGGCCGGGGCCGTCGTACTGCCCGCCGAGCAGCCGCCCGTCGGGCAGCCTGCGGATGACGTTGCTCGCCCCGGCCCTGACGGCGTCCTCGGTGAGGTCGTCGAGCAGCCCGGCGATGTGCTCCTTGTGCGGCATGGTGACCCCGATGCCCGCCAGGTTCTTCCAGGCGCGCGCCGCGGCGACCGCCTGCGCCAGGTCCTCGACCCCGACCTGGTACGGCACCACGGCCGCGTCGATGCCGCGCTGGCGGAAGAAGCGGTTCATCACCTCGGGCGTGCGCACATGGGCCACCGGGTCGGCGAAGTGCGCGTAGATCCGGGTGTGCCCGGTGATGGGGTGGGACGTCATGATGCGGTGAACTCCGTCCAGTCGTCGATCCAGGTGCCGAGGTCGGGGATGAGTCCGCAGGCCAGCGCCGCCATCCGGGCGGCGCCGCAGGCGCCGGCCTCGGCGCCGACGGGCAGCCGGACCGAGCCGAGCACGCGGGCGCGGACGGCCCTGATGTAGCCGGACGTGTACCAGCCGCCCGCGGCGATCAGCGCGTTGCCGGGGCCGCCGAGCGCGTCGAGCAGGCCGATCGCGTCGCGGCAGCGCCAGGAGGTCAGTTCGACCAGTACGGCCCACGCCTCGGCGTCCGGCAGTCCGTGGAGGGCGGCCACCACGGCGGCCGGGTCGAGCGGGGCCATCGGCCGGGCCGCGCTGCCGAGGGTGACGGCGAATTCGGCCGCGCGGCCGGTCGCGGGCAGGCGGGCCGCGGCCCTGCCGAGCGCGTCGACGTCGGCGAGGGTCCGTTCGGCGCCGAGCCGGTCGTCGAGCAGGGCGCGCAGCAGGCGTCCGGTGCCGAGGACGCCGAAGAGGTAGTCGCGGCCGGGGACGATGTGCGGGCCGCGCTCGAATCCGGCGGCCACCGCCCGGGTCAGCGGGCCGGGGTCCTTGGCGGCGGGCCGGGAGCGGATCAGCGCCTCCCCGGTGCCGAGGCTGTCGAAGCAGTCGTCGGGGTGTACGGCCCCGGCGCCGATCGCGCCCGCCAGGTGGTCGTGGCCAGCGACGGTGACGACCGCGCCGCCGACCAGCGGCAGACCGGCCCGCGCGGTGCCGGTGGGCGACCCGGCGGGCAGCAGTTCCGGCATCGCGGCGGGGTCGAGCCCCGCCCGGTCCACGCCGTGCTTCCACCACTCGCGGGCGGTGACGTCCATGAAGCCGCTGCGCGCGGCGAGCGACCACTCGGCGGTGGCCCGGCCGCCCGCCCAATGGGCGGCCCACTCCGGTACGTTCAGCCAGCTCACGGCCTTGCCGGTCGGGCCGGACCTCGTACCGGAAGCGGTGGACGTAACCGTCCGGGGCCCGGCGGACGACGCCGACCGTCCGTCCAGTCGGGGCAGCAGCCACGCCACCTTGACGGCCGAGGCGCGGGTGGTGGGCCGCAGGCCGGTGGTGGCGGTGAAGCCGTCGCCCTGTTCGGCGAGGAGAGCGGCCAGTTCGTCCGCCCCGCTGGTGTCGAACCAGGCCACGGCCGGTGCGACGGGTGTGCCGTCGGCGGCGAGCGCGTACCCCGCCTCGGCCATGCCCGCGAAGCCGACGGCGAGCGCGTGGCGGCCGGGCAGGCGGTCGGCGAGCTGCCGGAAGAGGCCGTCCAGCGCGCCGGACAGGTCCTCGTGCCCGAGCACCGTCGTCCCGGCGGCGAGCCGCCACGGGGTGTCGGCCCTGACCACCGCCAGCTCGTGGCCGCGCTCGTCGGTGGCGCACACCTTCACCGTGGTGGTGCCGATGTCCACGCCGACGACGCATGCCGTCCTTGCCATCACAGCCTCCTCAGCCGAAGATCCGGAATCCGCCGCTTTGTCCTGTCTACCGGTCGCGCACCCGTCCGTACGGCCACGGCACGGTCCGGTCAGCGCGCCGCGCTCGGCACGTCCTCTCCGAGGGAGTACGCGGTGACCAGCCGTCGCAGCCGGCCGGCGATCGAGGCGACCACCTGCTCCTCGTCGAGGTCCCCGCGGAGATAGCCGTCGAAGGCGTCGATCCACAGGCTGCGGCCGATGGCGAAGCCGATGTAGCCGTCCACCCCGCGGATCTGCCGCACCCACTCCGCCACCGCGTCCATGTCCGCGCCGCCGCCGAGCAGCACCAGGGAGGTCGGGTACGGCGCCCCGGCCCGGCAGTGGTCGGCGACCACCGCGTAGTCGGCCTCGGCGGCCAGCGGCTCCAGCTTCCACACGTGCGGCCACACGCCCGCGTCCTGGTACTCCGAGACCGTCCGCAGCAGCAGTTCCGTGTGGTGCGCGCGCTGCCAGCGCTCCTTGTCGCCGCCTTCCGCGGCGAGTTGCGCGTCGGTCGGCGGGACCAGCATCTCCAGCATGAAGGGCCGCCGGTTGGCCAGGCACCAGTCGAGCACCTGGCGGGCGCGGGCGGTCTGCCGGGCCCTGCGCCCGGCGGGCAGTTCGGGGTTGTGCACGATGAGCGCCTTGACCATGTCCGGGCCGAGCGCGTCCAGGCGGGCGGCGAAGTCGTCGCCGCCGGTGAGGACGAACTCGCCGGTGTTGATGTCGAAGACCGGGGACCGGCTCTCCTCAACGGGCAGCACCAGGCAGCAACCGGCCTCCCGTACGCGGGGGATGGTCCGTTCGCCGTACTCCTCGTCTATCAGCACCCCGAGGTTGGCCGGGTCGGTGCCGCCTTCGGCGATCGTGCGGACCAGCGCGTCGAAGGCCAGGTCCTTCACCCGGCCGAACGCCTCCCGGCGTTCGGCGGCCGGCACCGCGTCACCGAACAGCCCGCGCATCACCGCCCGGTGGTCCATGGCCAGGACCAGGAGCGGATGGGGGACGTCAGTCATCGTGTGTCCTTTCGAGAGGGGGTGGGGCAGCGGCCGACCGGGCGGGCGGGTCATGCCGGACCCCGGCGTTCACCGGTCCTGCGGCGGGCGACGAAGCGCGCGGCGAGGACGGCGACCAGCAGGGCGAGGCCGTTGAAGAGCGGCTGCACCCAGAACGGGACGCCGAGCAGGCTCAAGCCGTTGAAACCGACGGCGAGCAGCAGGATCGCGACGATCACACCGGGCACGTTGTAGAAGCCCGGACGGTAGGTGGTGACGCCCAGGAACGCGGCGGCGTAGGCGGGCAGCAGCAGGTCGGGGCCGAGACTGGGGGTCACGGAACCGGCCTGGCCGAGCTGGAGCACGGCGGCCAGCGAGACCAGCCCGCCGGCGCAGCCGAAGGCGAGGATCTTGTACCGGCCGGTGCGCACACCGGCCAGGAACGCCACGCGCTCGGAGCCGCCGATCGCGTACAGCCGGGCGCCGACCGGGGTGTGCTGGAGCAGGTAGAAGCAGATGACGGCCACGATCGCGACGATCCACACCGCCCAGGCGACCTGCACCGCGTAGCCGCGGCCGAGGGTCTTGGCCAGGCCGGGAACGGTGGTGAGGATGGCGCCGTTGCTGAGCATCAGGGTCATCGCGGAGAGCACGATGCCCATGCCCAGGGTCGCGATGAACGAGTTGATGCCGAACACCACGTTGAGCACACCGTTCCAGGCACCGGCCACCACCCCGCAGCCGGCCATCGCGAGGAACACCGCGGTCACCGGCCAGCCCTGGCCGGTCAGATAGGCGCCGAGCATCGCGCAGAAGCCGAGCAGATAGCCGACCGACAGGTCGAACTCGCCGACGATCAGCGGGAAGAGCACCGCCAGCGTCATCAGCGCGATCACGGACTGGCTGACCAGCAGCGAGGTCCAGTTCTGCCGGGTGGCGAAGTTGGGGGTGGCCATGCTGAACACCACGATCAGCACCACCAGCAGCACGATCTGGGCGTAGCGCTGGATGAGGGCTTCGCCGATCGTACGCAGGAGGCCGGCGCCGTGGGACCGCCCGGCGGTCGGCTGCCGGTCGGCGGTCACGGCGCCCCCGGTCAGCGCGTCGGGCTTCACTGTGTCGAGATCTTCTCTGCTCATCTCGGACCGTCCTCCTGTGGACTCGCCACGATCCTGGCCAGCTTGACGGGGTTGTCGGGGACGGGGATCTCCTGCGCCCCGGCGCCGGGGCGCAGCACCACCATCCGGTCGCAGTACGCGGTGAGCTGCTCGAACTCCGAGGAGAACAGGACCGCGCCCATGCCCTGGTCCACGCGTTTCCTGACCGCTTCGAACATCAGGAGCCGCGCGCCCGGGTCGACGCCGTTGGTCGGTTCGTCGAGCACCAGGACCTTCGGGTCGGTCGACAGCCACTTGCCGAGCAGCACCTTCTGCTGGTTGCCGCCGCTGAGGCTGCCGAGGGAGGCGGAGGGGTCGCGCGGCCGTACGTCGAGTTCGCGGATCACCCGGCCGATCGCCTCGCGCAGCGCCGACCCGCGGTGCCAGAAGCGGCGCAGCGAGGGGAGCGCGATGTTGTCGGCGACGCTCAGCACGGCGACGCCGCCGTGCGAGAGCCGGTCCCTGGGCAGCAGCGCCACGCCCTGCCTGCGGGCGGTGGAAGCGGTCCAGGCGCGGGTGGGTTCGAACCCCCGCAAGCGGACGGTGCCCGAGCGGGGCGGCACGCCGCCCGCGAGGAGATACGGCAGTTCGTCCACGCCGGAGTCGGGCAGGCCGGTGACGCCGACGATCTCGCCCGCGCGGATGTCGAGGTCCAGCGGGTCGAGCCGGTGGCCGGTCAGCCCGCGGATCTCCA
The DNA here is from genome assembly GCF_044741185.1 of Streptomyces sp. NPDC088197. Lineage (NCBI taxonomy): Bacteria > Bacillati > Actinomycetota > Actinomycetes > Kitasatosporales > Streptomycetaceae > Streptomyces > Streptomyces sp. NPDC088197. Next base: position 505,706 of record NZ_JBIUSD010000003.1, read on the forward strand.
TCAGAGTCCGGTCCGCGCCGTACGCGGCCGGCACCCCCGCGCCGTACGCCTCGCGGGAGCCGGGGGCGGCGGGCTCCTTGCGGTGCCCGGCCCCGGCCGCCTGCTCGGCGGCCAGCCGCTGCTCAGGGAGCATGTACTCGATGATCCGGGCCGCGCTGACCTCGGCGGACGGTCCCTCGTACTGCGTACGGCCGGCCGCCAGCACGGTGAGGCGGTCGGCGTACTGGGTGATCTCGCCGATCCGGTGGGTGACCATGAGGACCGCCGTGCCCCGGTCGGCGAGCCTGCGGACCAGGCCGAGGACCTGTTCCGCGTCGTCCTGCCGCAGCGAGGCGGTGACCTCGTCGAGGACGAGGATGCGGCTGCCCTGTCCGGTGGCGACGGCGAGGGACACCATCGCCCGTTCGGCGGGGCCGAGTTCGGCGCAGGTGGTACGGGCGTCGACCGGCACCTCGTGCTCGTCGAGCAGCCGCTGCGCGCGCCGTACCAGCGCCCGGTGGCTGAGCCCGAGGGCGGGGACGCCCTCGAAGCCGCCGAGCAGCGCGACGCAGTCCGCGACCCTGAGCGTGTCGACCAGCGGCGCCTCCTGGTGGACGACGCCGACGCCCGCCGCGCGGGAGTCCATCGGCGACGACCACTCCTGCGGGGCGCCGTCCACCAGCAGGTGGCCGCTGTCCGGGCCGAACACCCCGCTCATGATCTTGATCAGGGTGGACTTGCCCGAGCCGTTCGCCCCGGCCAGCGCGTGCACCGCGCCGGGGACCAGGCCGAGTGAGACGTCCCACAGGGCCTGGGTGGCACCGAAGGTCTTGCACAGCGAGCGCGCCGCCATGACCTCATCGGTTGCCCGGGTGGTCACTTCGTGCCCCAGAGCTTGTGGTACTCGGCGGCGACGTCGAACGGCAGCTTCCACTGGTCGTTGTTGCCGATCATGTTGTCCTTGGTGAGCAGGACCGTGATCGCGCCCTCGTTGGCCGGTTCGACGGCGGGCTGCTTCTGCACCGTGCGGATCATCTGGTCGACGGTCGCGTAGCCGTACAGCGAGGGGATCTCGATGACGGTCGCGCCCTGGATGTCGCCCTCGCGGATGAACTGCCGGTTGATCGGGTCGCCGACCGCGCTGACCAGCTTGACCTTGGCGCCGAGACCGGCCTGCCTGATCGCGTTGACCTCCGCCGCGGCGGCGGCGTCGAAGCCGGTGTAGACGTAGGTGGCGTTCGCGTGCTGCTGGAGGGTCGAGACGGTACGGGTGCCCAGGGCGCCCGAGGCGATCTCGTCGGTGGTGAAGTTGACCGGCTTGAGCACCTTGCACGCCGCGCACTTCTTCATCTCGGCGACGAAGGCGTTGTACGTGACCGTGTTGGACAGGTACTCGCTGGTGATGACCGGCTGGACCACGGCGGTGCCCTTGGAGTCGGCGATCACCCAGTCCGCCTGCATCCGGCCGTTGGCGCCGTAGTCGGGTGCCACGTCGAGGTCGAAGTCGATCTGGCCGGGCTCCAGTTCGGGCTTGGGGTTGGGGGAGCCGGTGCCGTTGTTCATCGAGATCACCGGAATCCCGGCCTTCTTGGCTGCCTCCAGGCCCTGCTGGACGAGCTTGGAGTCGATGGAGACCGTGGCGATCACATCGGCCCGGTTGGAGACGGCGTTGAGGATCATGTTGTTCTGGGTACGGGCGTTGGACTGGCCGTCGTAGATCGTGGGCTTCCAGCCGAGGGTCTTCACGATGCCCTTGACCGCTTCGGCGGGGGTGTTGCAGCCGCCGATGGCGACACCGCACGGGATGATCGCGACCTTGATGTCCTTGGGTACGGTGACCGGCTTGTCGGTCGGTCCCGCGAAGGACTCGGGACCCTTCTGCGCGGCCTGCACCGCGGTGACGAACTGGCTGACGTCCTGGCTCTGCCCGGAGTCGGCCGCGCCGCTGTCACCGCCGGAGCCGTCGTTGGAGGGCGCGCACGCGGTGGCGAGCCCGAGCCCGATGCACGCGGCAGCGATGACCGCTGCCCTCGCCCTTGACGTGAGGACTGTGGAAGGCATACCTCGCTCCTTTGCGGTGGTACACGTCGCCGTGGCGGCGGTGTCTGCGGGATCGCTTGTCATGGGATCGGAACCACTTCGATCGCCAGCCCGGAGGTCTCCAGGGCCCGCAGCAGTTCCGGTGGGGCGTCGGCGTCGGTGATCAGGAGATCGGGCTGGGAGGTGTCGGCGAACCGGGCGAAGTGGTCCTTGCCGATCTTGCTGCTGTCGCAGAGGACGACGGTCCGCTTGGCGGCGCGGATCATCGCCTCCTTGACCGCGGCCTCGGCCGGGTCGGGGGTGGAGAAGCCGTGCCGGGGCGAGACCCCGTAGGTGCCGATGAAGGCGACGTCGACGTGGACGCGCGCGATGGCGCCGAGCGCGGGGGCGTCGACCTCGGCCAGGGTGTTGGCCCGGACGCGGCCGCCGAGGGTGTGGACGCTGAGTCCTTGTTTGCCCGCGAGCGCGATCGCCGCCTGGAGGCTGTTGGTCATGACGACCAGCGAGGGACCGCCGGGAAATATCTCGGCCATCCGGCCGGTGGTGGTCCCGGCGTCGATGATCACCGCGCCCTCGTCGGGCATGTGCTTGACCGCGGCGTGGGCGATCAGGTCCTTCGCCACCGCCATCAGCCGCCTGCGCGACTGGAGGTCGGGGACGAGGTGCTCACGGTCGAGGAGGATCGCTCCGCCGTGCACCCGCTGGACGAGACCGCGGCGCTCCAGCAGCACCAGATCGCGGCGGATCGTCTCCGACGTCACCTCCAGCCGGTCGGCCGCGGCGACGACTTCGAGCCGCCCGTTGGCCTTGAGCTGGTCGAGCAGCGCTCGCCGACGTTCCTCCGCGAAGTGCGCGGATGTGCCGTTAACGCTCATCGCGGGCCCTTCCGTGCCAACCTCACTTTTGCTTCGTGTGGAATTCATACCTGTATCCACGCAATGCCACAAGAGGCTGCGCGAGGAAGAGTGTCCGAATGAGACATTCCGTGGCCGATGAGCGACCAAACATGACCATAGAGTGACGAGTTGATTACCTGGAGGAGCGTGAAGCGGGCATTCCCTCCCATAGGCTCCCTATGGAAACGCCACACCCAGCATGGATCTGTGTGGATATTCCAAATCCGCAGACGCGTCCGGCCCCCCGTGCCGAGGAGGCACGGGGGGCCGGAAGGGGGGCCGGAAAGCGGATCTGCCGGCGGCCGGAAGGCCGGGGCTCGCTCGCGGATCAGCCCGCGATCGGCTGCCGCTCCCGCGCGGAGACCAGCGCGTGCAGCCGGTTGAGGCGCTCGCGGGTGAGGTCGTCGGCCGGGGTGTACGTGGTCAGGCGGGGGCCCTGCTGCGGGCCGAGCCACAGGTGGGTGAAGTCGAAGGAGAGCAGGCCGACTTCGGGGTTCAGATAGCGCTTGATGTGGCCGTCGGGCTGGAGCACCTCGTGCCGTTCCCACATCTCGCGGAAGTCGGGCGAGCTCTGCTGGAGCCGCTTGAGCAGCTCGCGCCAGGCGGGCTCCGCCAGGTGCTGGGCCATCGAGACGCGGAATTTGGCGGCCATCAGCCGGATGCTCTCCTCGCGGTCGACCATCCGCTCGCGCCACAACGGGTCGGTGAACGACAGCCACATGACGTTGCGGTCCTCGACGGGCAGCGCGTCCAGGTCGCTGACCAGCCGGCCGTAGGTGCGGTTGTACGCGATCACGTCGTACCGGCTGTTGACGACCGCGGCGGGCAGCGGCGCGAGCTGGTCGACCATGGCGAGCAGCGCGGGTGACATGCCGGGGCATTCCAGGTGCGGGTGCGGGTCGGCGGTCCCGGCGAGAGTGAACAGGTGCTTGCGCTCGTTGTGGTCGAGCATCAGGGCGCGCGCGATGGCGTCGGCGACCTGCCCGGAGACCTGGATCTCCCGCGCCTGCTCCAGCCACGTGTACCAGGTGACCCCGACGGCGGCGAGCTGTGCGACCTCCTCGCGGCGCAGTCCGGGCGTCCGGCGCCGACGGCCGGGCGGCAGCCCGACCTGGTCCGGCGAGATCCGCTCCCGGCGGCTGCGCAGAAAGGACGCCAGCTCCTGGCGGCGGCTCTCCGCGGCGGCGGCCTCGGGCACATCGGCCCCGGAGACGTCCAGCGAGACGTTCCCCTGACCCGACGGGGCGGCGGCCGAGTCCGGCGACACGGTCCCCGTCCGCGCGGGAACGGGGACCGAATCCGGGGAAACGGCGCCCGAATCCGGGGCGACAGTGCCCGGGCCCGGGGTCACGGTGCTCGGCGGGAAAGCGCTGGCGTCTGCGGTCATATTCCCAGAGTGCCCGATCCGGCAGCCGGTTGCCAGGTGGTGCGTATACCTGGATAAACGCTCTCTGGTACCACCCTGAGAACGGGTCCAGTGTGGACCATGTGACCGACCGAATGGAACCCACCATGACCTCCCGGGCTCAGGTGCTCCCCCGCGTGACCCGCATCGGGGCGCCCGCCCGGAACTCTTCCGTCCCCACCCGCTCGCACTCCCCCGCCCCGGCCCCCGGCCTCAGCTCCCTCGGCCTGCTGACCGTGCTGCTCGGCGCGGCGCTGCCGATGGTGGACTTCTTCATCGTCAACGTGGCCCTGCCCACCATCGACCGCGACCTGCACGCCGGACCCGCGGTCCTGGAGATGGTCGTCGCGGGCTACGGCGTCGCCTACGCGGTGCTGCTCGTGCTCGGCGGGCGGCTCGGCGACATGTTCGGCCGCCGCAATCTCTTCCTGTGGGGCCTCGGCCTGTTCGCCGTCACCTCGCTGGCCTGCGGTGTCGCCCCCTCCGCCTGGACCCTGGTGGCGGCCCGCGTCGCCCAGGGCGCCGCCTCCGCGCTGCTGCTGCCGCAGGCGCTGGCCACCATCCAGTCCGCGACCTCGGGCGGCGCCCGCGGCAAGGCGCTGAGCTACTACGGCGCGACCGCGGGCATCGCCAGCGTCGTCGGCCAGGTGCTCGGCGGCGTGCTGGTCTCCGCGGACATCGCGGGCAGCGGCTGGCGGGCGATCTTCCTGGTGAACGTGCCTGTGGCGGCCGTCGCGCTGGCGCTGGCGCTGAAGTCGGTGCCGGAGACGCGGTCCGCGCACCCGGCCCGTATCGACAAGCCCGGCACCGCACTGCTCGCGGTCACGCTGATCACCCTGCTGCTGCCGCTCACCGAGGGCCGGGCGGCCGGCTGGCCGCTGTGGTCGTGGGTGCTGCTCGCGGTCTTCCCGCTCGCCGCGGCGGCCTTCGTGGCGGTCGAGCGGCGCGGTGAGCGCGACGGCGGCAATCCGCTGATCCCGCCGTCGCTGCTGCGCGTCCACAGCGTGCGCAGCGGTCTGCTGCTCATCGTGCCCTTCTGCCTCGGCTTCGGCGGCTTCATGTTCGTCGTGGCGGTGGCCATGCAGGACGGGCTGCGCTTCGGGGCGCTGGAGGCGGGGGCCGCGCTGGCCCCGCTGTGCGCCGCCTTCTTCGCAGCCTCGCTGCTCGGTCCGCGGATGGTGGCCCGCTTCGGCCGCCGTGTGGTGACCGCGGGCTCGCTGGTCCAGGGCGTCGGCCTGGTGGCGCTGGCCGCGACCTTCCACTACGGCGGTACGGGTCTGGGCATCGCGGAGCTGGCGCCGAGCATGGCCGTGATCGGCTTCGGCCAGGGCTTCGTCCTGCCGGTGGTGCTCCGGATCGTGCTCAGCGAGGTGCCGGCCGCGCAGGCCGGGGTCGGCAGCGGCGCGATGGCGACCACCCAGCAGTCCAGCCTCGCGCTGGGCGTGGCCACTCTCGGCACCCTGTTCCTGACCCTGTCCGGTTCGATCGGCGTACGGGACGCCCTGGTCTGGGCGCTGGTCGCGCAGCTCGCGGCGGTGGTCGCGACGGTCGCGCTGAGCACCCGGCTGCCGCGCAGGATCGTCTAGCGGCGGGCACACCGGCCCGAACGGGGGCGCCGGGCCCCGCGCCCCCGAGAGGACCGGCCCACCGCCCCGGGCCGAGGACGGCCCCCAGGGGCACGGTCGCACGACATGTGGACTGACAGATGTTGATATCTGTCAGTCCACATGTGACGGTGGAGGCGCACACCCGTCCCGCCGACGACCCCGAAGGGGACCCCCACCGATGCGCACCCGCACCCTCGGCACCACAGGACCCGTCGTCTCCGCCCTCGGCCTCGGCTGCATGGGCATGTCCGGCGCGTACGGCGCCTCCGACGACGCCGAGTCCGTCGCCACCATCCACGCCGCGCTGGACGCGGGCGTGACCCTGCTCGACACCGGCGACTTCTACGGCATGGGCCTGAACGAACTGCTGATCCGCGACGCCCTGCGGGCCCGCCCCGGCAGCCGCGACCAGGCCGTCATCAGCGTCAAATTCGGCGCGCTGCGCGATGTCGAGGGCGGCTTCGGCGGCTACGACGGCCGCCCGGTCGCGATCCGCAACTTCCTCGCGTACTCCCTGAACCGGCTCGGCACCGACCACATCGACATCTACCGGATCGCCCGCGTCGACCCGGACGTGCCGATCGAGGAGACCGTCGGCGCCATCGCCGAGCTGGTCCAGGCCGGGCACGTCCGGCACATCGGGCTGTCCGAGGTCGGCGCGGAGACGCTGCGCAGGGCCGCCTCCGTCGCCCCGATCGCCGACCTCCAGATCGAGTACAGCCTCTTCTCGCGCGGCATCGAGGACCGGATCCTGCCCACCGCCCGCGATCTCGGCATCGGCGTGACGGCGTACGGCGTGCTCTCGCGCGGGCTGCTCAGCGGGCACTGGACCCGGGGCAGCGGCACGGAGGCGGGCGACTTCCGCAGCTACAACCCGCGCTTTTCCGGGGAGAATCTGGAGCGCAACCTCGGCCTGGTCGAGGCGCTGCGCGAGGTCGCGGACGGCAAGGGCGTCACGGTCGCGCAGGCCGCCATCGCCTGGGTGCTGTCCCGCGGCGACGACATCGTGCCGCTGATCGGCGCCCGCCGCAGGGACCGGCTCACCGAGGCGCTCTCCGCGCTCGACCTGACGCTGGACGCCGCGGACATCGCCGACATCGAGCGGGCCGTCCCGGCCGCGGAGGTCGCGGGCACCCGCTACGACCCCCGGCAGATGACCCATCTGGACAGCGAGCGCTGAGCCGGCGGCGCCCTGCCGCACACTGGACGGCGACGGCCCCGGCGATCACGGCGGCCGTCGCCGTCGCAGAAGCCGTGTCCCGACCCGCCGAAAGGCCGCCTCTCCCATGCCGCCGGAGCCCCTGACCCGTGACCGCGTCCTCGAAGCCACCGAGGACGTGCTGCGCCGCTACGGCCCCGCGAAGGCCACGGTGGTCGATGTGGCGCGGGCGCTCGGGGTCAGCCACGGCAGCGTCTACCGGCACTTCCGCAGCAAGGCGGAGCTGCGCGAGGCGGTCACCCAGAAGTGGCTGGCCGAGGCGCACGCGGCGCTCGCGGACATCGCCGCGGAGGACGGGCCGGCGCCCGAGCGGCTGCCGCGCTGGCTCGCCGAACTCTTCGCGGCCAAGCGGCGCAAGGCCGGGCTCGACCCGGAACTCTTCGCCACCTTCCAGGTGTTGGCGCGCGACAACAGCGGCGCCGTCAGCCGCCACGTGCAGGAGACGATCGACCAGCTCGCCGGGATCGTCGCGGACGGCGTCAGGCGCGGTGAGTTCGCCCCCTGCGACCGGGCGGCCACCGCCCGCGCCGTCTGGGACGCCACCTGCCGCTTCCACGACCCGGCGCACGCGGCCGAGTGGACCCTGCCGGGCGTCGACGCCGAGTTCACGGCGGTGTGCGAGCTGGTGCTGCGCGGACTGCGCGCGGACTGACGCACGGGACGACGAGGGCGGGGCCGCGCGATCCGGTCCGTCCGGATCGCGCGGCCCCGCCCGTGTGCAACCGGCGTCAGCAGCCCAGCAGTCGGCTGCCCAGGTAGGTCTCCACCTGGTCGAGCGACACGCGCTCCTGCTTCATCGTGTCGCGCTCGCGGACCGTCACCGCGTTGTCCTCGAGCGTGTCGAAGTCGACGGTCACGCAGAACGGCGTGCCGATCTCGTCCTGGCGGCGGTAGCGGCGGCCGATGGCGCCCGCGTCGTCGAACTCGATGTTCCAGTTGGCGCGCAGCGCGGTGGCCAGGCCCTTGGCCTTCGGGGACAGCTCGGGGTTGCGGGAGAGCGGCAGGACGGCGACCTTGACCGGCGCGAGGCGCGGGTCGAGGCGCATCACGGTGCGCTTCTCCATGACGCCCTTGGCGTTGGGCGCCTCGTCCTCGTTGTACGCGTCGAGCATGAAGGCCAGCATCGCGCGGTTGACACCGGCCGCGGGCTCGATGACGTACGGGAACCAGCGCTCGCCCGCCTCCTGGTCGAAGTAGGAGAGGTCCTGGCCGGACGCCTTGGAGTGCGAGGAGAGGTCGTAGTCGGTGCGGTTGGCGACGCCCTCCAGCTCACTGAACTCCTGGCCGCCGAAGTTGAAGCGGTACTCGATGTCGGCGGTGCGCTTGGAGTAGTGGGAGAGCTTCTCCTTGGGGTGGTCGAACCACCGGATGTTCTCCTCCCGGATGCCCAGGCCCGTGTACCAGTTCCAGCGCTCCTGCATCCAGTACTCGTGCCACTTCTCGTCCTCGCCGGGCTTGACGAAGAACTCCATCTCCATCTGCTCGAACTCGCGGGTGCGGAAGATGAAGTTGCCCGGCGTGATCTCGTTGCGGAACGACTTGCCCATCTGGGCGATGCCGAACGGCGGCTTCTTGCGCGAAGTGGTCTGCACCTGGGCGAAGTTGGTGAAGATGCCCTGCGCGGTCTCGGGCCGCAGGTACGCCACCGAGCCCGCGTCCTGGGTCGGGCCGAGGTGGGTCTGGAGCATGCCGGAGAACTGCTTGGGCTCGGTGAAGGCGCCCTTGGTGCCGCAGTGCGGGCAGTTGATGTCGGCGAGGCCGTTGGCCGGGGGCTTGCCGTGCTTGGCCTCGTACGCCTCCTCCAGGTGGTCCGCGCGGTAGCGCTTGTGACAGGAGGTGCACTCGGTGAGCGGGTCGGAGAACGTGGCGACGTGGCCGGAGGCCACCCAGACCTCGGGGGCGAGGATCACCGACGAGTCGATTCCCACCACGTCCTCACGGGAGGTCACCATGGCGCGCCACCACTGGCGCTTGATGTTCTCCTTCAGCTCGACGCCCAGCGGCCCGTAGTCCCAGGCGGCCTTGGAGCCGCCGTAGATCTCACTGCTCGGGAAAACGAAGCCACGGCGCTTGCTCAGGCTGACGATGGTGTCGATCTTGTCGGCGGCCACGGTGCTCTCTTCAGTACGACGAAGCGGTCAGTTGCCTCAGATTACCGGCGGGTGCGGTCCCCTTATCAAATCCGTTCCGGAACCCGGCTCCAGGAACCCGGCCGGGAGCGGATCGCGGACCCCGCCCTACGGATATTGACAATCGTTTCCACATCAGATGAAAATGACAGTCATGAACATCCATCGCCGCCCGATATCCGCCGTCTCCGTCGCCGCCGCGGCCGTGCTCGGCCTGCTGGCACTGTCGGCCTGCTCCGGCGCCGACGCCTCCGAGAACACCTCGGGTGACTCCAAGAGCGGCGGAAAACTCAAGGTCACGGCCGCTTTCTACCCGCTGGAGTACCTGGCGGCGCAGATCGGCGCCGACCATGTCGCGGTGACCGACCTCACCAAGCCGGGTGTGGAGCCGCACGACCTGGAGCTGACGCCGAAGGAGACCGGCAGGCTCGGCCAGTCCGATGTGATCGTCTACCTCAAGGGCCTCCAGCCCGCCGTGGACGACGCTGTGAAGCTCTCCGGCGTCAAGCACAAGGTCGACGCCGCGTCGCTGACCCCGCTGGAGTCCCACGGCACCGAGGTGGACGGCACGCACCACACGACCGGCGACAACGGCACCGGCGGCGGCAGCGAGGAAGGCGCGGGCGCCGACCCGCACATCTGGCTGGACCCGGTGAAGTACGCCGAGGTCGCCAAGGGCGTCGGCAAGGCGCTGGAGCAGGCCGACCCGGCGAACGCGGCGGCGTACGGCAAGAACACCGACGCGCTGGTCGCCCGGCTCACCGCCCTGGACACCGCATTCCGCGACGGCCTGAAGAACCGCGCCTCCGACACCTTCGTCACCACGCACGCCGCCTTCGGCTACCTCGCCGAGCGGTACGGGCTGGTCGAGGAGGCCATCAACGGCATCGACCCGGAGAGCGAGCCCAGCGCGGCGCGGGTCAAGGCGCTGCACGACCTGGTGAAGAGCAAGCACGTGTCGACCGTCTTCTTCGAGACGCTGGTCAGCGACGCCACCGCGAAGACCCTCGCGGGCGACCTGAGGCTGCGCACCGACGTCCTCGACCCGATCGAGGGCATCACCGACAAGTCCAAGGGCACCGACTACTTCCAGGTGCAGCGGAGCAATCTGACGGCCCTGCGCGCGGCGCTCGGCGCGAAGTGACGGAGGTCACCGCCATGGACCAGCAAGCCGTCGAAGCGGCCGGGGACACCGGCGCGGTCACGGACCCGGTCATCGCGCTCAGCGGCGCCACCGCCGCCCTCGGCGCTCGCCCCGTACTGCGCGGCATCGACCTGACCGTCGGGCGCGGCGAGGTCGTGGCGCTCCTCGGCGCCAACGGCTCGGGCAAGTCCACGGCGGTGCGCGCGGTCATCGGCCAGGTGCCGCTGACCGGCGGCTCGCTGGAGCTGTTCGGTACGCCGCTGCGCCGCTTCCGGCAGTGGGCGCGGATCGGGTACGTGCCGCAGCGCACCACGGCGGCCGGCGGCGTGCCCGCGACCGTACGCGAGGTGGTCTCGGCCGGGCGGCTGGCCCGTACCCGGCTGCGGCCGATGCGCCGCGCCGACCGGGCGGCCGTGGACCGGGCCATCGCCGTCGTGGACCTCACCGACCGCGCGGGCGACTCCGTGGACGCGCTCTCCGGCGGCCAGCACCAGCGGGTGCTGATCGCCCGCGCGCTGGCCGGGGAGCCGGACCTGCTCATCATGGACGAGCCGATGGCGGGCGTGGACCTCGACAGCCAGCGCATCCTCGCGGCGACCCTGCGCGCCCAGGTCGCGGCGGGCACCACCGTCCTGCTGGTCCTGCACGAACTGGGGCCGCTGGAACCGCTGATCGACCGCGCGGTCGTGCTGCGCGACGGCTGCGTGACGTACGAGGGCGCGCCGCCGCGGGCACTGGGACAGCACGCCCTGCCGGGCCACGACCACGTACACCCGCACGCGGACACCTCGGCCGCGCCGGTCAGGACGGGACTGCTGAGCTGATGGAATTCCTCGACTACGCCTTCATGCAACGGGCCCTGATCGCCGCCGCGCTGGTCGGCCTCACCGCGCCGGCCATCGGGATCTACCTCGTGCAGCGACGGCAGGCCCTGATGGGCGACGGTATCGGCCATGTCGCGCTGACCGGCGTCGGCCTCGGCTTCCTCCTCCAGTCCAACCCGGTCTGGATGGCCACCGCCGTCTCGGTGGCGGGCGCCGTCGCGATGGAGCTGATCCGCTGGTACGGCAAGACGCGCGGCGACATCGCGCTGGCCATGCTCTTCTACGGCGGCATGGCGGGCGGTGTGATGCTGACCAGCCTCGCGCCGAACGGCTCCAACGCCAACCTGGAGACGTACCTGTTCGGTTCGATCACCACCGTCTCGCCGTCCGACATCACCACGATGTGCCTGCTGGCGGGCTTCGTCATGCTGGTGACCGTGGGCCTGCGGCGGCAGCTCTTCGCGGTGTCGCAGGACGAGGAGTTCGCGCGGGTCACCGGGCTGCCGGTGCGGCTGCTGAATCTGCTGGTCGCGGTCACGGCCGCGCTCACCGTCACGGTCGCGATGCGCGTGGTCGGGCTGCTGCTGGTCAGCGCGCTGATGGTGATCCCCGTCGCGGCGGCGCAGCAGGTCACCCGCAGCTTCCTGGTCACCTTCGTCAGCGCGGTGGCCATCGGCGTCACCGTGACACTGTCCGGCACCGTCACCTCGTACTACGTGGACGTGCCGTCCGGTGCGACGATCGTCCTGATCACCATCGGGCTCTTCATCGTGCTCACCGCGCTCGCCACTCCGCTGGCCAGGAAACGCGCCAGGCGGGCCGCGGCGGAGCGGGAACGGTGCACCCTGGAGGTGGAGGTGCCCGCCGCCCGCGGCGCCGCCGACGAGGTACCCGCCTGAACGGAACGGCCTGGCACAATGGGCCGTCCGGACAGGTGCACGAAGCGACCCAGAAGGAGGCACCGGTGACCACCCATCCCGTACGTGGCCGCTCCACCCGGCAACGGGCCGCCGTGTCGGCCGCTCTCTCGGAGGTCGACGAATTCCGCAGCGCGCAGGATCTGCACGACATCCTGAAGCACCGCGGCGACTCCGTCGGGCTCACCACGGTCTACCGGACCCTTCAGTCGCTGGCCGACGCGGGCGAGATCGATGTCCTCCGGACCGGTGAGGGCGAGTCCGTCTACCGCCGCTGCTCCGGCGGCGGCCACCACCACCACCTCGTCTGCCGCGTCTGCGGCAAGGCCGTCGAAGTCGAGGGGCCCGCCGTCGAGAAGTGGGCCGACGCCGTCGCCGCCGAGCACGGCTTCGCCGATGTCGCCCACACCATGGAGATCTTCGGCACCTGCTCCGACTGCGTCGAGCACCCCCAGCCCTAGCCCACCCCCCAAGGGCCTCCCCCGCCCTTCCCCGACCCCGCCCGGACGGCTCTTCCACCGGGGCGGTAGGCCGGTCTTTCCCGGGCGCGGCCCCCGGACGGCTCTTCCACCGGGGCGCCGGCCACGTGTCTTTAGGGGCGCGGGGAACTGCGCGCTCAGCCCCCACCGGGCTTTCAGCCCGAAAACACACAGCAACTGCCCCGCTGGGGCCGGTTTTCAACGGCGCGCCACCGCCGTGGCTGGTCGCGCAGTTCCCCGCGCCCCCACAAGCAGGCCCTGCGCAAGGGCACCGCGCGGCCGGGAATGCCGGGCCGCCGTCCGGGGCGGAGGAACCGTCCGGGGGCGGCCCCGGGAAGGATCGGGTCACCCCGCCCGGGAAGGGCTAGGCGCGTTGGTCGCCGGCGAGCTGGGCCTCGTTGGGGATGGCCCCGCCGAAGCGACGGTCGCGCGAGGCGTATTCGACGCAGGCCCGCCACAGATCGCGCCGGTCGAAATCGGGCCACAGCACGTCCTGGAAGACCATCTCGGCGTAACTGCTCTGCCAGAGCAGATAGTTGGAGGTGCGCTGCTCACCACTGGGACGCAGGAAGAGATCCACGTCGGGCATGTCGGCGTAGTAGAGATACTTGGCGAAGGTCTTCTCGTTGACCTTGGACGGGTCGAGCCGCCCGTCGGCGACATCACGGGCGATGGCCTGCGCCGCATCGGCGATCTCGGCGCGCCCCCCGTAGTTGACGCAGAAATACAGCGTCATCGCGTCATTGTCGACGGTCTGCTCCTGGGCGACCTGGAGCTCCTGCACGACGGACTTCCACATCTTGGGCATGCGCCCGACCCACCGGATGCGGATGCCGAGTTCGTCCATCTCGTCGCGGCGCCGCCGGATCACGTCCCGGTTGAAGTTCATCAGGAAGCGCACCTCCTCGGGCGAGCGCTTCCAGTTCTCGGTCGAGAAGGCGTACAGCGAGAGGTTCTTGACGCCGATCTCCAGGCAGCCCTTCAGCACGTCCAGGACGACGCCCTCGCCGACCCGGTGGCCCTCGGTGCGCGGCAGGCCGCGCTCCTTGGCCCAGCGGCCGTTGCCGTCCATGACGACGGCCACGTGCTTGGGCACCAGCTCGCTCTGGAGCTTCGGCGGACGCGCCCCCGACGGGTGCGGGTCGGGTGTCCGGTACGAGCTTCGGGAACGGGCCAGAATCCCGTGACGTGCCATGGTGGTACTTCTCCTCATGCCTTCTCGGCTCAGGTCTTCTCGACGAACCGCAGGGAGCGCAGTCCGCGCTCCAGGTGCCACTGGAGGTAGGCCGCCACCAGCCCGCTGCCCTCACGGCAGTGGCGCGGCTCGCAGGCGTCCGCGGTCTCCCAGTCGCCGCCCAGCAGCGCGCCGAGCAGTTCCAGTGACTCCCGTGAGGGTACGACGCTTCCCGGCACCCGGCAGTCGCCGCAGACGACTCCTCCCGCGCCGACCGAAAAGAACCGGTTGGGACCGGTCATACCGCATTTGGCACAGTCGTCGAAGCTGGGCGCGTATCCGTTGACGGCCAGCGACCGCAGCAGGAAGGCGTCGAGCACCAGCCGGGGCTCGTGGTCGCCCGCCGCGAGCGTCCGCAGCGCGCCGACCAGCAGCAGATACTGCTGCACGGCGGGCTCGCCCTCGTGGTCGGTGAAGCGCTCCGCGGTCTCCAGCATCGCGGTGCCCGCGGTGTAGCGGTCGTAGTCGGTGACGATCGAGCCGCCGTACGGCGCGATCGTCTCGCCCTGTGTGCACAGCGGCAGACCGCGGCCGACCAGTTCCCCGCCGCGGACGAAGAACTGCACGTCGACGTGGCTGAACGGCTCCAGGCGCGCGCCGAACTTCGACTTCGTCCTGCGCACACCGCGGGCCACCGCCCGTACCCGTCCGTGCCGCCGGGTGAGCAGCGTGATGATCCGGTCCGCCTCACCCAGCTTCTGGGTGCGCAGCACGATGCCGTCGTCGCGGAACAGACTCATGGGCCCATTCTCGCGTACGGCGGGAGCGGTACGGCGACGGACGGCCGACCGGCCGCCGCCGGGCCCCGGCTCAGCGGTCGGCGCCGGGCGCGACCAGGCCGGACTCGTAGGCGGTGATGACGAGTTGGGCGCGGTCGCGGGCGCCGAGCTTGCCCATGATCCGGCTCACGTGCGTCTTGGCGGTGAGCGGGCTCAGGCCCAGCGCCTCACCGGTCTCCGCGTTGTTCAGGCCGCGCGCGACCAGCGTGAGGACTTCGCGCTCGCGCTCGGACAGCCCGCCGAGCCCGGCCGGGGCCGGGGCGCTGACCAGCGGCCGGTCCGGCAGCCGCAGCACCCGGGCGATCAGCCGCGCGGTGGGGCCGGGTGACAGCAGCGAGTCCCCGGCCGCCACGGTACGGATCGCGTCCAGCAGCTCCGCGGGCCTGGTGTCCTTGACCAGGAAGCCGGACGCGCCCGCGCGCAGCGCCGACACCACGTGCTGGTCGTCGTCGTAGGTGGTCAGTACGAGGATGCGCACACCCGCCAGGTCGTCGTCGGCGGCGATCCGCCGGGTGGCCTCGATGCCGTCGAGCTCCGGCATGCGGATGTCCATCACGATGACGTCGGCGCGGGCGCTGCGGGCCTGCTCGACCGCCTCCAGGCCGTTCGCCGCCTGCCCGACCACCTCCATGTCGCGGGCGGACTCCACCAGCATCGCGAACGCGGCCCGCACCAGCGTCTGGTCGTCGGCGAGCAGCACGCGGATCGGCGGCGGCGAGGTCATCTGTGGTCTCCCTGGTGATCGACGGCGAGCGGCAGCACGGCGCTGACCGCGAAGCCCGTACGGTCCTGGCGCGGCCCCGCGGTGAGGGTGCCGCCGACGCTGCGGGCGCGCTCGCGCATCCCGGCGATGCCGAAGCCCTCGGTACGCCCCTCGGCGCGGTTCGCGGGCGCGGGGCCGCCGCAGGAGCCGTCGTCCTCGATCAGCAGGTGCAGGGCCGTCTCCCGGCGGTCCACCCGTACGGTGATCAGCGGGCTCGGGACCCCCGCGTGCCGTACCGCGTTGGTGAGCGACTCCTGGACGATCCGGAAGGCCGCGGCGCCCACCGCGGGCGGCACCGGCGCGACGCCCACGGCGTCGCCCAGGTCCACCCTGGCCCCCGCCGCCTCGGCGGCCTTGGCGAGCGCCGGTATCCCCGCGAGGTCGGGCAGCGGGCCGTCGCCGTCCGCGCGCAGCACCCGCAGCGTGGTCCGCAGCTCGGCGCGGGCCTCCCGGCAGGTGTCGGCGATCGTGTCGAGCGCGGCGGCCACCGCCGTACGGTCGAGCCGGTCGGGGTCGGCGACCAGGATGTGCGCGGCCACCGACGTCTGCACGCCGATCAGGGTGATGCTGTGCGCGAGCAGGTCGTGCAGGTCGCGGGCGATCCGCAGCCGCTCCTCCGCGACCCGGCGGGCCGCCTCCTCCTCGCGGGTGCGCTCGGCGCGCTCGGCCCGCCCGACGATCGCGGCCACGTAGTTGCGGTGCATCCGCACCACCTCGCCCGCCACCGCGACCGCCACGATCCAGCCGGCGCTCTTGAGCATGTCGGTGCCCGCGTGCGGCGCGCTGATCGTCGACATGATGGCCGCCATCAGCGCGATCACCGTCGGCAGCAGCAGGAACGTACGCAGGGGCGGCCCCGCGACCGCCAGCGCGTACAGCGCCACCATGCTCGACGGGATCGGCGCCACCTGGATGTTCTCCAGGTAGTGGTACGGCGCCACGAACGCCAGCATCCCGAGCATGCACACCAGCGGCGAACGCCGCCGCCACACCAGCACCAGCGCGCTGCCCACCAGCAGCGCCCAGCCCGCCAGGTCCGGCCGCCCGCTGGCCGGCTCCTCCGGCAGACAGCACGCCAGGAACGCCTCCACGGCGAACACGAGCGCGGCGAACGCCACGTCGGCGGGGGCGACCCGCGGTCCCGGCGCCGCCGGGATGCGCGGGGCGCGCAGAAGGTCCATGGTGAGCGCCACGGACCCATCCTCCCGGACGCGGGGTGCGCCGAGCCAGGTCACGGGGTCGCGGCGGGGCGCAGACGGGCCAGCGGTACGGCCCTGAGCCGCGGTACCGCCCACGGACGTGTGGTGACGTTCATGGGCTCCTCCGAAAGCCGAGGTCTTCTCCTACCGTCAGCTTCCTCCGCCGGGCTCGCCTTCCTCGTCCCGCCCAGGACCGATCCGGGGGCTACTCCCCCAGGAGTACGCCCCTCTTCACGCAGGGCCTGTGCCCTGCCAGGGGCGCTGGGGGGCACCTTGAGAAGGGGCACCTTGAGGACAGGCCCTGCGCCAGGGCGCCCACGCGCGGGCGGACCGCAGGTCAGAGGGCCGCGGCGGCTCCGGCGAGGAGGCGGTCGATGTCGGTGAGGGGCAGGGAGAGACAGCGGCCGACGGCTTCGAGGACTTCGCGTTCCGCAGGGAGGTAGGGCCCGTCGGCGAGGGCGATGTGCGCGCCCTGGAGGAGAACCCGCTCGCGCCCGAGCGGCTCGAGGTGGTCGGCCAGCGGCTCGAGCGCCTCGTGGAGCTCGATGGACAGCCAGCTCCCGCACCCGTCGACCTCGTCGGCGAAGGAGTCGGGCCCGAGTGGGGCACCCCCCGAGCCCGAGGCGCCGTACCGGCCCTCGTCGGCGACGATGGCGGCGAGCAGCCCGAGCAACTGGTCCTCGGTGCAGTCGGAGAACCCGGCGGAGCGCACGGCGCCGACGGCGGCCTCGCGGGCCGGGCGGCCGGTGGCGCCGCCCGCGGTGAGGACGGCGAGCGCGATGGTGTGCACGGCGTCCCGCAGCATCGCGGAGAAGCGGGTGGTGGTGGGCCGCAGCAGGACGTCGGAGGCGTACTGCCGGTGGCAGGCGGTGCACTCGATGACGGTGCCCGCGGGGCCCCGGCGCAGGACCGGCACATTGAGCACGGTCAGTCTGCGGGTGCCGGTTCTGCGGTGGTAGGCACGGTCGCCGCCGCAATCAGGGCAGAAGAACTCACCGTCGTCCTCGGTGTGCCACGCCGTTCGCACACCCCAGATACACAGCCTCAGCTTCATCACGCTGCACCCTCCGGCCGTTCGGCAACGCTGCCGCACTGCCGTGATGTTAGCCACAGTCGGCGGTCGCAGTCAGTACCGCGTAAGGGGCAATTGCCTTGCGAGGGTGCTCGAACCGGTCCGCCCGGGGGTTTTCGCCCCTCGGACGGACCGGGTGAACCGGGTCAATCCCGTCAGCGCGCGGCCCGGTTGACGGCCGAGACCAGCGCCTGCAACGACGCGCGGGTGGTGTTGGGGTCGACGCCGATCCCCCACAGCACCTTTCCGTCGATCGCGCACTCGATGTACGAGGCGGCCCGCGCGGAGGCGCCCTCGCTCATGGTGTGCTCGGAGTAGTCCAGGACGCGGGCGTCGATGCCCACCCCGGCCAGCGCGTCGACGAAGGCCGAGATCGGGCCGTTGCCCGTACCGCTCAGGGTGGTCTCGACGCCGTCGACCACGGCCTCGACGGTGAGGGCGTCGGTGCCGTCGCTGGAGGTGGACGTCTGGGCGGAGCGCAGGGCGACCCGGCCCCACGGGTTGTCGCTGGTGGGCAGGTACTCGTCCTGGAAGACCGACCAGATCTGCGCGGGGGTGACCTCGCCGCCCTCGCTGTCGGTCTTGGCCTGGATGATCCGGGAGAACTCGATCTGCATGCGCCGCGGCAGGTCCAGCTTGTGGCCGTTCTTCAGCACGTACGCGACGCCGCCCTTGCCGGACTGCGAGTTGACGCGGATGACGGCCTCGTACGAGCGGCCGACGTCCTTGGGGTCGATCGGCAGGTACGGCACCGCCCACTCGATGTCGTCGACGGTCTTGCCCTCGGCGGCGGCGGTGGCCTCCATCGCCTCGAAGCCCTTCTTGATGGCGTCCTGGTGGGAGCCGGAGAAGGAGGTGTAGACCAGGTCGCCCGCGTAGGGGTGGCGCGGGTGGACCTCCATCTGGTTGCAGTACTCGGCGGTGCGACGGATCTCGTCGATCTGCGAGAAGTCGATCTGCGGGTCGACGCCCTGGCTGAACAGGTTCATGCCCAGCGTCACCAGGTCGACGTTGCCGGTGCGCTCGCCCTGCCCGAACAGGCAGCCCTCGACCCGGTCGGCGCCGGCCATGAGCGCCAGTTCGGCGGCGGCCACGGCCGTACCGCGGTCGTTGTGCGGGTGCACGGACAGGCACACGTACTCGCGGCGGGACAGGTTCCGCGACATCCACTCGAAGCGGTCGGCGTGCGTGGAGGGGGTGGAACGCTCCACGGTGGCGGGCAGGTTGAGGATGATCTCGCGGCCCGGCTCGGGCTGCCAGACGTCCATCACGCCCTCGCAGACCTCCAGGGCGAAGTCCAGCTCGGTGTCGGTGAAGATCTCCGGGCTGTACTGGTAGCCGAAGACGGTGTCGTCGCCCAGGATCTTCTCGGCGTACTCCATCACCAGCCGGGTGCCGTCCACCGCGATCGCCTTGACCTGGTCACGGCTGCCGCGGAAGACGACGCGGCGGAAGACCGGCGCGGTCGCGTTGTACAGGTGGACGGTGGCGCGGGGTACGCCGCGCAGGGCCTCGACGGTGCGCTCGATCAGTTCCTCGCGCGCCTGGGTCAGGACGGAGACCGTCACGTCCTCGGGGATCGCGTCGCCCTCGATCAGGGAGCGTACGAAGTCGAAGTCGGTCTGGCCCGAGGACGGGAAGCCGATCTCGATCTCCTTGTAGCCCATGCGGACCAGCAGGTCGAACATCTCGCGCTTGCGGGTGGGCGACATGGGGTCGATCAGCGCCTGGTTGCCGTCGCGCAGGTCCGTGGAGAGCCAGCGGGGCGCCTGGGTGATGCGGGCGTTCGGCCAGGTGCGGTCGGCGATGTCCACGGCCTCGTAGTGGCCGTACTTGTGGACCGGCATCACACTGGGGCGCTGGCGCGCGGTGGCCGTGGTAATGGGCGTGGGACGGCCGACGCGATTGGGGGTTGTCATGGGGCTCTGGCTCCTCGGGGGTCCGGCTGAGTGTCGGCCGACGGCGATGGCACGCCTGAACTCCGCGGGGAGGGGGTCGGCCTACGACTACAGGCCCTCGCCGCGGCAGCTAAGGAGAAGCAGCCCGAAACGCATGATGGGACGACCATAACCGAGGCGGACGGAATCACGTAGCCGGTACGAAGATCCTCTCAGCATGCAAGATGCACGGTTCTGTCCACTCAAACCATGATCCTTCGCTCCTTTTCGTCAATCATCGTCGCAACCCGTGACAGCGACTGTGACGCGTGCCACATTGCCGCCATGACTGCCACGCATGCGCCCAACGCCGTCTTCTGCACGATCGTGCCGCCGCACGTGCTCGACAAGCTGTCCCGTTCCGAGGACTCCGGGGTCTCGGGACCCGCCCGCCGCACCCTGGAGCAGGACGCGCTGCAACGCACCAGGCGCCGCCTGACCACGGTGATCGGCGCCACCGCCGTCACCGGGGCCGCCGCCTCCGACCAGCCGCGACGGACCGTTCACGACGCCAAGCACCAGGACACGCTGCCGGGCCGCAAGGTGCGCGCCGAGGGCGCCAAGCCGTCCAAGGACGCGAGCGTCAACCGGGCGTACGACGCGCTCGGCGCGACCTTCGAGACGTATCTGAAGGCGTACGGGCGTCACTCGATCGACGACGCGGGCCTGCCGCTGGTGGCCAGCGTCCACTACCTCCAGGGCTACAACAACGCCTTCTGGAACGGCCAGCAGATGGTCTTCGGGGACGGCGACGGCGAGATCTTCCTGGACTTCACCCTTCCGCTGGACGTGATCGGCCACGAGTTGACGCACGGCGTCACCCAGTACAGCGCCAACCTGGACTATTTCGGGCAGTCCGGCGCGCTCAACGAGTCCGTCTCCGATGTCTTCGGCAGCCTCATCAAGCAGTTCACGCTCGGGCAGAGCACGGAGCAGGCCGACTGGCTGATCGGCGCCGGGCTGCTCGCACCGGGCGTCGACGGCCACGCGCTGCGCTCGATGAAGGAGCCCGGCACCGCCTACGACGACCCGCGGCTCGGCAAGGACCCGCAGCCCGGCACGATGGACGGCTACGTCACCACCTCGCGCGACAACGGCGGCGTGCACATCAACTCGGGCATCCCCAACCACGCCTTCTACCTCCTGGCGGCCGAGCTGGGCGGCAACGCCTGGGAGCAGGCCGGGCAGATCTGGTACGACACCCTCACCGGCGGCTCGCTGTCGCCGCACGCCCAGTTCGCGGACTTCGCCGCGGCCACCGCCGCGGCGGCCAAGGCCCGCTACGGTGAAGGCGAGCAGCACCAAGCGGTGCTCTCGTCCTGGTCCCGGGTGGGCGTCGCTCCGGCCGCCGCCCCCGCGGCCGAGGTCCCCCGCCAGCAGCCCGGCCAGCCGCAGGAGGCGTGACACAGCCCATGCGTATCGAGGTGGTCCGCTCCGGCGGCTTCGCGGGCATCCCCCGCCACGCCGCCCTCGACACGGCGGGCCGCCCCGACGCGGCCCGCCTCACCTCCCTGGCCGAGGCCGTCCTGGCCGCTCCCCCGCCCTCGGGCCCCCCGGTCCCCGACGGCTTCACCTACGCCATCACCGCCGACGGCCGCACCGCCCACTGCGCCGACCCCCACCTGACCCCCGCCCAACGCGAATTGATCGAGGCGGTCCTGGGCGAGGGCGCGTAGGCCGCCCCCGTCCGAAGACCTGGAATCCCGGTGACCGACCCGCTGCTTCTCACGGGCGTCTAGGCACCTGGCCGGCCGGACCGGCGGGCGCCGCTGACGCCGGAAGGGCGGCGGGGCCGTGGGGCCTCGCCGCCCTTCCGGGGTGCGGTGGGTGGTGAAGTGCGCGATCAGTACGCGGAATTCACGTTGTCCATCGAGCCGTAGCGGTCGGCCGCGTAGTTGCAGGCGGCGGTGATGTTGGCGACCGGGTCGTAGATGTCCCACGAAGTACCGGACACGTGGTAGGTCTTGAAGGTCGGGTCGATCACCTGGAGCAGGCCCTTGGAGGGAATGCCGTTCCGGGCATTGATGTCCCAGTTGTTGATGGCCTTCGGGTTACCGCTGGACTCGCGGATGATGTTCTTGTGAATCCCGTTGTAGCTGGCGGGAATTCCCTTGGAGTGCAGGATGTCCAGCGACTGCTTGATCCAGCCGTCGAGGTTGTTCGAGTAGGACTTGGCGGCGGCCTTCACGGGCGTGGCGGCGGCGGCCTTCTTCGGCGCGGCGACGGGAGCGCGCTTGGTCGAGCGGTTCGCGGCGGACTTCTGCTTCGCGCGGTCGGCGGCGTCGGCCGCGGCCTTCTTCTTGGCGGCCTCGGCGTCCGCCTTCTTCTTCGCGGCGTCGGCCTGCTTGGCGGCCTCGGCCTTCTTCGCCGCGTTGGCCTGGTCGGTCTTCTTCTGCGCGGCGTCCCTGATGGACTTCTGCGACGCGAGGCCGGTCTGCGCGTTCAGGTCCTTGACCTGCGTACCGGTGGAGACCGAGAACCCGGCCGGGTTGCTCGCCGCGGTCGCCGAACCGGCACCTGCGGTCGCTTCCAGACCGGTCACGGTCAGCACGACCGCGGCAGCGGCGACAGCGCCGGCGGCCGTGATCTTGTGCTTCTTCGGCATCCGGTTGAACGCGGTGAACGTAGGGAGCTTCTTCGGGATCGTGGGGAGCTGCATTCGGGAATTACCTCTTCCTCCGTAGCGGACCAGTGAATTGTTAGAGGCGGGCAATTCAGAGGTCAAAGACCCCGTCTACGGATTGCATTCGTAGACGGGGTCGGGAGGAGGCGTTTTCCCGTCAATACGGGAGGCGCGGTGTACTAAGCGGCTTCGTATGTGACCTGCGTCCTATCGAGGGGATCACAAGGGGGTGCCCCCTCTGTCGCGGTGCGTGAAAGAGGGGGCACTTTATGTGTCCGTCATATGTGGCGCCGGTCACTCAAAAGCGGGTGAATCGGATGAAGCGGTCGCCAGCCGTCATTTCCGGCCGGTGGCGACCTCCTCCACCGCGCTGACCTGGGGCTTTCCCTCAGCCTCGGCCGAGGCGTCACCGTCAGCGGCCGGAGCGGGAGCAGAGGCGGCAGCGGCGGGGCGGAGCGTGGCCAGGACGAGCACGGCTCCGGCCAGCGCGGCGACCGCCGCGTAAAGGGAAATGCGGTCCAGGCCCGAGGCGTATCCGGCCCGCAGCGAGCCGCCGCCCGCGGTCGTGTCGCGCAGCCGCGAGGTGAAGACGGCGCCGAATACCGCGATGCCGAGCGTCATTCCGAGCTGGCGGAAGGTGTTCACGGCGGCGCCCGCCATGCCCGCGCGCTGCGGGGGCACGGCCTCCACGGCGGCCGAGACCAGGACGGGGGTGGCCAGCCCCGCGCCCACACCGACGACCGCCAGGCCCGCGAAGAGGGCGGACTGCCCGGACGAGGCGTGCACGGACAGCCACAGCACCGCGCAGCCCGCCGCGATCAGGACGAGACCGCCGGCGATCGGCAGCCGGGGCGCGACGCGGTGCATGTGCCGGCCCGCGACGGCGGCTGCCAGGAAGGACGCCCCGGCCAGCGGCATCAGGGCCAGACCGCCGCGGATCGGGCTGAGGCCGAGGACGTTCTGGAGCCACAGCGAGAGGTAGACCAGGCCGCTGAAGGCCGCCGCCTGGTAGAGCAGGGCGCCGCCGAGCAGGCCGGAGAAGCTGGCGCGGCGCAGCAGCGCCAGGTCGAGCATGGGGTGCGCGGACCTGGCCTCGGCGACGACGAAGCCGACGACGGCCAGGGCTGCGACCGCGAAGGCGGTCAGGGTCAGCGACTCGGTCCAGCCGTGCTCGCCGCCGCGGATCAGCGCGTACGTGAGCGAGGCCGCCGCGAGGGTGAAGGCGGCGGCGCCCGGCAGGTCCAGGCGTCCGGCGCCGCGCCGCCCGGCGGGCAGCACCTTCAGCGTGAGCGCGACGGCGACGACCGCGATCGGCAGGTTGACCAGGAAGATCGCCTGCCAGCCGAAACCCTGGGTGAGCAGGCCGCCGAGGATGGGCCCGGCAGCGGCGGCGGCGCCGTTGACCGCGCCCCAGACGCCGAAGGCGGTGCCGCGGTCGCGGCCGTGGTAGGTCGCGGACACCAGCGCGGCCGAGGTGGCGAACATCGCGGCGCCGCCCACGCCCTGCACGGCCCGCGCGGTGATCAGCGCGGCGGTGTTCGGCGACAGGGCAGCCGCCAGCGAGGCGAGGGCGAAGACGACGAGCCCGGCCGCGTAGATCCGCCGGTGTCCGAAGAGGTCGGCGAGCGAGCCCGCCACCATCAGCAGGGCGGCGAGGGCGAGCGCGTAGATGTCCATCACCCACTGCAAGGAGGTGAAGGACGCGTCGAGGTCGGACGCCATGCTCGGCAGGGCGACGTTCACGATGGTGACGTCGACCAGCAGGATGAAGGCGCCCAGGCAGATCGCCACGAGGGGCAGCCATTTGCGCATGGGTGGAACTCCGTTCGGGAGCGGACCTCGCGGGCCTGGCGGACCTCAAGGGGTCCGCGAGTCCGGCGGATCGTGCGGATCGTGGGGTGCAGCGGTTCCCACGATCCGTGACGCCCGGTCCGCGCCACAGTCAGCGACGCCTTGGCGGCGGAATCCGACATCCCCTAGCCTTGCCCGATGGAATCCGACACGACATGGGACATGCTGGAGGGACTCGACGAGCTGGACCACCGGGTCGTGCACGCCCTCCAGATCGACGGCCGGGCGCCGTTCCGCCGGATCGGCGAGGTGCTCGGCGTCTCCGACCAGACCGTGGCCCGCCGCTACGGCCGCCTCCGCTCCAGCGGACTGCTGCGGGTGGTGGGCCTGACCGACCCGCACCGGATCGGTGTGACGCCGTGGTTCGTACGGGTGCGGTGCACCCCGGACGCGGCGGCCTCGGTCAGCGAGGCGCTGGCCCGGCGTACCGACACCCGCTGGGTCAGCCTCATCTCGGGCGGCACCGAGATCTTCTGCCTGGTGCAGGCCGCGCTCCCCCAGGGGGACGACTCGCTGCTGCTCCAGAAGCTGCCGCGCACACCGCGCGTGGTGCAGGTGACCGCGCAGGCGATGCTGCACGTCTTCTTCGGGCAGGATCTGAGCCCGGTGACCAAGGCGGGCTGGCTGAGCGCGGACGAGGCGCGGGCGCTGGTCGTGGCGGACGCGCAGGCCCCGGCCCCGGAGAGCACGGCGCCGTATCCGCTGGCCCCCGACGACCAGCCGCTGCTCGACGCGCTCGCGGTGGACGGCCGGACGCCCGCCGCCGAACTGGCCGAGGTCACCGGCTGGTCGCAGACGACGGTACGGCGGCGCATGTCGGAGCTGCGGGCGGCCGGGGTCCTCTACTACGACCTGGACTTCGACCGGCGCGCGCTCCAGCCCGCGCTGCGGACGGGGCTGTGGCTGGAGGTCGAGCCCGCCCGTCTGGCCGAGGTGGGGGCGGCGCTCGCCGCCCACCACGAGATCGCCTTCGCGGCGGCGACCACCGGCACGGCCAACGTCTACGCCTCCGTGAACTGCCAGGACGCCAGCGCGCTCTACCGCTATCTGACCGGGCCCGTCGCCGAGCTGCCCGGCATCCGGCGCACCGAGACCTCACCCCTGCACCGCACGATCAAGGGCGCGAGCCCCCTGCCCGCCCCCAGCGCCAGGACCCGCCTGGCGGACGCCGACCGCACCTGACCCGCCGCGGGCGGCCCACGGTCGGCGAACCGCGAGCCGGCCGCGGGTCAGAAGCCGAGCTTGCGGAGCTGCTTCGGGTCGCGCTGCCAGTCCTTGGCGACCTTCACGTGGAGGTCGAGGAAGACCGGGGTGCCCAGCAGGGCCTCGATCTGGGTGCGGGACTTCATGCCGACCTCCTTCAGGCGGGCGCCCTTGGGGCCGATGATGATGCCCTTCTGGCTGGGCCGCTCGATGTAGAGGTTGGCGTGGATGTCGAGCAGCGGCCGGTTCTCGGGGCGGCCCTCGCGCGGCAGCATCTCCTCGACGACGACCGCGATGGAGTGCGGCAGTTCGTCGCGTACGCCTTCGAGCGCGGCCTCGCGGATCAGCTCGGCGACCATGACCTGCTCGGGCTCGTCGGTGAGGTCGCCCTCGGGGTAGAGCAGCGGGCCCTCCGGCAGCAGCGGCACCAGCAGGTCGGCCAGCAGCTCGACCTGGTCGCCGCCGGTCGCGGAGACCGGCACGATCTCGGCCCACTCGATGCCGATGTCGCGGCCGAGCTTGTCCACGGCGAGCAGCTGCTCGCGCAGCGTCTGTCCGTCGACCAGGTCGGTCTTGGTGACGATGGCGACCTTCGGCGTCTTCTTGATCCCGGCCAGCTCGCGCGCGATGAAGGTGTCGCCGGGGCCGAGCTTCTGGTCGGCGGGCAGGCAGAAGCCGATCACGTCGACCTCCGACCAGGTGGTGCGCACCACGTCGTTGAGCCGCTCGCCGAGCAGCGTGCGCGGCTTGTGCAGCCCCGGGGTGTCGACCAGCACGAGCTGGGCGTCCGGCCGGTGCACGATGCCGCGCACGGTGTGCCGGGTGGTCTGCGGCCGGTTGGAGGTGATCGCCACCTTCTGGCCGACCAGAGCGTTCGTGAGGGTGGACTTCCCGGCGTTGGGGCGGCCGACGAAACAGGCGAAACCGGACCGGTGCGGGGTGTCTGCGGGCTGGGTACGAGCGCTCATGCGCCCATTCTCCCCGAAGACGGGGGTGCCTGAGCCCGCCCCCGCCCGTACGGCACCCGCCGGGGCCCTTCTCCGGCGGCCCGCGGGTGACGGCACGGTGATCCGCCGGAAACCCTCGCGCAACACGAAACACGGCGGAAACACGTATGCCCACAACCGGAAATACGCGCCCGTGACGCTCTTCCCCAGCCGTCCATGGAAGGGACTCCCCCGTGCTGCTCCTGTCCGCCGGTCAACCCGCGGTCGACGCGGGCGACACCGCCTGGCTGCTGGCCGCCACCGCGCTGGTCCTGCTGATGACCCCCGGCCTCGCGCTCTTCTACGGCGGCATGGTCCGCAGCAAGAGCGTCCTCAACATGTTCATGATGAGCTTCGTGTCGATCGCGCTGGTCACCGTGGTCTGGCTGACCGCCGGTTACACCCTCGCCTTCGGCCCCGACGCGGGCGGCCTCGGCCTGATCGGCGGCCTGGACCACCTCGGGATGCACGGCATCACCCCGACGACCGTCACCGGCCATGTGCCGACCCTGCTCTTCGCCGCCTTCCAGCTCACCTTCGCGATCGTCACCGCCGCGCTGATCAGCGGCGCCGTCGCGGACCGCGCGCGGTTCGGCGCGTGGGTGGTGTTCGTCCTGGTGTGGACGCTGGCCGTATACGTACCCGTCGCGCACTGGGTGTTCGGCACCGGCGGGTGGATCGTCGGCGAACTGGGCGCGCTGGACTTCGCGGGCGGCACCGTCGTGGAGGTGTGCTCGGGCTCCTCCGGGCTCGCGCTGGCGATCGTGCTCGGGCCCCGGCTCGGCTTCCGCAAGGACTCGATGCGCCCGCACAATCTGCCGCTGGTGCTGCTCGGCGCGGGCCTGCTCTGGTTCGGCTGGTTCGGCTTCAACGCCGGGTCCGCGCTCGGCGCCAACGGCCTGGCCGCCGCCGCCTTCGTCAACACCCAGGCGGCGGGCTGCGCCGGGCTGCTCGGCTGGCTGCTGGTCGAGAAGCGCAGGGACGGGCACGCCACCACCCTGGGCGCCGCGTCCGGCGCGGTCGCCGGTCTCGTCGCCATCACCCCGTCCTGCGGCAGCGTCGACATGGTGGGCGCGCTGGTCGTCGGGCTCTGCGCCGGGGTGCTCTGCTCGTACGCCGTGAGCTGGAAGTTCCGCTGGGGCGTGGACGACTCGCTCGACGTGGTCGGCGTCCACCTCGTCGGCGGCGTGGTCGGCACCCTGCTCATCGGCCTGCTCGCCACCGCCACCATGACCGGCGGCCCCGAGGGCCTGCTGTACGGCGGCGGCCTCGGCCAGCTCGGCAGACAGGCCGTCGCGGTCGCGGCGGTCGGGGCGTACGCCTTCGCCGTGACGTACGGCATCGGGCGGGCGATCGACCGGCTGATGGGCTTCCGGGCGAGCGAGGAGGAAGAACGGACCGGCCTCGACCTGACCGTGCACGCCGAGACCGCCTACGATCACGGCGTACTGACGCACGGCACGTCGCTCCCCGCGCACAAGGCCGCTGCTCACGTCCCGGACAGGAGCACCCTCGGATGAAGCTGGTCACCGCGGTCATCAAGCCGTTCAAACTGGACGACGTGAAGACCGCACTCCAGGAGATGGGCGTGCACGGCCTCACCGTCACCGAGGCCAGCGGCTACGGGCGCCAGCGCGGCCACACCGAGGTCTACCGCGGCGCCGAGTACCGGGTCGACCTCGTCCCCAAGGCCCGGGTGGAGGTGCTGGTCGAGGACGCCGACGTCGAGGCCGTCATCGAGACGCTCGTGGCCGCGGCCCGCACCGGCAAGATCGGTGACGGCAAGGTGTGGGCGGTGCCGGTCGAGACGGCCGTACGGGTCAGGACCGGGGAGCGCGGACCCGACGCGCTCTAGCGTGCGTCCCGGCGCGCCGGACAGGCCCCAGGGCCTGTCCGGCGGATCACGAACGGCCCCTTCGACCCCTAGCCCGCGGTGACCGTGCTCCGGACCGTGCCGTCCGGGGCCGCGAGGATCACCGGCGTGGCCGGGCCGCCCAGGTCCCCGACGACGGCGCGGTCCCGGTCCGCGGCGGCGGTCTCCGCCGTGACCACGACGGCCGCCTCCAGCGAGGTCGCCCCGCTCGCCACCGCCATCGCCACCGCCGTCTGGAGCGCGCTGAGATTCAGCGACGCCAGCGCCACGGGGCCCGCCACATAGGTCCGGCCCATCTCGTCCCGTACCGCCGCGCCTTCCGGCGCACCGTTACGGGCACGGACCGACCGGGCCAACGTGATGAGTTTCCGGTCTTCCGGGTCCACGGTCGCATCGCTCATGCGCCGACCTTATCCGCCGCCCCGCACGCGCCTTCGCGGAGGTGGGCCCCGGTGTCGTCACCCTGGGTGGCCGAAGATGCGCGGACAGCGAACCGCCCTTAGCGTGGGTCGTGCAGTCCTCCTCGTCTGAGGTGATTCGATGCTTCTGCACCTGCCCTTCGTCATCGTCCTCGCCGTCGCGGCCTTCTTCCTGAAGCGGAAGGGCTCGATGAAGGCGACCCACGCTCTCGTCTGCGGTGCCTTCGGGTTCTATCTGGCGGACACGAGCCTGGCCACGTCGATCCAGGCGGCCAGCGCCAACCTGGTCTCGATGATCGGCACCTTCGGCACCTGAGGTCCCGAGTGCCCGAGGTCCCGAGAGCCTGAGGTCCCGAGTGCCCGAGAGCCCGAGGTCCCGAGTGCCCGAGACCCCGACGATCCGGAGCCGTCCGAGGGACCCGCGGGCCCGGAAATCCTCAGGCCCCAGCGGTCAGCTCGCCCGCTCGTCCACCGAGCGGAACGACCCGCGCCGCTGCTCCGGTGACGCCAGCCACTGGAGCTTGGCGGCGGTTTCGGTGTCCGGCAGCGGATTGTGCATCACGATGGTGAGGTCGGGGCGGGCCGGGATGCGCAGTTGGGTGCTCTCGAAGTGGAGGTCGCCCACGAGCGGGTGGCTCAGCTCCTTGATGAGCTGACCGCTGGGCTGGACGTCGCCGAGCGCCCACAGCTCGGCGAATTCCGTGCTGACCGCCGCCAGTTCGGAGACGATCCGGTGGAAGCCCTCGTCGTCCGGGTACTCCGAGGCGGCGGCACGGTACTGGGCGACGATGGTCGCCGCCAGCGTCGCGTGCCGGTCGGCGCGGCCCCGGTAGACGGGGTCGGTGAAGAAGCTGACCAGGCAGTTGGTGTCGCGCGCGGTGAAGGCGAAGGTCTGCCGGGCCGGCTCGTTGAACGCCAGGATGTTCCAGTAGGCGTCCATGATGTGCGCGGGGAACGGCGACCAGGACTCGATCAGCCGGTAGAGCCCCTCGCAGAAGTCGGCGTCGGGCACCGCTTCCGGCAGCGGCGGATTGAGCCCGGCGAGCACGTACAGATGGCGCCGCTCCGGACCGGTCAGGCGCAGCACGCGCGCGACCGCGTCGAGGACCTGCGGGGAGACGGTGATGTCGCGTCCCTGTTCGAGCCACTGGTACCAGGACGCGCCGACCCCGGCCAGCACGGCGACCTCCTCGCGGCGCAGCCCCGGTGTGCGGCGCCGGGCGCCGCCGTCCGGGAGTCCGGCCTGCGCGGGCGAGATCCGGGCCCTGCGGGCCATCAGGAAGTCCCGCAGTTCCCGGCGGCGGTGCGGCTTCGACGACAACGGCGCGGACACGGTCTGTTCCACTCGCTCCCCCTCGGCCTGCGGCCTGGCTGGTGGTCCGGCCACCAGCATAAAGGGCGGCTCCCCACCGGCCCGGGGATCGCCGGAAGGTGGTCGCATGGCAACCGACACCACCGCGTCCCCTTCGAGCACGTCCGCCTCGGGCCCCGGCACGGGCCCCGCCTCGGGCCCCGCCTCGGGCACGACGGGCGCCCTGCGCGCCCCGGCTCCCCAACACCTCGGCATACGCGCCAAGCTGGTGCTCCTCGTGCTCTGCGCCGCCCAGTTCATGATCTCCCTGGACTTCTCCATCCTGAACGTGTCGCTGCCCGTCCTCGGCTCCGACCTCGGTATGAGCAGGGCCAATCTCCAGTGGGCGGTGACCGCCTTCGCGCTGCCGTCCGGCGGATTCCTGCTGCTCTTCGGCCGGATCGCCGACCTGTACGGGCGGCGCCGGCTGTTCCTGACCGGTCTCGCGGTCTTCGCCGCCGCCTCGCTGCTGGCCACCCTCGCCTGGAACCCGGCGGCCTTCCTGGCCGCGCGGGCCGTTCAGGGCCTGGGCGCGGCGGCCGTGGTGCCGACCGGCATGTCGCTGCTGACCACGACCTTCCCCGAAGGGCCGCTGCGGGAGCGGGCGTTGGGGATCAGCGGCACGCTGCTGTCGCTGGGCTTCACCATCGGCATGGTGATGGGCGGCACGCTCACCGACGCCTTCGGCTGGCGGTCCACGATGGCGCTGCTGGCCGCCGCGGGCGTCCTCGTCCTGGCCGCCGCGCCCGCGCTGCTCACCGAGTCGCGGCACCCGCGCCGCCCGCGGATCGACGTACCCGGCGCGGTCACCGTGACCGGCGGGCTGCTCGCGGTGATCTACGCGCTGTCCACGGCCGCGCAGCGCGGCTTCGGCGGCGCCGACGTGATCGCCGCCCTGGTGCTGGGCGTCGCGCTGCTGGCCGCCTTCGTGGCGGTGGAGTCGCGGGCCGCCGAGCCGCTGGTGTCGCTGCCGATGCTGCGCCGACGCACGGTGGCCTGGGGCAATCTGGCCGGGCTCGCCACCTTCTCGATGATGAGCACGGTGGTCTTCCTGCTCACCCTCTACCTCCAGGAGATCCGCGGCCTGTCGGCGTTCCGCACCGGCCTGGTCTTCGGTGTCCAGGGCGTGGCCGCGGCCGTCACGGGGATGACCGCGGCGCGGGTGATCGGCCGGATCGGCACCCGCGGCACGCTGCTGGCCGGTCTGGTCGTGCAGGGCGCGCTGACCGCCGTGCTGGTCCTGCTCGGCCCCGGCTCCTCCTGCACGTGGCTGGCGATGGCCGGGGTCACGCTGGCGTGCGTCGGCCACCTGTGGGTGATCGTCTCGTACGGGATCACCGCGACGTCCGGGCTGCCGGACCACGAACAGGGCCTGGCCACCGGACTGGTGACGAGCAGTCAGCAGATCGGTCTGACGGTCGGCATCCCGCTGCTCTCCGCGCTGGCGTCCAGCCGGGCGCACCTGCTGTCCGGTATCCACCTGGCGCTGGCGGTGGACGCGGCCGTGCTGCTCGCGGTGGCGGTCATGGTCGCGGTGGGGCTCGGCCGAAGCCGTACCGCCGGGGTCTGAGCGGCCAGGGCTCAGCTCTCCGGGCGGTCCAGGACGCGCAGCCAGCGGCCGTCCGGCTGGCGGCGGGCGACCTGGACCCGGCCACCCGTGCCGTCCTTCGGGCGGGTGGAGGTCAGCGCGAGGTCACCGCTGATCAAGGTGGGCAGCGGCTCCTCGACCTCGAAGACCGGCTCGGCGGCGAGCAGCCCCGCGTACAGCTCGCGCAGCGCCGCCGTGCCCCGCGACGGGCGGTCGATCGGGAAGGCGACCACCGCGTCCGGTTCGAAGAGCTCCAGAATCCCTTCCAGGTCACCGGAGTTGACCCGCTCCACGAACAGCCG
Source organism: Streptomyces sp. NPDC088197 (assembly GCF_044741185.1). Lineage (NCBI taxonomy): Bacteria > Bacillati > Actinomycetota > Actinomycetes > Kitasatosporales > Streptomycetaceae > Streptomyces > Streptomyces sp. NPDC088197. Next base: position 537,525 of record NZ_JBIUSD010000003.1, read on the forward strand.
GGCGATGTCCTCCGGGTGGGTGGCGCAAGCGCGGTTCTCGGTCATGGTGTGGCGCTCCCTCGTGTGCTCCTCGGTTCCCCCGCTGTCCATTCTCGACGGCCCCCGTCCATAATTCCAAGATCTGGATCTTCTGCGAGCTAGCATGTCCGGTTATGGAACTGCGGCAGCTCGAATACTTCGTGACGGTGGCCGACGAGGCGGGATTCACCCGGGCGGCGACCGCCTTGCACGTGGCGCAACCGGGGATCAGCGCGCAGGTCAGACAGCTCGAACGGGAGCTGGGGCAGCCGCTGTTCGACCGCTCGGGCCGTACCGTGCGGCTCACCGAGGCCGGGCGTGCGGTGCTGCCGTACGCGCGGGCCGCGCTCGACGCCGTCGCCGGGGCGCGGCTGGCGGCGCAGGAGCTGACCGGGCTGGTACGCGGCCGGGTCGCGATCGGCACCGTCACCTCGCTGGGCGCCGACATGGACGTGCCGGGGATGCTCGCCGGTTTCCACGACGCGTATCCGGGCGTGGAGATCACGCTCGGCGAGGACACCTCGGACCGGCTGCTGGCCGGGCTGCGCGACGGGCGCTACGACCTGGCCTTCGCCGGGATCGCCGGGGAACCGCCCGAGGGCATCGGGACGCAGACGGTCATCGACGACGCGCTGGTGGCGGCCGTCGCGCCCGGCGACCCGCTGGCCGGGCGCCGGGCCATGCCCGTCAAGGCGCTCGACGGGCGGCCCCTGATCGTCCTGCCCACCGGCACCGGGCTGCGGGCCGCCGTCGACACCGCGTGCGCGGCGGCGGGCTTCACGCCCCGGATCGCCTTCGAGGCGGGTAACCCGGAAGTCCTCGCCGCCCTCGCGGAGCGCGGCCTCGGCGTCGCGCTCCTGCCGGCCGGTCTCGCCGCCTCACGCCCCGGCCTGCGCGTCCTGCCGCTGACCCGGCCCGCGGTCCGCTCCCGGCTGGCGCTGGCCTGGCGGGAGCACGCGGGCGCGTCCCCCGCCGCCAAGGCGTTCCTCGCCCACGCCCGCCGCTTCCTCGCCGAGCGCACCCGCCCCTGACCGGCCGACCGTCCTCAGGAGCCCGGGGGTTTCAGGAGCCCGGGGGTCTCAGGAGCCCGGGGATCTCAGGAGGCCGGGACCTCCGCGACCGGGTCGACCCGGACGGTGTGGATACGGTTGCGGCGGCCCGCGGGCGCCTCGGCCGTCAGCCGCAGCGCGGCCGTACCGCGGTCGCCCGACCCGTCCTCCGGCAGCGGCACCACCGTGGTGGCACCGGGGATCGGGACCCGGCCGAGGGACTTGGCGAGCAGCCCGCCCACCGTCTCGACGTCGTCGTCGTCGAGTTCCACCCCGTACAGGTCACCGAGGTCGCCGATGTCCAGGCGGGCCGTGACGCGGTACGAGCCCTCGCCCAACTCCTCGACCGGGGGCGTCTCGCGGTCGTACTCGTCGGTGATCTCGCCGACGATCTCCTCCAGGATGTCCTCGATGGTGACGATCCCGGCGGTCCCGCCGTACTCGTCGATCACCACGGCCACGTGGTTGCGCTCCTGCTGCATCTCGCGCAGCAGGTCCCCGGCGTTCTTGGTGTCGGGCACGAAGGACGCGGGCCTGATCAGCGTCGAGACCGGCTCGGACTCCGACTCCCGGTTGATGTGCACCCGGCGCGCCAGGTCCTTGAGGTAGACGAAGCCGACGACGTCGTCCTCGCTCTCCCCGGTCACCGGGATACGGGAGAAGCCGCTGCGCAGCGCCAGCGTCATGGCCTGACGGATCGTCTTGAACCGTTCGATCATGACCAGTTCGGGCCGCGGCACCATCACCTCGCGGACGATGGTGTCACCCAGTTCGAAGACCGAGTGCACCATGCGGCGCTCCTCGTCCTCGATCAGCGACTCGGACTCCGCGAGGTCCACCATCGCGCGCAGCTCGGCCTCGCTCGCGAACGGGCCGCGCTTGAAGCCCTTGCCGGGCGTCACCGCGTTGCCCAGCAGGATCAGCAGCCCCGGCACCGGGCCCATGACGCGGGCCAGCGGCAGCAGGACGTACGAGGCGGCGGTCGCGGTGTTCATCGGGTGCTGGCGGCCGATGGTGCGCGGCGAGACGCCGACGGCCACGTACGACACGAGCACCATGACGCCGATCGCGACGGCGAGGACTTCCCAGGTGCTGTCGAAGTGCCGGTCGCACACGACGGTGATCAGGACGGCCGCGGCCGTCTCGCAGCCGACCCGCAGCAGCAGGGCGACATTGAGGTAACGGGTCGGGTCGGAGGCCACGGCCAGCAGATTGGCGGCGCCCTTGCGGCCGGAACGCAGCGCGTCCTCGGCGCGGAAGCGGGACACGCGGGCGATGGCGGTCTCGGCGCAGGCGGCGAGCCAGGCGACGACGACCAGGACAACAGCGGAGACGATCATGCGGAAGTCACCGTCGGCGTCAGTGGGTGGTGGGCGCGGGCGACGGGCCCTCGGCCCCTTGCTCGTCGCGCCAGCCGTCCAGAATGGCCTTCTGCAGACCGAACATCTCGGCCTTCTCGTCGGCTTCCTCGTGGTCGTAGCCCAGCAGGTGGAGGACGCCGTGGACGGTGAGCAGTTGCAGCTCCTCGTCCATGGAGTGCTTCGTCGGCGCCTCCTCCGCCTGCTTCTTGGCGACCTCGGGGCAGAGCACGATGTCGCCGAGCAGCCCCTGCGACGGCTCCTCGTCCTCTTTCCCCGGACGCAGCTCGTCCATCGGGAAGGACATGACATCCGTCGGCCCCGGCAGGTCCATCCACTGCATGTGGAGCTGCTCCATGGCGTCGGCGTCCACCACGATCACCGACAGTTCGGAGAGCGGGTGGATTCGCATGCGCTGAAGGGCGTAGCGGGCGGCGTCCAGGACCGCCCGCTCGTCGATCTCCCAGCCGGACTCGTTGTTGACGTCGATCGCCATGATGGTGAAGTGGTTACTTTCCGTTGGCACCGGTCGCGCCGGCGATGCTGTCGTCGTAGCGCTCGTAGGCGTCCACGATGCGTCCGACCAGCTTATGGCGCACCACGTCCGTGCTCGTCAGCCGGGAGAAGTGGATGTCCTCGATATCGGTGAGGATGTCCTGGATCTGCCGCAGCCCGCTCTTCGTCCCGTTCGGCAGGTCGACCTGCGTCACGTCACCGGTGATGACGATCTTCGAGTCGAAGCCGAGCCGGGTGAGGAACATCTTCATCTGCTCGGCGCTGGTGTTCTGCGCCTCGTCGAGGATGATGAACGCGTCATTGAGCGTGTTGTGCGTCAGCAGATAGTCCTCGGTGACGTAGAGCGAGTCGGCCGCCGCCACCTGGATGCACACCGCTTCCTCACGGCCCGCGGGCTCGATGCTGTCGATGAACCGCATGGGGCGGCCACCCCCGCCGGCCGCGTCATACGTGTCGCGCTTGCGGGCCAGCCGAAAGGGCTCGATGCCCTCGGGGAGCCGGATGTCGATGATGTGGGCGTCCCGGCGGTGCTGGATGTCCCGTCCCCCGGCCCTTCCGGGCTTCCGGCCCTCGGCCGCACGTCGACGGGTGTACGCGACTCCGCCGAGCGACTGGACCAGCGCGATGACATCGTCCCTGAGCAGGATCGATGTCGTCGTGTACTGGATACGGCAGGTGCGATCCGACTGAGTGACCGGCCCTCCGTCGGAGTCCAGCAGACCTTGGAGCAGGGCCAGCCGGATCTCGGCGGAGTTGTTGAGATAACTGTCCGGCACGAACTTCGAGCCCGACGTGTTGCCGAGGAGGTCAAGGGTGCGCAGCGCCGCGGTCACCGGGTTCACGGTGGTGATGACATCGCCGGGTGTCCTGACACGGTTGAGCGTGTAGTCAGGCCCGCCCATGTGCCGGACGGTCACGCCGGGCAACGCGGCTTCCAGAGCGGTGACGAGTTCCGGGTCGGCGGTGGCGAACGACGGTGTGGTGGAGCCGGTGAGGCACCCGTCTCCGAGTAGGAGACCGAGGGCGTACGGGTCCATCGGGACGTCGCGCTCCGGGAAGCACACCGGCGCCGTGAGCAACGGAAGCTCATACCGGCGGGCGTGGGCCGCGCGGAGGCTGCCGATCATCTCCTTGGTCTCCAGGACTCGCCACGGCTTGTCGCGGCGCTTGTCCGAAGCCGTCCTGACCGTCCACAAGTGGTCCCCGCAGGCCAGTGTCGAAGCCCCGTCCTGGGCCGTGACACGGTAGATGTCCTTCTCGCCCTGCGGGTAGACACCGAGAACCGGGGTCGGTTCGCCGTCGGATCCGACGACGAGGTCACCGACCTGGAGGTCGCCGATCGGACGCCAACCGTCCGGTGTCAGCACCTTCGTGAAGACCGGCTGCGCCCTGCCGCGCATGTATGCCAGCGGGGCGACCTCGATCGTGCCCGCTGCCATCAGGCGGGGGATGGAGTCGGCGTCGAGCATGTCGTGCAGGGCGTCGTAGAGCGGGCGCAGGTACGGGTCGATCTTCTCGTAGAGGGTGCCGGGCAGGAAGCCGAGGCGTTCGCCGGCCTCGACCGCGGGGCGGGTGAGGATGATCCGGCTGACCTGCTTGGACTGGAGGGCCTGGACGGCCTTGGCCATGGCCAGGTAGGTCTTGCCGGTGCCCGCGGGGCCGATGCCGAAGACGATGGTGTGGGTGTCGATCGCGTCCACGTACCGCTTCTGGTTGAGCGTCTTGGGGCGGATCGTGCGGCCGCGGCTGGACAGGATGTTCTGCGTGAGGACCTGGGCGGGCGTCTCCGCGTCCGGGTCGACCGCCGTGCCGTTGGCCCTGAGCATGGCGATGGAGCGTTCCACCCCGTCCTCGGTCATCGGCTGGCCGGTGCGCAGCACCAGCATCATCTCGTCGAAGAGCCGCTGGACCAGGGCCACCTCGGGGGCTTCGCCGACGGCGCTGATCTCGTTGCCTCGGACGTGGATGTCGACGGCCGGGAACGCCTGCTCGATCACGCGGAGGAGAGCGTCTCCCGATCCCAGGACGGTCACCATGGGGTGCTTGGCCGGTACGACGAAGTGGGCGCGCGCCTGCTGCGGCGGCTGCGGCTGCTGCTTGGTCGGTGTCTGAGTCATGGGCCGGCGCTAGGGCCTGCTCATCCCGCTTTCTGCTGATCGGCAGGCCCGGAGGGGCCTGGGGGTTCCAAGCGTACGACGCCGCGCCGCGCCCGCCGAGGGGATTTGGCGGTGTGCCCGCGGCGGAAGGGGCACGGGGAGCCGCGTGGGCAGGAGCGCGGGCGAGGGTCCGGGCGGGGGTGCGGGGAGCGGCTCGCGGGGGTGCGGGGAGCGGCCCGCGGGCCGGGGCTCAGGCGGGGCGGAAGCCGACGGTGGGGACCGCGCGGCGCAGCGGCCAGGGCCGGGGGTCGGTGGGCAGCAGGGCGTCGAGGAAGGCGTAGCGGCCGAGCGGGGAGGCGGGGTCGCAGGGGCCCGGGTCCGCGGCGGCCCGCGCCCGCGCCTTCGTCTGCTGCCACCAGGCGGCGATCTCGGCCCAGCCGGGCGCGGACAGCGAGCCGCCGAACTCCTGCACGGACAGCGCCGCGCACAGCGACGCGAAGGCCAGCCGGTCGGCCAGCGGCCAGGCGGCGAGCGTGCCGGTCACGAATCCGGCGACGAAGACGTCGCCCGCGCCCGTGGGGTCCAGGGCCTCCACGATCAGGGCGGGCACCTCGGCCGTCTCTCCGCTGCCGGAGTCCACGGCGAAGGCGCCCTCGGAGCCGAGGGTCACCACCGCGAGCGGCACCCGTTCGGCCAGGGCCCTGGCGGCCTCGCGCGGGCAGGCCGTCCGGGTGTACCGCATGGCCTCCTCGGCGTTCGGCAGAAACGCGGCGCAGTGCCGTAGCCCATCCAGGTCTGCCGGGTCCCAGCGGCCGGTCTCGTCCCAGCCGACGTCCGCGAAGACCTTCGTCCCCGAGGCGGCGGCGGCCCCGATCCACTCCTGGTCCCGCTCCTGGTCGCCCGCCCTGCCGTGGTGCCCGAGCGACGCCACCGCCGCCCGCGCGGGCGGCGGGCAGGCGGGAACCGACTCCTGCGCGGGCGGCGCCTCGTGCCCGTGGCTGACCATCGTCCGCTCGCCCTCGTACGCCATCGACACCGTCACCGGCGAGTGCCAGCCGGGGATGCGCCGCGACGGCGCCAGGTCGATGCCCTCGCCCGACGACAGGCTGTCCCAGCAGTAGTCGCCGTACACGTCGTCCCCGAACGCCGCCGCCAGCGTCGTCCGCAGCCCGAGCCTCGCCAGCGCCGTCGCCATGTTCGCGATCCCGCCGGGGCTCGAACCCATCCCCCGCGCCCACGACTCGGTGCCGCGTACGGGCGCGCTGTCCAGTCCCGTGAAGATGATGTCCAGGAACACGGTGCCGGTCAGGTAGACGTCGGTCGCCGGGTCGCCCGCCGCGCGGAGCGTGCCGAGGGGGTCGAGAACGGGCATGTCGTCCATCCCGTCACTGTGCCACGGCGTCCGCGCCCGGGGCTGCACGTACCGCCACCTGATGTCGGTTGCCGCACCGCGGGGCCGGTGGGCGCGGCGAGCCCCCGCCGGGGGAAGATCCGGGGGACGACATCAGCCAGGCAGGACGGAAGGTCACCGCGCATGCGCCTGACGATTCTGGGAGGCGGCGGCTTCCGCGTCCCCCTCGTGTACCGAGCCCTGCTCGACGACCCCACGGTCAGTGACGTCGTGCTGTACGACACGGACCCGCGGCGGCTGCGGGTGATCACGGCGGTGCTGGCGACGATGCCGGGCGGCCCGCCGGTGCGGGCGACGACGGACCTGGACGACGCCCTGCGCGGAGCGCGGTTCGTCTTCTCGGCGATCCGCGTCGGCGGTACCGCGGGCCGCGTCTCGGACGAGCGGGTGCCGCTGGCCGAGGGCGTGCTGGGCCAGGAGACGGTCGGCGCGGGCGGGGTGCTGTACGGGCTGCGGACGCTGCCGGTCGCGACGGCGGTGGCGGAACGGGTCAAGGCGGTGGCGCCGGACGCGTGGGTCATCAACTTCACGAATCCGGCCGGGATGGTGACCGAGGCGATGAGCCGGGTGCTGGGCCCGCGGGTGATCGGGATCTGCGACTCGCCGGTGGGGCTGGTGCGGCGGGCGGCGCGGGCGGCTGGCGCGGACCCGGACGGACCGGGCTTCGGCTACGACTACGTGGGCCTCAACCACCTCGGCTGGCTGCGGAAGTTGACGGTCGACGGTACGGACCTGCTGCCGGGCCTGCTGGCCGACCCGGCGGCACTCGGCACCTTCGAGGAGGGCCGGCTCTTCGGCCCCGAGTGGCTGGGCGCGCTGGGCGCGCTGCCCAACGAGTATCTGCACTACTACTACTTCCGGCGCGAGTCGCTGGCCGCGGTGCGCGCCGCGGACGCCACGCGCGGTGAGTTCCTGGACCGGCAGCAGGGCGCGTTCTTCGTCGCGGCCGATGAACAGCCGGGCCGGGCGCAGGAGTTGTGGGAGCGGACCCGGCTGGAGCGCGAGGAGACGTACATGGCGGACAGCCGTGCCGCGTCCGGCGGTTGGGAGCGCGACCCGCACGATCTGGACGGCGGCGGTTACGACCGGGTGGCGCTCGCGCTGATGCGGGCCATCGCGCGGGACGAGCGGACGACGCTGATCCTCAATGTGCCGGGCGGCGGGGCGGTGCCGTTCCTCGACCCGGAGGCCGTGGTCGAAGTGCCGTGCGAGGTCGGGGCGTTCGGGGCGAGGCCGCTGCCGGTGGCGGCGCCGGACGAGCACCAGGCGGGGCTGATGCTGGAGCTGAAGGCCGTGGAGCGGGCGGCGATCGAGGCGGCGGCCACCGGTTCGCGCCGGGCCGCGCTGCGGGCGCTCGCGCTGCACCCGCTGGTGGACTCCCCGGCGGTCGCGGCGCGAATCCTGGCGGCGGCGCTCCCCGACGACGGCCGACGCTGACGGGCGGGCGCCCGGCCGGCCCCATCCGGGCCGCCCGGCCCATCCGGCCCATCCGGCCCGCCCGGCCCGCCCGGCGCAACGGCCTCTGAACTGCGGGTTAACTCAAGGGAAACGAGTTGACGGAACCCGCGCTCGGTGCCACGCGCGTAGACCTCCCTTGACCAGCCAGGATCGACGGGTCTAGGTTCACCGGCACCAACCGAGCGTTGAAGGAGCACCGTCATGCCCCGAGCCCGACTCTCCGCCCGCACCCGCACCTTGGCCGTCGCCGTGGTCGCGGCGTCGCTGGGCGCCACGGTCTACGGAGTCGGCGTCGCCGGCGCCCACGATTCCGTGCCGCGCAGCGACAAGCAGATCCCCAACCTCACCGACGTGGTCAGTGAGATCAAGGCGTACTACGGCGACACCGTGGACGCCTCGGGCGAGCACTTCGCGTCGCCGAGCAGCAACTACGCCAAGCAGGTCGCGGGCATCGAGGCCAAGGCCAAGCAGTATCTGGCCCACGAGGTCGGCCACGGCGGCCACGGCGGCCACGCGGCCAAGCCCGCCATCGTGCTGGACGTCGACGACACCAGCCTGAACACGTACAACTACGAGCTGGAGGTGGGCTTCGCCTACACGCCCGCCAGCAACTCGGCGTACATCGCGAACAAGAACATGGACGCCGTCTTCGGCATGGAGAAGCTGACCAACTGGGCGGCGGACCAGGGCATCACGGTCTTCTGGGTCACCGGCCGCCCGGAGGCCCAACGCGCCGACACCGTACGGAATCTGGCCGCCGTCGGCTACAAGCCGGCCGCCGACGCCGCACACCTCTACCTGAAGAACGCGGCCAGCCCGCCGTCGTACCTGCCGTGCGGCTCGACGTGCACGACCATCGAGTACAAGTCCGGTACCCGCAAGCACATCGAGTCGCTCGGCTACAACATCGTCGGCAACTTCGGCGACCAGTACAGCGACCTGACCGGCGGCTACGCGGACAAGTCCTTCAAGCTGCCGAACCCGATGTACTTCCTGCCGTAGGACGCGAAGAGGCGTCAGCCGAACGCGTACGCCTCCACCTCGGCCAGGCACGCCGCCCTGCGCGGCTCGTCGTGGTCGAGGAAGGCGGCGAGGAACGAATTGCGGGCCAGGGTGCGCTCGTCCTCCTCGGTGAGAGCGAGGGCGGCGCGCACCGCCGCGAAGTTGTCGTCCGCGTAGCCGCCGAAGTAGGCGGGGTCGTCGGAGTTGACGGTGACGCGCAGGCCCTCCGCGAGCATGCGCGGCAGCGGGTGGGCGGCCAGTGAACCGACGCAGCGCAGCCGGACGTTGGACAGCGGGCAGACCGTCAGCGGCACCTGTTCGCGGACCAGCCTGGCCACCAGCGCCGGGTCCTCAAGGCAGCGGATGCCATGGTCGATCCGCTCCACGCCCAGCACGTCGAGGGCCTCGCCGATGTACGCGGGCGGCCCCTCCTCCCCCGCGTGCGCGACCCGCCGCAGCCCGGCCGCCGCAGCCCGCTCGTACACCTCGCGGAACTTCGCGGGCGGGTGCCCGACCTCCGCCGAGTCCAGGCCGACGCCGGTGATGAGGCCGGGGCCGGCGCCCGAGCCGAAGTACGGGCGCGCCGCCTCGAAGGTGTCCAGCGCCGACCGCTCGGACTCGTCCCGCAGGAAGCACATGATCAGGCCGCCGCTGATCCCGTGCCGCCGCCCCTCGCGCTCCAGCGCCCCGGCCAGGCCCTCCACGACCGTCCCGATCGGCACCCCGCGCGCGATGTGCGCCTGCGGGTCGAAGAACACCTCCGCGTGCCGTACGCCCTGCTCCGCCGCCCGCGCCAGATACGCGCCCATCAGCTCGGCGAAGTCCTCCTCGGTGCGCAGGACGGCCATCAGCGCGTAGTACAGGTCGAGGAAGGACTGGAGGTCGGTGAAGGAGTACGCCTGCCGCAGTGCCTGGGCCGTCGGGTACGGCAGCGCGACCCGGTTGCGCGCGGCGAGTTCGAAGGCCAGCTCGGGCTCCAGGGTGCCCTCGATGTGCAGGTGCAGTTCGGCCTTGGGGATGGGGGGCATGGCGGGGTTCGCTTTCAGGGGGTTCGGGCTCAGCGGCGGCGCGGGACCGGGACGCGGATCAGGTCGTGGGCGACGGTCAGCTCGCCCTGGTAACCGGCCGTCCTCGCCTGCCGTTCGAAGACGGCGGGATCGCCGTAGCGCTGCGAGAAGTGGGTGAGGACGAGGTGCCGTACGCCCGCGTCCCGTGCGACGGCGGCGGCCTGACCGGCCGTCAGATGGCCGTAGTCGGCGGCCAGTCCCGCGTCCTCGTCCAGGAAGGTCGACTCGATGACCAGCAGGTCGCAGCCCTCGGCGAGGGCGTGGACCCCGTCGCACAGCCGGGTGTCCATGACGAAGGCGAAGCGCTGGCCGCGCCGCACCTCGCTGACCTGGTCGAGCGTGACGCCGTTGAGACCGCCGTCGCGTTGCAGCCGGGCGATGTCGGGACCCGCGACACCGTGCTCGGCCAGCCGCTCGGGGAGCATCCGGCGGCCGTCGGGTTCGACGAGCCGGTAGCCGTACGACTCGACCGGGTGGGAGAGTCGGCGCGCCTCCAGCGTGAAGGCGGGGGTCGTCGCGAGCACCCCGTCGGCCGCGACCGGCGCCTCGCGCAGGTCGGCGGCCTCGTGGTAGGCGGTGGCGTACCGCAGCCGCTCGAAGAAGCGCTGCCCACTGGCCGGGTAGTGCGCGGTGACCGGGTGCGGGACGCGGTCGAGGCTGATCCGCTGGAGCACACCCGCCAGGCCCAGCGAGTGGTCGCCGTGGAAGTGCGTGACGCAGATCCTGGTGAGGTCGTGCGCCGCGACGCCCGCGTGCAGCATCTGCCGCTGGGTGCCCTCGCCGGGATCGAAGAGGATCGCCTCGCCGTCCCAGCGCAGGACGTACCCGTTGTGATTGCGGTGCCGGGTCGGCACCTGGCTGGCGGTGCCGAGGACGACCAGTTCGCGTACCGACAAAGGCCGGACCTCAGACCAGCCGCTGGAGGTCGCGCCCGCCGAGCACGTGGGCGTGCGCGTGGAAGACGGTCTGTCCGGCGCCGGGGCCGGTGTTGAAGACGATCCGGTAGCCCGTCGTGTCGACCTTCTCCTGCGCCGCGACCTCGCCCGCCTCGCGCAGCACGTCGGCGGCCACCAGGGGTTCGGCCGCCGCCAGGGCGGCGCCGTCCGGGTAGTGCACGCGGGGGATCACCAGGACGTGGGTCGGGGCCTGGGGGCTGATGTCGCGGAAGGCGACGGTGGTCTCGGTCTCACGCACGATCGTCGCGGGGATTTCGCCGGCCACGATCTTGCAGAACAGGCAGTTGGCCTGCGGCTCTCCCGCCATGGTGGCGGCCCCCTTTTCGTACGGATACGGGTCGTGTGCATGCTATCCGCCGCTTGCGGGTCGCCGCTGTGCGGCTTGTCTTTCCCGCCCACCCGCCCACCCGTGCGGGTGCTTTCTTCGTCTGCGGGTGCCGCCTGTGCCTGGTCGGTCCCGGCCCGGGGCACCTCCTCGGGCGACGAACCTGCGGCCACCTGCGCCTGCTTCTGCCCCTGCCCGTTCGTCCCCCTGCGGGGGCACCCCGCACCGACCCCTCCGGTCCGTCGGCGCCCGCCTGTCCGGTGGGGGTGGCCGGGGAAGGGGGGTGGGCTCGGGTACGTCGGCGTCCAACGGTCCGGCGGGGGTGGGCCGAGGGGGTGGATGGGAGCCCGAGCTCTGTGGATGCAGCTCCCGGCCGGGTTTGCGGCGCGCCAAGGTATCTCATAGCACCCGAATGGAAGTGGTACGTGGCGACGAATCGCGCGCGTGGACGGACAGCCACGCGGCGATCGTGGACCTGTTCGCGGGCCATCTTCCGGCGGCGGACCGGTGGTAGGGCTTCTCCCGGGTGGCACCCGTGCCGGAGCTCTTCGCGGGGCGGGCCACGAAGGCCGTTGTCAGAGGAGATTGGCAAGATTGCGGCCATGAATGTCACTCCCGTCACTCCGCCACGGCCGATCGACGTTGTCGCGGTCTTTCCCGAACTGGCCCCACTGGCCCGCACGGCGACCCGCCTGCACCCCCGTCCCGGTGCGCCGACGCGGCACGACAGCTCGATCGGCGGGCCGCTGCTGTGGCCCGCCGACGAGCCGTGGCCGTACTGCGAGGAACCGCATGTGGTGGACGGCGTCAACCCGGTCCGGTCCCCAGCGGATCTGCGGCAGGAACGCCGGATCTTCGCCGGCGCGTACGGCCGGGACCTGAACGCCGAGGAACGGGAAGCCCTTGAACGGATCCGGCCCCCTCGGACGCGTCCAATGTGGCTGGCGGTCCAGTCGTACGACGGCCCCATAGAGATGCTGCCCGTCGCGCAACTGTACGCACGCGACGTGCCCGATCTGCGGCCGCCGGAGGGCAAGGACCTTCTGCAGGTGCTGTGGTGCCCCTTCGATCATCCGATCATGCCCAGGACCCTGCTCGTCTGGCGTTCGGCAGCCGCTGTCACCGACGTCCTCGACACGCCCCCCGAGCCGCCCGCAGTGCAGTTCGACGGCTATCTGCCGGAGCCGAGCGTGCTCGAACCGGAGCAGATCACCGAGTATCCCGACCATCTGGAGCTGAGCGAAGAACTGCGGGAGCGGATCAGGCAGTGGGACGTGCCGCAGGCGGCGGAGGAGGACATGGACCCGGACACGTACTACGACTGCGCGCTGTCCAACGCACCCGGCTGGAAGGTCGGCGGCTGGCCCGCCTGGGACTCCACCGACCCCGACCCGGAACGCTGCTCCGAGTGCGGTACCCGTATGGAGGTCCTGATGACCGTCGCCACGTTCGAGGAAGGGGACGACGCCGGGAACAGCTGGTCTCCGCACCCCCACCCCGGTGCCGGACCGTACCCGGGCCACCGCGGCTACAACGCGACCGGGGTCCAGATAGGCAGCGGCTACCGGCAGCATCTGTTCGTCTGCACGGCGAATGCCGAACATCCGCACATCGAGTTGATGACGTAGCCCGCCCGCAGCGTGCTGCCGGTGCGTCACCGTGGGGGCATACCGTGATGCAGGATGTCCGCGAAGCTCGCGGTCCCGGACACCCGACAGATTTGTTGACCTGCAGGAACGTGACCTCCGACGCATGGAGTTCCGCGCAGGTGAGCGCTTGTGTCTGAGCCTCGGTTTTGGGTAGCTCTGGGTCCTGGGCTGGGGCTGCGGGAGACGGTTGCCGTCGGTGGCTCCGGCTTGGACGAGGTTCCGTTCGTCGGCCTGCCGCGGTAGGAAGTGGCGGCAGGATCAGCGGTTTCGGAAGCGTGTGGCCGCGGAGTTGAGCGGGGCCGACCGGGCTGAGGGCGGGCCGACGCGGTGCTGTGCGCGGACGGGCCGGTGACCACGCCGGTGAATCTGACGCTGACGGCCGAACACCGGCGTGGGACGGTCCTCGGACCAGTTCATCCCCGGCTGGCCGTACTCCTTCGTCGCCGCCCTCGAATCGGGCCGGACGTCTTGGTGCCAGCTCCTGGACGCCGTCCGTCTCGGACCCGAGGACGACGTCGCCGAGGTCATCGCCGCCCAACTCCGCCGGGTCGTCACGGACCTGATCGAGATAGGCCGCTGGCACTTCGGCGATCGCGACATCCTCATCGTCTTCGACGCCGCTTACGACGCCCCGCGCATGGCCCACCTCCTGGCCGGCCTCCCGGTCGAGGTGCTGGGGCGGATGCGCTCCGACCGCGTCATGCGACGGCCGACGCCCTCGCTCAAGAAGTACGCCCTGTCCTACCCCCAGGGCGGGCGACCCCCGAAGCACGGCAAGGAGTTCCGCTTCGCCAAGCCGGCATCCACCCCCGTCTGACCACCCGCCCCGCCCGGATCGACCACACCGGCGAACTCCCCGTCATCGAAGGCACATTGATCCGCCTCCAGGTCGACCGCCTGCCCGGCGGAGGCGACCCACTCCCGCTCTGGCTCTGGTCGTCCGCCACTGGCCTGAACAGCGAGGACGTCGACGTGCGCTGGCAGGCGTTCTTGAGGAGGTTCGACATCGAGCACCTCCTCAGGCTGATGAAACAGACCCTCGGGTGGACCCGTCCGAAGCTGCGAACCCCCGAGGCCGGCGAGCGCTGGACCTGGCTGATCATCGCCGCCCACACCCAGATCCGCCTCCTGCGCGAGGCCGCCGCCGACTTACGCCACCCCTGGGAGAAGCCCGCCGGGCCCGGCCGACTCACCCCGGCCCGAGTCCGCCGGGGGTTCAGGAACCTCCGCCCGAACCTGCCCTGCCCGGCGCGTGCACCCAAACCAAGCCAGCCGGGCCCCGGCAGGCCACCCGGCTCGAAAAACCGGCACCCCACCACCCGCTACGACGTGGGCAAGACCACCAGACGCCCCGAAAGCATCATCGAACGCGATCAGCTCAGAGACGGAGTACAACGTCAGAATGGAACAGCCAGCCCGGCCTCGCGCAATCGAAGCAGTGCCACGTCCATGCACTCGGCGACCGAGGCCCCGTCCGCCCTCATCCCACCGCCCAGCGGCCCACCTGAAGCAGCGAACGTCCACGCCGGCTGACCGTCACGCATGCGCTCCGCGTCGACCCGGATCATGGCACCGACTCCCTGCTCGCCAAGCCACTCCAGGATGGACAGCGTCACGTCCTCGATGCCGCTGTCCAGATCCGCCTTGGGCCGCCGCCCCATCCCCTTGGCCATGACCACAACCCTACTCAGCAGCTGAACGAGTCGTGTCACGCACTCTCAAAGCGGCTCAGACCATAAAGAACAAGCTGAGCTTGCCATTTAATGTCCGGGGGATCATCGAGTCGGTGTCCCGGAAGCTCGAACCGGTATTGCGGTGTGCCCGAGAGTGTTGTGGTCACGCCAGTGGGCATCGCTACTGCTGGCGGGCGGGCCCTGGGCCCGGATCCTGTATCGCGGCTCGGTAGCGTCACCCTGGTGGACCTTAATCTTTTCAACAGCGTGCCCAATGGCCTGACGCCACGCGCCCGGTCGTTCGTCAGCTCGCACGGCGTCAAAGTAGACCTCCGATCCGTCGAGGCGCACAGGCAGTGGTGGCTGGAGCGAGCTATTCCAGCAGCGACGATCGACCGGATGGCGGCGTGTCAAGAACGTTGGGGCGGTCTGCTCCTGCCGCCTGCATCGCAGTACGACGGCGGCCCCAAGTTCTTCGATCCGGACTCGCCGGAAGGCTCTGCCTCCGAAGGGTGGTGGTTCGAAGCCGGACCGCAGCGTACCGCCGTCCCCTACTCGTTCATGATCGGACCAAATGATGAGTTCGGCATCCATGCGGACCGTTGGACGCCACTCCACGCGACCGTCGAGGGCTGGGTGGAGTCGCTCGCGCTGACTCACCACGCATCCATGTGGGCAAAGCAGATCACCAAGGTCACGGGCGATGATGTCGACGGCATCGACCTGGACGCCTACGAGCCGGTAATAGAGGTGCGGGGCCTGGCCGACACGTGGTGGCGGGGAAGCGAATCGTTGGTGGCGATGTACACGGGTGAGGCTGAATCCCTCTCCTTTCCCAGAGCACGCACCGCGCTGATCTATTCGGGCCTGGACGACTGGGGACTGCGAGGTGGTTGAGGACGTCAGCGCCTGAGCGCTTCAAGAGGGGCGGCTTCCACCCAAACGGCGATTCTCCGGACGAAAGGTCGGCCTTCGCATAATCCTGAACTCAGCTACGGGGAACAGGGTTCGACATGGAGGCCGCAGTGCCGGGTCTGCTCCACCAGGACGCCCGCCAGCAGGCATTCGCGAGACTGTCACGCTTTCGGGGCGATTTCTACGACTCCCTCACCGCGCGGGGTGACGCGCTGTTCGAGCTGGCGGACGCGTTGCTGTGCACGGACGGACCGGTCAAGACCTTGGTGGACCTGTCATTGGCGCCCGAGCACCGACGCGGACACGGCTCCCCCTATGCCGCGCTGAACAACGGTGCAGTCGACGGGACCGGCTGCGACGGCGGTTGGCCGAGCTGCCGCGGGCGGCCGACGGCCGCCTGATCTTGGCGGTGGACGTGAGCCCGTGGCTGCGGCCGGACGCCGGCACCGCGCCGGACCGTTCGTTCTGCCACACCTACGGACGGGGCAAGGACGAGCACCGGATGATCCCCGGCTGGCTACTCGATCGTCGTCGCCCTGGAGAGCGGCCGGACCTCGTGGACCGCACCTCTGGACGCGGTCCGCCTCGAACCCGGCGCCGACGTCTGCGCCGTCACGGTCGCCCAGCTCCGCCGAGTCGTGGAGGAACTGGTCACAGCCGGGCGACCGCCCAAACATGGTGGTGAGTTCGTCTTCGGACAGCCCGACACCTGGGGCCAGGAACACGCGGTGACCGTCACCGAGACCCGACTCTACGGGAAGGCCACCGCCCGGGCCTGGGACCGGCTCCATCCCCGCCTCACGAAACGGGCGGCCTGGCTCGACCACGACGGCGAGCTGCCCCGTGCACCCAAACCGACCCGACCAGGACCAGGACGCCCTCCTGCCTCGAAGAACAGCACCATCGCCACCCGCCACGACGTGGGAAGAGTCCTCGCAACCGGCGAGCCGCACCAACGACCGGCCCATGCCTGCGTTTCGTCACTCGGTAAGGCCCATTTCGTCGGTACCTCTGGGTGGGGTCCGGGCCCTGCGCGACTGGCCGTCCGCCCAGGGCAGGCGGGGGGTGCGGGCCGGGCGGGGAGGGGTGGAGGGTTATGAGGGAGGACGGGGATCGGGTGGGGGTGTCGGGGGCCAGCCGTGGAGGGAGATGGCCAGGCCGCCGTCGAGGTAGGAGCGGAGGGCGAGGTCGGTGGACGGGACCATGGGGGTGGGGAGGTCGGTGACGGGCGTCCAGCGGACCTGGCTGTGCTTGCCGGGCTCGCGGTTCTCCGGCTGGCCGTGCCAGGTGCGGGTGGCGAAGACCACGGTGAGGAATCCGGCCGGGGACTCCACGCCCCACGCGCCGTGCACGACGTGGGCGAGGGTCAGGTCGCCGGGGTCGACGGTGAGGCCGGTCTCCTCGTACAGCTCGCGCACGGCCGTGGCGGTGACCGGCTCCCCCGGGTCGCTCTTGCCGACCGGGAGGTCCCACATGCCCTGGCCGAATTTGGACCGCTCACCGCGCTGGAGCAGCAGGACCCGGTCGGCAACGGTGTCGTGGACGATGACGGCCGCGACGAGCAACGTCATGGAGTCGACAGCGGGCGGCAGCGCCGGGGGTCGGTCTCCAGGCCGGGACATCGGGGTTCCCTTCGTACGGACCGACACGGACAGATGAGGCATGCGGGGACCTCGGGTCCTCCGCTCCTGGGCCACCCCCTTCCCCGGCAACCCCCACCGGACCGTCGGACGCCGACGTACCGGGAGGGGACGGGCCGGGGTGCCCCCGCAGAAATGCGGTGACAAGAACGGCACCGGATACACAGGGCCAGGCAGCCGCATTTCGAGGAGGTGCCCCGGACCGGCACCGACCCAGGCACAAGCGGCACCCGCAGACGAAGAAAACACCCGCACGGGTGGGCGGGCGGGAAAAACCAGGCCCGAAGGGCCAACCACCGCCGACCCGATCAACCGCCCATACCCGGCAGCGCCGGCGGCCTCTTGGCCGGAGACTCCTCCAGCGCGGCAAGCGCCATGCCCACGGCAGTGTCAAGCTGCGGATCCCGCCCGCCAACCGAATCCTGCGGAGCGTGAACAACCTCGACGTCCGGATCAACCCCATGGTTCTCGACGCCCCAGCCGTACCCCTCCAACCAGAAGGCGTACTTCGGCTGCGTGACAGCCGTCCCGTCGACCAGGTGGTATCGGTTGTCGATACCGATGACCCCGCCCCAGGTGCGGGTACCGACCACAGGCCCGATGCCGAGAGCCCGAATCGCGGCGTTGACGATATCCCCGTCGGACCCGGAGAACTCGTTGGCGACAGCCACAATCGGCCCCCGCGGGGCATCCTGCGGATAGCTGACCGGGTGCGCGTCGCGCGGCAGGTCCCAGCCGACGACCCGGCGCGCCAGCTTCTCCACGACGAGCTGCGACGTATGGCCGCCGCGGTTCTCGCGGACGTCCACGACCAGGCCCTCGCGGGCGACCTCGACGCGCAGGTCGCGGTGGAGCTGCGCCCAGCCGCTGCCGACCATGTCGGGCACGTGCAGATAGCCCAGCCGCCCGCCGGACGCGCGGTGGACGTGGGCGCGGCGGTCGGCGACCCAGTCGTGGTAGCGCAGCGGTTCCTCGTCGGCGAGCGGTACGGCCACGACATGGCGTGCGGGGCCGCCCGCGGCGGGGGCGACGGTCAGTTCCACCGGCTTGCCCGCGGTGCCGACCAGCAGCGGCCCCGGTCCCGTCACCGGGTCGACCCGGTGGCCGTCCACCGCCAGCAGGAGGTCGCCCGCGCGGACGGCGACGCCCGGCGCGGCCAGCGGGGAGCGGGCGTACGGGTCGGAGGACTCGCCGGGCAGCACCCGGTCGATCCGCCAACCGCCGTCCTCCGTACGGGAGATGTCCGCGCCGAGCAGACCCTGCCGGTGCAGCGGGTCGAAGTGGCCACCGGACGGGATGACGTAGGCGTGCGAGGTGCCCAGCTCGCCGTGCAGCTCCCACAGCAGGTCGATCAGGTCGTCGTGGGTGGCGATCCGGTCGAGCAGCGGCCGGTAGCGCTCGCCCGCTGCCGCCCAGTCGACGCCGCCCATGTCGGCGCGCCAGAAGTTGTCGCGCATGAGCCGGTGCGTCTCGTCGTACATCTGCCGCCACTCGTCCTGCGGGCGGACGGTGACCCGGACCCGGGTCAGGTCGACGGTGACGGAGCCGCCGGATTCGTCGTCCGCGTCGGACTTGCTGTCGGCGGGCGTGATCCGCAGCCGCGATCCGTTGGTGAGCAGCACTTTGGCGCCGTCGCCGGTGACCGCGAAGGCGTCGGCGTCGTCGGCGATCTCCTCGATACGGAGCTGCGCCAGGTCGTACCGCTCCAGCACGGTGTTGGGCGGCTGGGCGTCCGGGGTGGCCAGGGCCGCGCCGAGCGCGCCGACCAGCGGGTGGCGCAGCCACAGCACACCGCCCTTGGCGGCGCGCAGCCCCGAGTAGTGCCCGGCCTCGACGGGGAAGGGCACGATCCGGTCGGCCAGGCCCTCCAGGTCGACGCGGGTGACGGGCGTACGCGGCCGGTCGTCCTTCTTGCCCTCGCCGCCGCTCTCCTTCCCCGCGCCGTCCTGCTCCTCCTTGGCCGGGCCGTCCTGGTCGTCCTCGTCGGCGTCGTACGGGCGGCCGTGGCGCTGCGGGCCGAACGGCGAGGGCGTCGTCGCGCACAGCGTGATCAGGTGCGGGCGGCAGGCGTTGGGGAAGGACAGGTCGAAGACGTGCGCGTCGTAGACAGGGTCGAAGGCGCGCTCGGACAGGAACGCCAGGTGGCGGCCGTCGGCGGTGAAGGCGGGCGCGAAGTCGTTGAACCGCAGCGGGGTCGCGTCGGCCACCGACAGGTCGGCGGTGGCGGCGATCTTCAACTGCCGCAGTTCGCCGGGGCCCGGCTGCGACCAGGCGAGCCAGGCCGAGTCGGGTGAGAAGGCGAGGCCGGACGCGTCGCCCGAGTCGCCCGCGATCACCTCGCGCACCTCGCCGGTCTGCGTCTCGACCAGCAGCACCCGGCCGTCGTGCGAGGCGACGGCGATGCGGTGGCCGTCCGGCGAGACCTCCATGTGCCGCACCCGGCCCAGGCGGCCCGCGGCGAGCCTGCGCGGCGCGGCGCCGGCCGGCAGGCCGACGGCGGGGGCGACCTCCAGGGCGTCCTCGCCGTCCGCGTCGGTGACCCACACCACCTGCTGCTCGCCGTCGGCGCCGCCCTGCCCGAACACCCGCGGCAGCCGGGTACGGACGCCGGGGTCGGCCGCCAACGCCCTTGCCGGGCCGCCGCGGTGGGTCAGCCAGTGCGTGGTGCCGCGGATCTCCAGGGCGCTGCCCCGGCCGGTGTGGTCGGGGCGCGCGTCCCCGAGGTACCGGGCGGCGCGTACGGGGTACGGCCGCAGGTCGGCGCGCTGGCCGCCGAGGCGTACCTCGATCTCGCGCGGTGCCGCGTCGGCGTCGGTCAGGTCGTCCAGCAGGTGGACGCGGCCCCCGGCCATGTACGCCACGCGGGCGCCGTCGGTGGCGGCCTGCCGGGCGTAGAAGCCGTCGATGCCGTCCGCGGGGGTGTGGCGGCGCAGGCCGGTGCCGTCGGGCAGGCTCGAATAGAGCGCTCCGGCGCCCTCGTGGTCGGACAGGAACGCGATGCGGTCGCCGACCCACATCGGGCACTCGATGTTGCCGTCGAGGTCCTGGTGCACCCGCTCGAAGGCGCCGTCGCCCGCGCGGTCGATCCACAACTTGCCCGCCGTGCCGCCGCGGTAGCGCTTCCAGTGCGCGGCTTCCCTGCTCATCGTCGGCGACTGGATCAGCACCGCGCCGTCCGGGCCGTACGCGAGATCGCCGACCGGGCCGTACGGCAGGGTCCGCGCGGGCCCGCCGTCCAGCGGCACCGCCCGCGCCCATGTCCGCCGCGAGGACGCCTCGCCGTACGGCGTGACCGCGACCAGCTCGCCGTCCGGCGTCCACGTCCGCACGGCCGTCCGTACGTTGCCCCAGTACGTCAACCGGCTGGCCTGGCCGCCCTCCAGGGGCGCGGCGTGCACCTCGGGCGCCCCGTCCCTGGTCGACGTCCACGCCACCCACTCGCCGTCGGGCGAGACCCTGGGCCGTCCGACCGGCATGTTGTCCGCGCTCACCCGCCACGCCCGGCCGCCGTCCAGCGGCGCGACCCACACGTCGTCCTCGGCGGCGAACGCGAGGAAGTCGCCGTGCGGGTGCGGGTGTCGGAGGTAGGAGGGCTGCGGCGCGCTCGGGCGCGGCTGCCGCGTCACGTGCTGGTCGTGGTCGGTCACCACGCCAGCCTAGCGACGGCGATCATGTCTTCGCCGAGCAGTTTCCGAGACCTCGTACGTCGAAGACGGTCTTCTTTCCGACCACCGCGGTCAGGTGGCCCTGGACGCACTTGTCGTCCAACTGCTTGGTCACCGTGCCCTTTACGGTGATCTTCTCGTCGTGGTCGGTCCGGCCGAGGCAGTCGACGTCGTCCTCGGTCCTGCCCGTCGTCGCGCTGCACGACAGCCAACTCACGTCAATGTTGTCCTTCTTGAGCGCCCGCGTCGCCAACTGGTCGGTCGTCGCCGACACCGCGCTCGCCCCCAGCCCGTCCGCCGGGTCGCATCCGCTGATCGTCATCGCCATGAGGGCGGCCGTCACGGCCATCCCCCCGGCTCCCCATGTCCCCATTCGTCCCATCCCCCCAACCTCCGCCCGCGACCGCCCTCCCGTAAATCCCCCGAAGGCAGGACCTTCCCCTTACGGGTGGCTGCCCCGCCCGTAAGGCCGGGTGGGTCGGAAGGTCAGGACCAGCGGCCGGTGCGGGCGAGGAGGACGGAGGCGGCGGCCACCCCGGCGGTGGAGGTGCGCAGGACGGTGGGGCCCAGGCGGTAGGCGGTGGCGGCGAGCGTGGCGATCTCCTCGGCGGAGACCCCGCCTTCCGGCCCGACGACGAGTACGACGGACCCGGACGCGGGCAGCGCGGCGGAGGCCAGCGCGGCCGAGCCCTCCTCATGGAGGACCCCGGCGAATTCGGCGCCGGCCAACAGCCCGGCGACCTGACGGGTCGTCATCAGGTCCGCCACGGAGGGAAATCGCAGGCGCCGCGCCTGCTTGGCGGCCTCCCGCGCGGTGGACCGCCACTTCGCCAGGGCCTTGGCGCCCCGGTCACCGCGCCACTGGGTGACACAGCGGGCCGCCGCCCAGGGAACGACGGCGTCGACCCCGGCCTCCGTCATGGTCTCGACGGCCAGCTCCCCGCGGTCCCCCTTGGGCAGCGCCTGGACGACGGTGATCCGCACGGCGGGCTCGGGTTCGACCCGCGTCTCGCGTACCTCGACGTCGAGCACGTCCTTGCCGGAGACGGCGGCGACCACCCCGTAGGCACCGCGCCCGCCCCCGTCCGTGAGGACGATCGCCTCGCCGGGCGTGAGGCGGCGCACGGAGACCGCGTGCCGCCCCTCGGGCCCGGTGAGGGTGACGGTGGACGGGGAGCCGTCCAGCGCGGCGGGTTCGACGAGGAAGACGGGGGCCGTCATGCGAGCGCCTCCCGGGCGGCGTGGAGTTCTTCGACGAGGAGTTCGACCAGGCGCCCGGCGGAGACGTCACGGGCCAGCCGATGGCCCTGACCGGCCCACAGGGCCATGCCCTGCGGATCGCCCGCCGCGGCGGCGGCCTTGCGCAGCCCGGAGGTGAGGTGGTGGATCTGCGGGTATCCGGGCGGCGCGTACGGCCCGTGCTCGCGGATGAAGCGGTTGAGCAGCCCGCGCGCGGGCCGCCCGGAGAAGGCGCGGGTCAGTTCGGTGCGGGCGAAGACCGGATCGGTGACGGCCCGCTTGTGCAGCGGACTCGCCCCGGACTCCGGGCAGACCAGGAACGCCGTGCCGAGCTGCGCCGCGTCCGCGCCCGCCGCGAGCACCGCCGCGACCTGCCCGCCGCGCATCAGCCCGCCCGCCGCGATCAGCGGCAGCTGCACGGCCTCGCGTACCTGCGGCACCAGCGACAGCAGCCCGAAACCCGCGCCGTCGAGCTGCGGGTCGTCGCGGTGCGTGCCCTGGTGGCCGCCCGCCTCCACGCCCTGGACGCACACCGCGTCCGCCCCCGACCACTGCGCGGCCAGCGCCTCGGACGGCGAGGTCACCGTCACGACGGTGTACGTACCGGCCTTCGCGAAGGCGTCGAGCACCGAGCGCTCCGGGCACCCGAAGGTGAAGCTCACCATCGGGACCGGGTCCTCCAGCAGGATCGCGACCTTCGCGTCGTACGCGTCGTCGGTCCCGCTGTCCGGGTCGCCCAGCGGCGTCCCGTACCAGGCGGACTCCCCCGCCAGCTGCTCGGCGTACACCGCGACCGCGGACGGATCGGCCGTCGCGGGCTGCGGCATGAACAGATTCACCCCGAACGGGTGCGAGCTGAGATGCCGGACCTGCCGGATCTCCTCGTACATCGCCTCGGAGGTCTTGTACCCGGCGGCCAGAAAGCCCAGGCCGCCCGCCGCCCCCACGGCCGCGGCGAGCTGCGGATTCGACGCGCCTCCGGCCATCGGCGCCTGAATGATCGGATACGCCGAGAACGACGAGAGATCGGTCAACGCGGACATGCCGTTCATCGTGCCATGCCGCCTCCCGGCGAGGTGCGGTACCCCGTGCGGGGCGTGGCCCCCGCGTCCGCCTCACGTGAGGCGGTGCCTCGTTTTTCAGGGCGCGGGGAACCGCGCGACAAGCCCCCGCCGGGCCGGTGGTCCGAGGACATGCCGATCCGCCCCTCTGGGGCCGGTGGTGACCCGCGGGAGCCATTCGGCCGGTCCGCGGTTCCCCGCGCCCCTGAAAAGACCGGCTCACCCCCCCCGCAGGGGAATCCTCGCGCGGAGCGCGGGCGCGCTACCGCCCGTTGAAGGCGTCCTTGAGACGGGAGAAGAGGCCCTGCTGGCCCGGCGCGAACTGCCCCAGGGGCCGCTCCTCGCCGCGCAGCACGGCGAGCTGCCGCAGCAGATTCTCCTGCTCGGCGTCGAGCTTGCTGGGGGTGAGGACTTCGACGTGCACGACGAGGTCGCCGCGCCCGCCGCCGCGCAGGTGCGTGACACCGCGCTGGTGGAGCGGGATGGACTGGCCGGACTGCGTGCCGGGCCTGATGTCGATCTCCTCCAGGCCGTCCAGCGTCTCCAGCGGGCACTTGGTGCCGAGGGACGCGGCCGTCATCGGGATGGTGACCGTGCAGTGCAGGTCGTCGCCGCGCCGCTGGAAGACCGGGTGCGGGACCTCGCGGATCTCGACGTAGAGGTCACCGGCCGGGCCGCCGCCGGGGCCGACCTCGCCCTCGCCCGCGAGCTGGATACGTGTGCCGTTGTCGACACCCGCGGGGATCTTGACGGTGAGCGTACGGCGGGAGCGGACCCGGCCGTCGCCCGCGCACTCGGGGCAGGGGGTGGGCACGACGGTGCCGAAGCCCTGGCACTGCGGGCAGGGCCTGGACGTCATGACCTGGCCGAGGAAGGACCGGGTGACCTGGGAGACCTCGCCGCGACCGCGGCACATGTCGCAGGTCTGCGCGGCGGTGCCGGGCGCGGCCCCCTCGCCGTTGCAGGTGCCGCAGGTCACGGCGGTGTCGACCTGGATGTCCTTGGTGGTGCCGAACGCGGCCTCGTCCAGCTCGATCTCCAGCCGGATCATCGCGTCCTGGCCGCGCCGGGTGCGCGAGCGCGGCCCGCGCTGCTGCGACTGCCCGAAGAAGGCGTCCATGATGTCGCTGAAGTTGCCGAAGCCCGCGCCGAAGCCGCCCGCGCCGCCTCCGCCACCGGCGGCCAGCGGATCGCCGCCGAGGTCGTAGACCTGCTTCTTCTGCGGGTCGGAGAGCACCTCGTAGGCGGCGTTGATCTCCTTGAACCGCTCCTGCGTCTTGGGGTCCGGATTGACGTCCGGGTGCAGCTCACGGGCGAGCCGGCGGAACGCCTTCTTGATCTCGTCCGGGCCTGCGTCGCGGCGCACGCCGAGAACGGCGTAGTAGTCCGTGGCCACTTACGACTCCGCCAGGATCTGTCCGACGTAACGTGCCACTGCGCGTACCGCTCCCATCGTTCCGGGGTAGTCCATGCGGGTCGGTCCGACCACGCCGAGTTTGGCGACTGCCTCGTCGCCCGAACCGTAGCCGACCGCCACCACCGAAGTGGAATTGAGCCCCTCGTGAAAATTCTCATGACCGATCCGTACGGTCATGCCCGAATCCTTGGCCTCGCCGAGCAGTTTGAGGAGCACCATCTGCTCTTCGAGGGCTTCGAGCACCGGCCGGATCGTCAGCGGGAAGTCGTGGTTGAACCGGGTGAGATTCGCCGCGCCGCCGAGCATGATCCGCTCCTCGGTCTCCTCGACGAGCGTTTCGAGGAGCGTGGCGAGCACGGCGGTGACCGCGGGGCGGTCGTCCGGGTCGAAGCCGTCCGGCAGGTCCTGGACCAGCGGGGGCACGTCCGCGAAGCGGCGGCCGACGACCCGGCTGTTGAGCCGGGCGCGCAGGTCGCCGAGCACGGTCTCGCCGATCGGCGCGGAGCAGTCGATGAGCCGCTGTTCGACGCGGCCGGTGTCGGTGATCAGCACGAGCATCACGCGGGCGGGCGCCAGCGGCAGCAGTTCCACGTGCCGGACCGACGAGCGGGTCAGCGACGGGTACTGCACGACGGCGACCTGCCGGGTGAGCTGCGCGAGCAGCCGTACCGTACGGCCCACGACGTCGTCGAGGTCGACCGCGCCGTCCAGGAAGTTCTGGATCGCGCGGCGCTCGGCCGACGACAGCGGTTTGACGCCCGCGAGCTTGTCGACGAAGAGCCGGTAGCCCTTGTCGGTGGGAATGCGGCCAGCGCTGGTGTGCGGCTGGGCGATGTATCCCTCGTCCTCCAGGACCGCCATGTCGTTGCGCACGGTGGCGGGCGAGACGCCCAGCCGGTGCCGTTCGGTGAGCGCCTTGGAGCCGACCGGCTCCTCGGTCCCGACATAGTCCTGGACGATGGCACGCAGCACTTCGAGCCTGCGTTCGCTCAGCATCGCGCACCTCCAGCCGTATGGCCTCGTCCGTCTACCGGTCCTTAAAACCGCCCTGGCCTGGCACTCCTGCGTTTCGAGTGCCAGCCGCCCCGCAGCAAGTGTACGGCGAGGTAGCGAGGGCGAGGCAAGGGCACCGTACGGGTGGGCGAAGTGTGGCGGGATGGGCGGCGGTACGAGGCGACGGAGCGGCGGTCGGCGACGGGCGGCAGGGGACGGCGGCGGACGACGGGCGGCGCGGGCGCGGCGGCGATAGCGTCGGTCACGTGAGATCTGCGGAACCGGCGGAGCCGGTGGAGGGCACGGGGTGGGAGCAGCTGGCTCCCGGTGTCGCGCGGCGGCGGCTGCCGCATCTGGATGTGACCATCGGACTGGTGGTCGGCGACGACGGTGTGCTGCTGGTCGACACCGGCTCCACGCTGCGGGAGGGCGCCGAGCTGCGGGCCCAGGTCGAGGCGCTGACCGGCCGGACCGTCACCCATGTCGCGCTCACCCACGGCCATTTCGACCACGTCTTCGGCACGGCGGCCTTCCCCGGCGCCGAGGTGTACGGGCAGACGTCGCTGGCCGCGCTGCTGCGGCGCGAGCGGGAGGCGCTGCGCGAGTCGGCGGTCGCCTTCGGCACCGACCCGGCGGAGGCGGCGCGGGCCGCCGAGGCCCTGGTGCTGCCCGGCCACCCGGTCAGCGGTGAGTACGCCCTGGACCTGGGCCGCGACCGTCCGGTGCTGCTGGTCCACCCCGGCCCCGGCCACACCCGCAATGACCTGGTCGTGGTCGTGCCGGGCGCCACCCCGAGCGATCCCGCCGTGGTCTTCTGCGGCGACCTGGTCGAGGAGTCGGGCGAGCCGCAGGCCGACGACGACGCGGCGCCCGACCGCTGGCCCGGCACCCTGGACGCGCTGCTCGCCCTCGGCGGCGAGACGGCCCGTTACGTGCCCGGCCACGGCGCGGTGGTCGACGCCCGCTTCGTACGGGCCCAGCGCGACGCGCTGGCGGCCCGCTTCGGGTCCGTCGCGTAGCCGCCCTGGTTACGATCTCCCTCATGCGCAGCAGGAGTTACGACGACCCCGACCTCACTCCCCCGTGGAAGCGGAGTACGCCCGCGCCCGAGGTGGCCGCGGAGCGGGATCTGGTGGTCGAGGAGGTCGGCACCGGTTTCTGCGGGGCCGTGGTGCGGGTGGAGAAGACCGCCGAGGGGCTGACGGTCACGCTGGAGGACCGCTTCGGCAAGCACCGCGTCTTCCCGATGGAGCCGCGCGGCTTCCTCATCGACGGCAAGCAGGTCACCCTCGTCCGCCCGCAGGCGCCCGGCCCGCGCGGGCCCCTGCTGTCCGCCTCCGGCTCGATCGCGGTCACCGGCGCGAAGGCGCGGGTGGCGCGCGCCGGACGGATCTACGTCGAGGGCCGGCACGACGCCGAGCTGGTCGAACGCGTCTGGGGGCACGACCTGCGCGTCGAGGGCGTCGTGGTCGAGTACCTGGAGGGGGTGGACGACCTCCCGGCCATCGTCGAGTCCTTCTCGCCGGGGCCCGACGCCCGCCTGGGCGTCCTGGTCGACCACCTGGTGCCGGGCTCCAAGGAGTCCCGTATCGCGGCGGCGGTCACCGGGGCGGACGTCCTGATCGTCGGCCACCCCTATATCGACGTGTGGGAGGCCGTGAAGCCGTCCTCCGTCGGCATCCGGGAGTGGCCGCGCGTCCCGCGCGGCGAGGACTGGAAGACGGGGGTCTGCCGCAGCCTCGGCTGGAACATGACGACGGGTGAGGCGTGGCAGCGAATCCTGGCCTCGGTCCACACCTACAAGGACCTCCAGCCGGAGCTGCTGGGCGCGGTGGAGCACTTGATCGACTTCGTGGCGGCGCCGTAAGGAGCCGCCCCGGGGCGGCTCCTAGTCGACCAGGTCCCTGACGACGGCGTCGGCCAGGAGTCGGCCGCGCAGGGTGAGGACGGCGCGGCCGTCCGCGTAAGGACCGGCCTCCAGGAGGCCGTCCGTTACCGCGCGGGCGGCGGCGCGGGCGCCCTCCTCGGCGAGGAGGGCGAGGGGGCAGCCGTCGGCGAGGCGCAGTTCCAGCAGGACGCGCTCGACGCGGCGGTCCTCCGCGGTGAGGATCTCCCGCCCGGCGCCGGGTGAGCGTCCTTCGCCGAGGGCCTGCGCGTAGGCGCCGGGGTGCTTGACGTTCCACCAGCGCACGCCGCCGACGTGGCTGTGGGCGCCGGGCCCCGCGCCCCACCAGTCGGCGCCGGTCCAGTACAGCTCGTTGTGGGTGCAGCGCCCGGCGGGGGTGGTGGCCCAGTTGGAGACCTCGTACCAGGTGAAGCCCGCGGCGGCCAGCCGCTCGTCCGCGATGAGGTAGCGGTCGGCGTGCACGTCGTCGTCGGTCATGGGCACCTCGCCGCGCCGGATCCGCCGGGCGAGCCGCGTGCCCTCCTCGACGATCAGCGCGTACGCGGACACGTGGTCGGGACCCGCGGCGACGGCCGCGTCCAGGGAGGCGCGCCAGTCGTCGTCGGACTCCCCCGGCGTGCCGTAGATCAGGTCGAGGTTGACGTGCTCGAATCCGGCGGCGCGCGCCTCGGCGACGCATGCCTCGGGCCGCCCAGGGGTATGGGTGCGGTCCAGCACCTTCAGTACGTGCTGCCGCGCGCTCTGCATCCCGAACGACACCCGGTTGAAGCCGCCCGCGCGCAGTTCCGCGAGGTAGCCGGGGTCGACGGACTCCGGGTTGGCCTCGGTGGTGATCTCGGCGCCGTCGGCGAGGCCGAATTCGTCGCGGATCGCGGCCAGGGCGCGGACGAGGTCGGCGGCGGGCAGCAGCGTCGGGGTGCCGCCGCCGACGAAGACCGTCTCGACCGGGCGCGGGTCGTCGCCCAGGACCTTCCTGGCCAGCCGGATCTCGTCGGTGAGCACGTCCGCGTAGTTCTCGCGGGAGGCCAGGGCGCCGCCCGAGCCGCGCAATTCGGTGGCGGTGTAGGTGTTGAAGTCGCAGTAGCCGCAGCGCGTCGCGCAGTACGGCACGTGCAGGTAGAAGCCGAGCGGCCGGTCCGCCGCCCCGTCGAGCGCGTGCGCGGGCAGCGTCCCGTCCGCGGGCACGGGCTCACCATCAGGCAGTACGGAAGGCATCTGTCCAGTATCCGGTACGCGCGAGGTGCCCGAATCCGCACGGTCGCCGGCCTCGCTCGGGTCGCGGTCCCGATCCCGCTCGGATGCCGGTTGCGGCCCCGCTCGGGTCCCGGTCCCGGCCCCGCTCGGACGCCGGTCCCGGCGCGCTCACCTCGCCTGGAGGACCAGCAGCGCCAGGTCGTCGGCGGGCGGCGCGTCGTCGTACTCGTGGACCGCGCGCCGGATGCGTTCCGCGACGGCGACGGCGTTCAGCCCCACGCAGCCGCCGAGCGCCGCCGCCAGGCCGTCGTCGTCGTCGAACTGCCGGTGCCCGCGGCGGCGTTCGGTGACGCCGTCGGTGACGCACAGCAGTGTCTCGCCGGGGGTGAGGTCGAAGGACTCGCAGTCGTACCGCGAGTCGTCGCCGATGCCGAGCAGCATCTGCGGGCTCGCGGCCTCGCGTACCCGCCCGTCCGGGGTGAGGACCAGCGGCAGCGGGTGGCCTGCCGAGGCGAGCGTGCAGCGGGCGCCGCGGCCTGTGGCGTACGGCACGATCTCGCCGTAGAGCAGCGACAGGAAGCGGGCCTGGCCGCCCTCCCAGTCGCCGGTCTCGCCGATCAGGGCGGTGGCGGCCTCGTCGGCGAGCGCCTTGTTGAGGCGGTCGAGGACATCGGGGACGCCGTAGCCCTCGCGGGCCAGCAGCCGCAGGACCGGGCGGGCGATACCGGTCAGCGAGGCGGCCTCGGGGCCGTTGCCGCAGACGTCGCCGAGGGCGAAGCACCAGCGGCCGTCGCCCGCGGGGAACAGGTCGTAGAAGTCGCCGCCGACCCAGTCGCCGGCCGTGGGCTCGTACACCACGGCGTGGTCGACGCCGGGGATGCGGCCCGCGGCGGGCGGCAGCAGGCCGCGTTGCAGGACGGTGCTGATCATCGCCTGGCGGGCGTACTGCCGCGCGGTGTCCACGGCGAGCGCGACCCGGCGCCCGAAGTCCTCGACCAGGCCGACGACCTCGCCCGGCAGACCGAGCAGGCCGGTGCGGCCGAGCAGCAGCGTGCCGTGCCAGCGCCCGGCGGCGACCAGCGGTACGGCCAGCGCGCCGCCGTGCTCCCACATGTCGTCGGTGGCCGGCCAGGGCCACGGCATGGCGCCGCCGAGGCGGGTGCCGGAACGCAGGCCCGGCGGGGGCGGGGTTTTCTCCAGTACGGCGCGCAGGCCGTCGATACGGTGCTCCGCGCCGTGCCAGACGCTGGACAGCCGTGGCCGGCCGCCGGTCCCGTAGAGCCAGACCGCGCACCAGTCCGCGAGCCGCGGCACGAGGAGCTGGGTCGCCAGCACGGCCACGTTGTCCTCGTCGAGCTGGCCCGCGAGCAGGTCGGACGCCTCGGCGAGGAAGGACAGGGAGCCGCGGTTGATCCAGTCGGAGTCCGCTTTCCGGGCGGAGCCGGAGGGCGCGGGCGCCAGGATCTCGGCGGCCCGCAGGCCGCGCCGTAGCGGTTCCTCGCTCTCATCTTCGCTCCCGTCAGGCGGGGGCGGGCCGGTGAGGTCGAGGCGGCACCAGACGGTTTTACGGTCGCGGCGGTAGCTGATGCCCCAGGCGTCGGACAGGGCGGCGACGAGTTGCAGGCCGCGACCGCCTTCCCTGTGGTCGCCGGGGTCCGGCCGGTCGTCGCCGCGCAGCACCCGTGCCGGGTACTGGTCGGACACCTCGATCACCAGACCGGGCTCCCGCGACCCGCTGTCCCCGAACGCCTCCGCCGCCGCCTGCGCTCTCGTCTCCAGTCGGCACAGGACGTCCACGGTGGTGCCCGCGTGGATCACCGCGTTGGTCACCAGCTCGCTGACCAGCAGGATCGCGTCGTCCACGACCTGTTCGGTGAACGCGGCGGCCTCCGGCAGGCCCTGGCTCGTCCAGTCGGCGAGCGCGGCCCGCAGGAAGCGCCGGGCGGCGCCCGCCGCGAGCTGATTGCCGGGCAGCGTGGTCCCGGCAGCGGTGCCGGTGCTGATACCGGCGCCGGTACGGGTGCTGGCGGTACGGGTGCCGGTGCCCTCGCGGGGGCGTGGCGGGTCGAGCCTCACAGGCGGCTCCCGAGGATGCGGCGACAACGCACACACCGTGACACACCGAACCCGTCCGAACGCGCCGCGTGACCCCCGGGGTCCCCCGAATCGGTCCCCGCCCGGCCAACTCCGGGCGCGGCGCGCCCGCGAGGGGTACCCTGCGCGCCGCTCGCGGAGGCTTACGCCTCGCGCGCTCCGGCGTACATCTCCTCGATCAGCGGGGCGAATTCGCGCTCGACGACCGGGCGCTTGAGCTTCAGGCTCGGGGTGAGGTCGCCGTGCTCGATGTCGAGGTCGCGCGGCAGGACGCGGAATTCGCGGATCTGCTGCCAGCGCTGGAGGTTGTCGTTGACGCGCTGGACGTAGCCGGCGATGAGTTCGCGGACCTCGTCAGTGCCGACGACATCGGCGTACGAGCGGCCTTCGAGGCCGTGCTCCGCGGCCCAGACGAGGATGGTGGGCTCGTCGAGGGCGAGCAGCGCCGTACAGAAATTCCGGCCGCCGCCGACGACCAGGACGTTGCTGACGAAGGGGCACACCGCCTTGAACTGTCCCTCGACCTCGGCGGGCGCGATGTACTTGCCGCCCGAGGTCTTGATCAGGTCCTTCTTGCGGTCGGTGATCTTCAGGAAGCCGTCGGGCGACAGTTCGCCAATGTCGCCGGTGTGGAACCAGCCGTCGGACTCCAGCACCTCGGCGGTCTTCTCCGGCAGCCCGTGGTAGCCCTGCATGATGCCGGGGCCGCGCAGCAGGATCTCGCCGTCCTCGGCGATCCGGACCTCCAGGCCGGGCAGCGCCTTGCCGACGGTGCCGGTGCGGTAGGACTCGCCGGGGTTGACGAAGCTGGCGGCGCTGGACTCGGTGAGGCCGTAGCCCTCCAGGATGTGGATTCCGGCGCCGGAGAAGAAGTAGCCGATCTCGGGGGCGAGCGCGGCCGAGCCGGACACGCAGGCGCGCAGCTTCCCGCCGAACGCCTCGCGGATCTTGGCGTAGACGAGCTTGTCGGCGATCGCGTGCTTGGTGCGCAGGCCGACCGGCACGGTCGGGACGCCGGTCAGCCGCATGCTGTTCTGCGCGGCCTTGGCGTACTCGCGGGCGACCTCGGCCGCCCACAGGAAGATCTTGTACTTGGCGCCGCCGCCCGCCCTGGCCTTGGCGGCGACCCCGTTGTAGACCTTCTCGAAGATCCTCGGCACGGCGGCCATGTAGGTCGGCTGGACGACCGGCAGATTCTCGATGATCTTGTCGACGCGGCCGTCGACGGCGGTGACGTGGCCGACGGTGATGTGCCCGGCGGTCAGCACCTTGCCGAAGACGTGCGCGAGGGGCAGCCACAGGTACTGCACGTCGTTCTCGTCGAGCAGCCCGATCGCCTCGATGGCGCGCGCCATGTACGCCCAGCAGTCCTGCGGCAGCCGGACGCCCTTGGGGCGGCCCGTGGTGCCGGAGGTGTAGATGAGGGTGGCGAGCTGGTCCTTGGTGATGGCGGCGACGGCGTCGGTGACGGCGGCCGGGTGCCGCTCCAGGTAGGCGGCGCCGCGCTTGATCAGCTCGTCGAGCGACAGCACCCAGCCGTCGCCGTCCGTGTCGGCCGCCCCGGCCGCGTCCATGACCACGACATGCGTCAGCTCGGGCAGCTCCGCGCGGCGCTCGCGGGCCTTGGCGAGCTGCGCCGCGTTCTCCGCGATCAGGACGCGGCTGCCGGAGTCGGCGAGGATGAACGCGGTCTCGTCGGCGTTGGTGCTCGGGTAGACGGTGGTGGTGGCCGCGCCCGCGCACAGGATGCCCAGGTCGGCGAGGATCCAGTCGACCGAGGTGTTGGACGAGATCGCCACCCGCTCCTCGGGCCGGATGCCGAGGTCCATCAGGCCGGCGGCGATGGCGTAGACCCGCTCGGCGGCGGCGCCCCAGGTGAGCGCCTGCCAGGTGTCGGGGCCCTGGCCGCTCTCGGACGGGACGGGGAAGCGGTACGCCTCCGCGTCGGGGGTCGCCGTCACGCGCTCCAGAAAGAGCGTCGCCACGGAGGGCGGCCGATTCTCGATCAACGTCTGTGTGTCGGTCACGACAACCTCCGGGCCCGCGCCTGTGTTCTTAACTCACCAGTAACCTACGTCGGATCAGGGTAGAGGGCCGACGCCCGGCGCGTAAGAGGGGAAGGCCCGCCGGTTGCCCCGGATGCCCCGTTCGCCTCATCCCCTGCCGCTTCGGCCCCGGACCCCGCCCCTCACCTGCTTCTTCTACTTCTTCGCCTTCGACTCGCCCTCGGAGTCGGTCGACAGGACGGCGATGAACGCCTCCTGCGGCACCTCCACGTTGCCGACCATCTTCATCCGCTTCTTGCCTTCCTTCTGCTTCTCCAGCAGCTTGCGCTTACGCGAGATGTCACCGCCGTAGCACTTGGCCAGCACGTCCTTGCGGATGGCGCGGACGGTCTCGCGGGCGATCACGCGGGCGCCGATGGCGGCCTGGATCGGCACCTCGAAGTTCTGCCGCGGGATCAGCTCGCGCAGCTTGGCCACCAGCCGGACGCCGTACGCGTACGCCTTGTCCTTGTGGGTGATCGCGGAGAAGGCGTCCACCTTGTCGCCGTGCAGCAGGATGTCGACCTTGACCAGGTCGGCGCTCTGCTCGCCGGTGGGCTCGTAGTCGAGCGAGGCGTAGCCGCGGGTCTTGGACTTCAGGTTGTCGAAGAAGTCGAAGACGATCTCGGCCAGCGGCAGGGTGTAGCGGATCTCGACCCGGTCCTCGGAGAGGTAGTCCATGCCGAGCAGCGAGCCGCGCCGGTTCTGGCACAGCTCCATGATCGCGCCGATGAACTCGGTGGGCGCCAGCACCGTCGCCCTGACCACCGGCTCGTAGACCTCGGCGATCTTGCCCTCGGGGAACTCGCTGGGGTTGGTGACCGTGTGCTCGGTGCGGTCCTCCATGACGACGCGGTAGACCACGTTGGGCGCGGTCGCGATCAGGTCGAGTCCGAATTCGCGCTCCAGGCGCTCGCGGATCACGTCGAGGTGCAGCAGGCCGAGGAAGCCGACGCGGAAGCCGAAGCCGAGGGCGGCGGACGTCTCCGGCTCGTAGACCAGCGCCGCGTCGTTGAGCTGGAGCTTGTCCAGCGCCTCGCGCAGCTCGGGGTAGTCGGAGCCGTCCAGCGGGTAGAGGCCGGAGAACACCATGGGCTTGGGGTCCTTGTAGCCGCCCAGCGCCTCGGTCGCGCCGCGGTTCAAGGTGGTGATGGTGTCACCGACCTTGGACTGCCGTACGTCCTTCACACCCGTGATCAGATAGCCGACCTCGCCGACGCCGAGGCCGTCGTGCGGCTTCATCTCGGGCGACGAGACGCCGATCTCCAGCAGTTCGTGGGTGGCGCCGGTGGACATCATCTTGATCCGCTCACGCTTGGTGAGCTGGCCGTCGATGACACGGACGTAGGTGACCACGCCCCGGTAGGAGTCGTAGACCGAGTCGAAGATCATCGCGCGGGCGGGCGCGTCGGCGACGCCGACCGGCGGCGGCACGTCCTGGACCACCCGGTCGAGCAGCGCGTCCACGCCGACGCCGGTCTTCGCCGAGACCTTGAGCACATCGGAGGGGTCGCAGCCGATGAGGTTGGCCAGCTCCTCGGAGAACTTCTCCGGCTGGGCGGCCGGCAGGTCGATCTTGTTCAGCACGGGAACGATCGTCAGGTCGTTCTCCATCGCCAGGTAGAGGTTGGCGAGGGTCTGCGCCTCGATGCCCTGCGCCGCGTCGACCAGCAGGACCGTGCCCTCGCAGGCGGCGAGCGACCGCGAGACCTCGTAGGTGAAGTCGACGTGGCCCGGGGTGTCGATCATGTTCAGGATGTGCGTGCTGCCGGTGCCGTCGCCCGTGGTCGGCGCCCAGGGCAGCCGGACGGCCTGCGACTTGATCGTGATGCCCCGCTCGCGCTCGATGTCCATCCGGTCGAGGTACTGGGCGCGCATCTGGCGTGCGTCGACGACGCCGGTGAGCTGGAGCATCCGGTCGGCGAGGGTGGACTTGCCGTGGTCGATGTGCGCGATGATGCAGAAGTTGCGGATCAACGCCGGGTCGGTACGGCTCGGCTCCGGCACATGGGAAGGGGTCGCGGGCACGCAGGGTCCATTTTCTCGGGTCGGGCGGGCTGGTTGCTCGGGGCGAGCGGGGCTGGCGTAAGGGCTATCGTCCCATGGTTGCGGCACCGGCACCGGTTTGGGCCGTCCTGTGAACGGCTGGTAGCCTGGAGCACTGTGCCTCGTGCCCTCTAACCCGAGGCATCTGCTCGTTTCAGTACCAAGCGGCAAACCCCGAGCAGCACACCCCAAGCAGCAACCCAAGTATCAATCGAACCTGAGAAGGCTCTTTCGTGGCGAACATCAAGTCCCAGATCAAGCGGAACAAGACCAACGAGAAGGCGCGCCTGCGCAACAAGGCCGTCAAGTCCGAGCTGAAGACCGCGATCCGTCGCACCCGCGAGGCCGTGGCCGCCGGTGACGCCGAGAAGGCCACCGAGGCCGCTCGTCTCGCCGCCAAGAAGCTCGACAAGGCCGTCAGCAAGGGCGTCATCCACAAGAACCAGGCCGCCAACAAGAAGTCGGCGCTGGCTCAGTCGGTCTCCGCTCTCTGATCTCCGCTCTTTCGATTCATCGCGGGCAACCGGACCCAGCGGCCCCTCTACCGCCCGGACCCGCACTTCGCACCACCGCGGTCGCGCACGATCTGCGTTCGCCACGCGGGCGCGACCGCACTCAGTGAGAGCACTGACGTGAACCGCCCGTCCGGGAGTCCCGGACGGGCGGTTCTGTTGTCCGAGGGCCGCTGTCGGAGGGGTGCTGTCGGAGGGGTGCTGCCGCTCCACGAGGGTCGCTGTCCGAGGGCCGCTGTCCGAGGGGCGCGCGGTCCGGTCTCCGGTCAGGAGCGGGCGCGGGACGCCTGGGCGATGGTGACGACGGCCTTCTCCAGGGCGTAGGCGGGGTCGGCGCTGCCGCCCTTGACGGCGGCGTCGGCCTCGGCGACGGCCCGCAGGGCGGTCGAGACGCCGTCCGCGGACCAGCCGCGGATCTGCTGCCTGACCCGGTCGATCTTCCACGGCGGCATGCCGAGGTCCCTGGCGAGCTGGCCGGGGTTGGCGCCGCGCGGCGCGGAGGCGAGCTTGCCGATGGCGCGGACGCCGGAGGCCAGCGCGAAGGTGATGCCGGGCAGCGGCTGGCCGACGGACAGCGCCCAGCGCAGCCGCTCCAGCGCCTCCGCGGTACGGCCGGTGACGGCGAGGTCGGCGACCTCGAAGCCGGTGGCCTCGGCGCGGCCGGTGTAGTAGCGGGCGACCACGGCCGCGTCGATGGTGCCTTCGATGTCGGCGACGAGCTGCGCGCAGGCGCTCGCCAGCTCCCGCAGGTCGCTGCCGATCGAGTCGACCAGGGCCTGGGTGGCCTCGGGCGTCGCGGAGCGGCCCAGCGTACGGAACTCGCCGCGCACGAACGCCAGCCGGTCCGCGGGCTTCGTCATCTTCGGGCAGGCCACCTCGCGCGCCCCGGCCTTGCGCGCCGCGTCCAGCAGCGCCTTGCCCTTGGCGCCGCCCGCGTGCAGCAGGACCAGCGTGATCTCCTCGACGGGCGCGGCCAGATACGCCTTGACGTCCTTGACCGTGTCCGCCGACAGGTCCTGCGCGTTGCGCACCACCACGACCTTGCGCTCGGCGAACAGCGACGGGCTGGTCAGCTCCGCCAGTGTGCCCGGCTGGAGCGCCTCGGGGGCCAGGTCCCGCACATCGGTGTCCGCGTCGGCCGCGCGGGCCGCCATGACCACCTCGCGCACGGCGCGGTCGAGCAGCAGGTCCTCCTGGCCCACGGCGAGCGTGAGCGGAGCGAGCGGGTCGTCTGAAGCAGTCTTCCTGGCCATCGCCGCCCAGCATCCCACGGGGGTCGGACATCGCCGCACCGCGTCGGGGACACTGGTGCGGTGAGCGACGTACGACATGTGCTGGTGCTGCCCGACCGCGACGCCGCGGAGGAGGTCGCCGAGCTGCTGACCGCGCGCTTCGCCCTGCGCGAGGAGCCGCACCTGGTCCGGGACGCCCTCGCGGGCGAGGACGACGCCGAGGACGCCCAGTGGCTGGTGGTCGTCGAGGACAGCGACGCCCGTCTCGACACGTCGGCGCTGGACGCGCTGGCCGCGCAGTTCGAGGGCTGGCTGGAGTAGCGGGGCGGGGTACGCGGGGCGGCCTGCGCGGGGCGGCGTGCGCGGGCCTACGTCGCTGCCGCCGCCTTCCGATCCGCCGCCGCTTCCGTCTCCGCTTGCGCTTCCGCCGCCGGGTCGGGCTCCTCGTCGGGGAGTTCGCGTATGCGCGGTATCGGCGAGGGCAGCAGCCACAGCACGCTGAGCAGGCCGCCGACGGTGGCGATCCACAGCGTCGGGCGCAGTCCGATCGCGCTGCCGAGGGTGCCGCCGACGAGCGCGCCGAGCGGGCGGACACCGTAGTTGACGGTGCGGAAGGCGCCGCTGACCCGTGAGCGCAGGGCGTCGGGTATGACGGCGCTCTGCAAGGAGCCGCTGGCGATGTCGAGCAGCATCAGGCCGAAGCCGGAGGCGAATTCGGCGGCGAAGAAGGCGGCGAGCAGCATCGGTGTCGGCCCGGTCGCCAACGGGATCAGGATCAGCGGCGCGGGGAACCCTATGAATCCCAGGACCAGGGTCGGCCCGACCCCGATCGACCGGGCGATCCGTCCGGTGAGCACCGCGCCGATCACGCTGCCGACCGCGCCGGCCCCGATGGCCATGCCCAACAGCCCCGCGTTCAGGCCGAGTTGTTCGACGGCGTAGAGGATCACCAGGGTGTGGAAGACGAAGTTGAAGAAGTTCACCGTCGCAGCCGCCGCCGCGAGCGGGCGCAGCACGCGGGAGCGGACGATGAAGCGCAGCCCCGCCGTGAAGTGCCCTTTGCGCGGCGGCGCGGCCGGTGGTTCCACCGGGTCTATCCGCGCGAGCAGCACGGCCGAGACCAGATACGAGCAGGCGTCGGCGAGCAGCGCGAGCGGTGCGGCGAGCACCTGCACGAGCAGGCCGCCGACGCTGGGGCCCGCCACGAACGAGAAGGCCCGGCTGCCGCTGGTCAGCGAATTGCCCCGCACATACTCCTCGGGGCGCACCAGCGACACGAACAGCGTGGCGTTGCAGACGTCGAAGACGACGGCGAGCGTGCCGACGGCGAAGGCGACCGCGTAGAGCTGCGCCAGGGTGAGCACCCCGAGGGCGTAACCCACCGGGAGCGAGACCATCAGGGCCGCCCTCAGCAGGTCGACGGCGATCATGGTCTGCCTGCGGCGACCGCGTCGGTCGGCCCAGGCCCCGGCCGGGAGCGAGAACAGCAGCGCGGGCAGCAGGCCCGCCATCGACAGCCAGCCCATCTGGGCCGCGTCGGCGTGCAGCACGAGGACGGCGGCGAGCGGAATGGCCAGGAAGGTGATCTGGTCGCCGAGCAGCGAGACGGTCTGGCCCGTCCAGTACCGCCGGAAGGGGCGCTGCCTGAGCAGTTCCGGCACCACGGCGCTCACCTCTCCTCGGGGTCGGGTTCCGGAGGGCGGCCGTCCTCGGGGTGCTCGGGGTCGACGTAGCCGATCTGGAGGTAGGGCACCCGCCGGGCGCCCTCGGGGCGGCGGGCCGGGTCGTTGATCCGGTCGGCGTACCGGGCCAGGAGCGCGTCGATCTCCTCGCCGAGCGCGGTCAGTTCGTCGGGCGTCACATACAGGGACGTGTCCGTGAAGCGCTCGGCCTCCTGCCACTTCCGGGGCAGTGCGCCGCGCGTCTCGATGGCCCGCGTCATCCGGTGGAAGTAGTTCTCGGCGACGGCCACCGTCAGCGCCTCGGCCGCCGACGCGACCGCCGTGTCCTCGGAGTAGCCGGGCCAACTCGTGAACTCGGCCGTCGCCCGCCACGGCTTCTCCCGCCCGGGTCCTGGCGGTGCCTCTTCCACCAGGCCGTATTTGGCGAGTATCCGCAGGTGGTACGAGCAACTGGCGACGGATTCGCCGGTCAGCTCCGCGGCCCGCGTCGCCGTGAACGGCCCCTCGCGGCGGAGCAGCCCGACGAGCGACATCCGCGTGGGGTGCGCGTAGGCGCGCAGGGCGCGCGGGTCGGTGAGCTGGACCTTGGACTCCATCGGCTTGTCCTCCATGTATCTAAAGCTATCTTTAGAAAGCTTCCCTTACAAGCACTCCTTTACAAAGAATCCTTTACATCCCTGCCCCCTTCCCGGCCACGCTCGTCCGCAGCTCCCCCCGCCCGTCCTCGGCCACCGCGATCGACCCGTCGGTGTCCGTCCGCAGCACCACCGCCCCCAGCGCCCGCAGCGCCGCGACCGTCCGGGCCGCCGGATGACCGTAGGGGTTGTCCGCGCCGACCGAGATCACCGCGAGCCGCGGCCGCACCCGGTCGAACAGCTCCTCGTCCTGATACGCCGAACCGTGGTGCGCCACCTTCAGGACATCGACCCGCGGCAGATCCGGCGCCTGCGCCAACAGCCGCTCCTGCGCGGCCGGTTCCAGGTCGCCCATCAGCAGCAGCGTCAGACCTCCGGTGCGGACCAGCAGCGCCACACTGGCGTCGTTCGGCCCGTTGTCGGGCAGCGCCGCCGCACTGGGCGGCGGCCACAGCACCCGCCACTCCAGCGGGCCGAGACCGCGCCGCTCCCCCGCCGCCGCGAGCACCATCGGCACCCCGGCCGCCGCCGCTTCCCGCCGTACGGCCACGGCCTGCCGCGGCGGCTCGCCCAGCACCGTCGTCTCGATCGCGCCCACCCTGCGGCCCCGCAGCACCCCCGGCAGACCGTCCACGTGGTCGGCGTGGAAGTGCGTCAGGATCAGCAGCGGCACGGAGGTGACGCGCAGATCGCGCAGGCAGCGGTCGACCTTGTCCGGCTCCGGCCCCGCGTCCACCACAACCGCCGCGCCCGGACCCGCCGACAGCGCCAGGGCGTCGCCCTGCCCGACGTCGCACATCGCGAACCGCCAGCCGCCCGGCGGCCAGCCCGCCACGAACCTCGGCAGCTCCACCGGCCGCACCAGCGCGAGCAGCAGCAGGAACGCGCACACCACGCACAGCCACGGCCTGCGCCGCAGCACCCCGCCGCCGACCACGACGGCCGCCGTCAGCACCGCCAGCAGCGCCGCGCCCGCCCAGCCGCCCGGCCAGGCGACCTCGGCGCCCGGCAGCGCCGCGCCGTGCCGGGCCACCGCCGCGATCCAGCCGGTCGGCCAGCCCGCGAGCCACGCCAGCGCGCGGGCGGCGGGCAACGCGACCGGGGCGAGCGCCAGCGCCCCGAACCCGAGGACCGTGGCCGGACCCACCGCCGGTTCCGCCAGCAGATTGCACGGCACCGCGACCAGGCTGAGGCGAGCCGACAGCAGCACGATCACCGGGCCGCACACCGCCTGCGCGGCCCCCGCCGCCGCCAGCGCCTCCGCCAGCCTCGGCGGCACCCCCCTGGCCCGTAACGCCTCGCTCCAGCGGGGCGCCAGCGTCAACAGCGCGCCCGTGGCGAGCACCGACAGCGCGAAGCCGTAGGAGCGGGCCAGCTCCGGCTCGTACAGCACCAGCAGCAGCACCGCCGCGGCCAGCGCCGGGAGCAGGGACCGGCGGCGGCCGGTGCCGATGGCCAGCAGCGTGATCAGCCCGCAGGCGGCGGCCCGCAACACGCTCGGGTCCGGTCGGCAGACCAGTACGAATCCGAGCGTCAGGCCCGTGCCGAGCAGCGCCGTCAGCCGGAGCGGCAGCCCCAAGGAGGAGGCCAGGCCGCGTCGTTCGGCCCTGATCGCCACACCCGGCGGTCCGATCAGCAGGATCAGGACGATCGTGAGGTTGCCTCCGGAGACGGCCGTGAGGTGGGTGAGGTCGGTGGCCCGGAAGGCGGCCTTCAGGTCGGGTGTGAGGCCCGTGGTGTCGCCCACGACCAGCCCCGGCAGCAGCGCTCTGGCGTCCGCGGGCAGTGGGCGGCTCGCCTCCCGCAGGCCCGCGCGGAGTCGGCCCGCGACGCGCTGCGGCAGGCTCGGCGGTGCCAGGACGCGCGGCGGTCCCTGCGCCTTGAGCAGGGCGGCGGCCCTGTCCCCCGGCCGGTCCGCCGGGGCCAGCCGGGCCGTGACCGCGATCGTCGTGGACGGCAGCAGCATCAGCCACCGCCCGATGTCCCCCTCGGCCAGCACCACCACCGGCGTCCGGACGCGCGTGCCGCCGACCCGTAACGCCTCTCCCCCGACGACGGCCGTCCGTGGCGCCTGGGCGGCTCCCCGTACCCGTGGGCGGGCCTCCGTCGGGTCGCCTGTCACCCGCAGCTCGACCTCCGCCACCGCCCCGCGCTCGGCCATCCCCGGCACAGGCCCCCGATATCGGTCCGCCTCCCCGAGCACGGCCGCGCCCGCCCCCACCGCCCCGCACAGCACCACCGCCGCCAGCGCCGCCCCCAACTCCCGCCGCCCGCCGCCCCTCACGCCTGCCGCCACCAACAGCGCCGCGCCCGCGAGGAGCGCCACCAGCACCACCCCGATCCCGACACGCGTCCCCAGCCCCGGCCCGACCGCCGCCCCGCCCCACGCCGCGACCGCGGGGCCCACCAACCGCCAGTCCGGCGGCCCCTCCTGCCGTGGGTTCGCGGCCCCGAGCCGCGAAGCCGCCGCCGCGTGCACAGCGGCCCGCTCGCTCGCCGCGGGTCCAGCGCCCTCCGGGTCGTCGTTGCCGGGCACGGGGCGGGTCATGGGTGGACCAGGGGCTTGAGGGTGGTGAATTTGCGGTCACCGATGCCGGGGACTTGGCGCAGTTGGTCGACGGAGGTGAAGGAGCCGTGCTGGGTGCGGAAGTCGAGGATGTGCTGGGCGAGGACGGGGCCGACGCCGGGCAGGGCGTCGAGTTGGGCGGCGGTGGCGGAGTTGAGGCTGACCGGGGAGGCGGGGTCGGCGGCTGCGGGGTCGCCGGGATCGGCCGGGGCACCGGGGGCCGGGGCGATGCCGACCAGGATCTGTTCGCCGTCGGTGAGGGGGCGGGCGAGGTTGAGGGTGCTGGTGTCCGTGCCGGGGAGGGCGCCGCCGGCGGCGGAGAGGGCGTCGGCGACGCGGGAGCCGGAAGGAAGCCGCCGTAGCCCCGGCTTGGCGACCTTGCCCGCGATGTCCACGGTGAGTTTCGGCGCGGGGGTGGTCGTGGCCGCCGACGCCATGGCCGAGGCGCCCATGGCCGTCAGCGGCCTCCCCGACGACGACAGCGGCGGCGGCACCGCGATCGTCCGGGGGCGGCCCGCCACGAAGTGCTGCACCGCGAGGCCACCCGCGATGACCAGTACGGCCACCAACGCCAGCACCGTCTTGAACTCCAGCCCGCAGCGGACGAAGAGCCAGGTGCGCAGGCGTCGTACCGGACCGGTCGGTTCCTCGGCCACCGCGGGCCGCTCGGACAGAGGCAGCGGCAGCGGCTCAGGCGAGGGCTTGGCCGAGGGCTCAGGCGTGGGCGCAGGCGACGGCCCCGACCGTTCCGGTGGTTCCGACCGCGCCCCCGGCGGCCCTTCCCGCGCGCCGCGCTCCACCGCCGTACCGAACAGGGCGGCGGCGCGTTCGCGCACCTCGGCCGGGTCGGGGCCGGACTTTCGTTGCGGACGGATGGCGGTGCGGATCGGTTCCAGAGAGTTCATGGGTCCGATGCTGGACCCGATCACCGCCGAAAGATGATCTTGGTCTGAATCTGTGGACAACTCGGCGATTGTGGATAACTCCGTCACCCGTGAGAGTGATTCAGGCCCCCGGCCGACGGCCCCGCCGACCGCTCACACCGCGCGCATCGCGCAGGCCGCGCACCTCGCAGGCCGCGCACACCGCTCACACCGCGCAGGCCGCCCACGCCGCCGAAGCCCCATGCCCCCAACGGGCACCCACCCCGCTCAGTGCGGCGAGATGACGACCCCGAGCAG
Source organism: Streptomyces sp. NPDC088197 (assembly GCF_044741185.1). Taxonomy (NCBI): domain Bacteria; kingdom Bacillati; phylum Actinomycetota; class Actinomycetes; order Kitasatosporales; family Streptomycetaceae; genus Streptomyces; species Streptomyces sp. NPDC088197. The sequence goes on from NZ_JBIUSD010000003.1 coordinate 580,126, forward strand.
CCCCGGCCCGGTGTGCGCGCCGATCACCGCGCCCACCTCGCTGACCACCAGGTCGTCGAGGCCCGGCACCCGCTCCCGCAGCCGGTCCGCGAGGGCCGCCGCGCGGTCGGCGGAGGCGAGGTGGTGGACGGCAAGGGTCACGCGGCGGGTGCCCGCCTGCTCGACGACGATCTCCTCCAGCCGGGTGATCGCCTTGGAGGCCGTCCTGACCTTCTCCATCAGCTCGATCCGGCCGTCGACGAGGCGCAGCAGCGGCTTCACGGCGAGTGCGGAACCGAACAGCGCCTGGGCGGCGCCGATCCGGCCGCCCCGGCGCAGATAGTCGAGCGTGTCGACGTAGAAGTACGCGGAGGTGGCGTCGGCCCGCTTCTCGGCGGCGGCGACGATGTCGTCCGGGGTGCCGCCCGCTTCCGCCGTCTCGGCCGCCGCGAGGACGGTGAAGCCGAGCGCCATCGCGACCATTCCGGTGTCGACCACCCGCACCGGTACCGCCGCCTCCTTCGCCGCGAGCAGCGCCGCGTCGTAGGTGCCGGAGAACTCGCCGGACAGGTGGAGCGAGACGATCGCCTCCGCGCCCGCGTCCGCGACGGCCTCGTAGACGGCGGCGAATTCGGCCGGGGACGGACGGGAGGTGGTGACCGGATGTCGCCGCTGGAGGGCTCGTGCCACGGCGGGGGCGGAGATTCCGGTGCCCTCTTCGAGGGCTTCGTCGCCGATGACCACGGTGAGCGGCACGACGGAGATGTTGTGCCGGCGCACGGCCTCGGGGTGGAGGTAGGCCGTGGAATCCGTGACGATGGCGACATGCGGGGACATGACGGGGAGGTTACCGGTGCGCAGGTCGGGGCGGTACTCGGGCCCTCACTGCCGGACGGGCCGGTCTCCCCCGGCTGCCGCCGGGAGGTGCCCACAAACGCCTGACGGGCTGATGGTTCGCTTCCGGCGCCCCGCCCCAGCCCCGGGGCCCGCCCGCACACGCCGGACGGGCTGACACGTCGCCTCTGGCACCCCCGCCAGGCTCGGGCTCGGCCGCACACGCCGAACGGGCCGCATTCGGCTTCTGGCGGCCCGCCAAAAAGGCTCACCCCTGGCGGCCCTCCGAGGGCTCACGCCTGCCACAACCGCCAACGGCTCACCCCTGACACCCCGCCAACAGCTCACCCCTCGCACCCCGCCAAAGGGCCTACTCCGCAGTCGGGCTCAGCTTCGGCGGAGCCGCCGGCTCCCAGTGGCGGAGGGCGGCCGATTCGATGTCGATCTGGTGGCGGAGTGCGGTGAGGTCGTCGGAGGCGAACTGGTGGGCGCGGTCCTGGGCGGCCCAGCGCAGGGAGTCCGCGGAGTGGGTGATGCGGTGGGCGCGGGTGGAGAGGTCGGGGAGGAGCGCGGCGAGGCGGGCGCGGTCGGGCTCGCGCTCCAGGAGGGCCAGCTCGCGGTCGAGGGTGCGGGCGTGGTCGTTGAGGCGGGCCATGAGACCGGCGGCCTCCGTCAGCGACGGGTCGTGTTCGAGGGCGCGGAAGGTGCTGTCGATGGCGGTGCGCAGGTCGATACGGAGCTGCGCGACCTGGCCCGCGGGGCCGGTGGTGGTGTAGCGGCGGGCCTTGAGCTGGGTGTCCTCGATGGCGCGGCGCGCCTGGGCCGAGGCGCGGGCGACACCGCGGCGCGCGGCGCGCACCGTCTTGACGGTGGCCACGACCCCGAGCGTGACGAAAGCGAGGAAGAGCACCAGGACGACGAAGCCTGCGATTTCCACGGGCGCTCTCCTCCAACCTCGAACGGCGGACACTCCACCATCCACCGTAGACGTCTCCACCGTAAACGGGAGGGGCAGGCCGCGGGATCCGGCCGATCCCCCAACCTGCCCCTTAAGGGTCGCCCTCCGCGAGGCGGCGCCCCCTGCGAAGAAGCCGCCGCCTCACACCACGATGTTGACCAGCTTCGGCGCCCGCACGATCACCTTGCGCACCGCCGCACCGCCCAGCGCCGCGACGACGGCCGGGTCGGCCAGCGCCTGGGCCTCCAACTCGGTGTCGGAAATGGTCGGAGGAACCTCCAACCGCGCCCTGACCTTGCCCTTGATCTGGACGACGCACACCACGGCCTCGTCCTGCGCCAGGGCGGGGTCGGCGACCGGGAAGGGCTCGTGCACCAGGGAGGAGGTGTGGCCCAGGCGGCTCCACAGCTCCTCGGCGATGTGCGGCGCCAGGGGCGCGATCAGCAGCACCAGGGGCTCGGCGATGGCGCGCGGCACGGGGCCGCCCGTCTTCGTCAGGTGGTTGTTCAGCTCGGTGATCTTGGCGATGGCGGTGTTGAAGCGCAGGCCCGCCATGTCGCCGGTGACACCGTCGATCGCCTTGTGCAGCGCGCGCAGCGTGGCCTCGTCGGGCTCGGCCTCGGAGACGGTCACCGCGCCGGTGCCCTCGTCCACGACATTGCGCCACAGGCGCTGCAACAGCCGGTACTGGCCGACGACCGCGCGGGTGTCCCAGGGGCGGGAGACGTCCAGCGGGCCCATCGCCATCTCGTACAGGCGCAGGGTGTCGGCGCCGTATTCGGCGCAGATCTCGTCGGGCGTCACGGCGTTCTTCAGGGACTTGCCCATCTTGCCCAGCACACGGCTGACGGGCTCGCCCTGGTAGAACCAGCCGCCGTCCCGCTCCTCGACCTCGACGGCGGGCACCGCGATGCCGCGCGCGTCACGGTAGACGAACGCCTGGATCATGCCCTGGTTGAACAGCCGGTGGAACGGCTCCACGGACGAGACGTGGCCCAGGTCGTGCAGCACCTTGTGCCAGAAACGGGCGTACAGCAGGTGCAGCACCGCGTGCTCGGCGCCGCCGACGTACAGGTCGACGCCGCCCGCGGGCTGCCCCTCGCGCGGGCCCATCCAGTACTGCTCGATGGCCGGGTCGACCAGCCGCTCGCTGTTGTGCGGGTCCAGGTAGCGCAGCTCGTACCAGCAGGAACCGGCCCAGTTGGGCATGGTGTTGGTCTCGCGGCGGTACGTGCGGACGCCGTCGCCCAGGTCCAGCTCGACCGTCACCCAGTCCTCGTTGCGCGACAGCGGCGGCTCGGGGGAGGTGTCCGCGTCGTCGGGGTCGAAGGTGCGGGGGCTGTAGTCGTCGACCTCGGGCAGGGCGACGGGCAGCATCGAGTCGGGCAGCGCGTGCACGACGCCGTCCTCGTCGTAGACGACGGGGAAGGGCTCGCCCCAGTAGCGCTGACGGCTGAACAGCCAGTCGCGCAGCCGGTAGTTGACGGTGCCCTCGCCGATGCCGCGCTCGGCCAGCCAGGCGGTGATCACGGCCTTCGCCTCGACCACGCCCAGGCCGTCCAGGGACACCCCGGACCCGGCCGAGTTGACGATCGTCGCGTCGTACGACCCGAAGGCGTCGTCCCACTGGGCAGGGTCGGTGCCGCGGCCGTCGGTGGGGGCCACGACGCAGCGCATCGGCAGTTCGAAGGCGCGGGCGAAGGCGAAGTCGCGGGCGTCGTGGGCGGGCACGGCCATGATGGCGCCGGTGCCGTAGCCCATCAGCACGTAGTCCGCGATGAAGACGGGGACATTTTCACCGCTGACGGGGTTTACGGCGAAGGCGCCGGTAAAGACGCCGGTCTTCTCCTTGGCGTCGGCCTGCCGCTCCACGTCGGACTTCGAGGAGGCGAATTTGCGGTAGGCGGCGACGGCCTCGGCGGGCGTGGCGTGGCCGCCGGTCCACACCTGGTGGGTGCCCTCGGGCCAGGCGTCGGGGACGATCGCGTCCACCAGGTCGTGCTCGGGGGCCAGCACCATATAGGTGGCGCCGAACAGCGTGTCCTGACGGGTGGTGAAGACCGTGATCGGGCGGTCGGCGCCGGCCACGGGGAAGTCGACGCGCGCGCCTTCGCTGCGCCCGATCCAGTTGCGCTGCTGCTGCTTGATGGCCTCGGGCCAGTCCAGCAGGTCCAGGTCGTCCAGCAGCCGGTCGGCGTACGCGGTGATGCGCATCATCCACTGGCGCAGATTGGCCTTGAAGACGGGGAAGTTGCCGCGCTCGGAACGGCCGTCGGCGGTGACCTCCTCGTTGGCCAGCACGGTGCCCAGTCCGGGGCACCAGTTGACCGGCGACTGGGCGACGTACGCCAGCCGGTGGCCGTCCAGGACACCGGCGCGCTCGGCGACGGTCAGCTCCGCCCACGCGCGGCCGTCGGGGGTCGCGCGGACGCCGCCCTCGTACTGCTCGACCAGCTCGCTGATCGGGCGGGCGCGGGCGGCCTCCTCGTCGTACCAGGAGTTGAAGATCCGCAGGAAGATCCACTGGGTCCAGCGGTAGTACTCCGGGTCGATCGTGGCGAAGGAGCGGCGCTTGTCGTGGCCCAGGCCCAGCCGCCGCAGTTGCGCCGTCATCGTGACGATGTTGGCCTCGGTGGTGACCCGCGGGTGGGTGCCGGTCTGTACGGCGTACTGCTCGGCGGGCAGGCCGAAGGCGTCGAAGCCCAGGGTGTGCAGCACATTGTGGCCGGTCATCCGCTGGTGGCGGGCGTAGACGTCGGTCGCGATGTAGCCCAGCGGGTGGCCGACGTGCAGTCCCGCGCCCGAGGGGTACGGGAACATGTCCATGATGAATTTCTTGGGGCGCGCGGCCGTCTCGGGGTCGCCGTCCAGGTCGCCGCTGGGGTTCGGCGCCTCGTAGGTGCCGTGGGCCTGCCAGAAGTCCTGCCAGCGGCCCTCGATGTCCGCGGCCAGTTCGGCCGTGTAGCGGTGGGGCGCAGCCGTCTCGGCGGCCGGGGTGATCTCGCTCATCGTCCTCGGTACTCCATCGATGTCTTGACGGCTGCGGCCCGGAAGCCTGCTGCCCGTCGCTGCCTGCGGAAACAAAAAAGCCCCTCGCGCAGGAGGGGTGCCGCACTGACGGGGTTCTCGGTCAGCGCGGCTCGCTAAGCAGGAGGCTCACAGCTCGCATGGCATCAGGTTACCGCAGCGGGGGCGGGGCCCGCACCGAGGATCGCTCCCCGGTACGGGCCCCGCTTCACCGCGTCCGAAACGCTTCCGAAGCGCGTCCGCACGCCTCGGATCCGCGCCGGATCGGCGTAGAACCATGTCCGAAACGCGGAGGCGCGTCGGACCAGAACCGCGTCACACCGTTCTCAGAACCGCGTCACACCGTTCAGTGCTTGCCGTTCTTCTTCGGCGGCAGGTACGACTTCACGTAGTCGGCACCCGGGGTGCCGACGCCGGTGACGTCGTCGTAGCCGACCGTGGCGTGCAGCGACGCGTCCGCACCGAGGGTACGGAGCGAGGTGATCGTGCCGTCCGAGGCGTCGAAGGCGTTCGCGAAGTCGACACGCACGACGGCGAGACCCTGGCCCTGGCCCAGCGGGTGGTCGGTCACGTCGTGGTACGCGGACGTGCCGTACTTGTTGTAGATGAGCGGGTTGGCGAAGCCGATCGCGATGCCGTTACGGGCCTGCTGCGACAGCGCCTGGACGCCCGCGATCACCGGCGCGGCGAGCGAGGTGCCGCCGATCCGGTACTCGCTGTACTGGAGCGACCCGTCGGGGAAGGTCTGGGTCTGACCGACGAGGAAGCCGGTGTTCGGGTCGGCGACCGCGGCGATGTCGGGCTCGACACGCTGCTTGACGGTGCCGCCGTTGGCGAGCGCCAGCGAGTCGGGGACGACGCCGCGCTGGTAGTACGGCTGCGCGTACAGCTTGCTGGTGCCGCCGCCCGCGCCCGAGGTGTACGGGCCGGGGAAGCCCACCCAGGACTTGCCGTCGGCCGACAGCGGGGCGCGCTCGGTGCCCCAGCCGGTCTCCCACTTGTACTTGTCGTTCTTGCCGACCGCCAGCGAGGTGCCGCCGACGGAGGTGGCCCAGTCGGAGTTTCCGGGGGTGTCGGCCTGCTTCACACCGGTGGAGGCGACGTTGTCGCCGTTGTCACCGGAGGAGAAGTAGAAGCCGATGCCCTCGACAGCGCCCTGCTGGAAGACCTGGTCGTAGGCCGCGGCCACGTCCGGGGTCTCGTTGGCCTCGACGTCGCCCCACGAGTTGGAGACGATGTCGGCCAGGTGGCCGTCCACGACCTTGTTGAGGGTGTCGAGGAAGTCGTCGTCGTAGCAGGAGGCCGCGCCGAGGTAGACGATGTTCGCGTCGGGGGCGACCGCGTGCACGGCCTCGACGTCGAGCGTCTCCTCGCCGTACCAGCCGGACGCGCCGCACTCGTCGGTGTTGGTGAACTCGCTCGGCAGGACCTGCGAGAGCTGGCCCTTCTTGTACTTCTGGTCGCCGTTGCGCTTGGCGTACTGCGAGGCGTCGGCGGCGATGGTCGGCGAGGCGTACGCGTCGGTGATGGCCACCGTCACGCCCTTGCCGGTGTACTTGCCGGCACCGTACGCGGCACGGAGCTGCTCACCGGTGTAGCCCTTGATCGCGTAAGGCGCCTTGGTGCCGTACGCGTTGGGGAGCTTGTTGTTGGTGTTCGAGCCGAAGTACGTGGAGAAGGGTCCGGCGTTCTTGAAGACCGCGTCCGGAGGCGGCAGCGTGTCGTCGTGGCTGGACTTCTTGGGTGCGTTGTCCAGGCCGGTGACGGTCAGCACCGCGCCCTTGAGCGAGGCGGGCGCGGACGCCGTGGTCGCCGGGGCGTGGTAAGTGTGGCCCGCCTTGGAGTAGTTGTGGAGCTGGGTGCCGAAAGCCTTCTCCGCGGCGGCCACGTCACCGGTCACGGCGATGTAGTGCTGGGAGGTCGCGGTCACCTTCAGGCCGGAGGACTTCAGCCAGTCGGTGACCTCGGCTATCTGGGCCTTCGTCGCACCGTAGCGCGACTGGGTCTGCGCGGTGGTCAGATAGTGACCGTAGTCAGCCGAGTTCGGATCCGAGACGGACTTGGCGTAGGCCGCGAGGCCCTTCGCGTCCCGTCCGGCCAGATAGACGCGGACGGACACCTTGCCGGTGTTCGCGGTCGCGCCCTTGTCTGCCTGGGTGGTGGCCCACTGCGGCTTGGTGCCGGAGAGGAGTTGGCGTCCGCTGGGCTGGTCGGCCGTGGCGGACTGGGTGCCAAGCGCGAGCGCGCCGGCGACCAGGGGCAGCGCGGCGGCCGCCACCAGTCCCACACGCGTTCTCTTGCGCTCAAATCTCATGAAACCCCCATGCGAAGCGAGTTGTCGCGAAGTGCGGTGTCGCCGCTATCCGTACGGCTCGTACCGCAGAGCGACACTCTTTCGCTGATCGGTTCATGTCAGGGGCATGGTTTTCCCAAGAGCGGGTCAAGGAACGGTAGCCACCGCCCGTCGTGCGTATGGCCGTTCAGGTCGCGTGCCCGATCGGGCACGGGGCCCGTCGGGGCCGCCCGCCCGGTCAGGCGGGGTGCTCGTCCAGCTTCTGGAACAGCCGGTGGAAGCGCAAGGTCGATCCCGCGGGAACGTCGGGAAGTTCACGCGACCGCAATCGCCAGGCGGCCACGACCGCGGCCGTCAACTCCGTACGGCAGGTGTCGCGGTCCATCTCCGGCACGCCCTGACTCTTGGCGTAGGAGCGGTACATGACCATGTCCCGCTCGGTACGCGGGCTGACCGGCCAGCCGCGCAGCAGCGTCTCGACCGCGCGCACCCCGCGCGCGAACCGCTCGTCCCCGGTGCGCGCGGCCAGCGCCTTGAACCCCGGTACGAAACCGGCCATCCGCCACTCGACGTCCCGCTCGTCGCGCAGCGGATCGGCCCACGCCAGATCTGCCAGCGACACCGCGGTGAGCCAGCAGGCGATCTCGGGACGGCCGGACTTGCCCTCCGCGATCGACCACTCGTAGAAGAACCGCCGGGCCGCCTCACGGGAGTTGACCATCGTACGGATCCGGCCGACATGCTCCTGCGCGACCGCCGTCAGCTCGTCGTTCATGGCGTTGTGCCGCAGCACCACGACGAGGTTGACCACCCGGCGCAGGTCGTCGGGCTCCTCCTCCACGGCCGCGCGGGCGGAGCCGATCGCGTACTCGGGCGAGCTGCTCAGCTTCTGCGACATGTACCGGAACTCCTTGGCGTCCAGGCCGCTTCCGGGCCGGGTCGCCACGCGGATGCCGACGCGGGTCAGGCGCGCGTAGATGTCCTTCATGTCGACGCCGAGGCTGCGGGCGACGCGCAGCGCCGACTCGGCGACCGCGCGGTGCCTGACGAGCAGCCGGTCGCCCGCGCGGGCCGCCGCCGCCTCCTCACCGAGCGGGATGACGATCTCCTCCTCGACCCGGCTCACGTCGATGTTGAGCGCCTCGGCGAGCAGCCGCGGCGACATCTCCCGCACATTGATGCCGTGCAGGGCGGCGATCATGAAGAAGGCGTACGCGAGCGTGCGGCCGTTGCTCAACGGGTAGTGGACCAGGCGTCCGAGCATCTGCTGCACATGGCCGTCGAGCCGGTCGCCGACGCGGACCCGGAGCATGCCGCCGAGCAGCGCGCCGTCCTCCAGGCTGGCCTCCTCGCCGCGGACCGCCGCGAGCAGCGCCGCCACGCGGTCCTCGACCTGGTTGTACGAGGCGAGCTGGCCGAGCGCCTGCGACCGCGTCCACGCCTCGACGATCTCCCGCGCGTCCACGCCGTCCTTGCCGAGGCCGCGCAGGGCGATCCGCTTCGGCGTGACGTTCAGCGTGTTCCACGGCAGCGAGTCGGCCCTGACGGCCCGCCAGTCGGTGTCCCGCGCGGCCAGCAGGAAGTGCAGGTCCGAGCGGCCCTCAAGTCGCCGCAGGACGTCGAAGCAGCCGGTCGCGATCTTCTCCGCGTCGTCCGAGACGAAGAGCGTGTTGCGGTCCGGGTCCAGCTCCGCGATCCACTTCAGGTCCAGGGTGTCGCCGGAGTCCCGCCAGTACACCCGCCAGTCCTCGTGGCTGCTCGCGAGATCGACGGCGACCTGCCGGATCAGCGTCGACTTGCCCTCGCCGCTGGGGCCCACCACCAGGTGCACGGTGCTCGCCGAGCCGCGCTCGTACAGCAGATTCCCGGTGATACGCGAGACCGCCTCGCGGCGCGGCACGTCCGCCAGCACCGTCTCCCAGGTCGGCAGGGCACCGTCGAAGTAGCGGACCAGACTCTCCCGCGAGGCCTCGCGCCGACCGGCGAGGAACTCACGGTCGATCAACTGCCAGTCCAGCTGGTCCAAGAGGTCTCTCCCCCGTCGCTTCCGCCCTGTGCGCCCAGGGTAGTTGACCAGCCGTCAGGCCGGTCGGGTGACGGATCCCGCGGCCGGTCAGAGCAGACCGGTCCCGCGGCCGGTCCGAAGCCGCGCCCCGCGGGGGCCGCAGGAGCCGGCCGCCGCGCAACGGAAAAGAGCGAGATCCGTCCGCCTTCTGCGGACAGGTCTCGCTCTCTCACTCGTGGAGCTACGGGGAATTGAACCCCGGACCTCTTGCATGCCATGCAAGCGCTCTACCAACTGAGCTACAGCCCCGCGTGGTGTCGGGCGGTGGGCCCGGCGACTCGGGATACATTACACGGCCGCGGGCCGGGACCGCCAACTCGTTTCCGGCCGGTGGCGGGCCTCCGACCTCGGGGTTCTGTGACGGCGGGAGGAGCGTGGTGGCGTGGGCGCGGTACGGCGGCGGCGGGCGGCGGCGGTGACCGCGGCCGGGGTCGGCTGCCTCGCGTCCTTCGCCGGGTTCTGGGCGGCGCAGCGCGGCGCGCACGTGTCGATGATCGACCTCATGGTGTACCGGGCCGAGGGCCTGACGGTACGCGGCGGCGGTGACCTGTACGCGATGCGGGCGACGTACGCGCGGCTGCCGACGACGTATCCGCCGTTCGCCGCGCTGCTGTTCGTGCCGCTGACGTGGCTGCGGCCCGGAGCGATGCGGACGGCGGCGACGGCCGGGAATCTGCTGCTGCTGGTGGCGCTGGTCGCGCTGTCGCTGCGGCTGGCCGGCCGTCCGGTACGCGCGCCGCGGGCCGCAGTGGTGCTCGCCGTGGCCGCGGCGGCGGTGTGGTGCGAGCCGGTGTGGACGACCCTGCGCTACGGGCAGGTCAATCTGCTGCTCGCGGTGCTGGTGCTGTGGGACCTGACCCGCCCTGCCGCGCACCGCTGGGCGGGGGCCGGGATCGGGATCGCCGCCGGGATCAAGCTGACGCCCGCGCTCTTCGCCGTCTTCCTGGCCGTGGCGGGGGCGGCGGCGCTGCGCCGGGAGGGAAGCGGCGCGCCCTATGCGCGGCGCGCGCTGGTGGCGGGCGGCACCTTCGCCGGTACGGTCGCGGTCGCGGCGCTCGCGCTGCCGTACGACTCGCGGCGGTTCTGGACCGGGGTGGTGCTCGCGCCGGACCGGATCGGCTTCGGCGAGGACACCGCCAATCAGTCGCTGCGCGGGGTGGTCGCCCGGTTCCAGCACACCGGGGACCCGGGGACGGTCTGGCTGGCGGGCGCCGCCGTGGCGGGTCTGGCCGGGCTCGCGGTGGCCGTCGCGGCGCTGCTGGCCGGGGACCGGCTGCCGTACGGGCCCGCGTGGGCGGCGGTGGCCTGCGCCATGACGGCGCTGCTGGTCAGTCCGGTGTCGTGGTCGCACCACTGGGTGTGGGCGGTGCCGATACTGGTGCTGCTCGGGTCTGAGGCGCTGCGCCGCGGGGACTGGCGGTGGGCGGCCGGGACGGCCGCGGCCTGCGGTCTCTTCTGCTCCTTCGCGCTGTGGGCGGTGCCGCACGGCCCCGGACGGCTGGAGCTGCGGCAGAGCGGCCCGCAGATACTGCTGTCGGCCGGTTATCCGCTGGCGGCCGTGGCGTTCCTGGCGCTGGCGGGCACGCTGGCCGTCCGCGCGCTGTACACCATGCCCTCCAGGCGCGTGTCAACCGCCGAAAGCCGTCGTCCGGCGCCGATTCCGGAGGCGGCTCCCGACCCCGCGCCGCCCCTGGTCACGGCTCCCGCCCCCGCTCCGGCCGCTCCGGCCGCTCCGGCCGGAAGTTCATGAATCCTCAACATTTCCGGGGCGGATCCGCGGTTACGGTGGCTTTCGGCCGACTACGAGCCCCGCCGCCGGACGAGCCTGGAGACCGCTTTGACCACCGCGTTCGACCCCCTCGACCTCGGCGGTGTGCGGCTGCCGAACCGTATCGTCATGGCACCGATGACCCGCAGCAGGGCGTACGGTCCCGGACTCGCCCCGACCGACGCCGCCGTGCGCTACTACGCGCAGCGCGCCTCCGCCGGGCTGATCGTCACCGAGGGCGCCCAGCCCTCCCCCGTCGGCCAGGGCTATCCCGACACTCCCGGTCTGCACAGCGACGAGCAGATCGCCGCCTGGCGCCGGGTCACCGACGCCGTGCACGCGGCGGGCGGCCGGATCTTCGCGCAACTCATGCACACCGGCCGGATCGGCCACCCCTCCCTGCTGCCCGACGGCCTCGTACCGGTCGGCGCCTCGGCCGTCGCCGCCCAGGGCACGGTGTACACGCGGGACGGGCCGAAGGAGTTCGTCGTCCCCGAGGAGCTGACCGAGGACGGCATCCGGCAGACCGTGGCCGACCACGCCGCCGCGGCCCGCAACGCGATCACGGCGGGCTTCGACGGCGTCGAGGTGCACGCGGCCAACGGCTATCTGGCGCACCAGTTCCTCGCGCCCAACTCCAATGTCCGCACCGACGACTGGGGCGGCTCCCCCGAGCGCCGGATACGGTTCGCGGTCGAGCTGGTCACGGCGGTGGCCGGGGCGATCGGCGCCGACCGTACGGGCCTGCGCGTCTCGCCCGGCAATCCGCTCGGCGACCTCCACGAGCCGGAGCCGGGACCGACGTATGTCGCGCTGGTCCAGGCGATCGAAGCGGTCGGCCCCTCGTATCTGCACCTCATCGAGAACGACGACCGGGCGCTCACCCTGGAGCTGCGCAAACGCTTCTCCGGCGCCCTCATCCTCAACGCCCGTACGGTCGGCCGCCCTTCGGGCCCGGAGGAGCTGGCGCTGATCGAGGACGGCACCGCCGACATGCTCTCGTACGGCGCACTCTTCCTCGCCAACCCCGACCTGCCGCGCAGGCTCCGCGCGGGCGGACCGTTCAACACCCCGGACCGGGCCACGTATTACGGCGGCGACGAGCGCGGCTACACCGACTACCCGTTCCTGGACGCGGAGGACGCGGAGGCCGCGCAGGACGCGTAGGACGCACCGGCACAGGCCCCGGGCCTCAGGCCCGGCGCCGCCCGCTCCGCCGCCACTCGACCGCGACCACGGCGCCGACCGACGACACCGCCGCCATGGCCGCCGACGTCACGGCGTAGGCGTGGGCCCGAGGACGAGCGGCACGGTGAGCAGCGTCACCGCGGCGCCGAGCACGACCAGGCCCGGCAGGTCGAGACCGCGCCGCACCGCGCCCGCCGCCCCCGGGGTCCCGGCGCCCGTGGCCGCGCCGGGCAGGCGGGTCAAGGTCTTCCGGCACCACGCGGTCGGCACCGTCAATCTGTCGTCCAGCTCGCTGAGCATCGACGGCATGGCCGAGCACCGCGTCGTCGTCTACACCCCGCTCGGCGCGCAGGACACCCGCCGGATCGAGCGCCTGCGGGCCATCCCCGACCCGGTCGTCGGCTGCCCCGAGCACGGCCGCCCGCTCTCCGAGATCCTGCGCGAGAAGGCCGAGCAGGCCACGCGGGAGGGCCGGAACGGAGAGATCCCGCTCCCCCGGTGAGGGAACAGGACCCTCGTACGTCGCGGGTGGACCCTGTCCCCGGGTACTCCCGCCTCGGCGCCCGGCCCGGCCGACCTCACGGGGCTCCGGGTGGCGAAGCCCCCGCGGTGCGAGGCGCAGCCGCGCAGAAACGACAGAGGGCGGAGTGACTCGCGTTTTCCGCGAGCACACTCCGCCCTCAACCTTGTGGAGCTACGGGGAATTGAACCCCGGACCTCTTGCATGCCATGCAAGCGCTCTACCAACTGAGCTACAGCCCCGCGTCAGCGCGGGTTTCCCCGGCGACGAGAAGAAGCATAGCCGGTGAGCGCGCCGGAAACGAAATCCGCTGCACCGCCGCGCGCGGACGCGTCCCGGACCCGGTCGAGGGCCGTCCGGAGGCCGCCGCGAGCACGGTCCGGCGCGCGCTCAGGTGTCGTCGCCGAGGACCGGTTCCGGCAGGGTGCCCGCGTTGTGCTCAAGGAGACGCCAGCCGCGGGCGCCCTCGCCGAGGACGGACCAGCAGCAGTTCGTCAGGCCGCCGAGCGACTCCCAGCTCGTGGACTCCAGGCCGAGCAGCCGTCCGATGGTGGTGCGGATGGTGCCGCCGTGGCTGACGACGACGAGGACGCCGTCGTCGGCGAGCTTGTCGGCGGCGGTCAGCACCACGGGGGCGGCCCGGTCGGCGACCTCGGTCTCCAGCTCGCCGCCGCCGCGCCGCACCGGCTCACCGCGCTTCCAGGCCGCGTACTGCTCGCCGTAGCGCTCGACGATCTCGGTGTGGGTCAGGCCCTGCCAGGCTCCGGCGAAGGTCTCGCGCAGACCCTCGTAGTGCGTGACCGGCAGGTGGGTCACCGCGGCAAGCTCCGCGGCGGTGCCCGCGGCCCGGCGCAGGTCGGAGGCGATGATCGCGTCCGGCCGCAGCGCCGCGAGCAGCCGGGCGGCGCGGCGCGCCTGCGCGATGCCCTCGGCGGTCAGCTCGATGTCGGTGTTGCCCTGGAAGCGCTGTTCGAGATTCCAGGCCGTCTGGCCGTGCCGCCAGAGCACGATCCGGCGGCCACGGCCGCCCTTGTTCCCGTTCAGTTCAGGTCTCCCTCGTCCTGCGCCTCCTGCGCCTGGGCGTGCTCGGCGCCCTTGCCGCGGGTCGCGACCGCGTCCTGCGGCAGCTCGATCTCCGGGCAGTCCTTCCACAGCCGCTCCAGGGCGTAGAAGACCCGCTCCTCGGAGTGCTGCACGTGCACCACGATGTCGATGTAGTCGAGCAGCACCCAGCGGCCGTCCCGCTCGCCCTCGCGCCGTACCGGCTTGGCGTCCAGCTCCTTGGCCAGGGTCTCCTCGATGCCGTCGACGATGGCCTTGACCTGTCGGTCGTTGGGCGCGGAGGCCACCAGGAAGGTGTCGGTGATGGAGAGGACGTCGCTGACGTCGTAGGCGATGATGTCGTGCGCGAGCTTGTCGGCCGCGGCCTGGGCGGCGGTACGGGTCAGCTCGATGGAACGGTCCGTGGCGGTCACTGAGGAGACTTTCGGGTCGGGGGCTGGTCACCCAAGGGTCTCACGACCCTCGGACAGCCCCCGACCCCTTTTCGATCACCGCGCGCCGGTCACCATGCTCGGTCACCGGCAGCCGGAGCCCGCGGCGGGCGCTCACTGGCCCGTCTGCTTGTAGTCCTTGCCGAGCACCACCGAGATGTCCGCGGTCGCCGGCACCGTGCCCTTCTTCACCGCGCTCGCGGGCAGCCCCAGGGTGGACGCGACGTCCTTGGCCGCGGCCAGCCGCGCGTCGTCGCCGTAGATGATCTGCGAGAGGGCCTGGGACTTGTCCGCCGTGCCGCCCGGCACATAGGTGTACGTGCCGCCGTTGACGATCGCGGCCTGCGCCATCGGGCCCGACTTCTTGTCGCCGGTGGCGTCCTTGATCTGCACGCGGGCCTGCGCGGTCGCGTCGGAGGTCTTGACCGTGCCGCCGAGGATGTCCTTGACGACGCTGTCGCTGGTCTTCGCGGTGAGCGTGCCGTCCTTCTGCACCGGCAGCATCGCCGTGTCGTACGCGCCGGTCTTGGCCAGCTCCGCGAGCTGCGCGAGCGACGCGCCGAGCTGCTGGTCGGTCAGTGACGGGTCGAGGATCTGGGCCAGCGACTGGACGGTCTTGGTCGCGGACGCCGCGTCGCTGGGCATCTTCTTCAGCAGCGCCTGCATGACCTGCCCGAAGCGGCTGAGCTGCTTGGTCTGCGGCTCGCCCGGCGCGAGGTAGGTGGCGTACGCGACGGCCGCCTGGCCGGTCAGCTCGGTCTGCTTGCCCTGCCGGACCAGCGTCTTGTCCTTGTCCTTGCCGGTGCCCTTCACCTCGGCGTCAGTGTCGACGTAGACGTCGCCGAGCGAGTCGACCAGCAGTTCCAGATACGGGGTGTCCAGCCGCCAGGTGCCCTTGATGTCGGAGCCGAGCAGCGAGTTGAGGGCGTCCCTGGTCGGGCCGACGCCGTCGCCGACCGCCTTGTCCAGGGTGGTCGACGTGCCGTCCTCGGTGGTGACGTTGAGGGAGTTGGGCAGCAGGACCGTCGTACCGCGGCCCTTGGTCTCGTTGTCCACCAGCAGCGCGGTGGCGGGCGCGCCCTTGTCGACCGGCATCAGGTGCACGACTATGACGTCGCGCTTCTGCGCGCCGCCCGCCGCCGCGGCCGGGCCCTTCGAGTCGCCGAGGCCGGGCAGCTTGCCCGCCTGCCACAGATAGCCGACGCCGCCGAGCATCGCGAGCACGACCAGCAGGATCAGGCCGACCTTGCGGTTCTTGCCGCGCCGCTTGGCCTCCTCGCGGCGCTCGGTGCGCGACTCGGAGAACTTCAGCCAGTCGATGACCTCTTCCGACTCCTCCGAGTCCTCGTCGATGAAGGCGAACTGCTCGGTCAGATACTGCCCGTCGGGCCCCTTCGCCCCGCCCGCGGCGCCCGGCGCGTGCCGCGTCCCGGGCTCCTCGTGGAAGACCGGCTGCTGCCCGGTGTCGTACACGGGCGGCTGCTGCCCGGTCTCGTACACCGGCGGCTGCTGCCCGGTCTCGTACACGGCGTGCCGGCCGGTGTCGTAGACCGGTTGCTGGCCCGTGTCGTAGACGGGCTGCTGTTGACCGGTGTCGTAGACCGGCTGCTGCCGCCCCGTGTCGTGGACCGCGTGCTGGCCGGTGTCGTACACGGGGGGCTGCTGGCCGGTCTCGTAGACGGTGTGCTGCCCGGTGTCGTACGCCTGCGGCTGCCCCGCGCCGTAACCCTGGCCCTGTCCCTGGCTCTGGCCCGGCGCGTGGCCCTGGCCCTGGCCGTAGCCGCCGGGGCCCGGTCCCTGTTCGTAGTACGGCTGTTGGGGCTGCTGCGGGATCCAGCCCTGCTGCTGGCCGGCGTAGGTCTGCGAGGGGTCGCCGTAGTACGGGTCCTGGTAACCGGGGTGCGGCTGCTGCTGGGGGACGTGCGGCGGTGCCTGCTGAGCGGCCTGCTGCTGCGGCTGCTGCCCCTGTTGCTGCTGTGCGGGATGGGGCTGTGCGTACGGGTCGTAACCGTAGGACTGCTGCTGGTAGTAGGGGTCTTGCGCGTAAGGGTCTCTCTCGTTCTCAGGACCGCCCTCGGCTTGCTGCCAACGGGGGTTTGCGTCGTTCACGAGGAACCCCTTCACGTGGTTCGTTGCGGAGCTACCCGGTCGCGTCCCGGTACAGCGCGCGTTTGTCGATGTAGCGCACTACACCGTCCGGAACCAAGTACCAGACAGGATCCCCCTTGGCCACCCGCTGGCGGCAGTCCGTGGAGGAGATCGCCAGCGCCGGGACCTCCACGAGCGAGACACCGCCCTCGGGGAAGCCCGGGTCCGACAGCGTATGCCCGGGGCGTGTGACCCCGATGAAGTGCGCGAGAGAGAACAGTTCCTCCGCGTCCCGCCAGGAGAAGATCTGGGAGAGCGCGTCGGCACCGGTGATGAAGAACAGCTCGGCGCCCGGGTGCTCGGCGCGCAGATCGCGCAGGGTGTCGATGGTGTACGTCTTGCCCGCGCGGTCGATGTCGCTGCGGCTCACCGAGAACTGCGGGTTGGACGCGGTGGCGATCACCGTCATCAGGTAGCGGTCCTCGGCGGCCGACACCTTCTGGTCGCTCTTCTGCCACGGCTGGCCGGTCGGCACGAAGACCACCTCGTCGAGGTGGAAGAGGCTGACGACCTCGCTGGCGGCGACCAGGTGACCGTGGTGGATGGGGTCGAAGGTGCCGCCCATCACCCCGATGCGGTGCTTCGCGTCCGGCATGGTCAGTCCCGGTTGAAGCGGGTCACGATCCACAGCAGGAGCAGCAGGGCGGCCAGTGCGCCGAAGCCGGTCACGTACGGGCTGAGGCTGTTGTGGTTGCCGCCCCCCTCGGCGAGTGTGGTCAGGGCGGAGGCTGCGGTGGACGACATGATCAGCGGGACCCTTTGCGATATCGGGGACGGGGGAGAAGACTCTCGGCACATCGTACGGGCGGGCGGAAGGGAACTTCGCGCAGGCTCCGCGCGTCCAGAGTATGTACCGGTTGGCTATCAGGGGGTTGGGCCAGTATGTCCGTGCCGAATGGACCGAACGACACGCAGGACGGTCAGAAGAACCTGCCGGGGCGCAACCGCAAGCGCTTCCCCGGCATCTCGTCGCGGGCGTATGAGCACCCGGCCGACAAGTCCGCGCTGGTGGCGCTCCGCAAGCTCAGCGGCTTCGACACGGTCTTCAAGGCGCTCAGCGGTCTGCTGCCCGAGCGGTCGCTGCGGCTGCTGTTCCTGTCGGACTCGGTGCGGGTCAGCGACGAGCAGTTCGCGCATCTCAACGCGATGCTGCGGGACGCCTGTTACATCCTGGACATGGAAAAGGTCCCGGCGATGTACGTGACGCAGGACCCGCAGCCCAACGCGATGTGCATCGGCATGGACGAGCCGATCATCGTGGTCACCACCGGCCTGGTCGAGCTGCTCGACGAGGAGGAGATGCGGGCGGTCGTCGGCCACGAGGTGGGCCACGCGCTGTCCGGCCACTCGGTGTACCGGACGATACTGCTCTTCCTTACCAGCCTGGCGCTGCGCGTGGCGTGGATCCCGCTGGGCAATCTGGCGATCCTGGCGATCGTCACCGCGCTGCGCGAGTGGTTCCGCAAGTCGGAACTGTCCGCGGACCGCGCCGGTCTGCTGGTCGGTCAGGACGTGCAGGCGTCGATGCGCGGTCTGATGAAGATCGCGGGCGGCAACCATCTGCACGAGATGAACGTGGACGCGTTCTTGAAGCAGGCCGACGAGTTCGAGGCGGCGGGCGATCTGCGCGACTCGGTGCTGAAGATCCTCAACGTGCTGCCGCGCAGTCACCCGTTCACCACGGTGCGCGCCGCCGAGTTGCGCAAGTGGGCGGGCAGCCGGGACTACCAGCGGCTGATGGACGGCCACTACCCGCGGCGCGAGGAGGACAAGGACACCTCGGTGTACGACTCCTTCAAGGAGTCCGCGACGCATTACGCCGATACGGTGAAGAGCAGCAAGGACCCGCTGATGGGGCTGATCCGGGACATCTCGTCCGGGGCGGGCGACATCGGCGGCAAGCTGCGCGACCGCTTCACAGGCTCGGGCTCGACGAACGGGGCGGCGGGGGCGTCAGAAGGCTCGGGCGACTCGCCCGAGGACTCGGGGCCGCCGTCCGAGCCGCAGCCGGGGATGGGCTGACCGAGGGGCTTCCCGGCCCGCCGGGCGCGCCCGCGGCGCCCCGCGGCAGCCATGTGGCGTTCGGCAGCACGCCCGGCGCCGTCGTGCTCGCGGTGGCCGGCGGCTGCCCGGTGGTGGCGTCGGTCAGCGGGGCGCAGACCGCGCCGACCGGCCGGTCGTGGCGGTACGGATCGGCTCCGGCGACCGCGCCGGGCGCCGACTGGCCGGCCAGTATCGGCCGGAAGTAGTTCTGTACGGCCGCGCCGCAGGCCAGCGGTCCCGCCGCCACATCGGCCTGGACGACCTGGATCTGGCGCTGGCGCAGGTCGGCGTGGCTGAAGCGGAATCGCATCTGGCGGCGCACAGTGAACAGCGACACGGCGTTGTCGGCGAATCCCGGCCGGTACAGCGCGTAGACGAAGGTGTGGTCCGCGGCGATCTCCAGCTCGTCGTCGCCGGTCTCGGTGGCGTCCAGGGTGCCCTGCACGCGGATGCCGTCCCGGACCAGCCGCACCCGCGCCGCCGGGTCGAAGCGGACCAGCCAGCCGGTCGCCTCGTGGGTGCCGTCGGTGTACGGCCGGGTCAGGCTGCTGTCGAACTGGTCGAGCTGTCCGGGGTCGAGCAGGGCGCGGACACTGCTCACATCGCCGCCGGTGACCGTCTCCTGATTGATCGACGAGTCGGTCAGATAGAGCTTCGCGGTGCTGAAGGCCTGCGTCACCTCGCCCACGCCGTAGTCGCCGATCCGGTGGATCGCGGGCATCGTGATGCCCTCGGCGCCGACCCGGTACGCCTCCGCGCGCTGTCCGCGGAAGGGCTCGGTCGCGGAGACCGAGGCGACCTTGCCGGACGGGACCAGCGGGATGACGGTGGCCCTGAGCTGTTCCGTGGCGTCCTGGCCGCGGCCCTTGTAGGGGTGCCTGACGCCCATGTAGATGGCGAAGCCGAAGGCGACGACGATGAGCGTGATGAGGGCGACCGCCTGCCGGGCGAGGCCGCGCGGCAGCGCGTGCCGGACGCGCACCGCCCGGTCGGCGTCGTCCAGCCGCTCCTGGGCGGAGAACTCCTGGATCCGGGCAGCCCGGACGAACGACTCGTCGAACACGACGGATCGGTACTCGTCCTCACCGCCTCCGGGAACGCCCTCGGGCGTGCCCTCAGGAGGATTTCCAGGCCCGCTCATATCACAAGGTTAAGTCTCTGGGCGTGCGAATAAACGCCCTGGTACCGGTCAACTTATGACAGGAGATCAGGGAAGCCGGTTCGCGGCGACCGGAGGCAGACTGCTCTGTGTGCCGACCGGGCCGCTGGACGGCGGGGGGACCACCGGTGGTCGGGTCGCGCCGCCCGCGCCGCGGTAGACCGCGGCGAAGGTCAGGGCGACCACCCCTATGCCCATGACCACGGCCAGGGCCCAGGCCACCGGACGGTGCCAGCGGGTACTGCTCCCGCGGTACGGCCGTCCGGCCGGGTAGAGGTCGTCGGAATCCGGTACTCCCGCTTCGTCCAGTTCGGGGACAGCGGCGTGAGCACCGGCTCGATTCCGACCCGGCCAGCCGGGCGGTAGCGCGGGACCTTCGGCGACGGCAAGCATCCGTTCCTTGGCCGAGGGCTCATGGAACAGAGCGGACCGTACGAATTCTTCGTCGAGGACTACGGAGGCGAACTCGTCATCGTCCGGCATCTGTCCAGAGTAATGCGGAAGTTGGTCCTTTGGGCAGGGGAATCCGGACTGTCTGTGGGCCGTCCGGAGGACACTTCCGCGTGTCGGCGGGTGTCAGCGGATGTGTCCGTCACCCGTGACGACGTACTTGGTGGAGGTCAGTTCCGGCAGTCCCATGGGGCCGCGGGCGTGCAGTTTCTGGGTCGAGATGCCGATTTCGGCGCCGAAGCCGAACTGGCCGCCGTCCGTGAACCGGGTCGAGGCGTTGACCAGCACCGCGGCGGCGTCCACCCGCTGGGTGAAGCGGCGCGCGGCGGCCTGCGAGGACGTCACGATCGCCTCGGTGTGGCCGGAGGACCACAGCCGGATGTGCTCCACGGCCGCGTCCAGGCTCTCCACGACCCCGGCGGCGATGTCGTAGGACAGATACTCCGTCTCCCAGTCCTCCGCGGTGGCGGGCACGACGGTGGCCTTGCTGCCGCTGCTCTCGGCCAGCGCCTGCACCCGCGGGTCGCCGTGCACGGTGACCCCGGCCTCGGCGAGCGCGTCCAGCGCGCGCGGCAGGAAGCGGTCGGCGATGTCGCGGTGCACCAGCAGGGTCTCCGCCGAGTTGCAGACGCTGGGGCGCTGTGCCTTGGAGTTGATCAGCACCTCCACGGCCATGTCGATGTCGGCCTCGGCGTCCACGTACACATGGCAGTTGCCGGTGCCGGTCTCGATCACCGGAACGGTCGAACCCTCGACGACGGTACGGATCAGGGCGGCGCCGCCGCGCGGGATCAGCACGTCGACCATGCCGCGGGCGCGCATCAGCTCGGTGACGGAATCGCGGCTCTCGCCGGGCACGAGCTGGACGGCGTCGGCGGGCAGTCCCGCGCCGCCGACCGCGTCGCGCAGCACGGTGATGAGAGCGGTGTTGGAGGCGTACGCGGAGGAGGAGCCGCGCAGCAGCACCGCGTTCCCCGACTTCAGGCAGAGCGCGGCGGCGTCGACCGTCACGTTGGGCCTGGCCTCATAGATGATGCCGACGACGCCGAGCGGGACGCGGACCTGCCGCAGCTCCAGGCCGTTGGGCAGGGTGGAGCCGCGCAGCACCTCGCCGACCGGGTCGGGCAGCCCCGCCACGTGCCGGACGTCGGCGGCGATGGCCGCGACCCGCTCACGGGTGAGGGTGAGCCGGTCCACGACGGTGTCGCCGGTCCCGGCCGCGCGGGCCCGCGCCACGTCCTCGGCGTTGGCCGCGACGATCTCCTGCGTGCGGACGATCAGCGCGTCCGCGATGGCCAGCAGGGCGTCGTCCTTGACGGACCGCGGCAGCGGGGCCAGGTCCGCGGCGGCGGCCCGCGCGCGGTACGCGGCGAGCAGCACGGGGGACTTGGGCAGCGGCGAGGGCAGCGGCGGGTGGGTCATGGAAGCAGGGTACCGGCCCGCCACCGGCCGGTTGGCAGGTCCCGCGACAGTGCTCCGCGGGGACGGGCCCTAGAACGGGTGTACGCCCACCGGGACGGCCGGCGGCGGTCCGTAGCCCTCCGCGACGCGCTGGTGGTAGGTCGCGCGGTCGATGACTTCCAGGCCGACGGTCTCCCAGGGCGGCAGGCCCGCCGTCGAGCGGTGCTCGCCCCACAGCCGCAGCGCGATGGCGGCGGCGTCGTGCAGGTCGCGGGCCTCCTCCCAGTAGCGGATCTCCGCGTGGTCGGTGGCGTACCGGCTGGTGAGCAGGAAGGGGTGGTCGTGGGCGAGCTGCTCAAGACCGCGTCTGACCTCGGTCAGCGGGGTCTCGGGGCCCGAGACGCTGAGCGTGACGTGCCACAGCCGGGATATCGCCCGTTCGGCGGGGAGCGCTTCCCGCTCGGGGTCCCCGTCGATGTCGTCACTGATGTCGTTGCCGACGCTGACCAGCGTGCGTTCCCCCGTACCCCTGGTCAATGGCCCTGGGCGCCCTCGTCTCACCGGCGGCCTCCCTGTGGGTTGCGTTCCGCGAGCGCCGTCCGCACCGGTAGGCGCTGACGACTCCTCCGCATCAAAGTTGACCAGGCTCCGGCGGGCCGCGGGGGCGTTTTCGGCAAGAAGGCCCGAACCAAGGTCCTGAGGAGATCCCCGGACATTGACCGGGGAGTCGAGGGTTCCGGGGGCTCAGGGGCGCAGAAGTACCAGGTCGTCACGGTGGACGACCTCGCGTTCGTAGGCGGGGCCGAGTTCGACGGCGAGGTCGCGGGTGGAGCGGCCGAGCAGCCGGGGCAGTTCGCGGGCGTCGAAGTTGACCAGCCCGCGGGCGACCGCGTGCCCGGCCTCGTCGAGCAGGTCGACGGGGTCGCCCGCGACGAAGTCGCCGTCCACGGCGGTGACCCCGGCGGGCAGCAGCGAGCTGTGCCGCTCGGTGACCGCGCGGACCGCCCCGGCGTCCAGCCGCAGCGCGCCGCGCGGGGTGGAGGCGTGCGCGAGCCACAGCAGCCGGTCGGCGGAGCGTTTGCCGGTGCGGTGGAAGTGGGTGCCGGTGGGGCGCCCGGCCAGCGCGTCGGCGGCGTGCACGGCGGAGGTGAGGACGACGGGGATGCCCGCCTCGGCGGCGATCCTGGCGGCCTCGACCTTGGTGACCATGCCGCCGGTGCCGACCCCGGCCTTGCCCGCGCTGCCGATGGTGACGCCCGCCAGGTCCTCGGGTCCGGCGACCTCGGTGAGCAGGGTCGCGCCCGGCGTACGCGGGTCGCCGTCGTAGAGCCCGTCGACGTCGGAGAGCAGGACCAGCAGGTCGGCGCGGACGAGGTGGGCGACGAGGGCGGCGAGCCGGTCGTTGTCGCCGAAGCGGATCTCGTCGGTGGCGACGGTGTCGTTCTCGTTGACCACCGGGAGGGCGCCCATGGCCAGCAGCTGGTCGAGGGTGCGGTAGGCGTTGCGGTAGTGGGCGCGGCGGCTGACGTCGTCCGAGGTGAGGAGCACCTGGCCGACGCGGACGCCGTACCGGGCGAAGGAGGCGGTGTAGCGGGCGACGAGCAGGCCCTGGCCGACGCTGGCGGCGGCCTGCTGCCTTGCCAGGTCGCGGGGGCGGCTGGCCAGGCCGAGCGGGGCGAGTCCCGCGGCGATGGCGCCGGAGGAGACCAGGACGATCTCCTTGTCCGGCCGGCCGCCCGGTCCCGCGCTCGCGCCGGTGCCCGAGCCGCGGACCGAGGCCAGGACGTCGACGAGCGCGTCCACCCGGTCGGCGTCCAGTCCCCCGGCGGCCGTGGTCAGCGACGACGAGCCGACCTTGACCACGACCCTGCGGGCCTCCACCACGTCCTGCCGTGCCGTTGTCACGTACGTCCCTCGTATCGCCGCTGTCACGCCTGTCCCGAACCGGCGCTCCGGCCGGTGCCGTCGCGCGCCCCGGCCCCCGGCCGTCTCCGGTCCGTTTCCGGTCCGTCTCCGGTCCCTCTCCGGCCCGTTTCCGGATCGCGTCCGGAGGACCGGCTACCGCGGCGGGTGCTGGAGCTGCCAGGCCGCCCAGGCCGAGGTGACCATCGCGCGCACGTCGTACTGGGCGGTCCAGCCCAGCTCCCTGCCGATCGCCTCGGCGGAGGCCACGACACGGGCCGGGTCGCCCGCGCGGCGCGGGGCCAGTTCGGGTTCCAGCTCAGTGTGACCGGAGACCTCGCGGATCAGGTCGACCATCTCGGCCACCGAGACGCCCTGGCCGCTGCCGATGTTCAGCACCAGCGACGCCTCGGGGTCGCGGGTCAGGCGGCGGGCGGCGGCCAGGTGCGCGCCGGCCACGTCCTGGACGTGGACGTAGTCGCGCACGCAGGTGCCGTCGGGCGTCGGGTAGTCGGTGCCGAAGATCAGCGGGCGGCGGCCCTGCGAGATCCGCTGGAAGACCAGCGGGACGATGTTGGCGGCGCCGCGGTCGCCCAGTTCGGGCGCGGCGGTGCCCGCCACGTTGAAGTACCGCAGCGACGCGGTGGCCATGCCGTGCGCCCGGCCGGCCGCGGCGATCAGCCACTCCCCCGCGAGCTTGCTCTCGCCGTACGGGCTCATCGGCGCGCAGGGCGTGTCCTCGGTGACCAGTTCGACGTCCGGCATGCCGTACACCGCGGCGGAGGAGGAGAAGACGAAGCGCCGCACGCGCGCGTCGACCGCCGCCTCCAGCAGGGTCTGAAGGCCGGTCAGATTCTCCCGGTAGTAGAAGAGCGGTCGCTCGACGGACTCGGCGACCTGCTTGCGGGCGGCGATGTGCACGATGCCCTCGACCGCGTGCGCGGCCAGCACCCGGTCGAGCGCGGCCCGGTCCAGGACGCTGGCGCGCTCCACCGGAACTCCGGACGGCAGCCGTTCGGTGTCACCGGCGGTGAGGTCGTCGAGGACGACCACCTTTTCTCCGCCGTCCACCATCGATTTGACGACATGCGATCCGATGTATCCGGCTCCGCCGGTGATCAGCCAGGTCATCGCCCCAGTCTAGTCGGCGTTGCCGCGGTGAATTCAGGGGCGCTTGATCGGCACGCGGTCTAAGGTCTGTCGGACCCCTCACCTAGACTCGCCGCGTCCGAACCGGACGGGTCTTCGCATCGGGTTCGGCATTCATCACACTCACATCCCAGGGGGGATTGTGTCCGAAGCACAGCCGGTGCGCTTTTCCAAGCGCCGCCGCCTCGTCGCGGTGTGCACCACCGGCGTCCTCGCTCTCGGCGCTCTGGCGCTGAGCACGAACGCGCAGGCCGACAGCGGCCCGCAGCACAGGATCACCCGGCCGACGGCGCCCAGCGGGCCCGCGCCGACGCTCACGCTGCCCAAGCAGGCCAAGCAGTACTCCACGAAGGCGGCGGCGGGGCCGCTGCGGTACGACCCGGACGGGGACGGCTACGCCGACCAGCTCTACCGGGGCAACAACCGGCACTACTACAACTTGCTCACCAAGGACAACGACGACGACGGCGACCTCGGCGCCAGCAGCGACGGCACCCTGTACAAGGACGTCCTCACCCCGGGCAGCCTGGACGGGCAGGGCACCGGCATCCTCGCGCTGACCAACTCGGGCCGCCTGTCGTACTTCGGGGCGGGGAGCTTCCCCAACGGCGCCGCGCGGTGGACCGGCACCGGCTGGTACGTCTACAACAAGCTGGTCGCGACCGACGACATCACGGGGGACGGCAAGCCCGACATCGTCGCGCGCACGCCGGCCGGTCAGCTCTATCTGTACGAGGGCACCGGCAACGCTTCCGCTCCGTTCAAGGGCAAGGTGCTCGTCGGTTCCGGCTGGAACCAGTACGACCAGCTCACCAGCCCCGGTGACATGAACGGCGACGGCATCAGCGACCTGATCGCCCGTAAGACGGACGGCACGCTGTACTTCTACGCCGGTACGGGCAACGCCGCCGGTCCGTACGCGGCCCGCGTCGCCATCGGCACGGGCTGGAACGCGTACAACCAGCTCGTCGGCACCGGTGACGGCTCGGTCCTGGCGAGGGCCACAAATGGCACTCTCTACATCTACCGGCAGAACGGCGCGGGCGGTTTCGCGCCCAAGCAGGGCGGCTACAAAGACTGGAACGTGGAGCTGTTCGCGGGCGCGGGTTCCAACCCGGCCTACGGCAAGAAGGAGCTCTACGGTCTGTCGACCGGCGGCACCTTCTACTGGTACTACACCAACAACAACGGGACGCTCGCCGCGCGCCAGCAGGTGGCGGGCGGCTCGGGGGGGTACAGCACCTTCGCACTGGCCTCGTCGCTGGGCGACTACGGGTACGCCGACCTGCTGTTCCGGGACGGCACCAACCTGTGGAACCTGGATTCCGACGTGAGCAGCCCGCTGGCCACCGGCTGGGGCGGCTACAACCTCTTCGTCGGCCCCGGTGACCTCAGCGGTGACGGCAAGGGCGACCTGCTGGCCCGTGACACCTCGGGCAACCTGTACCTCTACCGGGGCCAGGGCAACGGCGCGGCGCTGACCGGCCGCCTGCTGGTCGGTCCCGGCTGGGGTGCGTACAACGCCATCGTGGGCGCCGGTGACTTCACCGGTGACGGCCTGGCGGACATCGTCGCGCGCACCGGCGACGGCACGCTCTACCTGTACAAGGGGACGGGCGTCAGCTCCCGCCCGTTCGAGACCCGCGTCAAGATCGGCACGGGCTGGAACCGCTACAACAAGCTGGCGTCGCCGGGCGACATGGACGGTGACGGCCGCGCCGACCTGCTCGGTGTGGACGCCAGCGGCAATCTGTTCAGCTACAGCTCCACCGGCACGGGCCAGTTCAAGGCTCCGGTGAAGCAGGGCGGCGGCTGGAACGGCTACAGCCGTCTGTTCTGAGACGTCCTGTGGTGTCCGCCGCCTGTTGAGTGGACGGACGAGGGCGCCCGCACCTTCCAGGTGCGGGCGCCCTCGCGCGTCACGGCCGACAACCCGTGCTATCTCGTGGCCAGTTGGGTGAACGTGCCGGTGCCGTGGACGCGGGTGACGCCCGGGGTGGCGTTCACGGTGAAGGAGACCAGGGCCGTACGGTCGGTGCCCGCGACGAGCACGTCGGGGCGGCCGACCGCGAAGGGCTCCGTCGGGGTACTGGCTGTGGCGGCGGCCGGTCCCTTGCCGTATTCACCGTGCACCAGCAGCGCGTTGCCGAAGTCGGCGCGTACGGCCAGCAGCGGGTTGGTCTCCGCGCCCCGGCCGCTGAGCAGGGCGACCGGGCCGAAGCCCGCGTCGCGCACGGCGGAGGCCGGAATCCAGCGACCATGCCGTCCCGCGGTGAGACGTTCGACCGCGATCTCGGCGGTCTCCGGCCTGCGGAAGGCCAGCAGCAG
The DNA here is from genome assembly GCF_044741185.1 of Streptomyces sp. NPDC088197. NCBI lineage: Bacteria > Bacillati > Actinomycetota > Actinomycetes > Kitasatosporales > Streptomycetaceae > Streptomyces > Streptomyces sp. NPDC088197. The sequence goes on from NZ_JBIUSD010000003.1 coordinate 606,831, forward strand.
CGAACCGTCCGCCGCGGTCACCGCTTCGGGCACTTCGCCGGGCACGCCGGTGTGCCGCAGGGGACGGCCGACCAGTTCGGCGCTCGGGGTGGACTGAGTCCACTGGTGGACCCCTTGGTGGCCCGCGGCGAAGACGTGGATCCGGCCGTCGTGGTCGACGGTCGCGGTCAGTCCCTCCTGGACCTGGCCGCCGGCGAGTTGCTGCCACGGCGACCACTGACCGGAGGCGTCGCGGACCCGCGTGCTCAGACCCTTGGAGGCGTTGCGGACGAAGACGTGGATCCGGCCGTCCTTGCCGATCACAGCGGTCGGCGGCCCGACCCTGCGGCCGCGGACCGGATTCGCCTCGGGGCTGCCGAGGCTGCGCCAGCCCCGGATCGCCCGGTCGCCGTCTTCGCCGGCGGACTTGCCCGAGGCACCCACCTGCTGGTCGAGCACCACGACCTCCCGGGTGTTGTCGCCCGGCGCGGCCGACAGACCGGAGAAGCGCAGGCCGAACAGCAGATGGTGGCCGTGCTTGTCGGTGACGACGCTGAGCGCGGGGGTCAGCGGGCCCCCGCCGAGGTCCTCAGGCGCATTCCAGTGTCCGCTTGCCGGCGCGGTCTCGGTCCAGCGGGCGGCCCGGGTGCCGAGCACGCCGTACACGGTGAGCCTGCCGTCCTTGGCGGCCACCGCCTGCGGACCAGAGGTCGGGTAGCGGTAGTGGGTGCTGCGGACCCAGCCGCGCGGGGACTTCAGCGCGTCGCCCTGGCCGACGCTGTAGTCACCGCAGCCGCCGGTGTCGCCGCACTTCCAGCCCGGAGCGCCGCCGTACACATCGAGCACGTCCGCCTTGAAGCGGACGGTGGCCTGCGGGAGATTGTGCGGCCAGCGCTGGTTGTAGTAGCCGCGGTAGGCCTCGGTGAGGAAGGTCGGGACCGGGCCGCCGCTCGCCGCGGCCTTCTCGGTCCACTGCGCCATGGCCCGCCAGGTGAACAGCGCGGTGGCGGTGTGGTCACGGTGGTCGGAGTAGCCGACCTGGTCGCTGTCGCGCGGGTACCGCGCGTTGTGGACCTGGATGTCCGGGTCGGGGTCCATGGTGCGGATCAGCGTCGGCCGGAAGGTGGTGAAGAGGAAGGCGAGCGCGTCGATCAGCGTCTGCCGGTCGAAGGTGTGGGCGGCGCGTACCGGGCCGTCGGGCAGCGGTACGGTCCGTACCGTCCCGTCCACGGCCCAGAGCTTGTCGATGCCGAAGGTGCCGCCGCCGCGCACCGGAGTGTGCATGTCGATCCGCAGGAAGACCAACTCGGCCCGCCTGCCGTCGTGTTCGAGGGTGTTGACCTCGGCGGCGCCGCCGTGAGGCAGGGCGAGCGCGGTACGCGTCCACGGCGTGAAGATCTCCGCGCCGAGCATCCGCGCGTACGCCTGCCGCAGCCCCTGCTGCCGCGCGGAGACGTACGCGGGTACGTTCGCCAGCGGGCGCGGGTGGCCGGGGGCGCGGTTCACGCCGAAGGAGTCGCCGCTGGTCACGTAGACCGTGACGACCGGCACATGACGGTCGATGGTGGCGGCGGTGTCCGGATTCATGAAGTACAGGTCGTCGTCGGGGTGCGCGACCACCTGCATCACGAGCGGTGCGGCGGGGGCGCCGAAGGTGACCCGCGCGGAGGCGGGCAGTACACCGCCGGTCGGGGGCGGCCCGAAGACGACCGGCGCTCCCGTCATCCTCGGCTTGGCCGCGGTGCTCCGACCCGTACAACCCGCGACCGTGGCCGCCGCGAGTGCGCCCGCCATCGAACCCACCACGACCCGGCGTCCGGGACCCCTGCTTGCTTGTTCCAGCATTCGGTCCAACGTTCCGGCTCCGTTCACCTCTCGTGTGATCATTTCGACCACCCGCTGCACAAGAGGGACAATTTCGAGCCGGGGTTTCTTCGCTTTGATGTGACCGTCATCACATGTCCGGGTCAGGCAAGTACCGGAAGCAAAAGCCGAAAAGGCCGGAATGCATTGACCTGCGGAACCGGCTGGTCAGCCGCATGAAAAAGGGAAGCCGGACTCACCGTGAGTGAGTCCGACTCCCCGAATCGGAATGGCGCGCCCCGGTTACTCCGGGTGTCGCAACTGCCAGCCCGCCCAGGCCGAGGCCACCATCTCGCGCACGTCGTAGACGGCCTTCCAGCCCAGTTCCCTGCCGATCGCGTCGGCGGACGCCACGACCCTGGCCGGGTCGCCGGGCCGACGCGCGGTGACCTCCGGGGCGATCCCGGTGTGACCCGAGATCTCCTGGATGATGCCGACCATCTCGGCCACGGAGACGCCCTCGCCCCGGCCGATGTTCAGCACCAGGGCCGCCTTCGAGTCCTCGGTGAGCCGGCGGGCGGCGGCGACGTGCGCGGACGCGATGTCCTCGACGTGGATGTAGTCGCGGATGCAGGTGCCGTCCGGCGTCGGGTAGTCGTCGCCGAAGATCAGCGGAGTCCGGCCGCGGGAGAGCCGGTCGAAGACCATCGGCACCAGGTTGAAGATCCCCGGGTCGCCCAGCTCGGGCGCGGCCGCGCCCGCGACGTTGAAGTAGCGCAACGACGCGGTGGCCATCCCGTGCGCCCGCCCGACCGCGGTGACCAGCCACTCGCCGGCCAACTTGGTCTCGCCGTACGGGCTCATCGGCTCGCACGGGGTCTGCTCGGTGACCAGGTCCACGTCGGGCATTCCGTATACGGCCGCGGAAGACGACAGGACGAACCGCTGCACCCGCGCCTCGACGGCGGCCTCGAGTACGGTCCGCAGACCCTCGACGTTCTCCCGGTAGTACCACAGCGGGCGCTCGACGGACTCTCCGACCTGCTTCTTCGCCGCGATGTGCACGATGCCCCGGACGTCGTGTTCGCTCAGCGTCCGGTCGAGCAGCGCCCGGTCCAGGACGGTGCCGCGCACCAACGGCACACCGGCCGGCAGGCGTTCGGGATCTCCGGTGCTCAGATCGTCGACGACGACCACCTGCTGTCCATCGGCAACGAGCGCCCTGACAACGTGCGAACCGATATAACCAGCGCCGCCGGTAATCATCCAGGTCATGGCCGAACCCTACCAACGGCGACCACGGGGAAGACCTGCCGGACCGAGCCGCCGCTCAGGGCGCGCACGGCAAGCGGGACCGCACGGACGACTCCGGGAATCGACTCGGCGTTCCCGCCGCGTTCACCCGCTGTGCGATCATTTCCACCGCCTCGACTCACAGCGGGTGGCAGAGACACGGCTCCGGCGGAACCAGTGATCCACTTCACACATTCGATTGGCCCGCAGGTGAACAGCCATGGTCAGGAATTGCAACATTCGGCCAACTTGCTGATGTTTGGCATCCTTGACAGGATGCGTTGGCTGACCAATGAGAATGGGAGACACGTGCGCCGTGAGTGATTCGCTCCTGCCCTACGCGGTGGGCGCGGTAAAGCGCGCCCGCACCCTGGCGGTACGAGCCCGCCGCAAGGTCGAGCGGATGAACACTGTGCCCGCGCTCGGTACAGGCATCAGACCGCGACCGATGATCACCCCGGTCCACCTCTCAGTGCTCGGCGGCCGCACGCTGAACCTCGCGGTGCCCGTCTCCCGGCACACCGCCGACCCCTCCGCGGCCCGCCTCGAACTGATCCACGGCAACCATCGGGTCAGTGTCGACCTCGCCCTGGAGCCGGAGTCCGACACGTCCCTGCTGCTCACCGCGACGGTACCGCTGCGGTACACCGAAGGTGAGAACGACACGGGGCGCGGGCTGCTGCTCAGTGCGGGGCTCTGGCGGTTCTGTGTCGTCGTCACGGACGAGGGCGGTCGTGAGACCAGATCCGACCTGGCCGCCCTGGCGTTCGCCGCGGTGCACGGCCCGATGCTTCCGACGTCGCCGTCCGAGTCCAGCGGCGCGGTCTTCCGGCCGGTGCGCTCGGTGGACGGCCGCGCCATGCTCAAGGTCACAGCCCCCGCCCACCAGGCCGAACTCGTCAGATTCGACCTGCTCTGGGACCGGGTGACCGTGCACGGCCGACTGCTGGCCGCACGGCACCCGGTGACCGAGTACACCGCCGAGGTCGTACGCCGGGGAGCCAACAAATCCGTCTCGGCGGCGCTCGATTGGGACGGCGACAACTTCACCTTCGACCTGCCGTTGCGAGCCATGACCGACGGTCCCGGCGTCCAGCGCACCTGGGACGTCCAACTGCGCGGGGGGCGCGCCAAGCTGAAGGTCGCCAAGCGGCTCACCCAGGTGCGTCATCCCAAGCAGGTCTTCCGGACTCCCTTTCGCATCATCGCCCTGGACGACGGTTCCTTGACCCGTGCGCACGTCTATCTCACGCCTGCCGGTGCCCTTGCGGTGGCCTGCGCGGCCATCGGAACCAACGAGGACGCATGAAGATCACATTTCTGCTCACCTGGGGCGACGAGATGGGCGGCACGGAAATGGCCGCCTACACCCAGGCGATCCATCTCTCCGCCCGGCACGAAGTCGAAGTGCTGAGTGTCTTCAAGACCCGCCTGGAGCCGTTCTTCGCGGAGGCGAAGCAGATCAAGCGGCGCTACCTGGTGGACAGGACCGGCGCCTACGGGCGTCCGGTACGCCGCAGCACGCTGGACGAGGAAGCGTGCAGGACGCTGCAGTCGCTGCCCAGCGAACTGATCAAGCCGGTCTGGGAGAACACCTTCGACCAGCTCTCCGACATCGAGATGACCGCCGCGCTGCCCGCGCTCGACTGCGATGTGCTGATCACCACCTCCCCGGCCCTGATGGCCGCCGCCGCGGAACTGGCTCCGGCCCGTGTGGTGACCGTGCACGAAGAGCACCGCGCTTCCCAACTGCGCGGCGTAGCCGGTGAACCGCTGCTGGTGTACGGCCCGCGGATCGACGCCCTGGTGTCGCTGACCGAGCGCACGAACGACTGGTTCGCCGACTCGCTCGGCGACGCGGCGCCCGAGCTCGTCACCATTCCCAACGCGGTGTCCGACGGCTACCGCCCGCGCTCCGACCTCCAGAACAAGGTCATCGTGCTGGCCGCCCGCATGACCCCGGAAAAACAGCTCAACCACGCCATCCAGGCGTTCCACCAGATCTCCGGCGACTTCCCCGACTGGAAGCTCCGGATATTCGGCGACGGCCCCCAGGAAGTGCGGCTGCGCCAGCTCGTCGAAGGATTCGGCCTGCAACTGCGGGTCGAACTGGTGGGCCGCTCGCAGCAGATGGACGAGGAGTGGGCCAAGGCCGGGCTCTGTGTCCTGCCCTCGCGCAACGAAGCCTTCCCGCTGGTGCTCCTGGAGATGTTCGCCGCCGGTGTGCCGGTAGTGGCCTACGACATCGTCACCGGCCCGGCCGAGATCATCAGGCACGACGTGGACGGGCTGCTGGTGCCGCCCGGTGAGATCGACCTGCTGGCCGAGGCGATGGCCCGGCTGATCGGTGACGAGCAGACTCGGCACGCCTTCGGCAAGGCGGCGCGCGAGGGCGTCTACGAGCGCTTCAGCGGTGAGGACATCACCGCCCGCTGGGAGGAGTTGTTCACCCGGCTGGTGGCCGAGCGCGACAACCCGCAGCGCCTGGGACGACGTGCCGACCGGGCGGCGCTGCGGGTGGTGGCGGGCGGCACGCGCAACTTCACCGTGGCCGCGCCCGTCTCGCCGCTGGCGAATTCCACCGACGAGCAGAAGGCCCGGGAGGTGATGATCCAGGCGCAGGACCGCAAGCTGGTGCGCTCCGCGGGGCGGCTCGCCGAGGTCCGCGACGACGTCAACGGGCCCCAAATGCTCGCGACCAACCTGGAGATCAGCGCCACCGTCCTTGAGGACGTCGGCATTCCGTACGTCCTGCTGCGGGCCGACGGCGTCCAGCACCGGCTCGCGGTACCGGTCGAGGAACGGCCCCGGGTGCTTGAGGCGCTGGCCACCGCCCTGCACGGCAAGGCGGTCTACGCCGAGCTGATCTCCCCGCGTGGCGCCGCGCCCGGAGCGGTGCTGGCGGAACGGCTGCGGGACGTCGGCGAGGTGGCCGGGCTGCGGATCTTCAAGCCGGTGGTCACCGGCAGCCGTACCCTGCGCTACGGGCCCGCGTACGGCTGCAGCGTGGAGTTCTGGTCCGTCGACGAGGAAGACGGCTGGCGTTCCACCCCACGGGCGACGACGCTGCTTGGGCGCCGGTTGCCGTCCCTCGAACCCACCGCGAAGCTGCGGGTGGGCGAGCGGGACTACCCGACGCTCTCGCAGTTCACCAAGCAGTTGATGTGGGATGTCGACCAGCCCATCGACGTCGTCTACACCTGGGTGGACGGCGACGACACCGCATGGCAGGACCGCCGCAACGAGGCGCGCCGCCGACGCGGACTGCCGGTCTCGGAGAACACGGACGTCGACAACGGCGACGTGAGGTTCCGCAACCGTGACGAACTGCGCTACTCACTGCGGTCGCTGGAGATGTACGCGCCCTGGGTGCGCAACATCTATCTGGTGACCGACGACCAGGTGCCGCCCTGGCTCGACACGTCGTGCCCCGATGTGAAGGTGGTGAGCCACCGGGACATCTTCGCCGACCCGAGTTGCCTGCCCACCTTCAACTCGCACGCCATCGAGAGCCAGATCCACCGGATCGAGGGCCTGTCCGAGCACTTCCTTTATCTCAACGACGACGTCTTCATGGGCCGCCCGGTCACACCCGAGCTGTTCTTCCTCAGCAACGGCATGGCGAACTTCTTCCGGTCGCCGACCGCCGTACCGCCGACCGAGCCGTCGGACGAGGACGAGGGCTACTTCGCAGCGGCCAAGAACAACCGCAAACTGCTGGAGGACGCCTTCGGACGGACCGCCACGCAGAGCTTCCTGCACACGCCGCACGCGCTGCGCCGCAGCGTGCTCGCGGAGATCGGCGAGAGGTTCCCGGAGGAGGTGGCCAGGACCGCGGCCAACCCCTTCCGCGGCAACAGCGACCTGTCGATCACGTCGTCGCTGCACCACCACTACGGCTACCTGACCGGCCGCTGCGCGCCCGGCAGGATCTCGTGCAGCTACGTCAACGTCGGCAACTACGACCACCACTCGGTGCTCGGCCGACTGCTCGCGTCCCGCAACTACGATGTCTTCTGCATCGGCGAGTCGCCCGACGCCGAGGTGCCCGCCGAGGAGCAGGCGCGCGTGATGTACGCCTTCCTCAACGCCTACTACCCCGTGAAGTCCCGCTTCGAGCGGGACTGAACGGGGCAGGCGCCGGCGACAGCCCGCCCGGTGCCGGGCTACTCCTTCTCGAAGGGGCTCGGCACCGGGAAGTACGCGTCGAGGAACGGGGTGATCAGGTCCTTCTGGCCGGTCGCGTCGTTCTCCGTGGAGACCGTGTCGTTGATGCAGAAGACGGTCTTGTCGCGGTTGGCGAGCAGCCGGCCGAGCCGGGTCTCGGTCCAGGGGTGGGTCAGGTCCAGGTAGGTGTACGGCAGGTCGTTGGACGGGATCGCGCGCCTGGTGTGGAAGGCGTAGTAGTGGTGCAGCGACGAGGCGACGGAGATGTCGTCCATGCTGCGGAAGTGGCTGGACTCGGTGTGCCGGTACTCGGCGGCGAACTCGTCCTCGATCTCGTCCAGGACGCTGCGCCGCAGGGCGTGCGGCATGTGCTTCATCTTCTGCACGAGGACGGCGCCGTAGCGCTCCTCGATCAGCCGCCGGTTGTTCTTCCCGGCCGCCGCGACCGGCGGGTCGGCCTCCGTCTTCTCGCCCAGCGGCACCAGCGCGGGTGAGGGGAAGAACTTCGTCAGGCCGTTGGCGAGGAAGAAGTCCTGCGGCGTCACCTCGTTGCCGAGCAGCACGTCGTCGTTGAAGTACAGGAAGTGCTCCGACAGGCCCTCGATGTGGTGCAGTTGGCTCTCGATGGCGTGCGAGTTGAAGGTCGGCAGCGAGCCGGGCGAGCGGAAGATCTGCCGGTGGCTGACCACCTCGATGCCGGGGTGCTCGGTCTTCAGCCAGGACGGCGTCTGGTCGTCGGTGACCAGGAAGATCTTCCGGACCCACGGCGCGTACATGTGCAACGAGCGCAGTGAGTACCGCAGTTCGTCACGGCTGAGGTAGCGCGCCGCGTTGGCCGCCTCGTCGTGGTACGCCGCGCCGGTGAAGTCCGCGCGGCGGCGCAGCCACGCCGGGTCCGCGCCGTCCACCCAGGTGTAGACGACATCGACCGGGAAGCGGATCTCGTCGGTGGTGTGGATCGCGAAGTGCTCGCGGGTACGGACCTCGAAGCGCGGGCCCGCGCCGGTGTCGCGCGGCGCGAGGTCGGTGAAGAACGCCTCGGGCGCCTGCACGGTCTTGGCGTCGGCGGGGATGGCCTCGGCGAATTTGCCGGGGCGCGGCGCCACGAGCGCGCCGTCCTCCTCGCGCCAGAACTCGATGTCGCAGCCGTAGCGGGTGCCGAGCGCCAGGCCCTTGCTCTCGTCGGTGCGGTACCAGGTGAGGCGGAAGACCCCGGCGCCCGCCAGACGGCGCCAGGACGGCTGCTCGTAGCCCGGCAGCGACTCCTCGGGCACCGGGGAGTTCCCCTTGACCGCGGTCACGTAGCCGGGCTCCTCGGCGCACAGCGCGGTCAGCGCGGCGAGCACCGCCTCCCGGTCGCTCTCGTGGACGGCCACGGCCGAGGCGGTGTGCGAGCGGCCCCGTACGCAGAAGTGGTCGAGACCGGCGGCGGACAGGCAGCCGAGGACCGCGTCGAGGTTGGCCCTGCGGGCCGCCAGCGGGGTCACGCCGGGGACGATCAGCGCGACCTTCGCCTCGCGGTTGATCGTGATCACCGTGCGGTCCGGACGGTCCACCAGCGCCTGGTGGCGCTTGCCGACCCTGGCCGCCCTGGCCCGCTCGGCGGCGGCGGTCGCGCCCGCGATGCGCAGCTTCACCTGCTTGCGCAAGTCCGAGTCGACGCGGGAGGCGATCTTCCGTCGGGCGCTCTCCGGTACTGCTCGTCGGTAGACCCCCAGCAGTCGGGGTGCCTCGGGATTACGCACGGCGGGCGGCTCCTCATCGATTGCGGGGCCCGCCGCGACGCGGGCCGTTGACGTACGACGACGGCCCGTACGGTGGTCCGGGCCGATACCTCAAGTATGCCTTGCGTTCTCCAAGGGGCCGCGTGCGGTATACCTGTCCGGAACTCCGGCCGCGTGCGACGTTACACGTAATGCGGAATCAGGAATTCGGTTGCCCATCGTTGGGTGAATTCTTCATTGAGCCGCAAGGGCGCTTCGCGTAACTTTCTCCGACGCCTTGTTCGGCGCCCAAAGCAGGGCCACGGGCCGTCCTACGCTGACGCAGAGCGTGCGGGATCACGTGCGGATCCGTCCGCCGGGACCGCACTCGCCCAGCACTCACTCAGCACTCACTCAGCACTTACCCAGCGCTCGCCCTGAATCCGCACCGCATCCGCCCTGCATCCGCGTACGGCGCCGAAAGTGATCTCATGCGACTGTCGATCGTAGTTCCCTGCTACAACGAAGAAGCCGTGATCGAGCTCTTCGACGTACGCATCCGGGAGACCCTCACGGCGCTCTCCGTCGATTACGAGCTGTGCTATGTCGACGACGGCAGCTCCGACCGGACCCTGGAGCGGCTGCGGGCCCTGGCCGAGAACCGCGAGGCGAGCACCCGATACGTGTCCTTCAGCCGGAACTTCGGCAAGGAGGCGGGCATCCTGGCCGGGCTCAAGGAGACGACCGGGGACGCGGTGGTCGTGATGGACGCCGACCTCCAGCACCCGCCGGAGCTGATCGCGCGCATGCTGGAGCTGCACCGCGCCGGGCACGACCAGGTGATCGCGCGGCGCACCCGCGAGGGCGACAAGAAGCTGCGCACGGCCGCCAGTCGGCTCTACTACCGGATGATCAACAAGTGGGTGGACGTCGAACTGACCGACGGCGTCGGGGACTTCCGGCTGCTGTCGCGGCGCGCGGTCGACGCGCTGCTCGCGATGCCGGAGTACAACCGCTTCTCCAAGGGCCTTTTCTCCTGGATCGGCTTCGACACCGTCACCTTCGACTACCGCAATGCCGCGCGGGAGGCGGGCGAGACGAAGTGGCACTTCGGCGCGCTCATCAATTACGGCATGGACGGGCTGATCTCGTTCAACAACCGGCCGTTGCGGCTGGCCATCTATCTGGGAATGGCGCTCAGTGCCGTCGCGGCGGCGTATGCCGTGGTCGTCACCGTCATGGCGATGATCAAGGGGCCCGACGCGCCCGGTTATGTGACGCTGCTCGTCGCCGTCGTCGGTCTGGGCGGGCTCCAGATGCTGATGCTGGGGTTGATAGGCGAGTACATTGGGCGCATCTACTACGAGACCAAGCGACGGCCGCACTTCCTGGTCAAGGAGACGAACGCGCCGCGGGCCTTCGGGGTGGCACGGCAGGCCGGCGCCGCACCGACGAGCGCGTCGCTGCCCCGGATGGAGATCCGTTGAGCCTGGCCGGCACCCGCTCACCGCAACTGCTCCAGATCGTGCGGTTCGCCCTCGTGGGCGGGGTCAACACCGCCACCTTCTACGGCTTCTACCTGGCCCTGCACCCGTGGATGCCGTACTTCGCCGCGTACACCCTGGCGTTCGTGCTCAGCATGATCGGGTCGTTCTTCCTGAACACGTACTTCACGTACCGGACGCGGCCCACCTGGCGGAAGTTCCTGCTCTTCCCGCTGACCAACCTGACCAATTACGTGGTCACGAGCGTCGGCGTCTACGCCCTCGTGGAGTGGGCGGGCATGAACGACAAGATCGCCCCGCTGGCCGCCGCGGCAGCCGCCATCCCCTTCACCTACCTGCTGAGCCGCCGGATTCTCACCCCGCCGTCCGCGCTCGCCGAGCCCGACCCGAACCGCCCCTCCCCGGCCCACGCGGACGCCTGACCCACCCCGACCGGCCCCCTTCCCAGGGGGCCGGTCGCGCGTTTACTTGAACGGGTCGAAGCCGTGGTACTCCTCTTCGGCGTCGTCGCGCTCGGCCTGCTTGTCGCGGCGGCGGGTGACGGCGGCGCGGGGGGCGTCGAAACGGTGGTCCTCGCCGCGGCGGCCGAGCATTTCGGCGCCTGCGGCCATGCTGGGCTCCCAGTCGAAGACGACGGCGTCCTCGTCGGGGCCGATGGCGACGGCGTCGCCGGCGTTGGCGCCGGCCTTGAGGAGGGCGTCCTCGACGCCGAGGCGGTTGAGGCGGTCGGCGAGGTAGCCGACGGCCTCGTCGTTGGAGAAGTCGGTCTGGCGGACCCAGCGTTCGGGCTTCTCGCCGTGCACGCGGTACAGGCTCTCGCCGTCGTGGGTGACGGTGAACCCGGCGTCGTCGACGGCCTGCGGGCGGATGACGACGCGGGTGGACTCCTCCACCGGCTTGGCGGCCCGCGTCTCGGCGACGATCTTCGCCAGGGCGAACGACAGCTCGCGCAGCCCCTCGTGGGAGACGGCCGACACCTCGAAGACCTGGTAGCCGCGGCTCTCCAGCTCCGGCCTGATGATCTCGGCGAGGTCGCGCCCGTCGGGCACGTCGATCTTGTTGAGCACGATCAGCCGCGGCCGGTCCTCCAACCCGCCGCCGTACGCCCGCAGTTCCTCCTCGATGATGTCGAGGTCGCTGGCGGGGTCGCGGTCGGACTCCAGCGTCGCGGTGTCCAGCACGTGCACGAGCACCGAGCAGCGCTCGACGTGCCGCAGGAACTCCAGGCCGAGGCCCTTGCCCTGGCTGGCGCCGGGGATCAGACCCGGTACGTCCGCGATCGTGTAGACGGTCGAACCGGCCGTCACCACACCGAGGTTGGGCACCAGCGTGGTGAACGGGTAGTCGGCGATCTTCGGCTTGGCGGCCGACAGCACCGAGATCAGCGAGGACTTGCCCGCGCTCGGGTAGCCGACCAGCGCCACGTCCGCGACCGTCTTCAGTTCCAGGACGATGTCCCGCGCCACACCGGGCTCGCCGAGCAGCGCGAAGCCGGGCGCCTTGCGGCGGGCCGAGGCCAGCGCCGCGTTGCCGAGGCCGCCGCGACCGCCCTGGCCCGCGATGAAGGTGGTGCCCTGGCCGACGAGGTCGGCCAGCACATTGCCGTCCTTGTCCTGCACGACCGTGCCGTCGGGCACCGGCAGCACCAGGTCCGTACCCTCCTTGCCCGACCGGTTGCCGCCCTCGCCGGGCTTGCCGTTGGTCGCCTTGCGGTGCGGGCTGTGGTGGTAGTCGAGCAGCGTCGTGACGTCCTGGTCGACGACGAGGATCACGTCGCCGCCCCGGCCGCCGTTCCCGCCGTCGGGGCCGCCCAGCGGCTTGAACTTCTCCCGGTGAACGGAGGCGCAGCCGTGGCCTCCGTTACCCGCGGCGACATGCAGCTCGACGCGGTCCACGAAGGTGGTCATGGCATTCCTCCAGATACGTACGGGGTGGTGCGGATGTGCACGGGGTGGTGCGGTACGCGCGCTTTCACGCGTTCCAAGACGTAACACGCCGAGGGCGGCCCCGCTTCCCTGGTCGGGAAGCGAGGTCCGCCCTCGGAGGTGAAACTGTGTCGCTCTACGGTGCCTGGATCAGGCGGCCGGAACGATGTTCACTACACGACGCCCACGCTTGGTGCCGAACTCGACCGCACCGGCGGAGAGGGCGAACAGCGTGTCGTCCTTGCCGATGCCGACGCCGGAGCCGGGGTGGAAGTGCGTGCCGCGCTGGCGGACGATGATCTCACCGGCGTTGACGACCTGGCCGCCGAAGCGCTTGACGCCGAGCCGCTGAGCGTTGGAGTCGCGACCGTTCCGAGTGGACGATGCGCCCTTCTTGTGTGCCATCTCTCCTCAGTCCCTTACTTCGCAGCCGTGGGGATGCCGGTGATCTTCAGCGCCGTGTACTGCTGGCGGTGACCCTGGCGACGGCGGTAGCCGGTCTTGTTCTTGTAGCGCAGGATGTCGATCTTCTGGCCCTTGTGGTGGTCCACGATTTCGGCCTCGACCTTGACACCGGCCAGCACCCACGGGTCGCTGGTGACGGCGTCGCCGTCGACGACGAGCAGCGTCGAGAGCTCGATCGCGTCGCCCACCTTGCCCGTGGGAATCTTGTCAACCTCAACGATGTCGCCGACAGCCACCTTGTGCTGACGACCACCGCTACGCACAATTGCGTACACGCGGATCTCACTCTCTCGCTCTTGAAATCGGACCCCTGATGCCAGCCGTCCCGATGGTGCGCGGGGGGCCTCTCCCGGCGGACCGGGAGGGATTTGCTCAGAAGTGGGCGCACAAACGCCGAAGGTCAAGACTACGGAGGGCCTCCGGCCCGGTCAAATCCGCCCTCCCGCACCCGTGAACGGTCGCGCGCCCCGTCACGGCACCGGCAAAGTGCGCTGCCATCGCGCAAGGGCATGTTTTTAGGGGCGCGGGGAACTGCGCGGCCGGCCCCCACCGGGCTGTCAGCCCGAAGACCACCGCATCTGCCCCGCTGCTGCCGGTTCCTGGGCCGCGCCACCGCCGGTGGCCGAGCGCGCAGTTCCCCGCGCCCCCGGCGGGGCACAGCCCACCCGCAGGGTGGACGCGCGTGGCCCGCGCCCGGGGCAGGGCGCGGGCCACGCGGGGCCGGACTACTCGGAGGGCGCGGCCGACTTCTTGGCGGCAGCCTTCTTCGTGGTCGTCTTCTTGGCCGCGGCCTTCTTCGTCGCCGTCTTCTTGGCGGCAGCCTTCTTCGTGGCGGCCTTGCGCGGCGCCCGCTTCTTGGGCTCCGCGTCAGCGGCATCGGCGGCCGGCGCCTCGGCCGGGACGACCACGACGGCCGCGTCGTCGGCGCCCGACGGCGACCCGGCGGGAGCCGTCACCTTGCGCGTGGCACGACGACGGGCGCGCGCCGGGGGCTCCGTGGAGACCTCGGGCTCGGGCGCGGCCTCGACCGGGGCCGTGGGGGCCTCGGCGGGGACGACCACGACGGCGGCGTCCTCGGAGACCGCGGGAGACCCGGCGGGAGCCGTCACCTTGCGGGTGGCGCGACGACGGGCGCGGGCCGGGGGCTCCGTGGAGACCTCGGGCTCGACGGCCGGCGCCTGCTCGATGACGGGCTCGCTGACCGGGACGACCACGACGGCCGGTTCCGGCTCGTGGTCGGCCGCGGGCGGTGCGCCCGCGGGCGAGGTGGCCTTACGGGCACCTCGCCGCCGGGAGCGGCCACGGCTGCCGTGGGCAGCGGCCTCGGCCTCGGCCGCGGTGCCGAACCATTCCTCCTCGGGGTCGCCGACGGTCGGCACCAACTCGGCCTCGCCGACCTCGATCGGCTCCAGCTCGGGCAGTTCGTCGGCCGAGTCGACCGAGTCGCCCTCGTCCGACTCCAGCACGTGCTCGTTCTCGTGCTCGTGGTCGTGACCGTCGCCCGCCGCGCCGCCGTTGCCGGACTTGCCGCGCCGCTTGCGCTTGCCGCCGCCACCGCCGGTGGTGGTCGCCTGGTCCATGTGGACGATGACGCCGCGCCCGTTGCAGTGCACGCAGGTCTCGGAGAAGGACTCCAGCAGGCCCTGGCCGACCCGCTTGCGGGTCATCTGCACCAGGCCGAGCGAGGTGACCTCGGCCACCTGGTGCTTGGTCCGGTCCCGGCCCAGGCACTCCAGCAGCCGCCGCATGACCAGGTCGCGGTTGGACTCCAGGACCATGTCGATGAAGTCGATGACGACGATGCCGCCGAGGTCCCGCAGCCTGAGCTGGCGGACGATCTCCTCGGCCGCCTCCAGGTTGTTGCGGGTGACGGTCTCCTCCAGGTTGCCGCCCTGCCCGGTGAACTTGCCGGTGTTGACGTCGACCACGACCATCGCCTCGGTCTTGTCGATCACCAGCGAACCGCCGGACGGCAGCCACACCTTGCGGTCCAGCGCCTTCAGAAGCTGCTCGTCGATGCGGTACGTCGCGAAGACGTCGATCTCCGAGGTCCAGCGCGACAGCCGGTCCGCCAGGTCGGGCGCGACGTGGGTGACGTACTCGTGGATCGTGCTCCACGCCTCGTCACCGCTGACGATGACCTTCGAGAAGTCCTCGTTGAAGATGTCGCGGACGACGCGGACGGTCATGTCCGGCTCGCCGTAGAGCAGCGTCGGCGCGTTGCCGCTCTTGGCCTTCTTCTGGATGTCCTCCCACTGTGCCTGGAGGCGTTCGACGTCGCGGCGCAGCTCGTCCTCGCTGGCGCCCTCCGCGGCGGTGCGGACGATGACGCCCGCGTCCTCGGGGACGATCTTCTTGAGGATGGTCTTCAGCCGGGCCCGCTCGGTGTCGGGGAGCTTGCGGCTGATGCCGGTCATCGAGCCCTCGGGCACGTACACCAGGTAGCGGCCGGGCAGCGAGACCTGGCTGGTCAGGCGGGCGCCCTTGTGGCCGATCGGGTCCTTCGTCACCTGGACGAGGACCGGCTGGCCGGACTTGAGGGCGGACTCGATACGGCGCGGGCCGTTGCCCATGCCGAGCGCCTCGAAGTTGACCTCGCCCGCGTACAGGACGGCGTTGCGGCCCTTGCCGATGTCGACGAACGCGGCCTCCATGGACGGCAGCACGTTCTGCACCTTGCCCAGGTAGACGTTGCCGACGTAGCTGGTGGCCTGCTCCTTGTTGACGTAGTGCTCGACGAGGACGTTGTCCTCCAGCACGCCGATCTGGGTGCGCTCGCCGTTCTGCCGGACCACCATGACGCGCTCGACGGCCTCGCGGCGCGCCAGGAACTCCGCCTCGGTGATGATCGGCACGCGGCGGCGGCCCTGCTCGCGGCCCTCCCGGCGGCGCTGCTTCTTGGCCTCCAGGCGCGTGGAGCCCTTGATGGACTGCACCTCGTCGGCGCCGGTGCCGCCACCGGACTCCGACTTCTGGCGCGGCTCGCGGACCTTGACGACCGTGCGCTCCGGGTCGTCGCCGCCGTTGGCGGAGTCGTCGGCGCCGGAGTCGGAACCGCGACGGCGACGGCGCCTGCGGCGACGGCTGGTGCTGGAACCCGAGCCGTGGTCGTCGTCGTGCGCCGACTCGTCGGCGGAGTCCTCCTCGTCGTCGCCCTCGGACGACTCGTCCTCGTCGTCGGAGGACGCGGTGTCCTCGTGCTCGCTGGACTCGCCCCGGCGACGGCGGCGTCCGCCGCGGCGGCGACGGCGGGACGGGCGGTCATCGCCGTCGTGCTCGCCGTCGGCGTCCGCGTCGTTGTCCTGCTCGTCGTCCGCGTCGGTGTCGGCCTCGTCCACGTCCACGGCGGTGGCCGCCTCGGCGGTCACCGGCTCCGCGGCGGAGCCGCCACGGCGACGGCGGCGGCGGCGCGGGCCGCTGTCCCGCTCCTCGGTCTCGTCCTCGTCGGCGACGGCGGGCTCCTCCGCGACGGCGCCGGCCGCCACGGGCTCGGCCGTGGGCGCCTGGAAGACCGGCGGCTGGAAGACGGCCGTCGGCGGACGCGACGCCCTGCGGCGTCCGCGCGCCGGGCGCTCCTCGGTCCTGACCTCAAGGGTGATGGACGCGACGGGGATGCCGAACGCCTCGGCGAGGGCGGCCACCGCGTTGGCGTTCGCCTCCTCGACCGTCTGGCCGTAGCCGCGGATCTCGTACGCGTCGTCGACCTCGACGTTCCACTCGTCGCCGTCCTGGAGCGCCTTCCCGGTGTACTCGAAGCGCTCTTCCGGCGTGTCGTGCGCACTGGCGGTGACGGTGTCGCTCTCGGCCTCGGCCTCGTCCCGCGGTGCCAGCGCGCCCGGCTTCAGCCGCCGGGAGCCGTCGCCCGCGGAGAACGTCGCCGCAGGGGCTCCGGCCGTGCGCTTGCGCGACCGCCGGGCGCGCGGCTCCGGCTCGGCGGCCGGGGCGGGCGGCGCCACGGGCGCCGCGGGTGCGGGGGCCTCGGCGATCTCGCCCGCGGTGCCGTCGGCGGCGGGCGCCTCGGCGGGCGCGGCCACCTTGCGCGTGGCACGGCGGCGGGCACGCGGCGGGGCCGCGTCCCCAGCGGGGGCCTCGGCGGCGGCGGGGGCCTCGGCGGCGGGCTCGGCGGTCACCGCGGCGGGCGTACCGCCGTCAGGGGCATCGCCCGCAGCGGTCTCGTCGGCGGTGGAGGCGGCCGGGGCCGCCACCTTGCGCGTGGCGCGACGGCGGGCGCGCGGCGGGGCCGCGTCCCCAGCGGGGGCCTCGGCGGCGGGCTCGGCGGTCACCGGGGCGGGCGTACCGCCGTCAGGGGCATCGCCCGAGGCGGGCTCGTCCGCCGTCGAGGCGGCCGGGGCCGCCACCTTGCGCGTGGCCCGGCGGCGAGCGCGCGGCGGCGCGGCGGGGGCCTCGTCGGAGGCGGCGGTGTCGTCAGCGGCGGGGCCGGACGCCGCGGCGGTGTCCGTACCGCCGTCAGGGGCATCGCCCGCAGCGGTCTCGTCGGCGGTGGACGCGGCCGGGGCGGCCACCTTGCGGGTGGCGCGACGGCGGGCACGCGGCGGGGCGGCCGCCTCGGACGCGGAGGCGTCGTCGGAGGCCGGAGCCAGGCTCTCGGCGGTCTCGGAACTCATGGGGGCGGCCGTGGCACCGTCGGAGGCGGCCTCGTCACCGGCGGTCACGGCCGGAGCGGCGACCTTGCGCGTGGCGCGACGGCGGGCACGCGGCGGGGCGGCTGCCTCGGACGCGGAGGCGTCGTCGGAGGCCGGAGCCGGGGGCTGGGCCGCGGGCTCGGCGGGGGCGGAGCCGCCGGCGGCGTCGGTCGGGGGGCCCGCGGGGCGGGAGGCGGCCCGGCGGCGGCGCGGCGGCGCGGCCTCGGCGGCGGGCTCGGATGTGGGGGTGGGTTCGTTGGAGTCGGTCTGGTCGTGCATTCGGGCAATGCTCCCGTCGAGCTCCCGGGCGCCGCGTCCATGTCCGGTGCGGCGGGCCGCTTGGTCGCGGTGCCGCTGTCCGGGGGCGCGGGCGCCGCACGGGAGCTGCTGTGTCGCTCGTCGGCACCGCGTCGGCGGGTCGACGAAAGTCTCATGTGGTCTGCGGCGCCGGACCCGGGTGGCTCCCTGGTGCGTCGGCGACGCGTGACGACGTGGCTACGCGGACCCGGCAGGTACCGTCACAGCGTCGCGATCATGCGCGAGCGGGTCGGTGACCGTGCCGGACTCCTCGTCGAGCGGCCCCTGCGCCAGCCTGGTCACCGCTGCGGGGACCGGCGGCGCGAGGTCGGCCGTCGCATGGAGGCCGGACAGTACGTCGTCGGGCCGTACGGCAGGTGTCAGGTGCCGTACAACCAGCCGCAGTATCGCACAGGCGCGGTCCTGCGGCCTATCGGCACCCTGTTCGGACATGTCCGCGTCGTGCCCGGCGCCGTTGTCCGGCGTGTCGTCCACGACTTCCAGGCGCGTGACGGCGCCGCGGGTGTCGAACGTGCGGATGCCGTTCTTCGTCTTGCGCTGTACTTCCACGGTCTCCGCGGCGAGGAACGCCGCGACGGCCTGTCGTGCCTCGGCCGGGTCGACACCGTCGAGCCTGACCTGCCAGACGGACGCCTCGAGGCGTTCGGCGAGTCCCGAGGTCCGGGCCTCGACCGCCTCGATGACGTCGAGTCCCGCGGGCAGCGACTCGTCGAGCAGCAGCCGCAGCTTCTCCGGGTCGACGCTGCGCGCGAGGGCGATCTCCAGATACTCCGCCTCGCTGCCGACGCCGGTGGGTGCGGCGTTGGCGTACGACACCTTGGGGTGCGGGGTGAAGCCCGCCGAGTACGCCATCGGCACCTCGGCGCGGCGCAGGGCCCGCTCGAAGGCGCGCTGGAAGTCGCGGTGGCTGGTGAACCGGAGGCGGCCACGCTTGGTGTAGCGCAGTCGAATGCGCTGCACCGCCGGTGCGGGCGGCGGACCTTCGGGCTGTCGCTTGCCCAGTGTCGTTCAGTCCCTCGTGCGTACTCGTGTCCCGGGAGCCCGTCACCGGGCCCGCTTGTCTTTTACAAGGTTACGCCGCGTCGCGCGTTGCTGTTGACGGGTGACCCCCGCCCTGTGGACAACCCGGGGTCGACAGTCTCGGGGGAACGCCCTGAACCGGTGCCGGTCCCCCGCTCAGCGGTGGGTCGGCGGACGCCGCTTGGCGAGGTCGGGGCCGGGCTGCTTACGGTGGCGGGCCGCCGGCCGGGGCAGCGCTCGCGTGGCGTGCGCGCTTGCCACCAGCGCGTCGGCGGGATCGGGCGCCTCTGATACGTCGGCCGCGTCCGTCGCCGGTGCCGGGCCGAACGCCCCCGGCTCGTACCCGGCCCGCCGCGGCGGCAGCCGCCGCTCGGCGGCGCCGACCGGATCTCCGAAGAGCGCCCTGCGGGTCTCGGCGCGCAACTCGCGCAGCGAGCGGCGGGCGTCGGCGACCGCGTCCTTGACCGGCTGCCAGACCGCGTGCCGGTACCAGCGGCCCGCGGCCCGTACCGCGCGCAGTACGGGAGCGCCGGTCCGGCTCCAGACCCAGGCGGCGGGGACCGCGATCAGCACGCGAGCCAGCCACGCGATGCCGCGGCCGACGGCGCGCGAGACATAGCCGGTCACCCGCCAGGCGTGGCCGAGCGCCGCGCCGATCTCGCGTGCGACGGGGACGACGACGCGCCGCCACACGAAGCCGACCGGCAGCACGACAAGGGTTCTGACCAGCCAGAGCAGGCCGAGCCACGTCATCCGCAGCGTCCACGCGAGGCCGCGGCCGACGGGCGTGAGCACGTACCGCCACAGCGCCGCCAGCGGCCACACCAGCGCGTACCGCACGAAGAAGACGACGGCCGCGGCGAGTGCGAGGGCGACGGGCACCAGCAGGGAGTGCCAGAGCCAGCGGGCGGGCACGGCCAGGAGGTAGTGGCCGAGCCAGGAGGCGCCCGCGCCCAGGCCCGCGCCGAGGGTCAGCAGCGTCCAGCGGACGGCGCGGCCGACGGGCGCGAGGACGTACGCGTAGAGGGCGGTCAGGGGGACGACGAGCAGCCAGTGCGCGAGCAGTCCCGTGCCGGCGCCGAGCATCCGCAGTGTCCAGGCGGCGGCGTGGCCCAGCGGCACGAGCACGTACCGCCACAGGGTGACGAGCGGGACGACGACCAGGTAGCGGGTCAGGAAGGCGGCCGGGATCACCACCAGGGTGCGCACCGCCCAAGCGAGCGCGGCGCCGAGGACCCGCAGCGGCGGGAGCAGCAGGCGGCGCCATGTCCAGCGCAGTCCGGCCGAGGTCGCGCGCCCGGCCGTCGCGAGCGCGTCCCAGAGCAGGCGCAGCGGCAGCACGACGGCGAAGGCGACGAGACGGACCGGCATACGTATGGCGACGGTCAGGCAGCCGTCGCCGCTCCCCCGCGGGTGTTCCAGAGCCATGCGGTGAACCTACCCGCAGGGCTTGGCGGGTTGGCGTACCGCGCGGTGTCCGCAGCCGGATCGGCACCCGGCGGATACCGCCCGGAGACGTCGCGCGGCGGCGGCCGGGCGCATGACACGGCCGCATGACACGGCCGCGTGGCACGGCCGCGCACACGGGCCGGGGCGCGGCTCGACGTGCTCCGGCGAGCACTCCTGCGAGTACGGCTCCACGCACGCCTCGAAGCGCGGCTCGCGGCACCGCGCGAAAACGCTCCGCCACGGCGCGGGCCAGGGACCTTGCGCAGGTCCCGCCCCGTCAAGTCGTCGGCGGCGCGCATGTGTTGGGGATGCGCGGGTCTTGTCAACAAATCGAATGACGTGCGTAAACCGTTGACAAGCCGGTGACACGATCGCAACATGTGACTCGCAAAAAGCTGGTCAATGCTCTCTCAATTCTTCACATCTGTATGCAACTTCACGGCAGGAGCCGCCTCGCGTCCTGCGAACCCCGCGCGTCCCGCGCGTCGTCCGCGCTCTCTCGTTCCGACTGAACAGAGGACACATGAAACGGAAACAGCTCAGCCGTCGGCTGATCACCGGCCTGGTCACCGCCGGTCTGATCGCCATCGGGCTCCTGCCACTGTCCGGGGCCGCCGCCGCGGCCGACCGGCCCAACCTCGCCTCGGGGAAGGCCGCTTCGTCGAGCGGCGCGGTGGGCGGATACCCCGCCTCCGCGGTCACCGACGGCAACCAGGGCACGTACTGGGAAGGACCGAACAACACCTTCCCGCAGTGGGTGCAGATCGACCTCGGCGGCAGCGGTGCCGCCGTCGACCAGGTGGTGCTCAAGCTGCCGGCCGGCTGGGAGGCGCGCACCGAGACCATCGCGGTGCAGGGCAGCACCGACGGCGCCGCCTTCAGCACGCTGTCCGCCGCGCAGGGCCGCACCTTCAACCCGGCTTCCGCCAACACCGTGACGGTCGACTTCAGCGCCGCGACGGTCCGCTACGTACGGCTGAACATCACCGCCAACACCGCGTGGCCGGCCGCGCAGATATCCGAGCTGGAGATCCACGGCACGACGGTCACCGACCCCGGCGGCCCCGGCCCCGGCGATCCCGGCCCCGGTGACGGCACGGGCAAGGACCTGGCGCGCGGCAAGCCGATCGAGGCGTCCTCGACGGCCCAGTCCTTCGTCGCGTCCAACGCCAACGACGGCCAGGTCGGCAGCTACTGGGAGTCCAACGGCTTCCCGTCGACGCTGACGGTCAAGCTCGGCTCCGACGCCGACATCACCTCCGTCGTCGTCAAGCTCAACCCCGACGCCGCGTGGGGTCCGCGCACGCAGAACATCCAGGTGCTCGGGCGCGGCCAGAGCGCGACCGGCTTCACCTCGCTGAAGGCCAGGGCCGACTACGCCTTCAGCCCGTCGAGCAACCAGAACACCGTGACCATCCCGGTCACCGGCCGGGCCGCCGACCTCCAGCTCGGGTTCTTCTCCAACTCCGGCGCCCCGGGCGGCCAGGTCGCCGAGGTGCAGGTCATCGGCGTACCCGCGCCCAACCCCGACCTGACCGTCACCGCGCTGTCGTGGACCCCGACCGCCCCGGTCGAGACCGACACCGTGAACGTCAGCGCCACCGTGAAGAACATCGGCAGCGCCGCGTCGCCCGCGACCACCGTCAATGTCAGCGTCGGCGGTGTCGTCGCGGGCAGCGCCCCGGTGGCCGCCCTCGCCGCCGGTGCGTCCGCCACCGTCCAGGTCGCCGTCGGCAAGCGGGCGGTGGGCAGCTACACCGTCTCGGCCGTGGTCGACCCCAATGGCACCGTCATCGAGCAGAGCAAGGACAACAACAGCCTCGCCTCACCGACGAAGCTGGTCGTCGCGCAGGCGCCGGGCCCCGACCTCGAAGTGCTCGGCATCACCTCCAACCCGGCCAGCCCCGCGGTCGGCGCGGCCGTCTCCTTCACCGTCTCGGTGCACAACCGCGGCACCACCTCGACGGGCGTCGCCACCGTCACCCGCCTCACCGTGGGCGGCACCACGCTCGACACCAGCACCCCGGCGATCGCCGCGGGCGCGACCGTCACCGTGAACGTCACCGGCACCTGGACCGCGACCAGCGGCGGCGCCACCCTCGTCGCGACCGCGGACGCCACCAACGTCGTCGCCGAGACCAACGAGACCAACAACACCTTCTCCCGCTCGATCGTGGTCGGGCGCGGCGCCGCCGTCCCGTACACCGAGTACGAGGCCGAGGCCGCCACCTACCAGGGCACGCTCCTGGAGACCGACCCGCTGCGCACCTTCGGCCACACCAACTTCGCGACCGAGTCCTCGGGCCGCAAGTCGGTACGGCTGAACACCACCGGTCAGTTCGTGGAGTTCACCTCCACCAACCCGACCAACTCGATCGTGGTGCGCAACTCGATCCCCGACGCCGCGAACGGCGGCGGCATCGAGGCCACGATCAGCCTCTACATCAACAACACGTTCAACCGGAAGATCACCCTGTCCTCGAAGCACAGTTGGCTGTACGGCAACACCGACGGCCCCGAGGCGCTGACCAACTCGCCGCAGGCGGACGCCCGTCGGCTGTTCGACGAGTCCAACGCGCTGCTGTCGACGACGTATCCGGTGGGCACCAAATTCCGCCTCCAGCGGGACGCGACCGACACGGCGTCGTTCTACGTCATCGACCTGATCGACCTGGAGCAGGTGGCGCCGCCGAAGGCCAAGCCCGCCGAGTGCACGTCGATCACCGAGTACGGCGCGATCCCGGACGACGGGATCGAGGACACCGCCGCGATCCAGCGGGCCGTGACCGCCAACCAGAACGGCCTCATCAACTGCGTGTGGATCCCGGCGGGCCAGTGGCGCCAGGAGAAGAAGATCCTCACCGAGGACCCGCTGCACCGCGGCCAGTACAACCAGGTCGGCATCAGCAACGTCACGATCCGCGGCGCGGGCATGTGGTACTCGCAGCTCTACTCGCTGATCCAGCCGCAGGACGCCGTGGGCAGCATCAACCACCCGCACGAGGGCAACTTCGGCTTCGACATCGACAACAACACGCAGATCTCCGACATCGCGATCTTCGGCTCCGGCCGGATCCGCGGCGGTGACGGCAACGCCGAGGGCGGCGTGGGCCTCAACGGCCGGTTCGGCAAGAACACCAAGATCAGCAACGTGTGGATCGAGCACGCCAACGTCGGTGTCTGGGTCGGCCGCGACTACGACAACATCCCCGCCCTGTGGGGACCGGCGGACGGCCTCGAATTCAGCGGGATGCGCATCCGCGACACCTACGCCGACGGCATCAACTTCACCAACGGCACCCGTAATTCGAAGGTCTTCAACTCCTCCTTCCGCACCACGGGCGACGACTCGCTCGCGGTCTGGGCCAACAAGTACGTCAAGGACCAGTCCGTCGACATCGCGCACGACAACCACTTCGTGAACAACACCATCCAGTTGCCCTGGCGCGCCAACGGCCTGGCGATCTACGGCGGTTACGGCAACACCATCGAGAACAACCTCGTCTACGACACGATGAACTACCCGGCGATCATGCTGGCCACCGACCACGACCCGCTGCCGTTCTCCGGCCAGACGCTGATCGCCAACAACGGCATCCAGCGCGGCGGCGGCGTCTTCTGGGGCGAGGCGCAGAAGTTCGGGGCCATCACCCTGTTCGCCTCCACCAGTGACATCACCGGCGTCACCATCCGGGACACCGACATCGCCGACTCCACCTACGACGGGATCCAGTTCAAGAACGGCGGCGGCGCCATGCCGGGCGTCACCATCAGCAACGTCACCATCGACAAGTCCAACAACGGCGCCGGGATCCGCGCCCAGGGCGGCGCGCGGGGCAGCGCCAATCTGTCCCACGTCACCATCACCAACTCCGCCAACGGCAGCGTCCTCATCGAGCCCGGATCGCAGTACGTGATCAACGGCTCGTAACCGAAGGCTCTCGCCCCCCGAGAAAAAACCCGTGGCCCCGCACGCGTCCTGCGTGCGGGGCCACGGGCCGTGTCGCGCTACCTCGCGGCGGCGCCGACCGTCACTTCACGACCGACAGCGGCAGCAGCTTCTGCCCCGTCGGGCCGACCTGGATGTGGGTGTCCATCTGCGGGCAGACACCGCAGTCGAAGCACGGCGTCCAGCGGCAGTCGTCGACCTCGGTCTCGTCCAGGGCGTCCTGCCAGTCCTCCCACAGCCAGTCCTTGTCGAGACCGGAGTCCAGGTGGTCCCAGGGCAGGACCTCCTCGGCGGTGCGCTCGCGGGTGGTGTACCAGGACAGGTCGACGCCGAAGGCGGGCAGCTCGGCCTCGGCGGCGCGCAGCCAGCGGTCGTAGCTGAAGTGCTCGCGCCAGCCGTCGAACCGGCCGCCGTCCTCGTAGACGGCCCGGATGACGGCCGACACCCGGCGGTCGCCGCGGGAGAGCAGGCCCTCGATGATGCCGGGCTTGCCGTCGTGGTAGCGGAAGCCGATGTTGCGGCCGTACTTCTTGTCGCCGCGGATCGCGTCGCGCAGCTTCTCCAGCCGGGCGTCGGTCTCCTCCACGCCGAGCTGCGGGGCCCACTGGAAGGGGGTGTGCGGCTTGGGCACGAACCCGCCGATGGAGACCGTGCAGCGGATGTCGTTCTGCCCGGTGACCTCGCGGCCCTTGGCGATGACCTTCTTCGCCATGTCGGCGATCTGGAGGACGTCCTCGTCGGTCTCGGTGGGCAGCCCGCACATGAAGTAGAGCTTCACCTGCCGCCAGCCGTTGCCGTACGCGGTGGCCACGGTACGGATCAGGTCCTCTTCCGAGACCATCTTGTTGATGACCTTGCGGATCCGCTCGGAGCCGCCCTCGGGGGCGAAGGTCAGACCGGAGCGGCGGCCGTTGCGGGTCAGCTCGTTGGCCAGGTCGATGTTGAAGGCGTCGACGCGGGTGGACGGCAGGGACAGGCCGATCTTGTCGTCCTCGTACCGGTCGGCGAGGCCCTTGGCGACCTCGGCGATCTCGGTGTGGTCGGCGGAGGACAGCGAGAGCAGGCCGACCTCCTCGAAGCCGGTGGCCTTCAGGCCCTTCTCGACCATCTCGCCGATCCCGGTGATGGACCGCTCGCGCACCGGGCGGGTGATCATGCCCGCCTGGCAGAAGCGGCAGCCGCGGGTGCAGCCGCGGAAGATCTCCACCGACATCCGCTCGTGCACGGTCTCGGCCAGCGGCACCAGCGGCTGCTTGGGGTACGGCCACTCGTCGAGGTCCATCACGGTGTGCTTGGACACCCGCCACGGCACGCCGCTGCGGTTGGGCACGACGCGGGAGATCCGGCCGTCGGCCAGATACTCCACGTCGTAGAAGCGCGGCACGTACACCCCGCCGGTCCTCGCCAGCCGCAGCAGCACCTCGTCCCGGCCGCCGGGGCGGCCCTCGGCCTTCCACGCGCGGATGACCTCGGTCATCTCCAGGACGGCCTGCTCGCCGTCCCCGATGACGGCCGCGTCGATGAAGTCGGCGATCGGCTCGGGGTTGAACGCGGCGTGGCCGCCCGCCAGCACGATCGGGTCGTCCAGCGTGCGGTCGGCGGCGAGCAGCGGGATGCCCGACAGGTCGAGCGCGGTGAGCATGTTGGTGTAGCCCAGCTCCGTGGAGAAGCTGAGGCCGAACACGTCGAAGGCGCGGACCGGGCGGTGCGCGTCGACCGTGAACTGCGGCACATCGTGCTCGCGCATCAGCGCTTCGAGGTCGGGCCACACGCTGTACGTACGCTCGGCCAGGACGCCCTCGCGCTCGTTGAGCACCTCGTAGAGGATCATGACGCCCTGGTTGGGCAGGCCCACCTCGTACGCGTCCGGGTACATCAACACCCAGCGGACGTCGGTGCTGTCCCACTCCTTGACGGTGGAGTTCAGCTCGCCGCCGACGTACTGGATCGGCTTCTGGACGTGCGGGAGAAGTGCTTCCAAGCGCGGGAAGACCGACTCGACAGGCATCTCGGCGACTCTCATCAGACGGCTGGGACTCCCCCGGCCGGCGGCGTGGGGGCTGGGTGACCCTCAAGGGTACCCGTGTCTCGCGGCGGCCCGGTCCCGCTCATCCGTCACGGCCCCACCGCGCCCGGGCCCCGGCTCAGATGTCGCGGTCCGCCGACCGCCAGACATCCGGCAGTTCCGCCTCCACGGCCGCCGCTCTGGCCCGCTCGGCCGCGATCAGCGCCGTGTACGCCTCGGTGGGCTCCCCCGCCGCCCGTGCCTCCCGCGCGGTACGGCCGAGCGCCGCCCGGCACATCACGCTGTCCTGGTGCTCGCCGAGGAGCTGCTGGACGGACTTCATCCGGCCGGTGTGGGCGGCGGCCCGCTTGCCGAGCACCGGCTGCGCGGCCTCGCCGCAGTAGCGGGCGCGCTTGGCGGATTTGCGGGCCTCGTGCAGCGCGATGTCGCGGTCGTCGCCTGGCGGCAGCGCGAGCGCGGCCTGGATCTGCCGCCGCAGCCGCAGGTGGTCGCGGCCCACGGCGGCGGTGGCGGCCTCGTGGGCGGGCGCGGCGGCCGACACCAGGAACGGCGGCAGCACGAGCAGCGCCTCCAGGCGGTCGAGCAGCGCGAAGTAGCGGGCCCCGTTCAGCACCCGGACCAGGGCCGCGTGGGAGCGCGCGTGGCTGTCGGCGGCCAGGCCCCGCAGCCGGTCGCGTACGGCCGCGGTGACCAGCGCGGGGTCGGCCTCGGCGAGCAGCCCGTCCACACGGTCCGCGAGGACCTCGCGGTCGCGCTCGGTGCCGAGGACGGCGGCCAGCCACTTCAGCTCCGCGCCGAGCGGGTCGGTGGCACCGCGGTCCAGTTCCCTGCGGAAGCTCTTGAGGGCGCTGCGGGCCCTGCGGGTGGCGACCCGCATCCGGTGCACGGCATCCTCCTGGTCGCGCCGCACCAGCGGGTCGAGCGCGAGGATCGCGGTGAGCTGTTCGCGCAGGTACCCGGTGGCGACCTCGCCCGCGGTGGCGGGGGTGCCGGGCGGCGCGGGCGGTTCGGCGAGCCGGTCGCCGAGCGCGCGGGCCAGTTTGGAGCGGGAGGCCGAGCGGCGCAGTCCCGCCGCCGTCAGCCGCTCCTCGACGGCGTCCAGCAGGGCGGGCGGGCCGCGCATCAGCTCGACCTCGGTCTCGGTCCAGCTCGGGCCGTCCGCCCCCGCGTCGGCACCGGTCTCGTCGGCACCGGTCTCGTACGCACCGGTCTCGTCGGCACCCGCCTCGTAAGCACCCGCCTCGTACGCGCCCGCCGCGTACACGTACGCCGTGACCTCGTCGTGGGCGATCTCGGCGAGCGCGCCGCCCTCCGCGTCCAGCAGCAGGGTCCGGTGCCGGGTGGTGCGCAGCCGGACCACCGGGTTCAGCGGGCGGCCCCTGAGCAGCGCGGCGACCTCGGTGCGCAGCTCCTCGGGCGGGGCGTCGTCGGCGGCGCCCAGCGGGACACGGACCTCGGTGCGGGTGTCGGGCTCGCCGGTGGGCAGTTTCAGGTGCCAGCCCGCGTCCTCGCCCCCGGTACGGCGGCGGAGCGTGGTGCGGTGGGCGGCCAGCGCGAGGCCGGCGGTGTCGTAGTAGACGGCGTCGAGGAGGACGGGGTCCAGGCGCCGGATTCCGGCGACGGACGGCAGTCCTTCGAGGTCGGGAGGCGTCAGGGAACGGCCGGGGCCGTCACCGGCCTCGTACTTGCGTTCGGTCTCGCGCACTCGCTGACCCATGCTCGACGGTAACCGGGCACCCCGCCCGCGAGCAATGGCGCGGCCGGCCGGGACGGGATCCGCGGACCCCTTCCGACCGGCCGGGCCCGCGCGTCACGCCGACATCGGCCGCTGCATCCGTACGGACTGCAACAGACCTATGGCCACACAGTTGGCGAACATCGATGATCCGCCGTACGACACAAAGGGCAAGGGGATACCCGCGACCGGCATGATGCCCAGCGTCATGCCGATGTTCTCGAAGGACTGGAAGGCGAACCAGGCGACGATTCCGGCGGCGACGATCGTGCCGTACAGGTCGGTGGCATTGCGGGCGATGGCGCAGGCCCGCCACAGGATGAGGCCGATCAGCGCGATGATCAGGGCGGCGCCGAGGAAGCCCAGTTCCTCGCCCGCGACCGAGAAGACGAAGTCCGTCTGCTGCTCGGGCACGAACTGCCCGGTGGTCTGGCTGCCGTGGAACAGGCCCTTGCCGAGCAGGCCGCCGGAGCCGATGGCGATCCGCGCCTGGCTGGTGTTGTAGCCGACGCCCGCCGGGTCCAGGGCGGGGTTGGCGAAGGCCGCGAAGCGGTCGATCTGGTACTTGTCCAGGATGCCGAGCTGCCAGACGGCGAGGGCGCCGCCGATCCCGGCGGCGATCAGGCCGAACACCCAGCGGTTGGACGCGCCGGAGGAGAGCAGCACCCCGAGCACGATCGCCGCCATCACCATCACCGAGCCGAGGTCCGGCATCATCATGATGATCAGGATCGGCAGCGCGGCCAGGCCCAGCGACTGGAGCACGGTCCGGTGGTCCGGATGCTCGCGGTCGCCCGCGTCCACCCGCGCGGACAGCACCATCGCCATGCCGAGGATGATCGCGACCTTCACGAATTCCGACGGCTGGAGCGAGAAGCCGCCGCCGATCACGATCCACGAGTGCGCGCCGTTGACGGTCGAGCCGAGCGGGCTGAGCACCGCGAGGATGCCGAGGATCGCCAGCACGTAGTAGAACGGCACGATGCCGCGCATCCTGCGGTGCCCTATGACGACGACACCGATCGCGAGACCCGCGCCGATCCCGGCGTTCATCAGGTGCCGCATCAGGAAGTAGTACTGGTCGCCATGGGTGAGATTGGTGCGGTTGCGGGTCGCGGAGTACACCAGCATCGTGCCGATGGCGGTCAGCGCGAGGGACGCGAAGAGCAGCACCCAGTCCATCCGGCGCGCTATCGAGTCGCGGGCGAAGAGCTTGCCCAGCGTGGACCGCTCGGGGGTGAAGCGGCGGATCGAGTAGCTGTTGGTGGCACTCATGACCAGGATTTCCTGCCCTGCAGCAGCTTCTCGGTGCGGGTCGGGGTGAGGGCCGCGAGCACCGGGCCCGGGTCGCCCGGCGTGCCGTGCTGCGACGGCGTCAAGGTGGTGTCGGAGGCGGGCACGACGACGCCGTCACCGGAGATCTTCGGCAGCGCGGCGACCGGCTTGGGCATGATTCCCTTGCTCGCGTCGATCTTCGGGCCGTCCTTCTCGATGCCGTACATCGCCTCGTAGATCCGGCGGACCGCGGTGCCCGAGGCGCCGGAGCCGGTACCGGCCTGCGAGATCGTCATCACGATCGTGTAGTCCTTGGTGTACGTGGTCAGCCACGAGGTCGTCTGCTTGCCGGAGACCTCGGCGGTACCGGTCTTGGCGTGCAGCGTGATCTTGTCCTGCGGCCAGCCGGCGAACTTCCAGTTGGCGGTACCGTCCGTGACGACGCCCGCGGTGGCCTTGTTGATGTACTTCAGCGTCGACTTGGAGTCGGGCAGCTTGCCCGCCACCTTCGGCTTGATCGGCGTGACGGTCTTGCCGTCCGCGCTGACCACGGCCTTCCCTATGGTCGGCTGGTACAGCGTGCCGCCGTTGGCGAGCGCCGCGTAGATCCGGGCCATCTGGATCGGCGTGACGAGCGTGTCGCCCTGGCCGATCGCGTAGTTGACGGAGTCACCGGCGCGCAGCACGTAACCGTCGGTGCAGTTCTCCCGCGCGATGGCGGTGGCCAGGTCGTTCTTCTTACTGGTCTTCTTGAGCTTGCACCAGTAGTCCTTCATCGCGTCGTAGTAGCTCTGCTTCCACTGACGGTCGGGGACGCGGCCGGTGACCTCGCCCGGCAGGTCGATGCCGGTCTTGGCGCCGAGGCCGAACTGGTGGGCGGTCTTGTAGAACCAGTCCTTGGGGTGCTTGGGGTCGGTGCCGCCGTCCTTCTGCCACTGGTCGTACGCGATGCCGTAGAACACGGTGTCGCAGGAGACCTCCAGGGCGCGGCCGAGCGAGATGTCGCCGAAGCTCTCGTTCTCGAAGTTCTTGAAGACCTGGTTGCCGATGGTCATCGACGAGGTGCAGGGGTAGCCGCCGTTGATGTCGTAACCGGCGTTGACGGCCGCCGAGGTGGACACCACCTTGAAGGTGGAGCCGGGCGCCGACTGGCCCTGCGTGGCGCGGTTGAGCAGCGGGTAGTTGGACTCGGTCTCGTTGAGCGCCTTGTAGTCCTTGGCGGAGATCCCGCCGACCCACTCGTTGGGGTCGTAGGTGGGGGCGCTGGCCATGGCGATGACCTGGCCGGTGTTGTTGTCCAGGACGACGGCCGCGCCGGAGTCGGCCTTGTAGTTCTGGTGGGTGATGCTGTCGTACGTCTTGCGCGCGTCGGCCATGGCCTGCGCGAGTTCCTTCTCGGTGAGCGCCTGGACCTTGGAGTCGATGCTGGTCACCAGGTTCGCGCCGGGCTGCGCCGGGGTGTCGCCCGCCTTGCCGATCACCCGGCCGAGGTTGTCGACCTCGTAGCGGGTCACGCCCGCCTTGCCGCGCAACTGGGCGTCGTAGACGCTCTCCAGGCCGGAGCGGCCGATCTGGTCGGAGCGCTGGAGCGGCGCCTCGGTCTTCTCCGAGGCGGTCAGCTCCGCGTCGGTGACCGGCGACAGATAGCCGAGTACCTGCGCGGTGTTCGCCTTGGAAGGACTGGGGTAGCGGCGTACGGCGGTGGGCTCGGCGGTGACGCCGGGGAAGTCCTCGCGCCGCTCCATGATCTGGAGCGCCTGCTGGGTGGTGGCCTCGTCGGTGATCGGGATCGGCTGGTACGGCGACCCGTTCCAGCACGGCTTGGGCGTCTTCGCGTCGCACAGCCGCACCTTGTCGGTGACTTCCTTGGGGGTCAGCCCGAGGACACCGGCGAGCCGGGTCAGTACGGCCAGGCCGTCGTCGCGCTGCTTGAGCAGGTCGGTACGGGAGGCGGAGACCACCAGGCGCGTCTGGTTGTCGGCGAGCGGCACACCGCGGTCGTCGAGGATCGAGCCGCGGACGGCCGGGGTGACGACCTGCTGGATGTGGTTGTTCGCGGCCTTCTGGTCGTACTCCTGGCCGTTGCGGATCTGGAGATACCACAGGCGTCCGCCGAGGGTGAGCAGCAGGGACACCACGAGGATCTGGAGGATCACCAGGCGGATCGTGACCCGGGAGGTGCGCCCGGTCTCCGGGATGTTGCTCACCTTCTGGCCCCCCTGGGCATCGAGGCCATCGTCTTGGCCCGGCCGAACAGGCCGCGCTGCGGGCTGATCCCGGAACCGGTCCTGGTACGGGTGGGCCGGGTGCGCAGCGCGCTGCCGCCGAAGCCGCCGGTCGGGTCCTCGGTGAGCGGATCGTGGTCGAAGCGTCTGGCCAGGGCCATCACGAGCGGCACCACGAAGGGCGCGAGCAGCAGGTCGTAGACGGTCGCGGTGAACACCAGCTTGGGCAGGCCCACGTGGGCGCCCGCGGTGTCGCCGACGAGGCTGCCGACGCCCGCGTACAGCAGCGTGGTGCCGACGGCCGCGCCGATCACGACGAGCATGGGTCCGGCGGCCGTGCGCAGTTGGCCGCTCTCGGGCTTGGCGAGTCCCGCCAGGTAGCCGATGACGCACAGCACGAGCGCGTAGCGGCCGACCGCGTGGTCGGCCGGTGGCGCGAGGTCGGCGAGCAGTCCCGCGCCGAAGCCGACCAGGCAGCCGCCGACGTGGCCGTAGGCGATGGCCAAGCCGAGCACGGTCAGCAGCAGCAGGTCGGGGACCGCGCCGGGCAGGTGCAGCCGGGCCAGCACGCTGACCTGGGCGACCATGGCGATCACCACGAGGACGGTGGAGAGCACGATCCGGTTGAGGCGCACGGTGTCTCAGCCCCTCTTGCCGTTGCTTGTCGTATTTTCCGTGGTGCCGGCCGTGGTGCCGGGGGTGGCGCCGCCGGTCGGGGTCGAGCCGGGCTTGGGCGTGGATGTGGGCTTCGGCTTGGGCGACGGGGTCGGCTTCGGCGGCAGCACGCTGTCGCGCGGGTCGGCACGCGGGCCCTGGACGACGACACCGACGATGTCCAGCCGGGTGAAGCCGACGAACGGCTGCACCTGGACGGTCTTGGTGAGGTTGCCGCCCGAGGGGTCGACGCCGACGACCTTGCCGACCGGCACGCCCGGCACGAACGGCTTGCCCGCCTCGGAGCCGAAGGTGACCAGCCGGTCGCCGTTGTGCACCGTGGCCTTGCCGTTGAGGAGCTGCACGCGCATCGGCTGGTTGCCCTGGCCGGTGGCGAAGCCCAGCTCCATGGAGCCCTCCATGCGGGTGCCCACGGTGAAGTCCGGGTCGTTGGCGAGCAGCACCGTGGAGGTGGAGGGGCCGACGGTGGTGACCCGGCCGACCAGGCCGTCACCGTCGATGACCGTCATGTCGCGGGTGACGCCGTCCTTGCTGCCCGCGTCGATGGTGACCGTCCAGGAGAATCCCTGCGCGGCTCCTATCGCGATGACCTGCGCGCCCTTGATGGCGTACTGCCCGGCGCCCGCGGTCTTCAGCAGCTTGTCCAGCTCCGCCGCCCGGTTACGGGTGACGTCCTTGCTGCCGAGCTGCTGCTTGAGCGCCTCGTTCTCGCGTTGCAGGCGGCTGATGGTGCTGTTGCGTCCGCCGGAGTCGCGGACCGCGTCTATGGCGTTGCCCACCGGGTCGACAACGCCTGACACGGAGTTCTCGACGGGGCCGAAGACGGACTGCGCCGCCTGCCGTGGCCGGTCGAGCGGTGAGTCCTCACCGCCCCTGATGTCCACGGTGATCAGCGCGAACGCGATCACCACCAGCAGCACCAGCAGAAGCCGGCTCTCTCGTGTGTCCCTCACGGGCGCCAGTCCGTGCCTTCCTCATCGGACCTGCCGCCGCTGTGCACCGCGGCCGGTCAGAGCTTGTGGGGCGGGTTCCCGCCGTCGCTGCGGGCGACCGGTGAGCCCGTGTGCTGCCCGTGCCTCATCTGCGTGGCGAGGAGTCGAGCACCTGCTGGAGTGCCTCGAATTCCTCGACGCACTTGCCCGCGCCCAGCGCCACGCAGTCCAGCGGCGACTCGGCGATGTGAATGGGCATTCCCGTCTCGTGCCGCAGCCGCTCGTCCAGGCCGCGCAGCAGCGCGCCGCCGCCGGCCAGCACGATCCCGCGGTCCATGATGTCGCCGGACAGCTCGGGCGGGCACTTGTCCAGGGTGGTCTTCACCGCGTCGACGATCGCGTTGACCGGCTCCTCGATGGCCTTGCGCACCTCGGCCGCGGAGATCACCACGGTCTTGGGCAGGCCGCTGACCAGGTCACGGCCGCGGATCTCGGTGTGCTCGTCGTCGTCCTTGGAGGCGAAGGCGGAGCCGATGGTGAGCTTGATCTGCTCCGCGGTCCGCTCACCGAGCAGGAGGCTGTACTCCTTCTTGATGTGCTGGATGATCGCGTTGTCCAGCTCGTCACCCGCGACGCGGATGGACTGGGCGGTGACGATGCCGCCGAGGCTGATCACCGCGACCTCGGTGGTGCCGCCGCCGATGTCCACCACCATGTTGCCGGTGGCCTCGTGCACCGGGAGCCCGGCGCCGATCGCCGCCGCCATCGGCTCCTCGATGATGTGCACGGTACGGGCGCCGGCCTGCGTGGTCGCCTCGATGACGGCGCGTCGCTCGACTCCGGTGATGCCGGAGGGCACGCAGACGACCACCCGCGGGCGGGCCAGGTACCGCCGCTTGTGGATCTTGAGGATGAAGTAGCGCAGCATGCGCTCGGTGATCTCGAAGTCGGCGATGACGCCGTCCTTCAGGGGGCGCACCGCGACGATGTTGCCGGGGGTGCGGCCGATCATCTTCTTGGCCTCGGAACCGACCGCGAGGATGCCGCCGGTGTTGGTGTTGACGGCCACGACCGACGGCTCGTTCAGGACGATCCCGCGGCCCCTGACGTACACCAGCGTGTTGGCCGTCCCAAGGTCGACTGCCATGTCACGGCCGATGAACGACATGTTGTTCGCCATGTGGATACGTCTGGCCTTCCCGAGCTTGAGCGGAGATTCCATCGTAGTCGCGCCCGGCGGGGCACGGGGTCGGGGTTCCGACGTCATTGTCATCAGAACACACAGCGGACCTCTGTAATGGTGACGCCGTGTCGGGGTGTTTGGTTCCCGATCGCCGACGGCATATGCCCGGGGCGGCGGGATTCCCCCGGGCGCCTGGTCCGACGGGGCGTCAGCAACGGTACTCCGTACCCGAACAGCCAGGTCCCGGGATTAGGCCAGACCGGGGAAGAAGATCTTGATCTCGCGCTCGGCGGACTCCTCGGAGTCCGAGGCGTGGATCAGATTCTCCCGGACAATCGTCCCGAAGTCCCCCCGAATGGAGCCCGGCGCGGCGGCGATCGGGTCGGTCGGACCGGCCAGCGCGCGGACGCCCTCGATGACCCGCTCGCCCTCGACGACCATCGCGACCGCGGGGCCCGACGCCATGAAGTCCATCAGCGGCTCGTAGAACGGGCGGCCGACGTGCTCGGCGTAGTGCTGCTCCAGCGTGCCGCGGTCCAGGGTGCGCAGTTCGAGCGCGGCGACGGTCCAGCCCGCCTTGCGTTCGATGCGGCCGACGACCTCGCCGATCAGGCCGCGGCGGACGGTGTCCGGCTTGAGAAGGACAAGGGTGCGCTGCGACACGGGACGGCTCCTGCTGTGTGCGGTCTACGGGTTCGGTGTACGGGTTCTCTGTACGGGTGCGGCGTGCGGCCGGCGGGGTGCGGCCGCGGGGGGCGCGGCCGTATGGGCTCCGGCCGGCGGGGTGCGAAGTATGACGAGCCTACAAGGGCGGGCGGTGCCCGGCGGACACCGGGCCGGGACGGACGGGACGGACGGTGCCGCTGGGGTCACGCTTCCTGGGCCCGCGCACGGTCTTGTGCCCGCGCCTCGGCCTGCGCCGCGTGCCGGGCCTTCAGGACGTCCACCTTGCGCCCGTAGTGGATCGCCGCCCACCACAGACCGGCGAAGATCACGCCGAGGAAGAACATCGTGCCGACCCAGTACCCGCTGACCACCAGCGCGGCCTGGAGCACCCAGCCGACGGTCAGCGCGCCCGGCCGGGTGAGCATCCCGCACAGCAGCACGCACAGCGCCATGGCGATCCCGCACACCGTCCAGACGGTGCCCATCGACAGGTCGGGATGTTTCATCGCGACCAGACCGGCGAAGCCGATGACGAAGAACTCGCCGATCAGCGTGCTCGCACACAGCGTCCGCATCGTCCCGCCCCCTTCACTTGCGGCCCAGCAGCAGCCGGGCCTCTCCGACGGTGATGACGGAACCGGTGACCAGCACTCCGGCCCCGGAGAACTCGCCCTCGTCCTCGGCGAGCGTGATCGCCGCCTCCAGCGCGTCGTCCAGCCTCGGCTCGACCTGCACCCGGTCGTCCCCGAACACCTCGACGGCCAGCGCCGCCAATTCGTCCACGTCCATCGCGCGGTGCGTCGAGTTACGGGTGACGACGACCTCGGAGAAGACCGGCTCGAACGCCTCCAGCAGCCCGCGTACGTCCTTGTCGCCGCTCGGCCCGACCACACCGACCAGGTGCGTGAAGCCGAACGCCTCACCGACCGCCGCCGCCGCGGCGGCCGCGCCCGCCGGATTGTGCGCCGCGTCCAGCACCACGGTGGGGCTGCGGCGCACCACCTCCAGGCGGCCGGGCGAGGTGACCGAGGCGAACGCGGCCCGCACGGTGTCCATGTCGAGGGTGCGCGACTGGGTGCTGCCGATGCCGAAGAACGCCTCGACGGCGGCCAGCGCGACCGCCGCGTTGTGCGCCTGGTGCTCGCCGTGCAGCGGCAGGAAGACCTGTTCGTACTCGCCGCCCAGGCCGCGCAGCGTCAGCAGTTGCCCGCCGACGGCGACCTCGCGGTGCACGACGCCGAACTCCATGCCCTCGCGGGCGACCGTCGCGTCCGCCTCCACGGCCCGCTTGAGCAGCGTCTGCGCCGCGTCGGCGGGCTGCTGGGCCAGGACGGCGGTGGCGTTCTTCTTGATGATGCCGCTCTTCTCCACCGCGATCTCGCCGGGCGTGGAGCCCAGCCGGTCGGTGTGGTCGAGCGCGATCGGGGTGACCA
Organism: Streptomyces sp. NPDC088197; assembly: GCF_044741185.1. NCBI lineage: Bacteria > Bacillati > Actinomycetota > Actinomycetes > Kitasatosporales > Streptomycetaceae > Streptomyces > Streptomyces sp. NPDC088197. The sequence continues at coordinate 643,200 of NZ_JBIUSD010000003.1, forward strand.
CGGCGACCTGGCCGTCCACCACGTTGGTGGCGTCCCAGCCGCCGCCCATGCCGACCTCGACCACCGCGACGTCGACCGGCGCGTCCGCGAAGGCCGCGTACGCCATCCCGGTGAGCACCTCGAAGAACGACAGCCGGTGCGGCTGCGCGTCGTCCACCATGCCGACGAAGGGCTGGATGTCGCGGTAGGTCTCGATGAACCGCTCGGCGGAGATCGGCGCGCCGTCCAGGCTGATCCGCTCGGTGACGGACTGCACGTGCGGGCTGGTGTAGCGGCCGGTGCGCAGGTCGAAGGAGAGCAGCAGCCGCTCGATCATCCGGGCGGTGCTGGTCTTGCCGTTGGTGCCGGTGATGTGGATCGCCGGGTAGGCGCGCTGCGGGTCGCCGAGGACGTCCATCAGCGCCGTGATCCGGTCGAGCGAGGGCTCCAGCTTCGTCTCGGGCCAGCGGCCGAGCAGCTCCTCCTCGACCGTGCGCAGCTCCCGGTCGACGGCGGGGTCCGCGGGCCGCGCCGGTACGTCGTCCTCGGCCGCGACCGGGCTCACACCGGCCCGCAGCGTCCGGCTGCCCGCCTCGATGACGGCCAGGTCGGCCTCGCGGAGGGTACCGTCGGCCGCCCCGTCCGCGTCCTCGACGTCGTCGTCCACGTCGTAGGCGGTGTCCTGGATTTCGTACGCGTCGTCTTCGGGGCCGTCGCCGTTGTGCGGGTGCTCGCTCACAGCGCCCAGTCTACGGAGCCCGCGAGCGGAAACGGCCACGGGCCCGGACCGCGGGTGCGCGGTCCGGGCCCGTGGCACACGGTGGCCCTTCGGGGCGGGCGGCCCTCGGTGCGGTCAGGCCGAAGGGAGGGCCGCGATCTGCGCGGTGATCCGGGCGATGTCGGCCTCGGCGGTCGCCAGCCGCGTACGGATCTTGGCCACCACCGGCTCGGGCGCCTTGCCGAGGAACGCCTCGTTGCCCAGCTTCTTCTCGGCGTCGGCCTTCTCCTTCTCGGCCAGGCCGAGATCCTTGGTGAGCCGCTTGCGCTCGGCCGGAACGTCGATCGTGCCGGACAGGTCGAGCGCGACCGTGGCGCCCGCGACCGGCAGCGTCGCGGTGGCGTGGAAGTCCTCGCCCGCGGGCTGGAGCCGGAGCACCTGGCGGATGGCGTCCTCGTGCGGCGCGAGCAGCGTCCCGTCCAGGGTCAGCAGCGCCGGGACCTTCTGGCCGGGCTGGAGCCCCTGGTCGGAGCGGAAGCGGCGGACCTCGGTGACCACCCGCTGGACCTCGGCGATCTCCGCCTCGGCCGCCGCGTCCCGGAAGCCGCTGTCGCTCGGCCAGTCCGCGACGACCAGCGACTCGCCGCCGGTCAGCGTCGTCCACAGCGTCTCGGTGACGAAGGGGACGATCGGGTGCAGCAGCCGCAGCATCACGTCCAGGACCTCGCCCAGGACCCGCCCGGAGACCCGGGCGCCGTCGCCGCCCGCGAAGAAGACGGTCTTGGACAGCTCCACGTACCAGTCGAAGACCTCGTCCCACGCGAAGTGGTAGAGGCTGTCGCTGAGCTTCGCGAACTGGTAGTCGTCGTACAGGCCGTTGACCTCGGCGACGACCGTGTTCAGCCGGGACAGGATCCACCGGTCGGTGGCCGACAGCTCCTCGGGCGCGGGCAGCGGGCCCTGGACCGTGGCGCCGTTCATCAGCGCGAAGCGCGTGGCGTTCCAGATCTTGTTGGCGAAGTTGCGGGACGCCTGGACCCAGTCCTCGCCGATCGGCACGTCCGCGCCGGGGTTGGCGCCGCGGGCCAGGGTGAAGCGGACGGCGTCCGAGCCGTACTTGTCCATCCAGTCCAGCGGGTCCACCGAGTTGGGGTTGGACTTGGACATCTTCTTGCCGAACTCGTCGCGGACCAGGCCGGTCAGCGCGATGGTGTGGAACGGCGGGGTGCCGTCCATCGCGTACAGGCCGAACATCATCATCCGGGCGACCCAGAAGAAGATGATGTCGTGCCCGGTGAGCAGGACGTCGGTCGGATAGAACTTCTCCAGATCCGGCGTCTGTTCGGGCCAGCCCAGCGTGGAGAACGGCCACAGGGCGGACGAGAACCAGGTGTCCAGGACGTCGGAGTCCTGCGTCCAGCCCTCGCCGGACGGCACCTCGTCGTCCGGTCCGACGCAGATCTGCTGGCCGTTCGGCCCGTACCAGACGGGGATGCGGTGGCCCCACCACAACTGGCGCGAGATGCACCAGTCGTGCATGTTGTCGACCCAGTCGAAGTACCGCTTGTTCAGCTCCGGCGGGTGGATCCTGACCCGGCCGTCGCGGACCGCGTCGCCGGACGCCTTCGCCAGCGGCTCGACCCTGACCCACCACTGGAGGGACAGCCGCGGCTCGATGGTGGTCTTGCAGCGCGAGCAGTGGCCGACGGAGTGGACGTAAGGACGCTTCTCCGCGACGATCCGGCCCTGTTCGCGCAGCGCCTCGACGATCGCGGACCGCGCCTCGAAGCGGTCCAGGCCCTGGAAGGGGCCGGGCGCGGTGATGACCGCGCGCTCGTCCATGACGGTCAGCGACTCCAGGCCGTGCCGCTGGCCGATCGCGAAGTCGTTCGGGTCGTGCGCGGGCGTCACCTTGACGGCGCCGGTGCCGAACTCCGGGTCGACGTGCGTGTCGGCGACGACCGGGATCGTCCGGTCGGTGAGCGGCAGCTTGATCCGCTTGCCGACCAGGTGCCGGTACCGCTCGTCGTCCGGGTGGACGGCGACGGCGGTGTCGCCGAGCATCGTCTCGACGCGGGTGGTCGCCACGACGACCGTCTCGTCGCCCTCGCCGTACTTCAGCGAGACCAACTCGCCGTCGTCGTCCTGGTAGTCGACCTCGATGTCCGAGATCGCCGTCATACAGCGCGGACACCAGTTGATGATCCGCTCGGCGCGGTAGATCAGCTCGTCGTCGTACAGCTTCTTGAAGATGGTCTGGACGGCCTTGGACAGGCCCTCGTCCATGGTGAAGCGCTCGCGGGACCAGTCCACGCCGTCGCCGAGGCGGCGCATCTGGCCGAGGATCCGGCCGCCGTACTCCTCTTTCCACTGCCAGACGCGGTCGACGAACGCCTCGCGGCCGATGTCGTGCCGGGACTTGCCCTCGTCGGCGAGCTGCTGCTCGACCTTGTTCTGGGTGGCGATGCCCGCGTGGTCCATGCCGGGCAGCCACAGCGACTCGTAACCCTGCATCCGCTTGCGGCGGGTGAGGGCGTCCATCAGCGTGTGCTGGAAGGCGTGACCCAGGTGGAGCGTGCCCGTGACGTTCGGCGGCGGGATGACGATGGTGTACGCGGGCTTGTCGCTCTTCGCGTCCGCCTCGAAGTAGCCGCGTTCTACCCAGCGCTCGTACAGCGCCCCCTCTACCTCGGCCGGCGTGTAGGTCGTCGGCAGTTCGGGGGTGCTGTGCGGCCCGCGGTCGGGGCTCTGCTGAGAGTTGTCGGTCACGGCACGATTCTACGGTGGCGGACCATCCCGTTACGAATCCGTATCGCCCCCGCTGTAAGAACCCGATAAAGGATCGGCGAGGATGGTCCGACGGTCGTAAACGAGGGGACCACCTGACATGAGTGACAACCAGCCGCCGCCGAACCCGTACGGGCACCAGCCCCAGCAGGGCGGATACGGGCAGCCGCAGCCGCAGCAGCCGCAGGGCGGATACGGGCAGCAGCCGCAGCAAGGTGGTTACGGCCAGCCGCCGCAGCAGCCGTACGGCCAGCCCCAGGGGCAGCCCGGTTACGGCTACCCCCAGCAGGGCCCGCCGCAGCAGGCGCCGTACGGGCAGCCGCAGCAGCAGCCGGGCTACGGCTACGGCGGCCAGCCGCCCGTCCCGCCGCAGGGCGGTGGCGGCGGGAAGCGCACCGGGATCATCATCGGCGCCGTGGTGGCGCTGGTCGCGATCGGCGCCGGGGTCTTCTTCCTCACCAAGGGCAGTGACGGCGACAACAGCGCCAACGGCGGCAAGGGCGGCGGCGGCAAGAGCACCGTCAAGAACGACGGCAAGCAGTACAAGCTCATCACGCCCGAGACCGTCGCGGAGACGTACAAGAAGTCGAAGGACGCGGACACCGGCGACGGCTTCGACGCCAAGGACGTCACGCTGCTCAAGACGCTCGGCGTCACCGACCCCCAGCAGGTCAGCTCGGGCTACACCAGCGGGTCCCAACTCACCGGCAAGCTGCTGGAGTTCAGCGGTGTCTACGGCAAGGTCGCGGACCCGCAGAAGGTGGTCGACGGCATGTTCGCCGACCTGAAGAAGCAGGCCGCCGACGACAAGGAATCCGGCGGCGGCAAGACCGAACTGGTCGGCAGCCCGCAGAAGGTGCAGCCCGCGGGCATGGACGACGCCGTCATGTCGTGCCAGAACACCAAGTACACCGAGGGCAGCAAGTCGTTCACCACACCGATCTGCCTGTGGGCCGACTACAGCACCGTCGGCTACACCCTGCCGGTCGACCTGGCGACGGCCACCACCGGCGTCGGCAGCGGCATGCCGATCGACGAGGCGGCGGCGCTCACCGCGAAGGTCCGCAAGGACGTGCGCGTCCCGCTCAACTGACGCCGTACGCCGACGCGTTCGGCGTGAGCGTTCCGCGGTCAGCCGTTCCGCGGAGCCGTTCCGCGCAGACGGAAGGGGGCGCCCGGATCCACCGGGCGCCCCCTTCGCGTGTGCTCGTACTGTGGCGCTACGCGCTCTTCTGCTCGCCCTTGCCGACGATGCGCGGCTCACGCGGCACCAGCGTCGGGTTGACGTTGGAGTGCACCACATCGGCCGTGATGACGACCCGGGCCACGTCCTTGCGGGACGGCACCTCGTACATCACCGACTGGAGGACTTCCTCCATGATGGCCCGCAGACCGCGGGCGCCGGTCTGCCGCAGGATCGCCTGGTCCGCGATGGACTCCAGCGCGCCGTGCTCGAACTCCAGCTCCACACCGTCGAGTTCGAAGAGTTTTTGGTACTGCTTCACCAGCGCGTTGCGCGGCTCGACCAGAATCTGGAGGAGCGCCTCGCGGTCGAGGTTGTGCACGCTGGTGATGACGGGCAGCCGTCCGATGAACTCGGGGATCATGCCGAACTTGACCAGGTCCTCGGGCATGATCTCGGAGAACTGGTCGGCCATGTCCAGCTCGCGCTTGGAGCGGATGGTCGCACCGAAGCCGATGCCCTTGGCGCCCGCGCGGGACTCGATGATCTTCTCCAGACCGGAGAAGGCACCGCCCACGATGAACAGCACGTTCGTGGTGTCGATCTGGATGAACTCCTGGTGCGGGTGCTTGCGCCCGCCCTGCGGCGGCACCGAGGCCGTCGTGCCCTCCAGGATCTTCAGCAGCGCCTGCTGCACGCCCTCGCCGGACACATCGCGGGTGATCGACGGATTCTCGCTCTTGCGGGCGACCTTGTCGATCTCGTCGATGTAGATGATCCCGGTCTCGGCCTTCTTGACGTCGTAGTCCGCCGCCTGGATCAGCTTCAGCAGGATGTTCTCGACGTCCTCGCCCACGTAACCGGCCTCGGTGAGGGCGGTCGCGTCCGCGATGGCGAACGGCACGTTGAGCATGCGGGCCAGCGTCTGGGCCAGCAGCGTCTTGCCGGAGCCCGTCGGGCCGAGCAGCAGGATGTTGGACTTCGCCAGCTCGATCGCGTCGTCGTGCCCGCGGCCGGCGTTCTCACCCGCCTGGACCCGCTTGTAGTGGTTGTACACCGCGACCGACAGGGCCTTCTTCGCGGGCGTCTGCCCGACCACGTAGCCCTCGAGGAACTCGTAGATCTCCCGCGGCTTGGGCAGGTCCTCCCAGCGCACCTCGGAGGACTCGGCCAGCTCCTCCTCGATGATCTCGTTGCAGAGATCGATGCACTCGTCGCAGATGTACACACCAGGGCCTGCGATGAGCTTCTTCACCTGCTTCTGGCTCTTTCCGCAGAATGAGCACTTCAGCAGGTCGCCGCCGTCACCGATGCGTGCCACGAGGTGTTTCCCCTTCGCCTGGGATCCGCCGAGATCAACGGAGCCTGGTGCTTCTCTCATCGACGGTACCTTGCCGCGACCCCCGTGTGGGCCCCCCTTGGACGTACTCACTCAGTGGAGTCCAAGGAGGGCCACCCGCGCGACCGGTCCGTTGTCCGACTGTGTTCAGACCGTCACAGAGGTCTTGCGGGTCGAGACGATCTGGTCGACCAGCCCGTAGGCCAGCGACTCCTCGGCGGTAAGGATCTTGTCCCGCTCGATGTCGTCGCGGATCTGCTCGATCGGCGTCGTGGAGTGCTTGGCCAGCATCTCTTCGAGCTGCTGCCGCATCCGGATGATCTCGTTGGCGGCGATCTCCAGGTCGGAGACCTGCCCGCGGCCGGTCTCGCTGTACGGCTGGTGGATCAGCACCCGCGCGTTCGGCAGCGCCATCCGCTTGCCGGGGCTGCCGGCGGCCAGCAGGACCGCGGCGGCGGACGCCGCCTGGCCCATGCAGACCGTCTGGATGTCCGGCTTCACGAACTGCATCGTGTCGTAGATCGCCGTCAGCGCGGTGAAGGAGCCGCCGGGGCTGTTGATGTAGACCGAGATGTCCCGGTCGGGGTCCATGGACTCCAGGCACAGGAGCTGCGCCATGACGTCGTTGGCCGACGCGTCGTCGATCTGCACGCCGAGGAAGATCACGCGCTCCTCGAAGAGCTTCGCGTACGGGTCGTACTCGCGCACGCCCTGCGAGGTGCGCTCGACGAAGCGCGGAATGATGTAGCGGGCCTCGGCACCGAACACACCGGGCCGCTCGGCCTCGGTGCGCTCGTACAGGCCGCTGCCGGGGAAGTTCATGCTGTTCACGTCCACCGTCCTGGTGATGATGCGGAAGCTGGGTGCTGTCGGCTGGGGTTCCTGAACGGATCAGGCGCCGGTGCCGCCACCGCCCGGGACCTCCGTGGCGGACAGCATGACGCCGTCCAGCAGGCCGTACTCCTTGGCCTCCTCGGCGGAGAACCAGCGGTCGCGGTCGGAGTCCTTGGTGATCTGGTCGAAGCTCTGCCCGGAGTGCTGGGCGATCAGCTCGGCCATGCGGCGCTTGGTGTGCAGCAACTGCTCGGCCTGGATCTTGATGTCGGTGGCGGAGCCGCCGAGACCCGCGGAGGGCTGGTGCATCAGGATGCGGGTGTTCGGCAGGGCGAAGCGCTTGCCGGGGGTGCCCGCGGTCAGCAGGAACTGGCCCATCGAGGCGGCCATGCCCATGGCGATCGTCACGACGTCGTTCTTGATGAACTGCATCGTGTCGTAGATCGCCATACCGGCGGTCACGGAGCCGCCGGGGCTGTTGATGTAGAGGAAGATGTCCTTGTCCGGCTCGGCTGCCAGGAGAAGGAGCTGGGCGGTGATCTTGTTGGCGATGTCATCGTCGACCGCCTGGCCGAGGAAGATGATTCGCTCGCCGAGCAGTCGGTTGTAGACCTGGTCGCCGAGGCCACCGAGAGTCGGCTCGCCGGCGGCGGAAGGCATCGGAGTCGTCACGTATCCACCTGCTCGTTGTCGGACGGCCGTGAAGCCGTCACAGGGTCTTCGTCCGGGCCGGGGCCGACCCCTTCTGGTGCCGAGCCCCCGCCCTCCTACTTACGGACCCTAACGCGCAGGTGGGGCCCAGCAATCCCCTACGCGGAACTGTTCGCTGCCAGCGGAGACCAAGACGCCGCGCCGGCACAGGGGGTTGGTGGCCCGGCCCGGACGTGCCTGCGCGTTCACCTCGCGGAGGCGGGTGCTTCGAGGGGCGCGGGGAACCGCGCGACACGTCCCCACCGGCCGGTGGTCCGAGAACAACCGTGACTGCCCCCTCCAGGGCCGGTGGTGACGTGCAGCCGTCGTCGTGGCTGATCGCGCGGTTCCCCGCGCCCCTGACGGGGCTCAGGCCTGCTCGACAGGCTCCGGCTTCTCGTCGGCGGCCTCGGCGGCCTCGACGGCCTCAACCGTCTCGCCGTCCTCGTCCTCTTCGTCCTCGAGGTCCACGACCTCACCGTTGGTGTCCGTGACCTTGACGGACTCCACGACGACCGCGAGCGCCTTGCCGCGGGCGACCTCGCCGACGAGCATCGGCACCTGGCCGCCTTCGACGACGGCCTGGGCGAACTGGTCGGGAGACATCCCGGAGGTCGCCGCACGGCGCATGAGGTGCTCGGTCAGCTCCTCCTGGTTGACGGAGAGCTTCTCCTTGTTGACCAGCTCGTCCAGCAGGAACTGGGTCTTGATGCCCTTGACCGCCTGGGCCTCGAGCTCCGCGTCGTACTCCTCGCGCGTCTTGCCCTCGCGCTCCAGGTACGTGTCCCAGTCCAGACCCATCTGCGGGAACTGGTGGTGCTCCAGGTTGTGGGTCCTGGTCTCGATCTCGTCCTTGAGCAGCTTCTCCGGGATCGGCACCTCGGACAGCTCGATGAGCGCGTCGAGGACCTTCTCCTGGGCGGCGGTCGCCTGGTCGTACTGCTTCATCCGCTCCAGGCGCTTGCGGCTGTCCGCGCGCAGCTCCTCAAGGGTGTCGAACTCGCTCGCGAGCTGGGCGAAGTCGTCGTCCAGGGCGGGCAGTTCGCGGGCCTGTACGTCGGAGACGTCGACCTTGACCTCGGCGGCGCTGCCGGCGGCGGAGCCGCCCTTCAGCTCGGAGGTGAAGGTGGCGGAGCCACCGGCCTCCAGGCCGATGACGGCCTCGTCGATGCCGTCGAGGAGCTGGCCGGAGCCGATGGTGTAGCTGACGCCCTTGGCGACGCCGTCCTCCAGCACCTCGCCGTCGACGGAGGCTTCGAGGTCGACGATCACGACGTCGCCCTCGGCCGCCGCGCGCTCGACCGTGGTGGTCGAGGCGAAGCGGTCACGGAGCTGCTCCAGCGAGGTGTCGACGTCCTCGTCGGTGACCTCGACGGCGTCCACGACGACCTCGATGCCGGAGTAGTCCGGGATCTCGATCGCGGGGCGGATGTCCACCTCGGCGGTGAACTTCAGCTCGTCACCGTCGTTGAACTCGGTGATGTCGACGTCGGGCTGGCCGAGTACGTTCAGCTCACCCTCGTTGACCGCCTCCGTGTAGAACTTCGGCAGCGCGTCGTTGATGGCCTCTTCGAGGACCGCGCCACGGCCGAACCGCTGGTCGATGACGCGCGCAGGGATCTTGCCCTTGCGGAAGCCCGGCACCGTGACCTGCTGGTTGATCTTCTTGTACGCCGCGTCGAGGCTGGGCTTGAGCTCCTCGAAGGGCACCTCGACAGTGAGTCGAACCCGAGTCGGGTTCAGAGTCTCGACGGCGCTCTTCACGGTTGGGTCTCCTTGGGGGCTTTACGTTGATGGGGGCGGCCGGATCATCCGGTGATCTCGCCGGATCGTCCGGTGATCTCGTCCGGCAAGCAGTACACGGCATGCCGCGCGCTCGGTCGCCAGCGGCCCATCCTACCGGTACCACAATGCGCACGGTCCGGGCCTTCGTGCCCCGGCCCCCAGAATCCCCTCGGGATCGCGGAACCGCTGGTCGGGGTGGCCGGATTCGAACCGACGGCCTTCCGCTCCCAAAGCGGACGCGCTACCAAGCTGCGCCACACCCCGCTGGTGCGACACGTAGAGTACATGCCCCCGTACGCGTGGGCAGCCGGTATTCCCCCGCCGGTTCACCGGTTCGACCGGCTACTATCCGATGTGCCACAATCACTGGCGCATCACACTCCCGCGGGCGTAGCTCAATGGTAGAGCCCTAGTCTTCCAAACTAGCTACGCGGGTTCGATTCCCGTCGCCCGCTCCACGGCCTCCGGCCCGGTCGGTACCACTCGACCGGCGTCCGGGGGCTTTCTGTTTCCCCGGGCCGCGACCGGCGCCGGGTCGGCCGGGGTCGGCCCGGATCGGCCCGGGTCGCGGCCTTCTAGTCGACCGGGATGCCCTGGGGGGACTTGATGCGCTTCATGATCATCTGGGAGTTGACGTCGCTGACGCCCGGCAGGTCGATGAGCTGGTCGGTCCAGAAGCGCTCGTAGGCGTCGGAGTCGGCGACGGCGATGCGCAGGAGGCAGCCGGGGGCGCCGTAGAGGCGGTAGGCCTCGACGACGTCGGGGGTGGACTGGACCTCGGCCTCGAAGGCGGCGACGGAGGCGCGGTCGCGGCGTACCTCGACGGAGGCGAAGACCTCGAAGCCGCGGCCGACGGCGGCCGGGGCGACGACCGCGCGGTAGGTCTCGATCACTCCGTCGTCCTCCAGCTGCCGCACCCGGCGCAGGCACGGGGAGGGCGTGAGGCCGACCCGCTGGGCCAGTTCCTGGTTGCTCAGCCGGCCGTCGGCCTGGAGCTCGCGCAAGATTCGTCTGTCGATGGCGTCCATGGTGGCAATACCTACCACTCGGTGGGCCGAATACCGGTCGGTACGAGCAATCAAATGTCAGGTCTACGCGCATATCATTGCACCGGGTGCAGAGTGGGTAAGTGTCACCCCGAGGAGTGGGGACATCCGGCGGCGTCCGGAGAGCCCCGCGCGAACGCACCGGACGCGCACAATCAGACGGAGGCGAAGGCATCGTGCGACACGTCGTGGTCATCAGCACCGGGGGCACCATAGCCAGCCGATGGCAGGGCGACGGGTACGCGGCGGAGGCGGCAGGGCAGGAAGTGCTCGCCGCCGGCGCGGTGCCCGAGGGCGTCGAGGTCCGGGTGGTGGACCTGTTCACCGTCAACAGCTCGCGCCTGACCACCGACCACCAGCTGCGGCTGCTGCACGCCGTGCACGAGGTGCTGGCCGATCCGGCGGTGGACGGCGTGGTGGTCACCCACGGCACCGACACCCTGGAGGAGTCCGCCTTCTTCCTCGACCTCTTCCACGGCGACCGCCGCCCGGTGGTCTTCACCGGCGCGCAGAAGCCGCTGGACGCGGAGGACGGCGACGCGGCGGGCAATCTGTACGACGCGCTGCTGACCGCGGCCACCGGCCGCGACATCGGCGCGGTGATCGTCTTCGCGGGCCAGGTCTGGGCCGCCCGCGGCACCGTCAAGCAGCACACCGTGGACGCGCACGCCTTCGGCGCGCCGGACGGACTGCCGCTGGGCCGCGTCGAGTTCGGCCGGGTGACGTGGGGCCGCCGCCGTCCGCGCCCCGAGCCGCTGCCGCTGCCCGCGCCCGGCGCCGTACCGCCGCGGGTGGACGTCCTGATGCACCACAGCGACGGCGACACCGTGCTCTTCGAGGCGGCGCTGGGCGCGGGCGCGCGCGGCGTCGTCGTGGTCGGCACGGGCGCGGGGAACGCGAATCCGCAGGTCGCGGAGGCGGTACGGAAGGCGACGGCGGACGGCGTCCTGGTCGCGGTCAGCACGCGGGTCGCGGCGGGCGCGGTGGCGCCGCTCTACACCGGCGGCGGGGCGGTCGACCTGGTGGCGGCGGGCGGGCTGCTGGCGGGCACTCTGCGTCCCGGCCAGACACGTATCGCGGTGCTGGCGACGCTGCTTTCGCTCACGTCGCCGTCCTCGGACCTCCCCCGCCTGCCCTCGGAGCAGGACGGACGGTCCGGCACGGGCACCGCCACCGCCGCGTTGCGGCGGATTCTGGAGGCGGCCCCGCAGGCGCTGCCCGCGTCAGAGCTTTATCTGGTTGATGGTGTCGGCAAGTGAGGTCAGGAATCGGTTGACCGACGGCGCCATGTTGGTGGAGGCGAGGAAGAAACCGAAGAGGGCCGCCACTATCGCCGGACCCACCTTGATGCTCTTCCCCCGGATCATGACCACCAGGATGATCGCCAGCAACAGCACTACGGACAGGGAGATGGCCACAGCGGTTCACTTCCTCTTCACGGTACGCCTCGCCGGTCCGGGAGCATGGAGCCGCGCCCCCGCCCCGCCCGGTCCCATGGTGCCATCGGGGAACGACAGTTGGACCCGAAGGCCCATAGTCCCATTCCCGTCGGCTAGTCCCTGCACACCACGAGTAGCGCCCGGTCGTCGTTGACATCCTTGGCGACCGCTTCGATCAACCGCCAGGCGGAGCCCCGGAATCCGGTCGCCACGAAGCGGTCCGCCTCGCCGATCAGCCGGTCGATGCCCTCGGAGATGTCCTTGTCCGGCGTCTCCACCAGGCCGTCCGTGAACAGCATGAGGACGTCCCCCGAGCGCAACGTCCCCTTCACGCCGTGGAATTCGGCCCCGTCGTAGACCCCGAGCAGCGGGCCCTCCGCGGCCTTCTCCTCCCACCGGCCGCTGCCCGCGTGCAGTTGCACCCCCGGGAGGTGCCCGGCGGACAGCAGTTCGTAGTCGCCGCTCTCCAGGTCGAGCACCAGGTGCACGGAAGTGGCGAAGCCCTCGTCCCAATTCTGCCGGAGCAGATAGCCGTTGGCGGCGGTGAGGAAGGAGTGCGGCGGCAGCGAGCCGAGCAGGCCGCCGAAGGCGCCGGACAGCAGCAGCGAGCGGGAGGCGGCGTCCATGCCCTTGCCGGAGACGTCGGTGAGCACGGCCTCCAGCGTCCGGCCGCCGACCGAACCGCGGGTGGCCACCACGAAGTCGCCGGAGAAGGACTGGCCGCCCGCCGGGCGCAGCGCCATCTCGGCGTGCCAGCCCGCGGGCAGCCGCGGCAGTCTGCTCTGGACCCTGATCCGCTCCCTGAGGTCGAAGAGCATGGTGTGGCCGCCCCGCCAGGGCACGCCGACCCGCGCCCTGAACTGGGCGATGACCAGGCCGGTGAGCGCCACCGCGGTGACCACCAGGACGGTGCCGGGCGTGACGCGGGCCGGGCCCTCGCGGTACGGGCCGAGCGCCGCGGATTCCGCGACCAGCGCGACGGCGGAGGCCGCGTAGAGGAGCAGCAGGCTGGAGGGGCGCAGCAGCAGGCCGCCGGTGAGGATCGGCAGGACCAGGGAGCTGGGCGGGCACCAGACGGGCAGGCTCACGGTGGTGTACGCCAGCGCGGGGACGGTGAGGATCAGTACGGTGAGGCCGACCCAGTCGGAGGCGCCGCCGCGGAAGTAGTCGACCCCGGCCCTGCGCACACCGAGCCGGGCCCGGTGCAGCCATCTGCTCCACCGCAGCCCGAGCCCCTCGCCCGCGACGCCCTTTGCCATGTCTTGGCGACCCTATCGACCGTTCGCCCCGCCGTGCAGGGCGGATACCCCCCGACCTGTCACGTAGACGGCGGAAATACGTTCGCCCGCGGACGGCGCGGCTGGTAGGCAGGGCCTATGACGACGGAACTGCGGGTGCTGGAACGGGACGACTGGGAAGAGTTCTACGGCCGCCTGGAGCGGGCTTTCGGCGGGCCGGCCGAGCCCCCGGAGGAGCGGGGGCTGTGGCGTGAACTGACCGAGCTGGAAAGGTCGTTGGCGGTGTGGGACGGCGGGGAGATCGTCGGCACCGCGGGCGCCTTCTCGTTCCGTGTGACGGTGCCCGGCGGGGCGTCGCTGCCCGCCGCGGGCGTGACCATGGTGAGCGTGCAGCCGACGCACCGCCGCCGCGGTGTGCTGACCTCGATGATGCGCAGGCAGCTCGACGACGTGCGCGAGGGACCCGAACCGCTCGCCGTGCTGACCGCGTCGGAACCGGCGATCTACGGCCGGTTCGGCTACGGCACGGGCACGTTGCAGCTCCGCGGCAACGTCGACACGACCAGGACCGCCGTCAGGGCCCTGCCGGGCGTGGACGACGTACGGCTGCGGCTGGTGCCGCTGGAGGCGGCGGGCGAGGCGTGCGAGGCCGTCTACGCGCGGGTGGTGCCGACCCGGCCCGGCATGCTGGCCAGGCGGCCCGGCTGGGAGCGGGTGCCGCTCCTCGACGCCCCGGCGAGCCGGGACGGGGCGGGCGAGCGGCTGTGCGTGGTGGCCGAGGTGGACGGTGAGGTACGCGGTTACGCGCGCTACTCGGTGAAGCTGTCGTGGAGTTCCTTCGGTCCCGACAACATCGTGAAGCTGAGCGACGTCGAGGCGCTGGACCCGGTGGTCTACGCGGCGCTGTGGCGCTATCTGTCCTCCATCGACCTCACCTCGCGGGTGGCGTTCTACAACCGGCCGGTCGACGACCCGCTGCTGCACCTCCTGTCCGACGTACGCCGCGGTGAACTGGCCTTCCGCGACAGCCTGCACGTGCGTCTGGTGAATCTCGGCGAGGCGCTGGAGGCGCGGACGTACACCGCCCCGGTGGATGTGGTGCTGGAGGTGGAGGACGCCTTCTGCCCCTGGAACGCCGGGCGTTGGCGGCTGTCGGGCGACGCGAAGGGCGCGACGTGCGAGCGGACCGCGGACGCGGCCGACCTGGCGCTGTCCGTCAAGGAGTTGGGCGCGGCCTACCTGGGCGGCCCGACGCTGCGCGGGCAGGCGGAGGCGGGGCTGGTACGTGAACTGCGGCCGGGGGCGCTGGCGGAGGCGTCCAGGGCGTTCCGCGGGGACGTCGAGCCGTGGCTGCCGCACGGCTTCTGAGACCGGTCAGCTCACCGGCGGATGCCCGGGCTGGCAGACCGGGCACCAGAAGAGATTGCGGGCCGCGAGCGGCCGGGTGCTGATCCCGGTGCCGCACACCAGGCAGGGCTGTCCGGTGCGCCGGTAGACGTACACCTCGCCGCCGTGGTCGTCCTGGCGCGGCGGGCGGCCCATCGCCTCAGGGGTGTGCTCGGGGCGCACGGTGTCGATCCGGTTGGTCCGTACGCCCTCGCGCATCAGCGTCACCAGATCGGACCACATCGCGTCCCACCGCTGACGCGGCAGTTCACGCCCCGGCAGGAACGGGTCGACGCCGTGCCGGAAGAGCACTTCGGCGCGGTAGACGTTGCCGACGCCCGCGATGACCTTCTGGTCCATCAGCAGCGCGGCGACGCTGATCCGGGAGCGGGACAGCCGCTGCCACACCCGCTCGGGGTCGTCGCCCGGCCGCAGCGGGTCGGGGCCGAGGCGGTCGTGTATCGCCCGCTTCTCCGGCTCGGTGATCAGCTCGCAGGCGGCCGGGCCGCGCAGATCCGCCCAGTGCGCGCGGTTCGCCAGCCGCAGCCGTACGGTGTCGGTCGGCGGCGGCGCCTTGCCGTCGCCGAAGGTGACCTTGCCGATCAGGCCGAGGTGGATGTGCACCCAGCCGGTCGCGCCGAAGCCCAGGAACAGGTGCTTGCCGTGGGCCTCGGCGCTCTCCAGCACCTGCCGGTCGACGAGCGCGGCGCTGTCGGAGAACTTGCCCTGCGGGCTGCTCGCCCGGACCGCCCCGCCGCCGAACCGCTCGCGGTGGTCGGCGGCCAGGCGGTGGATCGTGTGGCCTTCCGGCATCGCCCGTGTCAGCCCTGGCGGGGGTGGTGGTCCGGGACCGGCGGCAGCTCTCCGGTGGCCTCGTACGCGCTCAGCATGTCGATACGGCGCTGGTGGCGCTCCTCGTGCGAGTACGGGGTGGTGAGGAAGATCTCCACGAATTTCGTGGCCTCCGCCTCGGTGTGCATCCGGCCGCCGATGCTCAGCACGTTCGCGTCGTTGTGCTCCCGCGCCAGCGACGCGGTCTGCTCGCTCCACGCCAGCGCCGCGCGGACGCCCTTGACCTTGTTCGCGGCGATCTGCTCGCCGTTGCCCGACCCCCCGATCACGATGCCGAGGCTGCCCGGCTCCCCCGCCGCGCCCTCGGCCGCCCGCAGGCAGAACGGCGGGTAGTCGTCCACCGCGTCGTAGATGTGCGGCCCGCAGTCCACGGGCTCGTGGCCGTGGACGGTCAGCCACTCCACGAGGTGGTTCTTGAGTTCAAAACCGGCATGATCGGACCCGAGGTAAACGCGCATGCGATGAGTTTTGCATGTCCGGCGGGCCGGAGCGGGAGTGCCCTACCGGGTGAGCCGCCAGGCCGCGGGGAGCAGGCCCATCGCCAGGACGGCCTTGAGCGCATCGCCCAGGAGATACGGGGTCAGGCCGAGGGAGACGGCCTGGGACGCGGACAGATGGGCGGACCAGGCGAGGTAGGGGACGCCGATCGCGTAGATCACAGCGGAGCCGAGGACCATGACGCCCGCGGTGCGCGCGATGGTGCGGTCGCCGCCGCGGCGGGCGAGGGCGCCGACCACGCCGGAGGCCAGGAGCATGCCGAGGATGTAGCCGAAGCTGGGCATGGACCAGCCGGAGGCGCCCTCGGAGAACCAGGGGAGCCCGGCGACACCGGCGGCGGCGTACAGGGCGAGGGAGGCGAAGCCGCGGCGGGCGCCGAGGGCGGTGCCGACCAGCAGCGCGGCGAAGGTCTGGCCGGTGACCGGGACGGGCGAGCCGTGCACCGGGACCGAGAGTTGCGCGGCCAGGCCCGTGAGCACCGCGCCGCCGACGACCAGGGCGGTGTCGCGGACGCGCGAGGCGGGCAGCAGGTCGGCCAGGACCGCTCCGGGGGCTCGGGAAACGGCGACGGATTCGGCGGTGGTCATCGGTACTCCGCGGGGTGAGGACGGTCGGGGACACCGTGACGCTAACGCAGCGGCCGAGCGTGATCATCGTGAGAAGGGAACAAAGCCGCGAGCGACCGGTTGGAGACTTCCGTGCACCGTCAAGTTATCGGCGCGGTCCGGGGAGTCGGGGAGTTTCGGCAGGTCGCGTGAGGCATCTCACGTCCGTGACATGCGTCGGGGCGGGACCTCGCGGGCCCGCCCCGACTGCCGTGCCGGTCAACGTCACTTGTGGGGTTCGATCAGATCCCACCGGTTGCCGTAGAGGTCCTGGAAGACCACGACCGCGCCGTACGGCTCGTAGCGCGGCTCCTCCTCGAAGACGACCCCGGCGGCGACCATCCGTTTGTAGTCGCCGTCGAAGTCGTCGGTGGTGAGGAAGAGGCCGACCCGGCCGCCGGTCTGGTCGCCCACGCGGTCCGCCTGGGCGAGGTTGCCCGCGCGGGCGAGCAGCAGCGCCGTCTCGGACGAGCCGCGCGGTGCGACCACCACCCACCGGCCGCCGTCCGCGCGGGGCGTGTCCTCGCGCAGCTCGAAGCCGAGCGCGCGGGTGTAGAAGTCGATGGCCTCGTCGTAGTCACGCACGACGAGCGCCACCAGCCCTAGATGTGCCATCGGCGCGGCACCCCGTCCCGAACCCGGTCCCCCGCGCTCACTCGAAGCTCGGGCCCTTGGTGCGGGTGCGCTTGATCTCGTAGAAGCCGGGGATCGAGGCGACCAGCAAGGTGCCGTCCCAGAGCTTGGCGGCCTCCTCGCCGCGCGGGGTGGGGGTGACGACCGGGCCGAAGAAGGCGATCTGCTCGCCGTCGTCGCCGGGGACGGCGATGACGGGGGTGCCGACCTCCTGGCCGACCTTGTCGATGCCTTCCTTGTGGGAGGCGCGCAGCTCGGTGTCGTACTCGTCGGAGTCCGCGTAGTCGGCGAGGTCGGCGGGCAGGCCGACCTCTTCGAGCGCGGCGACGAGGGTCTCGCGGGTCTTGGGCAGGCCCTGGTTGTGGAAGCGGGTGCCGAGGGCGGTGTAGAGCCGGCCCACGTACTCCTCGCCGTACTTCTGCTGGGCGGCGACGACGACCCGGATCGGGCCCCACGCGTCGCGCAGGAAGGTGGCGTACTCCTCGGGCAGCGTGTCGAGCTTGTCCTCGTTGAGCACCGCCAGGCTCATGGCGTGCCAGCGCACCTCGACCGGGCGGACCTTCTCGACCTCCAGCATCCAGCGGGAGGTCATCCACGCCCAGGGGCACAGCGGGTCGAACCAGAAGTCGGCCGGGGTCTTGTCGTTGCCTGGCCGGTTGTCGGTCTCGGGGGCGGTCGCGGTCACTGCGTACTCCTCGAACGGATCGTGCCGGGGCGTGCCGGGCGGCACGGGGGGGCATGTGGGCTCACGGGGACATGAGTCCTCTGTCACGCACAACGCGCGACCGGCGCGACGGCATTCCCCGTACCCCTCCCCCGTACGCCCCCCGTGGGAGGATGCGGGACGCTGTGACCACCCGGGAGACCCCCGGGGCCGCCCATGAGCCCACAGACCCGCTGGGCCTGTGAGAACAGACAAAGGAGTCGCCCGTGCCCGGCGAGAACCTCAGCCGCGAGGAGGCCCGCGAGCGGGCCTCGATCCTGTCCGTCGAGCGCTACGACGTGGCCCTCGACGTACGGTCGGCGGTGGACCCGGCCGACGCGGGCGGGGACCGCACCTTCCGGTCGACGACCGTGATCGACTTCCGGTGCTCGCGACCCGGCGCCTCGTCCTTCGCGGACCTGCTCGCCCCGGCCGTCACCTCCGTCCGGCTCAACGGCCGGGAGCTGGACCCGGCGGCCGTCTTCGACGGCACCCGGATCGCGCTGGACGACCTCGCGGAGCGCAACACCCTCGTGGTCGACGCGCGTTGCGCGTACAGCAGGACCGGCGAGGGGCTGCACCGCTTCGAGGACCCGGAGGACAGCGAGGTCTATCTGTACACGCAGTACGAGCCCGCCGACGCGCGCCGCGTCTTCGCCAACTTCGAACAGCCCGACCTGAAGGCGCCGTTCACCTTCCAGGTGACCGCGCCCGAGGGCTGGACGGTGCTGAGCAACAGCGATCGGGACGGCGAGCCGGTGCCGTACGAGGGCGACGGCGGCGGCGCGGTGTCGCGCTTCCTGCCGACGCAGCCGATCTCGACGTACATCACGGCGGTCGTCGCGGGCCCGTACCACGTGGAGCACGACCACTACTCGCGGACCTTCGAGGACCGGGCGGTGCTCGACGTGCCGTTGAGCGCGCTGTGCCGCAGGTCGCTGGCCCGGCACTTCGACGCGGACGAGATCTTCACGGTCACCAAGCAGGGCCTGGACTTCTTCCACGACAACTTCGACTACCCGTACCCCTTCGGGAAGTACGACCAGGCGTTCGTGCCCGAGTACAACATCGGCGCGATGGAGAACCCCGGATGTGTCACCTTCCGGGAGGAGTTCGTCTTCCGCGGCAAGGTCACCCGCGCGTCGTACGAGGGCCGGGCCAACGTCATCCTGCACGAGATGGCGCACATGTGGTTCGGCGACCTGGTCACCATGCGCTGGTGGGACGACCTGTGGCTGAAGGAGTCCTTCGCGGACTTCATGGGCGCCTTCGCGATGGTGGAGGCCACGCAGTACGACGCCGGGTGGATCACCTTCGCCAACCGGCGCAAGGCGTGGGCGTACCGCGCCGACCAACTCCCCTCCACGCACCCGGTGGTCGCCGACATCCGCGACCTCCAGGACGCGAAGCTGAACTTCGACGGCATCACGTACTCCAAGGGCGCCTCGGTGCTCAAGCAACTCGTGGCGTACGTGGGCCGGGACGCCTTCCTGGAGGCGGCGCGCCGGTACTTCAAGCGGCACGCGTACGGCAACACCACGCTCGCCGACCTGCTGGCGGTGCTGGCCGAGACCTCGGGCCGCGACATGGCGCAGTGGTCGCGGGCGTGGCTGGAGACGGCGGGCGTCAACTCCCTGACCCCGCAGGTGGTCTACGGCGCGGACGGGAAGATCACCGAGCTGTCGGTGCTCCAGACCGCCGCCGAGTCGCACCCCGAACTGCGCCCGCACCGCGTCGCGGTGGGCCTGTACCGGCGGGTGCCGGGCGGCGCGCTCGAACGGTACGCGCGGGTCGAGACCGACGTGTCGGGCCCGGTGACCGTGGTGGACGGCCTGACCGGCCAGGACCGGCCCGAGTTGGTGCTGGTCAACGACGACGACCTGACGTACTGCAAGATCCGCTTCGACGAGGTGTCACTGGACACGCTCCGCGCCCATCTCGGCGACCTCACCGATCCGTTGGCGCGAGCGCTGGCGTGGTCGGCGGTGTGGAATCTGACCCGTGACGGGCTGATGCCCGCCCGTGACTACCTCGGTCTCGTGCTGCTCTTCGCGGGCTCCGAGAGCGACATCGGGGTGCTCCAGTCGCTGCACCAGCAGGCGCGCTCCGCGCTGTCGCACTACGTGGCGCCCGACCACCGCGAGGAGGCCGCCAGGTCGCTCGCCGAGGGCGCGCTGCGGGAGCTGCGGCAGGCGGAGCCGGGCAGCGGCCACCAGTTGGCGTGGGCGCGGTTCTTCTCCTCCGTGGCCTCGTCGGCGGCCGATCTCCAGTTGCTGCGCGGGCTGTTGGACGGCTCGGCGAAGATCGACGGGCTCGACGTCGACCAGGAACTGCGCTGGACCTTCCTCGAGACCCTCACCGCCGAGGGCGACGCGGACGCGGCGGCGGTCGCGGCCGAGCGCTCCCGCGACGACACCGCCTCCGGTCACCGGCACGAGGTGCGCTGCCTGGCCGCGCGGCCCTCCGCGCAGGTCAAGGCGGCGGCCTGGGCCGATGTCGTGGACTCCGACCGGCTCTCCAACGCCTTGGTCGAGGCCACCATCGCGGGCTTCGCGCAGCCGGGGCAGCGGGGGTTGACGGCGCCGTACGTCGAGCCGTACTTCGCCTCGATCGAGCGCGTCTGGGGCGAGCGGTCGATCGAGATCGGCATGGCGGTGGTGCGGGGTCTGTTCCCGCACCACCAGGGTCCTGAGGCGCTGGCCGCGGCCGACGCGTGGCTCTCCTCCCGCGCCGACGCGGCGCCCGCCTTGCGGCGCTTGGTCGTTGAGTCGCGCGACGACCTCGCGCGGGCGCTCCGCGCCCAGTCCCTGCGGTGAGCTGACAGGGGGTGTCTTTGCCCGCCCCGCCCACCCGTGCGGGTGTTTTCTCCGTCTGCGGGTGCCGCTTGTGCCTGGGTCGGTGCCGGTCCGGGGCACCTCCTCGAAATGCGGCTACCTGGCCCCGCGTATCCGGCACCCTTCTTGTCACCGCATTTCTGCGGGGGCACCCCGCCCCGTCCCCTCCCGGTACGTCGGCGTCCGACGGTCGGTGGGGGTGCCGGGGAGGGGGGTGGGTGGGTACGGGTACGTCGGCGTCTGCCTGCCGGTGGGGGTTGCCGGGAGGGGGTGGGTGGGCTCGGGTACGTCGGCGTCCGCCTGTCCGCTGTGGTGGCGAAAGGCGGTGGGTGGGGGCCAGGCCCTGCGCCCCGCCAACCTCTCGGCGGGGTGAGCGAAAGGCGGTGAGTGGGGGTGCGGGCCCTGCGCCCCCGACCTCCCGGCGGGGTGGGCGAAACGCGGTGAGTGGGGGGTGCGGGCCCTGCGCCCCCCTGACGTCCAGCCGGGGCGGAGACAGGCGGTCTCCGCTGATGCCCACAGCGGAGGGACACCTCCCCCGGTTACAGCGCGCGGGCGGACGCCGACGTAATGGAGCCCACCCACCCCCTCGCCGCCCCCACTGGCCAGGCGGAGGCCAACGGACCGTGACCCACCCACTCCCGCCCCGGCACCACAGCGGACCGTCGGCTTTCCCCGCACCTCAGCCCACCCACCCCCTCCCGGCAACCCCCACCGGCAGGCGGACGCCGACGAGCGAGGAGGGGACGGGCCGGGGTGCCCCCGCAGAAATACGTTGACGGCCGGGTACCGAATGCCGAAAGGCCAGGTGGTACGGATTTCGAGGAGGTGCCCCGGACCGGCACCGACCCAGGCACAAGCGGCACCCGCAGACGAAAAAGCACCCGCACGGGTGGGCGGGCGGGCAAAGACACCCCCCCCCCGGAGGGGGTCACCCGAATAGGTGAAAAGGTAAGCTCGGCATCCGAACACGTGGACTTTAGCCCAGGCTTGTCCGGGTTTGTCGACGGGCGTGTAACAGCGGTTAGTGACGGGGCCGGCGGCGGGAACGACCACGGCATGAGCATCGAGAACCCCCACTCACACCGCACCGCCGACCACCTCCGCACCGGCCACAGCGTCTTGACGGTCCGTCAGCTCAGGGAGCGCGGCGTGACGCCGGGCGTGATCGCGGAGCGGTGCCGCCCGGGAGGGCCGTGGCAGCAGGTGCTGCCGCAGGTGTACCTGCTGCACTCCGGGCCCCCGAACAGCGCGGAGCGCCTGGAGGCGGCGCTGCTGTACGCGGGCCGCGATCCGGGAGCGCACGGCCCGCTCGGCGGCGGCCGGGAGGCGATGGTGACCGGGCTGGCCGCCCTCGCCCTGCACCGCTTCTCTTCGGTGCCGCCGCTGCCGGGGCTGCCCCGGATCGACGTCCTGGTGCCGCGGCAGCGCAGGCTGCGCGACGCGGGCGACGTGGCGATCCGCAGGACCAACGCGCTGCCCCGCCCGCAGGAGGTCGCCGGACTGCCCTGCGCGCCGGTGCCGCGCGCCCTGGCCGACGCGGTCGCGGAGCTGGACGACGCCGAGACGGTGCGGCGGTTGCTGACCGAGGCGGTGCGCGGCGGGCACTGCGACGCGGGCGCCGTACTGGAGGAGCTGGAGCACGCGCGGCTGCTGGACCGGCCGCAGGTGGCGGCGGCGCTGGACGCGTTGCTCGCCGAGGGCCGGTCGGTCGCCGAGGACCGGCTGATCGCGATGGTGCGCCGCCACGCGCTGCCCGACCCGGTGTGGAACGTCGACCTGCGGCTGCCGGGCGGCCCGCCGCTGGGCGGGGTCGACGCGTACTGGCCGGAGCACGCGGTGGCGGTGGAGATCGACGCGCGCACCGTACGGCCGGGCCCGGCGGCGGGCGGGGACGGCCACGACGACGTATACGCGACGGACGCGTACGGGGACGGGGACGCGTACGGACCGGGTGGCACGTACGGTCCCGGCGGCGCCTTCGACCAGCTCTTCGACCGGGCCTTCGAGCACGGTTTCGAGAACGCCGAGGACGACGCGGTGTGGTCGCGCTACGCCCGTGAGCGGGAGCGGCTGGAGGCGCTGGGCATCACCGTCATCCACCTCACTCCGGCCAAACTGAGGGACTTCGCCGAGCAGCAGGCGGCGATCGTCAGGACCGCGCTGATGGCGTCCGCCGACCGGACACCCGCCGCGTATGTGGTGGTCACCCCGAGGTGACCACCCGTCACACGAGGAAGCGGGGTCCCGGCGATTTACCCCGACCCGTACCGTATTCGTCCTGATGGCGGTTGGCGGAAACACGTCATGCCCAGACCATTGGACGGTCAACACTCCCCAAAGGGGAGTCAATTCCAGCAATGTGAGCGATCGACCGGCTCCGTTTTCCGAACAGACCACCTCGGTCCGAACAGGGATGCCCATGCCACTCGCTCACATTCCCGGCAAGAGACGCGCGGCCCGTATCGCGCTGGCCGCGGGTCTGGTTGCCGCGCTGTCGGCCGCCGGGCCCGCGCTCGCGATCGCGGACGCGCCCGCCTTGCCCTCCTCCACCCCCGCGCCCGGCCCCGGCTCGCCGGACAAGGGCGCCGCCGACAAGGGCGGAGCCGCGGACAAACTCGGGTCCGCGGACGCGTCGCTGCTGGCCAAGGCCAAGGCGGACGGCGACAAGAACGTCACCTTCATGGTCGCCACCAAGCCCGGCAGCACCGGCCAGGTCGCCGACAAGCTGGACGCGCAGGGCGCCAGCGTGGGTCTGCGGTACGACAAGATCGGCTATGTGCGGGCCACCGTGCCGACCGGCAAGGCGGACCAGGCCATCGCGGCGGCGCAGAAGCTGTCCTCGGTCATCGCGATCGACCTCAAGCAGGAGATCAAGCTCGACGACCCGACCCCGGCGGCGGACACCACCGCGGCGGCGGCCAAGAACGGGAAGGCGTCGGCCACGACGTACCCCGGTCCCGGCAAGGACACCCCGGCCAAGAACCCGTACCAGCCGGCGTTCGAGACCGGCGCGGTCGACTTCGTCAAGGACAACCCGAAGTACGACGGCCGCGGCGTGACCATCGGCATCCTGGACTCGGGTGTGGACATCGGCCACCCGGCGCTCCAGAAGACCACCACCGGTGAGCGCAAGATCGTCGACTGGATCACCGCGACCGACCCGATCCTCGACGGCGACGCCACCTGGCGCCCGATGGTGACCGCGGTCTCCGGCCCGGCCTTCACCTCCTCGGGACGCACCTGGAAGGCGCCCGCGGGGAACTACTACTTCAGCACGTTCGCCGAATCCGCCACCATCGGCGGCGACATGAACGGCGACCTGAACCGCGACGGCGACACCACCGACAAGTGGGGCGTGCTGTACGACCCGGCCGCCGGTACGGTCCGCGTGGACCTGAACGACAACGGCGACTTCACGGACGACACCGCGATGAAGCCGTACAAGGACGGTTTCCAGATCGGCCACTTCGGCACCGACAACCCGGCGACGCCGATCTCCGAGTCGATCCCGTTCACCGTCGAGATCCGCAAGAACGTGCCCATGGACCCCTACGGCGGGACCTGGGTCGGCAAGACCGCGGACTTCGTGAACTTCGGCCTCGTGGAGTCCGAGCACGGCACGCACGTGGCGGGCATCACCTCCGCCAACAGCCTGTTCGGCGGCAAGATGAACGGCGCGGCGCCCGGCGCGAAGATCGTCTCCTCGCGCGCCTGCACCTGGAGCGGCGGCTGCACCAGCATCGCGCTCACCGAGGGCATGATCGACCTGGTCGTCAACCGGCACGTGGACGTGGTCAACATGTCCATCGGCGGTCTCGGCGCCCTCAACGACGGTGCCAGCGCCCGCGACCAGCTCTACAAGGAGCTGATCGACACCTACGGCATACAGCTCGTGATCTCCGCGGGCAACGACGGCCCCGGCGTCAACACCATCGGCGACCCCGGCCTCGCGGACCACGTGCTCAGCGTCGGCGCGTCCATCTCCAAGGAGACCTGGGCGGCCAACTACGGCTCGCAGATGACCGTTCCGTACTCGATGATGCCCTTCTCCTCGCGCGGCCCGCGTGAGGACGGCGGCCTCGCCCCGGTCATCACCGCGCCCGGCGCGTCCATCAACACCATCCCGACCTGGGAGCCGGGCGGGCCGGTGAAGGAGGCGGGTTACACCCTGCCGCCCGGCTACGCGATGCTCCAGGGCACCTCGATGGCGTCCCCGCAGGCCGCCGGAGCCTCCGCGCTGCTGCTGTCCGCGGCCAAGGCCAAGCACCTGACGGTCAGCCCCGCGCAGCTCCGTACCGCGCTGACCAGCACCGCCAAGTCGATCCCCGGCACGCAGACCATCGACCAGGGCGCCGGTCTCATCGCCGTCGGCCCGGCCTGGAACCTGCTCAAGCAGGGCGGCAAGACCAACACGTACACGGTCAAGGCGCCGGTCAACACGGTGCTGAAGGACTACCTCGTCACCCCGGGCTTCGGCACCGGCGTGTACGACCGTGAAGGCGGCCTCCAGGCCGGGCAGTCGCGGACGTACGACGTCACCGTGACCCGTACCAGCGGTCCGGTCTACGCCCAACTGCACACGCTCACCTGGGCGCACAACGACGGCACGTTCAAGGTGGCCAGCCCGCTGGTGCTGCTGCCGCTGAACAAGCCGGTCACCGTGAAGGTCACCGCGAAGCCGAAGTCGGTGGGCGCGCACAGCGCGTTGCTGAACATCGACGACCCGCTGACCCGCGGCATCGACTCGCAGATGTCGGCCGCGGTGCTCGTCTCCACCCCGGTCGCGGGCCCGTCGTACACGCTGACCCGCTCCGGCAGCATCGAGCGCGACACCACGAGGTCGTACTTCGTGAAGGTCCCGGCGGGCGCGACCTCGCTGGAGGTCGCCATGGACGGGCTCAAGACCGGCAGCCAGACCCGGTTCCTGACGATGCACCCGTACGGTGTGCCGCTCGACTCGACCCAGACCATCGACTGCTACCCGAACTACGACAACCCCAACAACAAGTGCCGCCCGGACGTGCGCTCCTACGCCAACCCGATGCCGGGCGTGTGGGAGATCGCGGTCGAGGCGCGCCGCACCTCGCCGCAGCTCGACAACCCGTACAACCTGTCGGTGACGCTGCTCGGCGTGGCCTTCGACCCGGCGGTCAAGACGGTTCCCGAGGCCAAGGTCGGCACGCCGACCCCGGTCGACTGGACGGTCACCAACGGCTTCGCCCCGATCCAGGGCAAGCTCAAGGGCGGCCCGCTCGGCTCGGCGTTCACCGCCAAGCCGACGATCGCCGACGGTGACACGCAGACCACCACCTTGACGCTCGGCCCCGGCGCCTCCCGGCTCGACGTGTCGATCGGCGGGACGTCCGACACGGCCGCCGACCTCGACCTGTACGTCTACCGGGACGGGGTGCTCGTCGCGCAGTCCGCCAGCGGCGGCTCCGACGAGCGGGTCAGCCTGGCCAACCCGCCCGCGGGCACGTACACCTTCGAGGTGGACGCCTACGCCGTACCGGCGGGGACGACCACCTACGACTACGAGGACGTCTACTTCTCCGACGCCCTCGGTACGGTCACGGTGGACGACACCACCACGGTCAACCTGCCGCACGGCGCCTCCGCCAAGGTCTCGGCCTCGCTCCTGGCCTCGGCCGCGGCGCCCGAGGGACGCAAGTTCTTCGGTGAGGTGCAACTGCTCAACGCGCGCGGCTCGGTCGCGGGCAAGGGCAGCGTGATCATCACGAAGACGACGCCGTAACGGAGTTGTCCTTCGGGGGGTGCGGGGCTCTCGGCCTCGCACCCCCGGTACGTATGTGAACAGGGCGGCCGTCTCCTGACGGCCGCCCTGTCCGCTGCACCGAACGCGTTCAACTCACCGTGTGCGGTGGGCTATTCGCGGGCCGCGCCTGCCGCCGCCGGGTTGGCGCGCAGCAGCGCGCGGGCCGGAAGGGCGGTGGAGAGCAGGCCGATGACCGTCGCGGCGCCCGCGAGGCCGAGAGCGGTGCCCGGCGGGATGTACGGGCTCGCGCCGGTCAGACCGCGGGCGATCGGGACGAGGGTGATCCACGCGATGGCACCGCCGATCAGCAGCCCGGCCGCGGCGACCAGCAGCGCCTCCAGGCGGACCATGCCGAGCACCTGGCGGCGCGTGGTGCCCGCCAGCCGCAGCAGCGCGACCTCGCGGCGCCGGTCCAGCACCGTCATCACCAGTGTGTTCGCGGCGGCGACCGCGGCGAATCCGCCGAGGACGGCGGCCATGACGCTGTTCGCCCAGGCGTTCAACTCCAGCTCCTTGTCGGCCTGCTGGCGGTACCCGGCGCGGTCGGTGACCGTGAGCCCGGCGACGCCCAGCCGCGACAGGTCCCGCGCGACGGCCGTACAGTCCGCGCCGGGCGCGTCGTGCACCAGCACCTGCGTGTCGTACGCCGTCCGCGCGTGGTCGGCCACCGCCGCGCGCGGCATCAGCAACTGGCCGATGCCCAGGCCGCGTTCGTACGTCGCCACGACCGTGGGCCGCACCCGGGTGCCGTCGCCGAGCCACAGCGGGATCCGGTCGCCGACCTTCACCTTCGCCGTACCGGCGAGCAGCGAATCCACGGCGACGGTCCGGCCGTCACCGGTCAGCGCGCTCAACGAGCCGGTCTTGACGCCCAGTTGGAGGACGTCGGGCAGCTTGCCCGGGTCTCCGGAAACGCCCAGCAGGGACGCGGAGTTGAGCGAGCCGGAAGCCCGGTAGAGCGCGCCGGTGCGCAGGACGCCGACCGCGCCGTCCACGCCGGGCACCTTCGCGGCGCGCTGCGCGGTGTCGGCGGGCACCCCCGCGCCGGACGAGCCGAGCACCTGGTCGGCGACGACGCCGTCCTCGATCTGGTGGGCCGCCTCGTGCTTGAGCGAGCCCTGCATGCACAGGAGCGTGCCGCAGAAGGCGGTGACCAGCACGATCGGGGTGATCGCGGAGGCCAGCCTGCGGGCGTTGGCCCGGCTGTTGGCGGCGGCGAGCTGCGAGGCGGCACCGCCCGCGCGCAGCGGCAGGCCGAGCAGCGCGGCGGCGGCCCAGGCCACGACGGGCCCGAGGAAGGCCACGCCGACCATGAAGCAGAAGACGATGCCGAGGGCGACGTTCGCGGCGTCCTCGCCCGTGGTGTGCGCGGCGACGGCGGCCAGGACGCAGCCGCCCGCGACGGCCGCGGCGCCGAGCACGGTCCTGATGACGCCGGGCCTGCGGCGCTCCACCGCGGCCTCGCCGAGCGCCTGGCTCGGCCGGGCCTTCGACGGGCGGCGGGCGGCCAGATATCCGGCGGCCAGCGCCGCGAGCAGGCCCGCGCCGACCGCGCTCACCATCGGGATCCAGCCGGTGCTGAGCGTCACCCCGGCCGGGATGGCGTCCCGGTGGACGAGCTGCCTCACCCACCAGCGGGCCAGCGCCACGCCGGGCAGGATGCCCGCGGCGCCCGCGATCGGCGCCACCAGCATCGCCTCGGTCGCCACGGTGCGGCGGATCTGCCGCGGGGTCGCGCCGACGGCGCGCAGCAGCGCGATCTCCCGGCCGCGCTGGCCGATCGCCAGCGCGACGGTGCCCATCACCACGAACACGGCCGTCGCCGTGGCGATCCCGCCGAACGAGGCGCCGATGGCCGTCAGCATCTCCTTGCCCTCGGCCAGCTCCGGGTGCTCGGCGAGACCGCGGCCGTCGCCGGTGCGCACCTTCGCCGGGTCGCCGGGGGCGCCCTTGACCGCGGCCTCCACCTGCCGGGCCAGCTCGTCCGTGCTCACGCCCTTGGCGGGCAGCACGGCGATGGCGTCGGTGCGGCCCGGGTGTCCCGACAGGCGGTCGGCGACGGGGTCGGCGAAGTAGGCCGAGGCGCCGGCCGTGGCGCTTGCTGTAGCGCTTGCTGTAGCGCTTGCCTTGGTGCCGTCTTTCGCGCCGGCGCCGGTGCTGGTCTCCGTGTCGGTCAGGCCCGAGACCTTGTACGTGGTCGCGCCCGTCGGGGCGGTCAGCGTGAGGGTGTCGCCGACGCCGACGTGCGCCGCCCGGGCGGTGGCCGCCGCCAGGGCGACCTCGCCCGTACCGGGCGCCCGCCCCCGCACCACCGTGCTCGCGTCGATCGCGTGGGCCGACCAGTCGCGGCCGGTCAGCGGCGGCAGCGTCTTCGACTGCACCGGGAAGGCCGTGTCGGGTACGGCCGCCGACACGCCCGGCGCGCGGGCGATGCGGTCGGCGAGCGCCGTGTCCACGCGGGGCTGGTCCGGCAGCGACGCCGCGTCGCTGTCGGCGTCGTCGCCGTGCCCCGTGGTGATCCGCGCCGACGGGTCGGCCGCCACCACGACGGGCGTGGCCGCGTACCGCACCGGCTTCACATGCGCCGTGATCCCGGTCTGGAGCATGCTGCCGCACGCCGTGATGACGGCGGACGCGAACAGCAGCGCGACGAAGGTGCCCACGAAGGACGCGGGCCTGAAGCGCACGGAGGCGCGGGCCAGGCCGTTCATGCCGCCGCCCCCACCCGTCCCGCGCCGCGCCCGGTCTCGCGCTGGGTCTCGCGCTGGGTCTCGCGCTGGGTCAGCGCCACCATCCGGTCCGCGACCGCCGTCGGCTCGGGGTGCCACAGCTCGTCAGCGAACGAGCCGTCCGCCAGGAACAGCACGCGGTCCGCGTACGACGCCGCCACCGGGTCGTGCGTCACCATCACCACGGTCGCGCCGAGCCCGTTCACCGCGTGCCGCAGCAGCCCCAGCACCTCGCGGGCCGTCCCCGTGTCCAGCGCCCCCGTCGGCTCGTCCGCGAAGATCACGTCAGGCTCCGTGACCAGCGCCCGCGCGATGGCCACGCGCTGCTGCTGCCCGCCGGAGAGCTGGCCGGGGCGGCGCCTTCCGTGGCCTTCCAGGCCCACCTGGGCCAGCAGCTCCGCCACCCGGCGCCGGTCGGGGCGCTCGCCCGCCAGGCGCTGCGGGAGCTGGACGTTCTGCTGCACGGTCAGCGACGGCAGCAGATTGAACGACTGGAACACGAACCCGATGCGGCTGCGCCGCAGCTCCGTCAGCCGCTTCTCGCTCAGCGCGGTGATCTCCACCCCGCCCAGCAGCACCTGCCCGGCGCTCGGCTTGTCCAGTCCGGCCGCGCACTGGAGGAACGTGCTCTTCCCCGAGCCGGAGGGGCCCATCACCGCCGTGAAGCTGCCGCGGGGCAGCCCCAGATCGATGCCGCGCAGCGCGTGCACCGCGGCCTCGCCGCGGCCGTATGTGCGCCGCACTCCTCTCAGCTCCACCGCGTACGGCGCGTACGCCGCGTCCGCCGTGGCCGGCGTGCCTGTCGTTTCGGCGTCCGCCGCCTTCTGTGCCCGCTTTCGTTCGCGCCGCGACGCCATTTCTTTCCCCTCAGCTCAGTCCGTTTCCCGACCCTCTCGACGCTACGGAGCCGCGCTCCCCCGAACCATGGCGTCCCCTGGCGTCCCCATGGTGGGGACAACCCCCGTCCCGGCGTGCCGGCTGCCGCCGTTGTCTTGTCTTTCCCGCCCCGCCCACCCGTGCGGGTGTTTTCTTCGTCTGCGGGTGCCGCTTGTGCCTGGGTCGGTGCCGGTCCGGGGCACCTCCTCGAAATGCGGCTACCTGGTCTCCTGTATCCGGTGCCCTTCTTGTCACCGCATTTCTGCGGGGGCACCCCGGCCCGTCCCCTCCCGGTCCGTCGGCGTCCGACTGTCCGGTGGGGGTGGTGGAGGGGGGTGGGTGGGCTCGGGTACGTCGGCGCCCGCCTGCCGGTGGGGGTTACCGGGAGGGGGTGGGTGGGCTCGGGTACGTCGGCGTCCGCCTGGCCGTGGGGGGGTGGGTGGGCTCGGGTGCGTCGGTGGGGGCCAAGGGGCTGCTGGCGGGTGGGGGCTGGGGGGTCGTTGATGATCGTTGGCAGGGTCGGGTGGAATGGGGGGTGTTGATCACTCTCATGCGATGGGCGAGGAGCTGGCGTGGCCCGATGGATGGTCCTGATAAGTCCGGTCGGCGGTTCGCCTCACGGGCCCTATCGGGTTGACACCCTCACCGAGTTCGAGGCCAGCCATGAGGAGGCGCCGGGCGTCTTCCTCAACCTGGTGAACACCTTCGACCGCGATGTCCGCAAACCCCGGCGCAGGCAGGCGTTCAAGTGCTCCGAGCGGACGTACGTTCTCCGCGTCGAGGGCTACATGAAGCAATTCGAGTACCGCATCGAGCTCGCCGAACTCGTAGCCGACACCGCTGCCCCAGACCTTCCCGACACCATCCAGTAGCCCACCCCCGTTCCCCGCCACCACAGCGGAGAGACCACCGCCGACGGGCCCCACCCCCCACTACCTCCCTCCCTCCCCCGGCCACCCCCACCGGACCGCCGGACGTCGACATACCTACGCCCACCCCCTCCCCCGGCAACCCCCACCGGCAGGCGGACGCCGACGGACCGGGAGGGGACGGGCCGGGGTGCCCCCGCAGAAATGCGGTGACAGGGAGGGTGCCGGATACGCGGGGGCAGGCAGCCGCATTTCGAGGAGGTGCCCCGGACCGGCACCGACCAGGCACAAGCGGCACCCGCAGACGACAAAGCACCCGCACGGCATGGGGGTCCCCCCGCCGAAGGTAGGGGGAGGGCGGGAAAAGACAAAGCCCTGGCGGCGAGCCGTGGAACGGAAACGTGCCGTGCGAGGATGGGCGTCTCATCTGACGAGAAGGAGTGGGCCACCGTGCCTGGTACGAACCTCACGCGTGAGGAGGCGCAGGAGCGTGCGCGCCTGCTCACCGTGGACGCTTATGACATCGAGCTGGACCTGCGCGGCGCCCAGGAGGGCGGCACCTTCCGGTCGGTGACCACCGTACGGTTCGAGGCCGCCGAGGCGGGAGCGGAAACGTTCATCGACCTGGTCGCCCCCCTCGTGCACGAGGTGGTGCTCAACGGCGAGCCCCTGGACGCGGCAGCCGCGTTCAAGGACTCGCGGATCGCGCTGCCCGGCCTGCGCTCCGGCGAGAACGAGCTGCGGGTCGTCGCGGACTGCGCGTACACCAACACCGGCGAGGGCCTGCACCGGTTCGTCGACCCGGTCGACAAGCAAGCATATTTGTACACGCAGTTCGAAGTACCGGACGCCCGCCGCGTCTTCGCCAGCTTCGAGCAGCCGGATCTGAAGGCGAGCTTCGCCTTCACGGTCCAGGCCCCGGCCGGCTGGACGGTGATCTCGAACTCCCCGACGCCCGAGCCCCCGGCGGACGGCGTGTGGGTGTTCGCGCCGACCCCGCGCATCTCGTCGTACATCACGGCCCTGATCGTCGGCCCGTACGCGTCGGTGCACAGCAGTTGGGAGGGGAACGGCCGCAGCGTGCCGCTGGGCATCTACTGCCGTCCCTCGCTGGCGGAGTACCTGGACGCCGAGGCGATCTTCGAGGTCACCCGGCAGGGCTTCGACTGGTTCGAGGAGAAGTTCGCGTACGCGTACCCCTTCCCGAAGTACGACCAGCTCTTCGTGCCGGAGTTCAACGCGGGCGCGATGGAGAACGCGGGCGCGGTGACGATTCGCGACCAGTACGTGTTCCGGTCGAAGGTCACGGACGCCGCGTACGAGACGCGGGCCGAGACGATCCTGCACGAGCTGGCGCACATGTGGTTCGGCGACCTGGTCACCATGGAGTGGTGGAACGACCTGTGGCTGAACGAGTCGTTCGCCACGTACACCTCGATCGCCTGCCAGGCGTACGCGCCGGGCTCGAAGTGGCCGCACTCGTGGACGAGTTTCGCCAACTCGATGAAGACGTGGGCGTACCGGCAGGACCAACTGCCGTCCACGCACCCGATCATGGCGGAGATCAACGACCTGGACGACGTGCTGGTCAACTTCGACGGCATCACGTACGCCAAGGGCGCCTCGGTGCTGAAGCAGCTCGTCGCGTACGTGGGCGAGGACGAGTTCTTCGCGGGCGTGCAGGCGTACTTCAAGCGGCACGCGTGGGGCAACACGCGGCTGGCGGATCTGCTGGGCGCGCTGGAGGAGACCTCGGGGCGCGACCTGAAGACCTGGTCGAAGGCGTGGCTGGAGACGGCGGGCATCAATGTGCTGCGGCCGGAGGTGACGGTGGCCGAGGACGGTACGGTCGCCTCGCTCGCGGTACGGCAGGAGGCCCCGGCGCTGCCCGTCGGCGCGAAGGGCGAGGCCGTGCTGCGCCCGCACCGGATCGCGGTCGGCGCGTACGACCTGGTGGACGGCAAGCTGGTACGGACCCAGCGCGTCGAGCTGGACGTCGTTGGCGAGTCGACGCAGGTGCCGTTCCCCGCGGGGACGCCGCGCCCGGCCGTCATCCTGCTCAACGACGACGACCTGTCGTACGCGAAGGTGCGGCTGGACGAGCAGTCGCTGGCCGTGGTCCGCGACCACGTCGGGGACTTCACGGAGTCGCTGCCGCGCGCGCTGGTGTGGGCGTCGGCCTGGGACATGACGCGGGACGGCGAACTGGCCGCCCGTGACTACCTGGAGCTGGTGCTGCAGGGCATCGGCAAGGAGACCGACATCGGCGTGGTGCAGTCGCTGCACCGGCAGGCGAAGCTGGCGCTCGACCTGTACGCCGACCCGGCGTGGCGCGACACGGGCCTGGCGCGGTGGACCGAGGCGGCGCTGGAGCACCTGCGGACGGCGGCGCCGGGCAGCGACCACCAGCTCGCCTGGGCACGCGCGTTCACCCTCGCGGCCCGCACCGACGCCCAACTGGACGTACTGGCCGGGCTGTTGGACGGCACGGTGACGTACGAGGGACTGGCCGTCGACACGGATCTGCGGTGGGCGCTGCTGTCCCGGCTCGCGGCGACCGGCCGCGCGGACGAGAAGGCGATCGACGCGGAGCTGGCGCTCGACCCGACCTCGGCGGGCGAGCAGCACGCCGCGGCGGTACGGGCGGCGCGGCCGAGCGCCGACGTCAAGGCGGCGGTCTGGGCCTCTGTCGTGGAGGACGACAAGCTGCCGAACGCCGTGCAGGAGGCGGTGATCGGCGGCTTCGTGCAGACCGACCAGCGCGAGCTGCTGGCCCCGTACACCGAGCGGTACTTCGCGACGGTGAAGGACGTGTGGGACTCGCGCAGCCACGAGATGGCCCAGCAGATCGTGGTCGGCCTCTACCCGGCCCTCCAGGTCTCGCAGGCCACCCTGGACGCCACCGACGCCTGGCTGGCGTCGGCCGACCCGGCCCCGGCGCTGCGTCGCCTGGTCGTGGAGTCCCGCTCCAGTGTGGAGCGTTCGCTGCGCGCCCAGGCTGCCGACGCCGCCGCCGCTGGCTGACCGTCCGGGCTTCTCGCCACCGGGGCCCCGGACCGCCTTCGCGGTCCGGGGCCCCGGTACGGTTCTTCCGCCAGGGCGGCGGCCCCATCTTTCAGGGGGTACGGGGCTGCGTTCGCTGTGCGGCTGCCGCCCTCCTGCGGGTCACCACCCGCCCCGGCGGGGCAGTTCGCTTGTCGCCGGACCACCCGCCGGTGGGGGCTTGTCGCGCAGTTCCCCGCGCCCCCAAAAGCCAGGCCCTGCGCAAGGTGAACGCACCGGGGCCGCGCCCCTAAAAGCCACGTCCCGCGCAAGGTGAACCCATGGCTAGGCCGCGAGGGCCGGGGTCGGGGTGGGCGTCGGGCAGGGAGGCACTGGGCAAGGGGGCGCCGGGAGGGGGGCGAGGCGGACCGCGGCAGCGGGAAGGCGGGGCTCGAGGCGGAGGAGAAGGGCGGCGGCGCAGAGCGCCGTGAGGGTGAGCAGGGCCCAGGGAAGGCGGGAGTCGGCGGCGAAGAGGGCCGTGAAGAGGGAAGGGGCGAGGGTCGCGGCCAGGGACCAGGAGAGCTGGTAGGTGGCCATGTAGCGCCCGCGCAGAGCCTCGGGGGCGGCGGCGACGGCGAGCGCGCTGGAGGACGGATTGTGCACCAGTTCGGCGACCGTGTAGAGCGCCACCAGTGCGAACACCCCACCGGCGACGGCCCATCCGGCCTGCGGCCGTACCGCGCCGAACACCCCGAGCCCCACGAAGGCGGCGGCGAAGATCACCGCGCCGAGCGCGGCGGACCGGGTGCGGCGGGCGCCGCGCCCGCGGACGCGCCCGGCGACGTGGACGCCGCCGACGGCGCACAGCACGGTGTTGACGGTGAAGGCCGCGCCGGTCAGCGACTGCGGGCCGTTCAGGGTGCCCGCGATGAAGAGCGGGAAGAGCACGGCGAGGGCCGAATAGCCCAGCGCGGTGAGGAAGTTGGCGGCGGTGAGGCCGAGGAAGGCCCGGTCGGCGAGGACGAGACGGTAACCGGCGGCGGCGGGCCGCTCGGCCGTCGCGGAACCGTCCGGCACCCGCGAGGCGCGGATACTCCGTATCAGCAGGGCGGCGACGCCGAAGCTCAGCGCGTTGAGCCAGGCGGCAGCGGTGAAGCCGCGGTCACCGGCGACGGTGATGACCAGCGAGGCGAGCAGCGCCCCGGCGCCGAGCCCGGCGTTGCGCAGGGCGCGGGCGGCGGCCTGGAGGCGGTCGCGGTCGACGCCGCTCGCGACCTCGCCGATGTACGCCTGCTGGACGGCGGGGAAGGCGCGGTCGCCGAAAGCGGTGCCGAGGGCCACGACAGCGAAGGCGGGCAGCGAGGTCGCGAAGGGATAGAGCGCGAATCCGGCGCCGCGCACCCCGTAGAGCAGGAGTTGGACGCGGCGGGCGCCGTAGCGGTCGACGGCGGTCCCGGCGAGCGGCAGGGCGCCCATGCCGATGAGTCCGACGACGGTCAGGACGGCGCCGACCACGGCGAAGGAGAGCCCGGTGATGTGGTGGAAGAAGACCAGGCTGAAGGGGATGTACATCCCGGAGCCGACCGAGTCGACGCCCATCGCCCCGAGCAGGGCCCGCTCCCCCGGAATCCGGGCGGCGGCGGGTCGTGCGGTGGTGGCTCGCGTACGCGGCAGCGACATGGTGAAGCTCCCCGATCCCGGTTCCGGTTCCGAACGAAGGCCGACCGGTCAGGTCGACAGAAGATAGCTTAGCACTAAGCTACTTACTTGTAAGCTACTTTCTTGCCGTCGAGCGACCCCGCCCCGATACTGAGGCCATGACTCAGGAACCCCTCGACGTCGTCGACGCCATCACCGGTCAGTGGAAGTCCGAGCGCCCGGACCTCGACACGCTCCCGATGGCCGTCTTCGGCCGGATCTACCGGATCGCGCGCCTGATGGGCGACCGGATGGAGAAGGAGTACCAGCGGTACGGCATCGGCCGCGGCGAGTTCGACGTGCTGGCGACGCTGCGCCGCTCCGGCGAGCCGTACACCCTCTCGCCCCGGCAGCTCTCGGCCGCCCTGATGCTCACCACCGGCGGGATGACCGGCCGGCTGGACAAGCTGGAGCGGGCCGGGCTGCTGGACCGCGCGCCCGATCCGAACGACCGCCGCGGTCTGCGCGTCTCCCTCACCGAGAAGGGGCTGCGGGTGATCGACCAGGCGGTCGGCGCCGGGCTCGCCCTCCAGAAGGCGACGCTCGACGCCGTCGAACCGGCGCAGGCGGAACAGCTCGCCGACCTGCTGCGGCTGCTGCTGGCCGCGTCGGCGGAACCGGGCGCCCGGCGCTGAGACCCGCCACCCCCAAACCCGTCACGCGCAGACCCGCCACCCCCAAACCCGTCACGCGCAGACCCGCCACGCGCAGACCCGCCACCCGCAGACCCGTCTCCCGCCCGCGCGCCCGACGCCGCGCGGGCAGCACAAAGCCCCCTGGCGCGCCGGGAAGTCCGGCGCCGAGGGGGCGAAGGGGCCCGAGGGCCGAGTGCCGCGGCTACTGCTTCGGGTGCTCCTGCTCCTTGCGGGTCTTGTCGGTCACCATGACCAGACCCGCGATGACCCCGAACAGGACGAGCGGGGCGAGCACGAACAGGCTGAGCGTCTCGATGACGCTCAGGCCGGAACCCGGGTCGTCGCCGTCGTCGCGGGCGAGCGCGAACGCCGGGGTCGACATGAGCAGCATGAGCGTCGTACCGGCGGTGATGACTCCGGCGCGCACGGCCTTCTTGGTGAGCTTCTTGTCCACGCCCTCAATGTAGTGAAGCCCCTCACGGGCCGCGCGCCCGGGGTGTCCTTACGGGTGTTCCGGGCCTTCCGGGTGTTCCGCCGCCCCGGCCCCGGCCACGACGGCCGGCCCGCTCCCGGCCTCGTCGGCCGCACCGGCTCCGGCCGCGACGGCCGCCCCGGCCCCGGTCCCGGCGGTCGCCGCGCTCCCGGCCGCCGCCGCGACCGCCGTGTCCCCCGCCTCCGCCATCGCCTGCCGTACGTCGTCCACGAGCGCGTACAGCCGCGGCGAGACGGCGATCCGGTCCAGGGTGAGCGGGGTGCCGTCGGCGTCGGCGACGGGCAGCCGCCAGTTCGGGTACTGGTCCCAGGTGCCGGGCAGATTCTGCGGGCGGCGGTCGCCGACCGTGTCCGGCAGCCAGATGCCGACCATGCTCGCGGGCGTACGCGCCAGGAAGCGGTGAACGGCCTTCACCACCGCCTCCTCGTCGACCGCGCCCTCCGGCAGCAGCCCGAGCCGGCCGAGCAGCGCCAGCCACTCCGCGACCTCGGCGGCGTCGGCCGCCTCCGCCTCCGCGAGCGGGCGGGTCAGCAGCCCGAGCCGGTGCCGCAGCTCGACGTGTTCGCCGGTGAGCCGGGCCGCCGTGCTGGGCAGGTCGTGGGTGGTGACGGTCGCCAGGCACGACTCGCGCCACGCCTCGGGCAGCAGCGGACGGCCGTCGCCGCCCTCGGGCCCGGTCCCCTCGTAATCGCGTTCGAACCACATCACCGAGGTGCCGAGGATGCCGCGGCCCGCCAACTCCTCGCGTACGCCGGGCTCGACGGTGCCCAGGTCCTCGCCGATCACCACCGCGCCCGCGCGGTGCGCCTCCAGGGCCAGCAGGCCGAGCATCGCCTCCGCGTCGTAGCGGACGTAGGCGCCCTCGGTCGGCGGGCGGCCCTCCGGCACCCACCAGAGCCGGAACAGCCCCATGACGTGGTCGATCCGCAGGCCGCCCGCGTGCCGCAGCATCCGCGCGATGAGGTCGCGGTACGGCGCGTAGCCGGTCGCGGCCAGCGCGTCGGGGCGCCAGGGCGGCAGACCCCAGTCCTGGCCGCGGGAGTTGAAGGCGTCGGGCGGTGCGCCCACCGACATGCCCGTGGCCAGGACGTGCTGCATGGACCAGGCGTCGGAACCGGCGGGGTGCACGCCCACGGCCAGGTCGTGCACGACGCCGATGGTCATGCCCGCGTCCCGCGCGGACCGCTGCGCGGCGCCGAGTTGGGCGTCGGTCAGCCAGCTCAGCCAGCAGTGGAAGTCGACCCGGTCCATGTGCTCGCTGCGGGCCCGCGCGACCTGCGGCGAGCGCGGGTCGCGCAGCCCCGCGGGCCACTTGTGCCAGTCGGCGCCGTGCAGTTCGGCCAGGGTGGACCAGGTGGCGTGGTCGTCGAGTGCCTGGCCCTGCTCGGCGAGGAAGTCGACGTAGGCGGCGCGGCGGCCGGGGCTCAGCGGCACCTCGCGCAGCAGCTCCAGGGCCTCGGCCTTCAGCGCCCAGACCGCGTCCCGGTCGATCAGCGCGTCCTTGAGCAGCACGGTGTCGCGCAGCGCGGCGGCCCTGCGGGACAGCGCGTCGGCCTTCTCCCTGGCCTCGCCGGACAGGTACGCGTACTCCGGCACCTCCTCGATCCGCAGGTACACCGGGTCGGGGAAGCGGCGGGAGGACGGGCGGTACGGGGAGGGGTCGGTGGGCGGGCCGGGGACGGCCGCGTGCAGCGGGTTGATCTGGACGAATCCGGCGCCCAGCGTCCGTCCCGACCAGGCGGCGAGGTCGGCGAGGTCACCGAGGTCGCCCATGCCCCAGGAGCGCTGCGAGAGCGTGGAGTAGAGCTGCGCCATGAAGCCGAAGGCGCGTCCCGTCGGGCCCGCCAGCCGCTCGGGCGCCACGATCAGGTCGCCTCTGGAGGTACGTCCGTCGGCGGTGGCCGCGCGCAGCGCGTACCGCCCCGGCGGGGGCGTCACGGCGGGGTCCAGCGCCTCGCCCGTCTCGGTCTCGACGGTGAGCCGGGTGTCCTCGGGCAGTGCGCGCAGCGCCTGCGCGAGTGTGCCGCGGCCCGATCTGAGCACCGTGCACGGCGGGAGCAGCCGGTTGGCCCGGCGCGTCTCGTACGCCGTGAGGGCGGACTTGACCGCGCTGGGCGTCGAGGCGTCCACGCCGAGCGCCGCGAGGACGGCGACGACCGTCTCCTCCGGCACCGGGACCTCCCGCCCGGGTGCCGGCCGGTACGTCACGTCCACGCCATAGAGCCCGGCAAGCCGCACCCGGTCCATCGGGCCTCCGCATTCGTCAGTCAAGGGGTTGATCGGTCGGTCACGCGTCCTCGCTCGCACGGGTTTGTCCCGGGAGCCGCACTGACCCCTACCCCGACGCCGCGCGCTGTACCCGGAGGCGCGCCGCGCCGCTCGTTCGAGGGGAGTTCCGGAAGGCGGCCCGCGGCCCGTCCGCGACGCGCCGAAAGGGCCGCCCGTGGCCCTCCCGCCCCCTGCCTGCGGCGGAAGGCGGCGGAAGGCGGCGGCGAGGCGACCGGGAGGCGGACGGAATCCGGCGGCAAAGCGGAGGAAACTCCAGCCACATTGACACCGCACCGCGAGGAGTGATGGGCTCGACGTCCGTCGTCGGTGCAGCACTCCGCAAGGAGGAACCGTGCAGGCCCTCCGGAGGAGTTCCGCCGCAGCCATCGCGGCCACGTTCATCGGCGGCTGGCTGGCCCAGTCGCCCGCCGCGACCGCCGCTCCCGCGCCGCCGAGCACACCGCCCGCCGGGACCAGGACGGACACCGCGGCCTCCCCGCGGCCCCCGGCGGTGTGGCCGCGCCCTCAGAGTCTGCGCGCGCAGGGGCAGTTCGCGCGCGTGACGAGGACGGTGACGCTGGTCGCGGGCACGGACGCCGACCCGTACGCGCTCGATGTGATCGAGGACGCGCTGCGCGGCGCGGGCGCCCAGGAGATCCGCAGGTCGGACACGCCGGGGTCCGGGCTGACCGTCTACGCGGGCGACGCGGCGCAGCCCCGGCTGACCGCGCTCAAGGCCCCCGAGCAGGACGACTTGGCGTCCGGCGGCTACCGGCTCGCGGTGGACGGCGGCACGGTGGCGCTGGCCGGAGCGGGCGAGGACGGCCTGTTCCACGCGGCGCAGACGCTGCGTCAGCTCGTCACCGGCGACAGCGGCGGCGAGCGCGGCTTCGCGGGCGTGGTCGTACGCGACTGGCCGACGGCGGCGGTGCGCGGGGTGACCGAGGGGTACTACGGCGTGCCGTGGACGCAGTACCAGCGGCTGTCGCAACTGGACTTCCTGGCCAGGACCAAGCAGAACCGCTATCTGTACGCGCCGGGCGACGACCCGTACCGGCAGGCGCAGTGGCGCGACCCCTATCCGGCGGCCCGGCGCGCGGACTTCAGGGCGCTGGCGGAGCGGGCGACGCGGGACCATGTGACGCTGGCGTGGGCGGTGGCCCCCGGACAGGCGATGTGCTTCTCGTCGAAGTCCGACCAGCGGGCGCTGGAGCGGAAGCTGGACGCGATGTGGGCGCTGGGCGTGCGGGCGTTCCAATTGCAGTTCCAGGACGTGAGCTACAGCGAGTGGCACTGCGGCGCGGACGCGCGGGAGTTCGGCTCGGGGCCCGACGCGGCGGCGCGCGCCCAGGCGAAGGTCGCCAACGTGGTGGCCGCGTATCTGGCGCGGCGCTACGGCAGCGCCGATCTGTCGCTGCTGCCCACGGAGTACTACCAGGACGGCACGACCCCGTACCGCACGGCGCTGGCGAAGGCGCTGAGCCCGGACGTGACGGTCGCCTGGACCGGTGTCGGGGTGCTGCCCGCGCGGATCACCGGCACCCAAGTGGCGGACGCAGCCGCCGCGTTGAAGCACCCGCTGGTGACGGTGGACAACTACCCGGTGAACGACTTCGCGCCGGGCAGGCTCTTCCTCGGCCCGTACACCGGCCGTCAGCCCGCGGTGGCGACGGTCTCGGCGGGGGTGCTGGCGAGCGCGATGCAGCAGCCCGCCGCGTCCCGTATCCCGCTGTTCACGGCGGCGGACTTCGCCTGGAATCCGCGCGGTTACGACCCGGCGGCCTCCTGGCAGGCGGCGATCGACGACCTGGCGGGGCCGGATCAGGCGGCCCGTGCGGCGCTGCGCGCGCTGGCGGGGAACGAGGCGTCGTCGGCGCTCGGCGGCGACGAGTCGGCGTATCTGCGCCCGCTGACCAAGGAGTTCTGGGCCGCGCTGGACTCCGGCGACCGGGCCCGGCTGACGGCGGCGGCGGCCCGGCTGCGGTCGGCCTTCACCGTGATGAGCGGCGCGCCGCACGCCCTGCGCGGGCTCGCCGACGGCACCTTCGGCGCCGAGGT
The DNA here is from genome assembly GCF_044741185.1 of Streptomyces sp. NPDC088197. Lineage (NCBI taxonomy): Bacteria > Bacillati > Actinomycetota > Actinomycetes > Kitasatosporales > Streptomycetaceae > Streptomyces > Streptomyces sp. NPDC088197. The sequence goes on from NZ_JBIUSD010000003.1 coordinate 684,133, forward strand.
GCGGCCGTGGCTGGACCGGCTGTCGGCGTACGGGACGGCGGGCGGGCACGCGGTCGACATGCTGGTGGCGCAGGCGGCGGGCGACGGCGCGGCGGCCTGGAAGGCCCGGCAGTCGCTGGACCGCGGCCGGGCGGCGCTGACGCAGGGCACGGCGAAGGTCGGCGAGGACGTGCTCGACGGCTTCCTGTCGCGGGCGGTCGACGACGGCGACGCCTGGTCGGGGCTGCGCGCGGACGGCAGGACCGCGACGGCCACGCTCGCCTCGGGGCGCGGCACCGACCCGTCGGCGATGGTGGACGGCAAGAATTCCACGGCGTGGTCGAGCAACGCTCCCCCGCAGCCCGACGACTCCTTCGGGGTCGATCTCGGGACGGCCAAGCAGGTCGGCTCGGTGCGGATCGCGATGGGCGACGGCAGCGGCTCCGACGACTTCCTGCACGACGCGGTCCTCGAACTGTCCGCGGACGACGGCACCGGCTGGCACCGGGTCGGCGAGTACCACGACCAGGCGGTGATCTCGGCGACGCTCCCCGCGGGCACCCGCGCTCGCCAGGTGCGGCTGCGCGCGAGCGACGGGCAGTCGGGGGCGGTGACGGTGCGGGAGTTCACCGTGTCGGTGAGCGGCGAGGTGGCTCCGACGGCCAGCGGTCCCGACGACGCGTCGGCCGTGGTGGACGGCGACCTCTCCACCTCGACCGCCGCGGATTCCGACGCGGGTGCGCTGACGGTGGACTTCGGCGGCGCGCGGCTGCTGGACAGCGTGACGATCGCCGCGTCCGGTGCGCGTACGGGGTCGGGCGCCCCCGCCGCCGCGGCCGATCCGACGCCGGGGCCGATGGCGGGTTCCCCCTTCGGCCCGCATCCGGTCGCCGTACGGGACACGGGCCCGCCCACCCGCACGGCCACCGGCCGGGTGACCAAGGCGCCCGCGGCCGTGGAGGTGCACACCCCGGGCGGCGGCTGGCAGCGGATCGGCAGCCTGACCGGGGACTGGACGGAGCTGCCCGCGGGGGTCGTCGCCGACGCGGTACGGCTGTCGGACGGCGCCGGGGTGCACGAGGTGGTGCCGTGGTTCGCCGGGGCGCCGCGGGTCACGTTCGACCAGCCGGAGGTGGACGCCGAGATCGGCGGCTCCGCCGTCCCGGTGACGGCGTCGGTGGCCTCGGGGCTGCCGCGCGACGAGAAGGCGGCGGTCTCGGTGGCCGCACTGAAGGGCGGGGCGACGGCGACCGCGCCCGCGTCGGTCCCGCTGCGGCGCGGCGCGGCGGGAGCGGTGCCGCTGAGCGTGTCGGTGCCCGCGGGTACGGCGCCCGGCACGTACAGCCTGCCGGTGCGGATCACCGTGGCGGGCCGCACCGTGGAGCGGCGGATCACCGTACGGGCGCGGGTGCGGACCGCGGGGCCCGATCTGCTGCGCGGCGGCGCGGCGACGTCCTCGGGTGACGAGACCCCGGACTTCCCGGCCTCCGCGGTGGCCGACGGCGACCCGGAGACCCGCTGGTCCTCGCCGGTGGACGACCACGCCTGGGTGCAGGTGGAGCTGGCGGCCCCGGCCCGGGTCGGCAGGGTCGTCCTGCACTGGCAGGACGCGTACGCGGCCGGATATCAGGTGCGGACCTCCGCCGATGGAGTGACCTGGCACACGGCGGCCACGGTGACCGACGGCGGCGGCGGGACCGAGACGGTGTGGCTCGACGCGCAGGAGGGCACCCGGTACGTGCGGGTGCAGGGCGAGCGCCGGGCGACCAAATTCGGCTACTCGCTGTTCGGCGTCGAGGCGTACGCGGTGGCGGACTGATCACGGTGACGGGGTGCCACGCAGTGACCCGTTTCGGTCACTGCGTGGCACCCCCGGCCCGTCATGGACCGCCGCGCCGCGCCGGACGTGCTCCCGGTTGCCGTACAGCGCCCGAGACGCACGAAAGCCCGGATCTCAGGCTGATATGCCGTCGATCCGGGCCAGGGCGTCGTCCGCGCCGAACGGTTGCAGGTATGGCAACCAGCGCGGGTCCCTATGTCCGGTCCCGATGATCCGCCAGGCGAGCCCGGACGGCGGGGCGGGTTGATGACGCAGCCGCCAGCCGAGTTCCGCCACATGGCGGTCGGCCTTCACGTGATTGCAGCGTCTGCACGCGGCCACCACGTTCTCCCAGGCGTGCTGGCCGCCCCGGCTGCGCGGAATGACGTGGTCGACGCTGGTGGCGGCGGCTCCGCAATACGCGCACTTGCCGCCGTCGCGGGCGAACAGCGCCCTACGGGTCAGCGGCACGGTGCCCCGAAAGGGGACTCGCACGAATTTGGTGAGCTTCACGACACTGGGCGCGGGCAGCGCCTGTGTCTCACTGTGCAGATAGGCGCCGGATTCCTCGAGGCAGACGGCCTTGTTGTTGAGCACGAGGACAAGCGCACGGCGGAGCGGTACGACGCCGAGCGGCTCGTACGACGCGTTCAGGACCAGGACATGCGGCACGGATGCCTCCTTTAACGCCGGCGGCGCGTGGCTCGCGCCGGGACGATCTGGCCTAAGTCTCTCCGGAAGGCGGCCCATGGCGCCACCATGCCCGGGTAACGGACCGAGGGTGTTTTGCAGCACACCTGTGTTCATCCCCACGATCGTGGCCTGCCCCTCCTCCCGCACGGCAACGAGACGGCATCGGTCGTCCCGTTAGTGTGGAGGCTTGTTTCCCACCGGAGGTTCCGCAGTGCCCACCGCGACGTCCACCGCCGCCGCCGTACCGTCCCGCCTGTTCCCGCTCGCCGCCGGAGACCGTGATTCGTCGGTCTACCGGGCCGGCGGCTGGATACAGGAGAACTGGGCGAGCTGGCTGAGCGCGGGGCTGCGCATTTTGTTGATCGTCGCCATCGCGATCGTGCTGCGCTCGGTGGTGCGGCGGACGATCAGCAGACTCATCGACCGGATGAACCGGGGCGCGGAGGCCGCGGCCTCCACCGCCCTGGGCGGCCTGCTGGTCAACGCGGAGCGGCGCAAGCAGCGCAGCGAGGCGATCGGCTCGGTGCTGCGCAGTGTGGCGTCCTTCCTGATCCTGGGCACGGCCGCGCTGACCGTGCTGTCGGTGCTCAAGATCAATCTGGCGCCGCTGCTGGCCAGCGCCGGGGTCGCCGGGGTCGCGATCGGCTTCGGCGCGCGCAATCTGGTGACGGACTTCCTGTCCGGCGTCTTCATGATCCTGGAGGACCAGTACGGCGTCGGCGACGTGATCGACGCGGGGGTGGCCAGCGGCACCGTCATAGAGGTGGGCCTGCGGGTCACCAAGCTGCGCGGTGACAACGGCGAGATCTGGTATGTGCGCAACGGCGAGGTCAAGCGGATCGGCAACCTCAGCCAGGGCTGGGCGACGGCCGTGGTGGACGTGCAGGTCGGCGCGGGCGAGGACCTGGAGCGGGCGCGCCAGGTGATTGCGGCCACCGGCGAGGACATGGGCAAGGAGGACCCCTGGGACGAGATGCTCTGGGAGCCCGTACGGGTCCTCGGCCTGGAGTCGGTCGGCACGGACTTCGTGGTGATCCAGACGCACGCCAAGACGATGCCGGGGCGGGCCACCGATGTCGCCCGTGAGCTGCGCTGGCGGATCAAGCGGGCGTTCGACGAGGCGGGCATCGTGATCTCCGGCGGTACGCCGACGGTGGAGGTCACCGAGGCGACGGTGCCCGAGGGCGCGTCGGAGGTGGCCGAGATGCGGCGGCAGACCGCCGTGGAGGACGCGCGCCCCGCGGCGCCCGTGCCGCCGCCCGCCTCCGGCGAGCGCTGACCCCCGGCACCTGTCGCTTTGCCGAAGCCCCTGGCACCCTGATGGCGCCGGGGGCTTCGTTCATAACGACTTGGCCGTCCTGCCGTCGACCCCCCTTGACGCTCCGCCAATGGCGGGCCTACCTTTCGTTTTGCCAATAGGAAACTTTCCTAACAGTGAACTGAGGGAGGATGGCGCGCATGGCTGGCACCCCTGGAACGCCGCGCGTACTGCGCGCCATGAACGACCGCGCCGCACTCGACCTCCTGCTGGAGCACGGCACGCTCTCCCGTACCCGGATCGGCAAGCTGACCGGACTGTCCAAGCCCACCGCGTCGCAGCTGCTGGCGCGCCTGGAGGCGGCGGGGCTGGTCCAGGCCACCGGCACCACGGCGGGCCGCCCCGGCCCCAACGCCCAGCTCTACTCGGTCAATCCGGCCGCCGCGTACGTGGCGGGACTCGATGTCAACTCCGAGCGGATCAGGGCCGCGGTCGCCGACATCACCGGCCGTACCGTCGGCACCTTCAAGCTGCTCACCCCGCGCCGCCGCACCGCGGGCAACGCGGTGGAGCAGGTCGTGCAGGCCGTGGACGGCGCGGCCAAGGCCGCCGGGCTGAACCGCTCCGACCTGCACCGGATCGTCATAGGCACGCCCGGCGCCTTCGACCCCAGCACCGGACGGCTGCGCTACGCCAGCCACCTGCCCGGCTGGCACGCGCCCGCGCTGCTGGACGAGCTGGCCGCCGCGCTGCCGATGCCGCTGGAGTACGACAACGACGTCAATCTCGCCGCCGTCGCCGAACAGCGGATCGGCGCCGCCCGCGAGCACGACGACTTCGTGCTGCTGTGGAACGAGGAGGGCATCGGCGCCGCCATCGTCATCGGCGGCCGGCTGCACCGCGGCTGGACCGGCGGCGCGGGCGAGGTCGGCTTCCTGCCGGTGCCCGGCACCCCGCTGGTCCGCAACGTCACCAAGGCCAACAACGGCGGCTTCCAGGAACTCGCGGGCTGCAACGCCGTGTTGCGGCTGGCCAGGGAACTCGGCATCGACGTCCCGGCCGGCACCCAGCAGGACGCCGCCGCCGAACTGCTCGCCGAGGCCGCGCTGCGGCACACCGCGAGCGAGGAGACCGGCGCCGACAGCGGCCCGTACGGCGAACTGCTCGCCCGGTTCGCCACCGGCACCGCCATCGGTCTGGCCTCGCTGGTCGCCGTGCTCGACCCGGCGATGATCGTGCTGTCGGGCGATGTGACCGTGGCGGGCGGCGAACCGCTGCGCGCCCTGGTCCAGGCCGAACTCACCGAACTGGCCGTACCCCGGCCGCATCTGGTGCTCGGCACGGTCCAGGACCACCCCGTACTGAGCGGGGCGCTGGAGAGCGCGCTCGCCACCACCCGCGACGAGGTGTTCGACACCTCGCGCTGACCCCGCCCCGACAACGGACCCCGCCACCCCGAACCGCCCGAGCCAGAACCGCCACAGCCAGAACCACCAGAGCCCAGAACCCGCGTACCCGCAGATCCAGCGGACCGGCACACCCCGCCGCTCCGGTGGTCCCGCACACCCTCAGCACACCCTCAACAGGCCCTCAACAGGCCCTCAGCACACCCTCGACCAGTCCTTGAAAGCAGTACTTGAAAGGCCCGCAAGGCCCGAAGATCCCCCGGAGGAAGCGCAGTGTCCCGTCTGACGAAGGCAGCCGCCGCCGTAGCGGCCACCGCCGCGATATCGCTGCTCGCGAGCGCATGTACCGGCCAGAGTTCCGGCTCGGCCGACGACGACGCCAGCAAGGACGTCTCCATCACGTTCTGGCACGGCTGGACCGCGCCCAACGAGCTGAAGGCCATCAACGACAACGTCGCCCGGTTCGAGAAGGCCCACCCCAACATCCACGTCAAGGTGCAGGGCAACATCACCGACGACAAGATCAACCAGGCGCTGCGCGCGGGCGGTTCGAAGGCCCCCGACGTCGTCTCCTCCTTCACCACCGACAACGTCGGCCAGTTCTGCTCCTCCGGCTCGATGGCCGACCTCGGCCCGTTCCTGACGAAGTCGAAGATCGACCCGGCCGCCACCTTCCCCAAGCCGATGCTGGAGTACACCCAGTTCAACGGAACCCGCTGCACGCTGCCGCTGCTCGGTGACGCGTACGGGCTGTACTACAACAAGAAGGCGTTCGCCGCCGCCGGGATCAGCGCGCCGCCCAAGACCATGAGCGAGTTCAAGGCCGACGCGATCAAGCTGACGAAGTCCAAGGGCGACTCGTACAGCCAGCTCGGCTTCATGCCGAACTTCCACGGCTACGAGTCCACCACCACGCACCTGGCCGCGCAGTGGGGTGTGAAGTACTTCGACGCGAGCGGCAAGTCCCAGGTGGCCAAGGACCCCGGGTTCGCGAAGATGTTCGGCTGGCAGCAGGACATGGTCAAGTCGCTGGGCGGCTTCGGCAAGCTGGAGAAGTACCGCAACACCTTCGGTGACGAATTCGGCGCGAAGAACCCGCTGCTGACCGGCCAGGTCGCGATGGGCATGGACGGCGAGTGGCGGCTGGGCATGGCCAAGGACGCCGGGATGAACGACCTCGGCGTGGCGCCCTTCCCGGTCCCCGACGACCAGGCGAGCACGTACGGCAAGGGCTACCTGTCCGGCACGATCATCGGCATCGCCAACACCAGCACGAAGAAGAACGCGGCCTGGGAGCTGGTGAAGTTCATGACCACCGACACCGACGCGGTCGTCTCCTTCGCCAACGCGATCCACAACGTGCCCTCCACGCTGGCCGCGCTGAAGTCGCCGAAGCTCGACGCCGACCCCGGCTTCAAGACCTTCATCGACATCGCGCAGAACCCGAACAGCACCACCACCCCGCCGAGCATCAACGGCGGCGCGTACCAGCTCACGCTCCAGGACTTCGGTTACGCCTACGAGTCCGGCAAGTCCAAGGACCTTGAGCAGGGTCTCCAGGGTGTCGACGCGCAGGTCGACAAGGACATCGCGCAGGCCAAGTGATGACCGCCGCCCTCCATCCCCTGCTGAAGGCCAAGCGCCGCAAGTCGGCGCTGCGCACCCTGGCCTTCCTGTCCCCCTGGATCATCGGGTTCAGCGTCTTCTTCGTGTACCCGCTGGTCTCCACCGTCTACTTCTCGTTCATGAAGTACAACGGCATCAACGCGCCGACCTGGGTGGGCGGCAAGAACTGGTCGTACGTCTTCTCGGACTACCCGTTCTTCTGGCCCGCGCTGCGCAACACGCTGTGGCTGGTCGTCGTGATGGTGACGCTGCGGGTGCTGTTCGGACTCGGCATCGGCCTGCTCATCACGAAGATCAAGACGGGCGCGGGCTTCTTCCGTACGGCGTTCTACCTGCCGTACCTGGCCCCGCCGGTCGCCGCGACGATGGCGTTCGTCTTCCTGCTCAACCCCGGTACGGGACCGGTCAACCACCTGCTGGGCGACTTCGGTCTGCCCACCCCGGGCTGGTTCACCGATCCGCACTGGTCCAAGCCCGCGCTGACCATGCTGGCCGTGTGGGGCATCGGCGACCTGATGGTGATCTTCATGGCCGCGCTGCTCGACGTGCCCAAGGAGCAGTACGAGGCGGCGGAGCTGGACGGCGCGGGCCCCTGGCACCGCTTCCGGTTCGTGACGCTGCCGAACATCTCGCCGATCGTGATGTTCGCGGTGGTCACCGGTGTCATCCAGACCATGCAGTACTACACACAGCCGCTGGTCGCGGGGAAGGTCGCGAGCGGGGTGATCGGCAACTCCGGCCAGCAGGTGGAGCCCGGCTACCCCGACAAGTCGACCCTCACCCTGCCGCAACTGGTCTACGAACGCGGCTTCCAGCGCTTCGACTACGGCTCGGCGTGCGTCATCGCCCTCGTGCTGTTCGTGCTCTCGATGGCGTTCACGGCGCTGCTGCTGCGCCGCCGCAACGGCTTCCTGTCGGCGGAGGACTGATCATGACCCAAGCGACCATCGCGCCCGGCGGCGCCGTCCGCGACCCCGCCGCGGGCCGCGGCCCCGACCTCCGCGCCCGGCGCAAGGCGCGCCGCAAGGAGACCCTGCACTGGATCGCCGTGCACTCGCTCGGCATCGCGGCGGCGGCCTTCTTCGTGCTGCCCTTCGTCTTCGTCTTCCTCACCGCGGTGATGAGCGACAACCAGGCGCTCACCCGCGACCTGTGGCCCGACCACTGGCAGTGGTCCAACTTCCGCACGGTGTGGGACACCCCGGGCTTCCTGACCTGGTGGCGCAACACGCTGGTGTACGCGGTCGGCGGCACCGTGCTGACCGTGGTGTCGTCCCTGCCGGTGGCGTACGCGCTCGCCAAGTTCCGCTTCCGCGGCCGTAATCTGGTCATGGTCCTGGTGATCTCGACGATGATGCTGCCGCCGCAGGTGGTCATCATCCCGATGTACCTGTTCTGGACCAAGCAGTTGGGGATGGACGGCAGCCTGTGGCCGCTGATCATCCCGATGGCCTTCGGTGACGCGTTCACCATCTTCCTGCTGCGGCAGTTCCTGCTGACGATCCCCAAGGAGTACACCGAGGCCGCCAAGGTCGACGGCTGCGGTGAGCTGCGCACGCTGCTCACCGTCATCGTCCCGATGATCAGGCCGGCCCTGGCCGCGGTGGCGCTCTTCCAGTTCTTCTACTGCTGGAACGACTACTTCGGGCCGCAGATCTACGCCAGCTCCAACCCCGGGGCCTGGACGCTCAGCTACGGACTGGAGTCCTTCAAGGGCGCACACCACACCAACTGGAATCTGACCATGGCGGCCACCGTTCTCGTGATGGCCCCGGTGATCGTGGTCTTCTTCTTCGCGCAAAAGGCCTTCATCGAAGGCGTGACCCTGACGGGAGTCAAGGGATGAAACTGGCAGTCGTGGGCGGCGGGTCCACGTACACCCCCGAACTCATCGACGGATTCGCGCGGTTGCGCGACACTCTGCCGATCGAGGAACTGGTGCTGGTCGACCCGGCCGCGGACCGCCTGGAGTTGGTCGGCGGGCTCGCCCGGCGGATCTTCGCCAAGCAGGGCCATCCGGGCACCATCACCACCACCGCCGACCTGGAGTCGGGGGTGGCCGGCGCGGACGCCGTGCTGCTCCAGCTCAGGATCGGCGGGCAGGCCGCGCGCAACCAGGACGAGACGTGGCCGCTCGAATGCGGCTGCGTCGGCCAGGAGACCACCGGCGCGGGCGGTCTCGCCAAGGCGCTGCGCACGGTCCCGGTGGTCCTCGACATCGCCGAGCGGGTGCGCAGGGTCGCGCCGCAGGCGTGGATCATCGACTTCACCAACCCGGTCGGCATCGTGACCCGGGCGCTGCTCCAGGCCGGGCACAAGGCCGTCGGGCTGTGCAATGTGGCGATCGGCTTCCAGCGCAAATTCGCCAGGCTGCTGGACGTCTCGCCGGAGCAGGTGCATCTGGACCACGTCGGGCTCAACCACCTGACGTGGGAGCGCGGGGTGCGCCTGGGCGGGCCGCAGGGCGAGGACATGCTGCCCAAGCTGCTCGCGGAGCACGGCGACACGATCGCCGCCGACCTGCACCTGCCGCGCGAGATCGTGGACCGGCTCGGCGTCGTCCCCTCGTACTACCTGCGTTACTACTACGCGCACGACGAGGTGGTGCGCGAACTGCGGACCACGCCGTCGCGGGCCTCCCAAGTGGCCGCGATGGAGAAGCAGTTGCTGGAGATGTACGGCGACCCGGCGCTGGACGAGAAGCCGGAGCTGCTGGCCAAGCGCGGCGGCGCCTTCTACTCGGAGGCCGCGGTGGCGCTGGCGTCCTCGCTGCTGCGCAACACCGGCGACGTCCAGGTGGTGAACACGTACAACAACGGCACGCTGCCGTTCCTCGCCGACGACGCCGTCATCGAGGTGCCCGCGGTGGTCGACGGGAACGGCACGAAGCCGCTGCCGGTCGCGCCGCTCGACCCGCTGTACGCGGGCCTGATCGCCAATGTCACGGCGTACGAGGACCTGGCGCTCGAGGCCGCGCTGCGCGGCGGCCGGGACCGGGTGTTCAAGGCGCTGCTGTCGCACCCGCTGATCGGCCAGTACGAGTACGCCGAGGCGCTCACCGACAGTCTCGTCGCGCACAACCGGGAGCACTTGGCGTGGGCGTGAGCCGGGAACCGCTCGTCCCCGGTGGCGTCCTCGCCATCGACGCGGGCAACAGCAAGACCGACGTGGCGCTGGTCGCCGCCGACGGAACGGTGCTCGGCGCCGCCCGCGGCGGCGGCTTCCAGCCGCCGGTCGTCGGCGTCGGGGCAGCCGTCGACGCCCTCGCGCGCATCGTGGAGCGCGCGGCGGCCGACGCGGGCCTGCGGCGTGCCGCGGACGGTTCCGACAGCGCCGATACGGGGACGCCTCTGGTGGAGCACACCTCGGCCTGTCTGGCCAACGCGGACCTGCCGGTCGAGGAGCAGCAGCTCGAAGCGGCGGTGCACGGGCGCGGCTGGGCGAGGTCGACGCGCGTCGCCAACGACACCTTCGCGATCCTGCGGGCGGGCGTGGACGCGCCCCGCGGGGTGGCGGTGGTGTGCGGCGCGGGCATCAACTGCGTGGGCATGCTGCCGGACGGCAGGACGGCCCGTTTCCCGGCGATCGGCAAGATCTCCGGGGACTGGGGCGGCGGTTCGGGTCTTGCCGAGGAGGCCCTGTTCCACGCCGCCCGCGCCGAGGACGGCCGGGGCGGACCGACGGCGCTGGCGGCCACACTGCCCGCGCACTTCGGACTGCCCACGATGTACGCGCTGATCGAGGCGCTGCACCTGGAAACGATTCCGGCGGCCCGCAAGTACGAGCTGACGCCCGTGCTGTTCGCGACCTCCGACGCGGGGGACGCGGTCGCCCGCTCGATACTCGACCAGCAGGCCGACGAGATCGTGGCCCTGGCCACGGTGGCGCTGGCCAGACTCGACCTGCTGGACGAGGAGGCCGACGTGGTGCTGGGCGGCGGGGTCATGGCGGCCAGGAATCCGTATCTCATGGACGCCCTGACCGAACGGCTCACCGCCCGTGCCCCCAAGGCCCGGCCGCACGTCGTGACGGCGCCGCCGGTGCTCGGCGCGGCCCTGCTGGGTCTGGACCACCTGGCGGCCCCGGCGCGGTCCCACGCGGCACTGCGGGCCCACTACGCGTAACGCCTCACACCGCCCTGTTCGGTTCCCGGTCACCCGGGAACCGAACAGGGCGTTGACGCGTGTGGGGGGTTAGGGGAGCAGGCAAGGCGGTCGTGCGGCAAGATCCACCGGTTGGCTAGGTGGATGCAGGTGGCTGCGGCCATACTGCTGGCTGAGAGCGTGACTTCCGCGGACGCGGTGGTCGGTCCCGGGGGAGGGTGAGTGACGCAGACGCCGACGATGGGCGGGGGTTCGAACGGGCTGAACCGGGCGGGGGTACCGGCGCAGCGCCGCCGGGCCTGGGTGGAACGTACGGATCAGCTCAAGGCCGCCGCCACCACGGAGCCGGGCCGGCTGCGGATCATCGGCGCCGTACTGGCCCTGCTGGTCGTGGCGTTCGGCGCCGTCACGGCCTGGCAGGTCAGCGACCGTACGACGGCCGCGGGCAGCGTGCTCCACCACAGCGGGCCGCTGAGCGCGGACGCGGCGGAGATCTACCGCAGCCTCGCCGACGCCGACGCGACGGTGGCGGGCGGCTTCCTCGTCGGCGGCCAGGAGCCGCGCTCGGTCACCGACCGCTACGACAAGGACATCGACACCGCGGCCGAGCTGATCACGCACGCCGCCGCGAACACGCAAGGGTCCGCGGAGGCGAGCGCGCAGATCTCCTCGCTCAACCAGCAGCTCCCGCGGTACACCAAGCTGGTGGCCACCGCCCAGGCCAACAACCGGCAGGGCCTGCCGCTGGGCGGCGCCTACCTGCGGTTCGCCAACGAGCAGATGCGCAAGCCCGGCGGGCTGCTCGACGCCTCCAAGAAGCTGTACGAGGCGGAGTCGGCGCGGCTGGACGACGACTACTCCGGCGCCAAGGCGCTGCCCTACGCCTCCTGGGCGCTGGGCATCGTGGCGCTCGGCGGCCTGGTGTGGGCGCAGCGCCGCCACTACCGGCGCACCAACCGGGTGTTCAACCACGGCATGCTCGCCGCGTCCGCCGCCTGCGCGGTGGTCCTGCTGTGGCTGGTGGTGGGACACACGGTGGCGCGTACGCAGCTCGACAACTCCGACGCGCACGGCGCGGAGTCGATGAAGGTGCTCAACAGCGCGCGGATCGCGGTGCTCCAGGCCCGCGGCGACGAGAATCTGACGCTGGTGGCCCGCGGTTCCGGCAGCGCGTACGACGCGACGTTCCAGAGCGGCATGGAGACGCTGGCGGGCAAGGACCCCAAGGGTGTGGGCGGTGAGCTGGCGAAGGCGCTGAAGCTGGCCGACAACACGGCGGGCCGCACCCCGGTCGATTCCGCGATCAAGGGTGTGCAGGCGTGGCGCGGCAGGCACGATGTGGCCAGGGCGAGTGACAACAACGGTGACTACGCCACGGCGGTCGCCGAGGTGATCGGCGGCAAGGACAGCAAGGGCAAGACGGTCACGGAGACCACCGGGCAGTGCTTCGACGTGGTCGACGCCAGTCTGGAGAAGGCCGTCGCGCAGGAGCAGCACGAGTTCCAGCAGGCCGCGAGGAACGGCCACGGCGCGCTGTCGCTGCTGCCGTACGGCGCGGCGGTGCTCGCGGTGCTGGCGGCGGCGGGCGCGGTGTTCGGCATCGGGCGCCGCCTGTCGGAGTACCGGTGATGAGCGTGCGGAACGAACCCGGGGTGAGGCGGACTGTGGAAGCGATACGGCCAGGACGCGGCAGGCGGGCCAGGGCCAGGCTGCGCGGCTGGGGCGGAGTCGCGGGGATGGCCTCGGCGTGCGCGCTGGCGCTGAGCGCCGCGCTGCTGCTGCCGTCGGACACCGCTCCCGCCGCCGACGCGGGCAGGACCGCCCCGCGGGCGCCGGTGACGCACGCGCAGTACGCGGCCGACGACGCGTGCGAGAACTCCGCGACGGCCCTGGACCCGGCGACCGGCGCGGTCACGAGCCTCGACCCCGACGGCGGGACGCGGGACGGCGCGGCGGTGGAGCGGATCAGGCGGAACAAGCGGCTGATCGTCGGTGTCGACCAGAACAGCTATCTGTGGGGTTACCGCGACCCGGTCTCCGGTGAGATCACCGGCTTCGACATCGCCATCGTCAAGGCCATCGCGAAGAGCATCCTCGGTGAGAACGCGCAGGTGCAGTACCTGACGATACCGACCGACCAGCGCGTCCCGATGATCCTGACCCACAAGGTCGACATGGTGGTGCGCACGATGAGCATCACGTGTTCCCGGCTGACCGAGAAGGACAAGCAGATCGCCTTCTCCAGCGCCTACTTCATGGCGGGCCAGCAGCTTCTGGCGCCCGAGGGCTCCCCCGTCACCGGCTTCGACGACTCGCTGAGCGGCAAGAAGGTCTGCACCGCGTCCGGTTCGACCGGTGCGACCAAGCTCCAGGCGGACCCGCACGGCGCGAAGATCATGCTGGTGCCGAACCAGCTCGACTGTCTGGTGCGGGTGCAACTCGGCCTCGCGGACGCGGTCTTCACCGACAACGCGCTCGCGGCCGGCCAGGCCGCGCAGGACCCGTCGATGCGGCTGGTCGGCAAACCGGTCACCACCGAGCCGTACGGTGTGGCGATGAACCTGGCGGACACCGACCTGATCCGGCAGGTCAACCAGGTGCTGGCGACGTACAGCGGCGGCGGCGCCGACAGCGAGTGGATGCGGCAGTACCACCGCTGGCTCGGTCAGCACCTGTCCGGGATCACCGGCCCGCCGGAGGCCCACTACAAGTAACGGCGCGACGCAGTCGGGGGCACCAACAGCGCACACGGACAGCGGAAAGAGGGTGTGATGGCGGTCGCTGGACCCACCGGACCGGTCATGGGACGGGAAGAGGTCGACCGTGCCCTGGAGCGGCTCGGCACCGAGCACGAGGCGATCGAGTCCTCGTTGCTCGCCCTCCAGGACCACTCGGGCCGCCGTCTGCTGGAGGGCGCCGAGCTGACCGGTGTCACCAAGGAGCGCTGGGCGCAGACCGACGCGGCGATCACCCTGCTGTGGGCGCATTTCGAGGCGTACACCGAGGCGTTGGACAGCGCGCGTGAGCTGCGGGCCAAGCGGCGCTGGCCGACGCAGACCGAACTGGTCCGGCTGACCGAGCTGCTGCGCGGCGAGGGCGTGACCGTCACCGGGGCCGCCACCCCGGACGCCGCCAGGTCGCTGACCGGCCCGGCGAAACTGACCGAGAAGTTCAGCCTGGAGCAGTTGCTCGCGCGGATGAACGGCTGGTACGACCAGGCCATGGAGACGGTGGCCGCCGCCGACTCCGTGTGGTCGGCGCTGCCCGCCAGGATCGACCTGCTGGCCGCCGAGACCCGGCGGGTCCAGTCGCTGGCGGACTCGGTGGGCGTACGGCCGGGCACGCACCCGGCGGGCGACGAACTGGCCGGTCTGATCGACGACTTGGGCGTGCTGCGCGCCCGTACCGTCTCCGACCCGCTCGCCTTCTGGCGGGCCGCGCCCTCGCCCGGCCGCCCCGACACCGAGCGGTACGAGCAGGCGGGCCGCCAACTGGAGCAGATCCGCCGCGAGGTGGAGGCGGTGCTGCACGTACGGGACGACGCCGAGCACCGGCTGCTGCGGCTGCGTGACGTGCTGTCGCGCGCCGACCGCACGCTGACCGAGGCCCGCAGCGCCCGGGTCGAGGTGCTGTCGAAGATCCTGGCGTCCGACGTGCCCGCGGTCAGCGGCCCGGCGGCGGCGCTGCACGAACAGCTCGCGTCCGCCGAGGCGTTCTGGCGCGGCTCGCAGTGGCACCGGCTGTCCCCGCTGCTGGACGGCCTGGAGGAGCGCGCGGACGAGGAGCTGCTGCGGGCCCGTGACTCGCTGACGGCGGTGACCGCGCCGCTGGCGGTCAGGGCGGAGCTGCGCGGCAGACTGGACGCGTACCGCGCGAAGGTGGCGCGGCTGGGGATGGCCGAGGACCCGCTGCTGATCGAGCGGTACGACCAGGCGCGCCGTCTGCTGTGGAGCGCGCCGTGCGACCTGGCCGCGGCCGAGCGCACCGTGCAGCGGTATCAGCAGGCGGTCGCGGAGGTCACCGTGCCGCGGACGTCGGGGCCGCAGGACAGCAGGGGGCCGGTATGACCGGGACCGCCGGAATGTCGTCGTCGGACGGGACCGTTGCGTACAGGGCGCGCGTGGCGTACGCGCGACAGGGGAAAGGCTGAGGGGGAACACCGTGAGCAAGTGCCAACGGCCCGGTTGCGGCGGGACCTTGGAGGACATGGGCGGCGGCGAGCTGTACTGCGACACCTGCGGCCTCGCGCCGCTGCCGGTGGCCGCGCAGGGCGGCGCGGGTCCGGTGGGCGCGGCGGGCTCGGTGCCCGGCGCGCGCGGCGCGGACTCGGGCCGCTCCGGCCGTTCGGTGTCCTCGCAGACCTCGTCGCACTCCTCCTCGCGGTCCTCCAAGTCGTCCTCCCGCGCCTCGCGCCGTTCGGTCTCCGGGCGGCTGTCGCGGTCGCTGAGCGGCACCGCCACCGGCCGTTCGGTGTCGGTGCGCAGCAGCCGCAGTTCCAGCAGCGGCTCCACCCGCGGCAAGCTCGGCGCGGGCCTGGTGTCGGTGCCGACGGTGCCGCGGCCGGACCCGGCCGCCGCGGTGCTGGAGAACCCCGAGGTGCCCGAGCGCAAGCGCTTTTGCAGCAAGGGCGACTGCGGCGCGCCCGTCGGCCGCAGCCGCGGCGACCGCCCCGGCCGTACCGAGGGCTACTGCAGCAAGTGCGGCCACCCGTACTCGTTCTCGCCCAAGCTGCGGCCCGGCGACATCGTGCACGGCCAGTACGACGTGGTGGGCTGCCTGGCGCACGGCGGGCTCGGCTGGATCTACCTGGCGGTGGACCGGGCGGTGTCCGACCGCTGGGTGGTGCTCAAGGGCCTGCTCGACACCGGGGACGAGGACGCGCTGGCCGCGGCCGTCTCCGAGCGGCGCTTCCTCGCCGAGATCGAGCACCCCAACATCGTCCGGATCTACAACTTCGTCGAGCACCTCGACCAGCGCACCGGCACCCTCGACGGGTACATCGTGATGGCGTACGTCGGCGGCAAGTCGATGAAGGAGATCGCCAACGAGCGGCGTACGCCGGACGGCAGGCGCGAGCCGCTGCCGGTCGCGCAGGCCATCGCGTACGCCATCGAGGCGCTGGACGCGCTGGGGCACCTGCACAGCCGCAATCTGCTCTACTGCGACTTCAAGGTCGACAACGCCATCCAGACCGAGGACCGCCTCGAACTCATCGACATGGGCGCCGTGCGGCGGATGGACGACACCGAGTCGGCGATATACGGCACGGTCGGCTACCAGGCGCCCGAGGTCGCCGAGGTCGGCCCCTCGGTCGCCTCCGACCTGTACACGGTGGCGCGGACGCTCGCGGTGCTGACCTTCGACTTCCAGGGCTACACGAACGTCTTCGTGGACAGCCTGCCCGACCCGGGCAACATCGAGGTCTTCTCCCGCTACGAGTCCTTCTACCGGCTGCTGGTCCGCGCGACCGACCCGGACCCGGACAAGCGGTTCTCCTCCGCCGAGGAGATGTCCGACCAGCTCCTGGGCGTGCTGCGCGAGGTCGTCGCCCTGGAGACCGGCCGCCCGCGGCCCGCGCTGTCCACCCTCTTCGGCCCCGAACTGCGCGTGGTGGACACCGAGTTGGTACGGCCGGTGACCGGTGACACCTCGACGCTCGGCGCCGACCGCGCGCTGGAGAAGGCGTCGCGGCGCCGCGACCGGGTCGGCGGCAACGGGTCGGCGCCCGCGCTGCCCGCCGGAAGCATCCCGGCCCAGCCCGCGGGGCTGCCCGCGGTGCCCGGCCCCGGCGCGTACAGCCCGACCGTGATCGGCGCCCCCCTGCCCAACTGGGGCCCGCCGCCCGCCACCAGCCCCACCGTGTCGCGGCTGAACGCGGGCGCGGCCGTACTGGCGCTGCCCGTACCGCATGTCGACCCCGCCGACCCCAACGCGGGCTTCCTGGCCGGGCTTTCGGCCGCGGCCCCGGCCGAGCTGGTGGCGGCACTGCACTCCGCGCCGCAGGACTCGGTGGAGAAGCGGCTGCGGGAGCTGCGGGCGCGGCTGGAGATGGCCGACCTCGACGGCGCCCAGCAGGTGATGGCGACGCTCGCCGACGCCGAGGACGACGCCATCGACTGGCGGGTGGTGTGGCACCGCGGCCTGGCGGCGCTGTGCACGGGCGACCACGAGACGGCGGCGCTGAGCTTCGACGCGGTCTACGACGCGTTCCCCGGTGAGCCCGCGCCGAAGCTGGCGCTGGGCATCTGCGCCGAGGTGCTGGGGCAGTTGGACAACGCGGCCGAGTACTACCGGCTGGTGTGGACGACCGACCAGAGCTATGTGAGCGCGGCCTTCGGTCTCGGCCGGGTGCTGCTGGCCTCCGGTGACCGGCAGGGGGCGGTACGCGTCCTGGAGTCGGTGCCCGAGTCGTCGATCCACTTCACCGCCGCGCGGGTGGCGGCGATCAGGGCCCGGCTGCGGGACAGATCGCCGCAGGAGCCGCTGCTGGCCGACCTCCAGGCGGCCGGGCTCCAGGTCGAGGAGCTGCAACGGCAGGGCCTGGACTCCGACCGGCGCGAGCAGCTCGCCACCGAGGTGCTGGGCAGCGCACTGGACTGGGTGCTGGCGGGCCGTGTCGGGGACCTCCCGGCGGGCGCTCCGGGCGTACCGTCAACAGCCGGACCGCACAAGGCCGTTCTGGGCTCCGCCCTGAACGAGCGGGACCTGCGGTTCGGCCTGGAGCGCTCGTACCGGGTGCTGGCCAGGCTCGCCCAGCAGGGCAGTACGAGGATCGAACTGGTGGAACGCGCCAACCGCTTCCGCCCCCGGACGTGGGTGTAAACGAGATGCCGCCAATGCCCGAGTCGCCGCCTTCCACGACGACGCTGTGCCCCTCCTGTGCGGAGCCGCTGGACGCGGAGGACCGCTTCTGCGAACACTGCGGCGCGGACCTCAGCCTCAGCGCCTCCGGCGCGGACCCGTCAACGGCGGGGTCCGCCGCCTCGCCTTCCGGCGCGGAAGCGCCCGGCGCCGCGGGCGGTACGGCGGGAGCCGCGCCCTCGGCCGCCGGCCTCGCGGGCACGGACGGCGACCGCCTCGGCTCCACGGCCGCCGCTGCCGGGCCCCCCGGCGACGGGCACGGCGGCACCGGGCAACCCGGCGGTGGAGCCGAAGGCGAAGGCCCCGCGACCGACGCGTTCCTGCTCGCTCCCCCGCAGGCCGCGGCGCAGCCGGGCGGCGGCGGCGACACGCTCGCGCTCGGGGTGCCGCTGGCCGGTGCGAAGGTGTCGGATCCGCGTGAGGAGGAACCGGCGGAGGAGAACGGCACGGTGTGCGTGGCGTGCGGCCTCGGCGGGGTCGACGCGGACGGGTACTGCGAGCACTGCGGGCACGCCCAGCCGCGCAAACGGGACCACCAGGAGCAGGAGTTGGAGGGCGTGGCCGCGGTGAGCGACCGCGGGCTGCGGCACCACCGCAACGAGGACGCCTTCGCCCTGTCCACGACCTCGCTGCCGGACGGCACCCCGGCGGTCGCCGCGGTGGTCTGCGACGGCGTGTCCACCGCGTACCGCCCGGACGACGCGTCGGCCGCCGCGTCGGTGGCGGGCAACGAGTCGCTGCTGGCCTCGCTGGAGCGCGGCGCCCCCGCCGAGGAGGCCATGCGCGGCGCGCTGATGGCGGCCTTCGACGCGGTGAGCGCGCTCGCCGAGGAGGAGACCCAGGACGGCGTCCCGCACCACAACGCACCGGCCTGCACCTGCGTCAGCGCCGTCGTCACCGGCCCGGTCTTCACCGTCGGCTGGATCGGCGACAGCCGCGCGTACTGGATCCCCGACGACCGCGACCGCCCGTCGGCCCGGCTCACCGAGGACGACTCGTGGGCGGCCAGGATGGTCTCCGCCGGTCTGATGACCGAGGCGGAGGCGTACGCGGACGACCGGGCGCACGCGATCACCGGCTGGCTCGGCGCGGACGCCGTCGAGGTCGACCCGCATGTGGCGGCCTTCCAGCCGGAGAGCCCCGGCGTCATCGTGGTGTGCACCGACGGGCTGTGGAACTACGCGGAGTCGGCCGCCGAGATGGCCGAGGTCGTACCGCCGGATGCCAGGACCCGCCCGCTGCACAGCGCGCGGACGCTGGTCGGGGTGGCGCTGGACGGCGGCGGCCACGACAACGTAACGGTCGCGGTGCTGCCGTTCCCGGCCGCCGTGTCGCGGGCAGGATTCCCACCCGCCCAGGTCACGGAGGGCCTGGGCGGGGCTGTGAACGGGCTTTAAGGAGCGCAGTACCGATGGCCAAATTCTCGAAGTCGAACGTGCCTCAGTTCTCGGTCGACATCTATCAGAACGAGTTCCTTCCCGAGGGCGGCCGCGAGGTCAACGCCATCGTCACCGTGACGTCGACCGGCGGCGGCACCTCGGGCGGGCAGCCGCTGCCGGGTCCGGCGTCCGCCGCCGGGGGCGCGGCGCCCAGCGCGGGCGTGGTCATCATGGTCGACTGCTCGGGCTCGATGGAGTATCCGCCGACGAAGATGCGCAACGCCCGTGACGCCACGGCCGTCGCGATCGACACCATCCGCGACGGCGTCGCCTTCGCGGTGGTCGGCGGCACCCACCAGGCGCGCGAGGTCTACCCGGCCAACGGCACGCTGGCGGTGGCCGATCCGACCACCCGCGCGCAGGCCAAGCAGGCGCTGCGCAAGCTGACGGCGGGCGGCGGCACCGCGATCGGCACCTGGCTGCGGCTGGCCGACCGGCTGCTGGCCAGCACCGACGTGGCCATACGGCACGGCATCCTGCTCACCGACGGCCGCAACGAGCACGAGAAGCCGGAGGACCTTCAGGCCACCCTCGACGCGTGCACGGGCCGTTTCACCTGTGACGCGCGCGGTGTCGGCACCGACTGGGAGGTCAAGGAGCTGACCGGGATCGCCTCGGCGATGCTCGGCTCGGTCGACATCGTCGCCGATCCGGCCGGACTCGCCGCGGACTTCCAGGCGATGATGGAGAACGCGATGGGCAAGGAGGTCGCGGACGTCAGCCTGCGGCTGTGGACCCCGCAGGGCTCCGAGATCGCGTTCGTGAAGCAGGTCGCGCCGACCGTGGAGGACCTGAGCGCGCGGCGCACCGAGGCCGGTCCGCGCGCGGGCGACTACCCGACCGGGTCGTGGGGCGACGAGTCCCGCGACTACCACGTGTGCGTGCGGGTGCCGGTGGCCGGAGTCGGCCAGGAGATGCTGGCGGCGCGGCTGTCGCTGGTGCTGCCGCAGCCGGACGGCACCGTCGAGGTGCTGTCGCAGGGCCTGGTCCGCGCGGTGTGGACGGACGACATGGCCGCCTCCACCCGGATCAACCCGCAGGTCGCCCACTACACCGGGCAGGCGGAGCTGGCGCAGGTCATCCAGCAGGGTCTGGAGGCCCGCAAGTCCGGTGACATGGACGGCGCGACGGCGAAGCTGGGCCGCGCGGTGCAGCTCGCGAGCGCGTCGGGCAACGAGGACACCGCGAAGCTGCTGTCGAAGGTCGTGGACGTGGTCGACGCGGCGAGCGGTACGGTGCGGCTGAAGGCCAGGGTCGCCGACGCGGACGAGATGACCCTGGAGACCCGGTCGACGAAGACCGTGCGTGTGAAGAAGTGACCCGTGCGGTCGCGACATGTGACGACGTAACGTGTGAGGACGTAACCGTCAGCAGCTCGCACGGATTGTGACCCCGCCCCCGGCGGGCGGAGGGGGAGCCAGCACCATGCCGACTTGTCCGAACGGCCATCAGTCCGGGACCGACGACTGGTGCGAGGTCTGCGGGATGCGGATCGCCGTGCCGTCGTCCTCGTACGGGACCCGGCCGCCGTCCTCGTCGGCGTCCGCGTCCGCGTCGGCGTCCAGTTCGCCGGTGTCGACCTCGCCGGGGGCGTCGTCGCGCGGCTACGAGCCGGACGGGCCGGCGGCGCCGGAGGTGTGCCCGCAGTGCGGGACGCCGCGGGAGGGGATGGCGCTGTTCTGCGAGGAGTGCCGTTTCAACTTCCAGACGCACACCTCCACCACCTTCGTCGCGCCGCCCGCCCCGCCCGTTCCGCCGCCGACGGCGTCCGGTTTCCCGCCGTATCCGGACTACGGCTCGCAGCGGTCCCGCCCCTCGCAGGTGAACCGGCCGGCGGAGCCGCTGCCGTCGCAGTCGGTGACGTCGGGTTCCGGGGACTTCCTGCTGGACCCGCCGTCCTCGCAGGTGAAGGCGGTGGGGACGGGTCCGGCTCCGGTGGCGGAGCCGGAGGTCTCCGCCGAGCAGCCGCCCGCCGCGCGGCCGACGCCCACCGAGGCGTCGGCGGCTCCGCCCGCGTCCGCCACGCGCCGCCCGATCGAGGGCGGCGGCCCCGAGCACGCGCCGTCCTCGCCGGCGGCGCCTCCGTTCCAGAACCCGTATCTGTCCGGTGAGCAGTCCGGGCCCTCGGTCTCCCCCGGGTCCGGCCACGAGCCGCCCGCGGCGTCCGCCGGTACGGCGTGGGTCGCGGTGATCGGCGCGGACCGGGAGTACTTCACCGCGATGATGGCCCGCAGCGGCCCGGACGCGGAGGGCCTGTACTTCCCCGCGTTCTCGCCGGAGATCCAACTGCCCCTGATCGGCAACCAGATCACCATCGGACGGCGCCGCCAGAGCACCGGTGAGGCCCCCGACATCGACCTGTCCCGCTCCCCCGAGGACCCGGGCGTCTCCCACCAGCACGCGGTGCTGGTCCAGCAGCCGGACGGCTCCTGGGCGGTGGTCGACCAGGACTCCACCAACGGCACCACGGTCAACCTGGGCGAGGACGCGATCCGCCCGTACACCCCGATCCCGCTCTTCGAGGGCGACCGGGTCCACGTGGGGGCATGGACGACGATCACACTCCGCCGGGCGTGACGCGGGTGTCCGGTACGGGAGCGGCCCTGCGCCGCCTCGACCTGGGCCGGTTCGTCCGGCCGGGCTCCGAGACCGCCGACGGGAAGCCGCGGGTGGAGCCCGCGCTCGGCTATCTGGTCGAGCACGACGGCGAACTCCTGCTCTTCGACACCGGGATCGGCACCGCGGACCCCGAGACGGACGCGCACTACCGCCCGTACCGCCGTCCGCTGCCCGACGCGCTCGCCGCGGCGGGGGTGACGACCGCGGACATCGCGCTGGTGGTCAACTGCCATCTGCACTTCGACCACATCGGCGGCAATCCGCTCTTCCCCGGCACTCCGGTGCTGGTGCAGGACGCCGAGCTGGCGGTGGCGCGCGGCGGCGGCCACACGCCCGAGCATCTGGTCGGCTTCCCCGGCGCCCGCTACGAGGAGCTGACCGGTGAAGTGGAGATCCGTCCGGGGCTGTGGATTCTGCCGACGCCTGGTCACACCGTCGGTCACCAGTCGCTGGTGATCCGCAGGCCGGACGGGACGGTGATCCTGGCCGGTCAGACGCACACCTCGGCGTCCGACTTCGCCGCCGCGCAGGGCGCGGTCCTGGCCGCCGCCGGCGGTGCGGGAGCGCCGCTGCCCGAGCCCGACCCGTGGGTGGAGCGGCTGCTGGCGTACGACCCGCGGCGGATTCTGTTCGCGCACGACGCGGCGGTCTGGGAGCCGCTGTCCGGCTGAGGGCTTCTCGGCCGCCGCGGCTCAGAGCGGCGGGGGGCTTTTCCGGCCGCCGCGGCTCACAGCGGCCAGCGGTACGGGCCCGCCGGGTCGTCCAGCCAGGTCCACTGGCGGGGGCCGTCGACGGTGAGGCCGAAGCGGGACCTGGCCGGGTGGCCGAGGTCGCGGAAGACGGTGTGCGCGGACTCGGCGAGCGCCCACAGGTCGCGGGGGCCGCTGACGCGGGTCGTGCCGTCGGCGGTGACGCGGGCGGTGGAGCCGTCGGCGGCCAGCAGCCGGGCGGTGCCGGTCCCGGGCGACCAGGTGAGGTCCAGCGGGCCCGCGACGAGGGTGAGCAGGAAGCGGAAGAGGTCGTTGCCGATGATCCGCGGCGGTGTGCGGGTGGCCCGTACCGCCTGCGCCGCGTCGTCGGCGGCGGGCGCAGGGGCCGTCGTGGAGGGGCCGCGCAGCGGGACGAAGAAGGCCGGGGTGGCCAGGAAGTGCCCTTCGGCCTCGGTGGCGCTCCGTACGGTGAGCGCGATCAGCCCGGTCCCGAGGGGCGCGAGGATCCGGGCGCCCGGCCGGCACTGGGCGAGCCAGGCCGCCGGGATCGCGGGCAGTTCGCAGGTCGCGATCACCCGGTCGTACGGGGCGCCGGCCGGGTGGCCGAGCGCGCCGTCGCCGGTGACGACGGTGACGGAGCGGGCGGCGGGTGTGCCGTACGCGGCCAGGTGCGCGCGGGCGGCGGCGGTGATCCGCTCGTCCAGGTCGATGGTGGTGACGGCGTCGGGGCCGAGCCGGTGGGCCAGCAGCGCCGCGTTGTAGCCGGTTCCGGCGCCGATCTCCAGGACGCGGTGGCCGTCCGCCACGTCGAGCGCTTCGCACATCAGGGCCATCAGCGAGGGCTGGCTGCTGGAGGAGAGCAGTTCGCCGTCCACCACGTCGGTGGCGATCGGCCGGTCGGCGTAGCTGCCCGCGAGCCAGCGCAGCCGGTGGCGCGGGTCGGGGTCGGCGGCGGTGAGCCGGTCCTGCCCGCCGCCGTGCGCCGAGCGCTGGTAGTCGGGTACGAACAGGTGGCGCGGCACCTCGGCGAAGGCGGCCCGCCAGGCCGGGTCGGTGAGGCCGCCGCCCGCGACGATGCGGCGGACCATGCGGGTGCGCAGCGCGGAGGCCGCGGCCCGGTACCGCCCGGCCGCGCCCGTACCCGTATCCGCGACCGTAGCTGTATCCGTATCCGTATCCGTATCCGAGGTCGTACCGTCCGCACCCGTGTCCGTACCCTCCGTGCCCGCTTCCGCGTCTGTGTCGGCCATGCCTCCATCGTGCGCCCGCGGGCCCGGTCCTACGACTCCGGTACTCGGCCGGTCCTTCTGCGACCATGGGGGTGTGAATGAGATCCCGCGCGGCACGGTGCAGCAGCAGACGTTCTACGAGCTGGTCGGCGGCGAGGAAACCTTCCGCCGTCTGGTGCACGTCTTCTATCAGGGGGTGGCGGGCGATCCCGAACTGCGGGCGATGTACCCCGAGGAGGATCTCGGCCCGGCGGAGGACCGGCTGCGGCTCTTCCTCATGCAGTACTGGGGCGGTCCCCGCACGTACAGCGACGAGCGCGGCCACCCGCGGCTGCGGATGCGGCACGCGCCCTTCGAGGTGAACAAGGCGGCGCACGACGCGTGGCTGCGCCATATGCGGGCGGCGGTCGACGAGTTGGGCCTTGAACCCGCGCACGAACAGCAGTTGTGGGACTACCTGACGTACGCCGCCGCGTCGATGGTCAACACCCCCGGCTGAAAACGGCCCTGAGCGGAGGAGAATCGTCCGCTCAACGGTCGGTCACGATCGTATTCCGACAACCTCCGGCACCGTTCACCACGCCCTCCCCCTTTGAGACCATCCGGTCAGCGACAGGACGGGGGCTCGCCGGTGACCGGTTTCGTGCTGCTGCGCGTCCGCGCGCACCGGTTGCTGCTCGCCGCCGCGCTGCTCACGGTGGTCCTCACCACCTCCGTGCTGGCCACCTTCACCGCCTTCACCGGCGCGATCGGCGACGCGGCGCTGCGCCGCACCCTCCAGCACCAGGCCGCGGACCGGTCGACGGTCGAGGTGCAGGCATCGGTCAGCGGGCCGACGCGGGACGGGCTGGATTCGGCCGTACGGCGCATCGTGCCCGACGCCTTCGACGGGCTCCCGGCCACGGTCAGGTCGAGCACCAGGTCGGGCCCGTACGGGCTGCCGTTCGCGCTGCGCCCCGCCGGGTCGCCGAAGGGCGGGGACCCGGATCTGACGCTGCTGGCCACCTTCGACCGCTCGCGCGTCACGATCACCGAGGGCGCCTGGCCGACGCCCGCGGCCAAGGGCTCCGCCGAGGTGCGGGTCGCCATGCCGGTGGTCGCGGCCCAGGCGCTCACCGTGCGCACCGGCAGCGTCCTCACGCTCACCGACCGGCTCGGCGGGCCGCCGCTGCGCATCCGCGTGACCGGCCTCTACCGCCCCGCCGACCCCGCCGCGCCGTACTGGCACCTGGACCCGCTGCACGGACGCGGCATCCACACGCTGTCGTTCACCACCTACGGGCCGATGCTCGTGGACGGCGGCACCTTCGGCTCGGGGCGGGTGGCGCCCGCCGAGATGTCCTGGCAGGGCACGGCGGACTTCGGCGGCGTGGGCGTGGGCCGGATGGACGCGCTGGAGCGCAGCGCGAAAGCGGCCGTCGCCGACCTCCATGACGCGAAGCCGACCGGCTCCGCGCAGGTGTCGAGCGAGCTGCCGACACTGCTCGACGGGCTGCGCCGCAGCCTGCTGGTGACCCGTTCGACGCTGCTGATCGGCGCGCTCCAGCTCGTCATCCTGGCGGGCTTCGCACTGCTGCTGGTCGCGCAACTGCTGGCCGAGGAGCGGGCCGGGGAGACCGCGCTGCTGCGGGCCCGCGGCGGCTCCCGCTCGCGGGTGGCCCGGCTGGCGGCCGGGGAGGCGCTGCTGCTGGCGGTGCCCGCCGCGCTGATCGCGCCGCTGCTCGCCGGTCCCGTCACGCGACTCCTGGCGGGGACCGGCGCGCTGGCCCGTACCGGCGTCACACTCGGCGGCGGCAGTGGCGGCGCGGCCTGGCTCGTGGCCGTGTGCGCGGCGCTGGCCTGCGCCTTCGCGGTGATCGTGCCCGCGGTGCGCGGCGGCGGCTCCTTCACGGCCGGGCGCGCGGCACGGTCCCGGCGGGGCGCGCTGCCGGGCGCCCTCCAGGCCGGGGCGGACGTCGGGCTGCTGGTGGTCGCCGGGGTCGCGTACTGGCAGTTGCAGCGCCGGGCGTCCGGCGGCGGCGTGCTGAGCGCCGACGGCGCGGGCGGTCTCGGCGTGGACCCGGTCCTGGTGGCCGCGCCCGCGCTGTGCCTGCTGGCGGGCACGGTGCTGGTGCTGCGGCTGCTGCCGCTGGCGGCCGGGCTCGGTGAGCGGCGGGCGGCGCGCGGTCGCGGGCTCGCGCCGGCCCTGGCGGGCTGGCAGTTCGCCCGCCGTCCGCGGCGCGGCGCGAGCGCGGTGCTGCTGCTGGTACTGGCCGTGGCGATGGGGATGTTCGCGATCGGGCAGGGCGCGAGCTGGGACCGTTCGCAGCGCGACCAGGCGGACTTCACCGTCGGCTCCGACATCAGGGTCACCGGGATGACGACCCCGCCGTTCGGGCAGGCAGGGATCTACGCGAAGGTGCCGGGCATCACCGCGGTGGCCCCCGCGGCCCGCGACGAGGTGCTGCTGACCCAGCAGCGGCACGCGACGGTCCTGGCCATCGACACCGAGCAGGCGGGCAGGGCGATGCGGTTCCGCTCCGACCTCACGGCGGGGCGGCCGGTCGCGGAGCTGCTCGCGCCGCTGAGGGCGGGAGGGAAGGGCGGGGCCGCGGGGAGTGGCGGGGATTCGGGCGGGAAGGCCGGGGATTCGGGCCGGGCCGCCCGGAGCGCCGGGGATTCGGGCGGGTTCGCAGTCCCCGGTGACGCGCGCCGGGTGGAGTTCACCGCGTCGCTGCGGGCGGTGGACCGGCACGGCCGCCCGATGGCGTCCGCCAACGGCCCCGACCATCTGACCGCCGCGCTGACGGACGCCACGGGTGTGGTGTACGAGTTCGAGCTGGGCGATCTGCCGCCGGACGGCGCCCCGCACCGGCTCACCCTGGACCTGGCGTCCGCGGCGGGCACGGCGGGCGGCGGCCCGGCGGGACCGCTGCGGCTGACCCGGATCGACACCGTCTTCTCGCTGCCGGGCGTGAAAGAGACGCACCGACTGACGATCTCCTCCGCGCGGGTCGTCGGGCCGGACGGCGGCGGAGAGGCGCTGAGCGCGGCGGGTACCGGTACGGCGCGGGGCGCCGCTTCGTGGGACGCGCGGGCGGACTTCGACGACCCGAGCCTGGCGGGCGATCCCGGTGCGGTGCCGCCGTCCGCCGAACCGCCCGTGCTGGGCGGCCCCGCGCTGTTCGGCCTGGAGTACGCCACCGGTTCCACGGAGGTGGTCCCGGACAGCTGGCAGGCGCCGCCGACCGCCACCGTACGCACGCGCGTCGAATCGCTCGTGCCGCCCGAACTCCCGGCCGTCGCCACCGACTCGTACCTCAAGGCGGTCGGCGCGAAGGTCGGCGGCACCGTGCGGCTCCAGCTCAACGGTGTGGACATCGTCGCCCGCGTCACGGCCGCCGTCCGCGCGATCCCCGGCACGGCGGACCGGAGCGCCGCCGCCGCGGACGGTACGCAGGACACGCAGAGCCGTGAGGACCTGGACGCGGGCGCCCTGCTGCTCGATCTCCGGTCCGTCAACCGGCTGTTGGAGTCGCAGGACGCGCGTTCCATGGAGCCCACCGAGTGGTGGCTGGCCACCGGGCCCGGCACGACCGCGCGGGTCGCCGCCGCGTTGCGCGCCCGAACCGACGTCGACGTGGTGCTCGTACGGGACGAGACCGCGGCGGATCTGCGGGCCGATCCGCTGGGCGCGGGACCGCAGTCGGCGCTGCCCGCCGCGGTGATCGCCGCGGCCGTACTGGCCGCGGTCGGCTTCGCGGTCAGCGCGGTCGGCGCGATCAGGGAGCGCAACGGCGAATTCGCGGTGCTGCGCGCCCTGGGCACCCCGCGCCGCCAGTTGGCCCGGATGATCGCCGCGGAACAGGGGACGCTCGTGCTGATCTCGCTCGTCGTGGGCGTGGTGCTGGGCGCGCTGCTGACCCGGCTGATCACCCCGCTGGTCGTGCTCACTTCGCAGGCCGCCCGGCCCGTCCCCGATCTGCTGGTCGAGATGCCCGCGGGGCCGCTGGCCGAACTGCTGGGCGTCGTCCTGATCGCGCCGCTGGTCGTCGTCCTCGCCACCGCGGTGCGCCGCGGCGATCCGGCGGCGGCGCTGCGGCGGCAGGGGGAGGACTGAGATGCCGGACGACAACTCGCGTGAGGGCGGGGGTATTTCGGAGGGCGCGTCGGGGGGTTCTTCGGAACGGGCCTCGGGGCGGCGGACCTCGGGGCGGCGGGCTTCGGGGCGGGCTTCTGTCGGCACGTCGGTGCCCGGTGCTGACGGTGGCGCGCGCGTGGACACCTCCTGGGTACGGGTCAGGCTGCGGTCCGCGCCCGCCGCCGCGCTCGCGACGGCCGTCCTGGTCCTGGTCACCGCCTTCCTCGCCGCGGCGCTCCCCCGCGCGGTGGACCGCTACGAGGACACCGCGCTGCGGCAGGCCGTCCGGGACGCGGCGCCGCTCGACCGCGGTGTCAGCCTGACCGGCCCCTACAGGCCCGAGTTCACGACGACCGAGCTGCTGGACCCCACCGCCGTCGACCATGTGGAGACGGTCTTCCAGCGGATGGCGAAGCCGCCGCTGCGGCTGCGGAAGGACCGGTCCGTCATCGGGGTGCGCGCCTCGGAGGCGCCGGTGCCCGACCAGGGGCTGCCCCGTACCTCCGAACTCTTCCCGGCCGCCAGCCTGGTGGCGCAGGCGGGACTGGCCGGGCACGGCCGCCTGGTCGCAGGGCGGCTGCCGGCTCCCGCGCCGGACGGGGGCGTTCCGGCGCCGCTGTCGGTCGAGGCCGCCGTCACCGTACGGACCGCCGAGATCATGCGTCTCACGGTCGGTCAGACCGTGCACCTGCACGGCCGCACCGCGACCGCGCTGACCGTCCGGATCTCGGGCATCGTCGCACCCCGTGACCCCGCCGACGACTTCTGGACCGAGAACAGCGACCTGCTGACCCCGCAGCTGTCCGCGCCGCCGACCCCGCCGGGCAGCGAGCCCAAGACGTACTGGCACTTCTCGCTGCTCGTCGACCGTACGGCCGCGCGCTCGATGCCGCTGCTGGGCACGCTGGTGACCCGGTACTGGCACCACCCGCTGGCCACCGACGGCCTGGCCGCGCACGATGTGCCCGCGCTGCAAAGGCAGTTGGCGTCCTTCAACGCCGGGCCCGACTCGGTGGCCCTGCAACAGGCCACCGACCCCGACATCCGGCTCACCGGCGGCCTCGGCACCGTGCTGGACGGCTACTCCGACGACCGGCGGGCGGTGTCGCCGCTGGTGCTGATCGCGGCGGTCGGCGTCGGCACGACGGCGTTCGCGGTGCTGCTGATGGCGGGCGGCCTCGCCGCCGAGCGGCGGCGCGGTGAGATCGCGTTGCTGCGCTCGCGCGGCGCCGCCCTGCGCGGCGTCTTCCGGCGGCTGCTCGGCGAGACGACGGCCGCCGCCGTGCCGGGCGGCGCCCTCGGCGTCGCCCTGGCACTGCTGGCGCTGCCGGCCTCGCGCTACGGCACGTCGCTGCTGCTGGGCGCGGCGGTCACCGCGGTCGCCGCGCTGGCGCTGCCGGTCCGGGCCGTGGCGGCGGCCCGGCGGCCACGCGCGGCGGGCCGCGAGGACGTCACCGCTGCCCGGCCGTCGCGCCGCAGACTGGTCGCGGAACTGACCGTCACCGTCCTGGTCGTGGGCGCCGTACTGACCCTGCGGCGGCGCGGCACCGACAGCGGCGGCGACCCGTATCTGGCGGCGGCCCCCGTGCTGGTCGCCGTCGCGGCGGCGCTGGTGCTGCTGCGCCTGTATCCGCTGCCGCTCCGTCTGTTGGCGCGCCCCGCGGCCCGGCTGCCCGGCGCGGTCACCCATCTGGGCCTGGCCCGCGCGGGCCGCTCCCCCGCCACCAGCCAACTGCCGCTGCTGGCGCTGCTGGTGGCCCTGACCGTGGCGTCCTTCGGCGGCTCGGTGCTGGCCGGTATCGACCACGGCAGGGACCGGGCGGCGAGCGTCCTGGTCGGCGCGGACGCGCGGGTCGACTCCCGCTTCGGGCTCCCCCGCCAACTGCCCGACGAGGTACGGAAGAAGGTGCCCGGCGTCGGCCGGGTCGTCACCGCCCGCGTCGAGCCGAACAGCCCGACCGCGCCCTTCGGCCTGTCCTACTCGCTGGTGATCGTCGACCCTACCGCGTACGCGCGGCTGACCCACGACATCGGGCTGCCCGCCTTCACCGCGCGCGCGTTCGACCACGATCCGGGGCGGGGGACGCTGCCCGCCGTGCTCAGCCCCGGTCTCGCCTCGCTGCTCGGCGACGGAACGGCCCGGGTGGACGCGGCCGTCGGCGCCGTCACCGTCAGGACCGCGGCC
The DNA here is from genome assembly GCF_044741185.1 of Streptomyces sp. NPDC088197. Classification (NCBI taxonomy): domain Bacteria; kingdom Bacillati; phylum Actinomycetota; class Actinomycetes; order Kitasatosporales; family Streptomycetaceae; genus Streptomyces; species Streptomyces sp. NPDC088197. The sequence goes on from NZ_JBIUSD010000003.1 coordinate 714,180, forward strand.
GTCCTGACCAGCACCCCGGCCGCGCCCGGCGCCGAGTTCGTGATCGTCTCCGCGGCGCAACTGGCCGCCAGACACCCGGACCTGGCCGCGTACAGCCAGTACAGCGGTCCTACGGTGCTGCTGGCGATGAACGCGCCGGGCAGTCACATCGACGGCGGGGCGCTGCGCGCGGTCGCCAAGGAGCCCGCGTCCTTCGTGACGGTGCTGACGCGCGGCGAACAGCGGTCCCGGCTGGGCGACTTCCCCTTGCAGCGCGGCGCGCGCTCGATCTATCTGGCGGCGGTCGCGGCGGGTGCCGCCTTCAGCGCGCTGGCCCTGCTGCTGTCGCTGCTCCAGGCCGCGCCGCAACGGGCCACGCTGCTGGCCAGGTTGCGCACCATGGGCATGACGCGGCGGCAGTCGCGGCGGCTGGTCCTGCTGGAGATGCTGCCGCAGGCGCTGCTCGCCGCCGTCGGCGGTGTCCTGGTGGGCCTGGCGGTGGTCCCGCTGCTCGGACCGGGCGTCGATCTGCGGGCGCTCACCTTCGGCGGCGGCGAACGGGGCGTGGAACCGGCCGACTTCGGGCTCGGCCTGCGGGCCGATCCGTGGTCCCTTGCCCTGCCGTCGGCGGGGCTGCTGATACTGGCCTGTGCGGTGCTGCTGATCCAGGTGTGGGTGAGCGGACGGCGGCGGGAGAGCGCGGAGTTGAGAGTGGGGGACCGGGTATGACGGGCGAAGCGGGCGGCGAGGTACGCGGAGCGGTGCCGGGTCCGGTGACGGGACCTGACCGCGCTCCCGTCAGCAGTCTCGCGGATCTGGAGCGGGCGGTCGCCGAGCGGCGGGAGCGGCCCGCGTACGGCAAGGACGCGCTGATCAGTTGCGACCGGCTGGTGCGGATCTTCACCGCGGACGGGGTGGAGGTGCAGGCCCTCCAGGGGCTCGATCTGCTCGTCGGGAAGGGCGAGTTGATGGCCCTGGTCGGCGCGTCCGGCAGCGGGAAGTCCACGCTGCTCAACATCCTGGCCGGGCTCGACGTGCCGACCGCGGGCGCCGCGTCCGTCGGCGGCTACGACCTGCTGGCGATGGACGCCGCGTCGCGGCTGCGGTACCGCAGGGAGGTGGTGGGGTTCGTCTGGCAGCAGACCGGCCGCAATCTGCTGCCGTACCTCACCGCCGCGCAGAACGTCGTCCTGCCGATGCAGCTCGCCGGCCGCACCGGCGGGCTGCGCACGAAGCGGCAGCGCACCGCGCGGGCCACCGAACTGCTCGGCATGCTCGGCGTCGGCTACTGCCACGACCGGCACCCCGGCCGGATGTCCGGCGGCGAGCAGCAGCGCGCCGCCATCGCCGTCGCCCTGGCCAACAGCCCGTCCGTCGTCCTCGCCGACGAGCCCACCGGCGAACTCGACTCCGCCACCGCCGAGCAGGTCTTCGCCTCTTTCCGCACCGCCAATGAGGAGTTGGGCACCACGGTCGTCGTCGTCACTCACGACCACGCCGTCGCCAACGCCGTCCGCCGCACCGTCGCCATCCGCGACGGCCGCACCGCCTCCGAGGTCGTCCGCCACACCGAGGTCGACGAACACGGCCAGGAGTCCGTCGTGGCCCGCGAATACGCCACCGTCGACCGCGCCGGCCGCCTCCAACTCCCCCGCGACTACACCGACTCCCTCTCCATCCGCTCCCGCGTCCTCCTCGAACTCGAACCCGACCACATCTCCCTCTGGCCCGACCCCTCCCAACCCCCTCAGCGGACGGATGAGCCCCAGGACGGCTGACGGCCACCCACGCCCGCACACGCGACGGGGAGCACCATGGGGGCCGAACGCGGCACGGCAGCCGCCGACGGCGGGAGGGGCCCGCGGGCGGCACCCGCAGGGGTGGAAGCATCTGCACGGGTGGGCGGGTGGGAAAAAGAGGGTCAGGCCCTAGGCCGGGGTGACGGTCAGGCCGGAGGCCGGCGCGGCAGCGCGTACGGCCACGGAACCGAGCGCGGTGCGCAGCCGCAGCCAGGGCCCGGCGGACAGAAGCACGGCGTCCTCGGCCCCCCGCAGAAACCCGAGGGCATGGGCGGCGTGCACCGCCCGCAAGGGCAAGCCGGTACCGGGAAGCGGCCGAGCCCACAACTCCTCGGCGAGCGCGTCGAGTCCGGCCCGCGTACGCCCGGCGTCGCCCAACTCCTCCGTACGCGTACGGAATTCCCCGATCACACGGGCGGCAGCCGCCCGCACGGCGTCACCGTCAACCTCGGTGACCCGCAGCCAGCCGCCGCGCGGCGGCAGCAGCCCGGCCCAGGAGGGGCCGGTGACGGACCCGGGCAGCACCAACTCGCCCCCCTCCGGAGGAGGCACGGCGTCGAGGAGCTGCCCGGCCGACACGGTCGCGTCGATCGCCGCCCCGACCCCGTCCTCGGCCAGCGCCGCGGTGCGGACCGCGAGGACGCCCCCGAAGGGCGGGTGGCCGAAGACCCCGAGGGCGGCCTCCCCTTCGGCGGACCTGAGCCGTACGACCGCCGCCTTGTCCCAGCGGATCAGCCGGCGGAGGAAGGCGGCCAGATCGGCCGCCTCCCCCGCTCGCGCCAGCGTCAGCGTCGACCGCGCGGGAGCGGTCATACGGTGACGGCCCCGTCCAGATACCGCTGGAGGAACAGCTTCTCCTCCGCGGTGATCCGCCGCGGCCGTCCGGCGGCGAGGTTGTACGGGACGACGACCGTGGAGGCCCGCACGTACACCGTCTCGCCGTCCTTGACCTCGTAGTGGACGGTCAGCGACGCCGCGCTGATGTCCGAGACCCACGTCTCGACGGTGACCGGCTCGTGCCGGTGCACCAGCGGACGCAGGTAGTCGATCTCGTGGCGGGCCACGACGGACCCGCCGGTGAACGACACGCTTCCCTCGCCCGGCGCCAGCCGGAACATGAAGTCGATCCGCGCCTCTTCCAGATACCGCAGGAAGACCACGTTGTTGACGTGCCCGAAGGCGTCCATGTCCGCCCAGCGCAGCGGGCAGAGGAAGATGTGCCGTGCCATCACAGATACCGTGCCCTCAGCCGCGGGTCAGCTTCTTGTACGTGGCGCGGTGCGGCCGGGCCGCGTCGGCGCCGAGCCGCTCCACCTTGTTCTTCTCGTACGACTCGAAGTTGCCCTCGAACCAGTACCAGCGGCTCTCGCCCTCGTACGCGAGGATGTGCGTCGCCACCCGGTCGAGGAACCACCGGTCGTGGGAGATCACGACGGCCGCGCCGGGGAACTCCAGCAGGGCGTTCTCCAGCGACGACAGGGTCTCGACGTCGAGGTCGTTGGTGGGCTCGTCGAGGAGCAGCAGATTGCCGCCCTCCTTGAGGGTGAGCGCCAGGTTGAGGCGGTTGCGCTCACCGCCGGAGAGCACGCCCGCGGGCTTCTGCTGGTCCGGGCCCTTGAAGCCGAAGGCCGAGACGTAGGCGCGGGACGGCATTTCGACCTGGCCGACGTTGATGTAGTCCAGCTCGTCGGAGACGACGGCCCACAGCGTCTTCTTGGGGTCGATGTTGGCGCGGCTCTGGTCGACGTAGGAGATCTTGACCGTCTCGCCGACCTTGATGGAGCCGGAGTCCGGGGTCTCCAGGCCCTGGATCATCTTGAACAGCGTGGTCTTACCAGCGCCGTTCGGGCCGATGACGCCGACGATGCCGTTGCGCGGGAGCGTGAACGACAGGTCGTCGATCAGCACCTTGTCGCCGAACGCCTTGGAGAGGTTGTTGACCTCGACCACGATGGAGCCCAGGCGCGGGCCCGGCGGGATCTGGATCTCCTCGAAGTCCAGCTTCCGCACCTTGTCGGCCTCGGCGGCCATTTCCTCGTAACGGGCCAGGCGGGCCTTGGACTTCACCTGACGGCCCTTGGCGTTGGAGCGGACCCACTCCAGCTCTTCCTTGAGGCGCTTGGCGCGCTTGGCGTCCTTCTGCCCCTCGACCTTCAGGCGGGCCGCCTTCTTCTCCAGGTACGTGGAGTAGTTGCCCTCGTAGGGGTGCGCCCGGCCGCGGTCCAGCTCCAGGATCCACTGGGCCACGTTGTCCAGGAAGTACCGGTCGTGGGTGACGGCGACGACGGTGCCGGCGTACTGCGCCAGGTGCTGCTCCAGCCAGTTCACCGACTCGGCGTCCAGGTGGTTGGTGGGCTCGTCGAGGAGCAGCAGGTCGGGCGCTTCGAGCAGCAGCTTGCAGAGCGCGACGCGGCGCTTCTCGCCGCCGGAGAGCGTGGTGACCTGCCAGTCGCCGGGCGGGCAGCCCAGCGCGTCCATGGCCTGTTCGAGCTGCGCGTCCAGGTCCCAGCCGTTGGCGTGGTCGAGCTGCTCCTGGAGCTTGCCCATCTCGTCCAGCAGCGCGTCGGAGTAGTCGGTCGCCATCAGCTCGGCGATCTCGTTGAACCGCGTGAGCTTCGCCATGGTGTCGGCGGCGCCGTCCTGCACGTTCTCCAGCACGGTCTTGGACTCGTCGAGCTGCGGCTCCTGGAGCAGCATCCCCACCGAGAAGCCGGGCGACAGGAACGCGTCACCGTTCGACGGCTGCTCCAGGCCCGCCATGATCTTCAGGACGGTCGACTTACCGGCGCCGTTCGGCCCGACGACGCCGATCTTCGCTCCCGGCAGGAAGCTCAGCGTCACGTCGTCGAGGATCACCTTGTCGCCGTGGGCCTTGCGGGCCTTGCGCATGGTGTAAATGAACTCAGCCAAGAGAAACCGTCCGGCAATCGAGTAGGGCCACAGTGCGGCACCGCCGCGTGAGGGCAGATACACCCCATCTTGCCGTACGTCCACCCATCCGTGCGAACGGGTCCCTCCCCCGCCCCCGCCCGGCGGCCGCCCGGCGCTTGGCCTCCCGGTGGGTCAGCACGACGCCGCCCAGTATCAGCACGCTGACGAAGAAGGTTCTGACCACGTGTACGTCGTGTACGTCTCGCGTGCCTGCTGAGCGCCGGCGGAAGCCGATCTTCGCGCGAGCGTCGCGGACCGGACGGGGGCGGGTGTGCGAACGGGTCCTGCCGCACCCTCCGGTGCGGCAGGACCCGTTCGCGGCGGGGTGCCCCGGGTCAGGCGGTGGGGGTGTTCTTCTTGCGGCGGAAGAAGAAGGCGGCGGCGCCGCCGAGGACGACGAGGGCGATGGCGATGCCCGCGATCATCGGGGTGGCGCTGCTGCTACCGGTCTCGGCGAGATCGGTGCCGCCCGTGGTGCTGCCGGAGGTGGCGGGGCTGGGGGCGTTGGTGGGGGTGGCCGTCGGGGTGGGGCCGGGGGTGGTGGCGGTCTTGCAGTCCAGGACGCCCTCGAAGGTCTTCACCTGGTCGTTGGGCAGGGTGATGTCGATCTTGTACTTCTGGTCCTCCTGGACGGGGACCGTGACGGTCTGGGACTTGCCGGGCGCGACCGTGTAGCTCTTGCCTTCGAGCTCGAAGGTGAAGTCCTCGTCGCCCTGGTTGGCGGCGGTGACGTCGACCCCGTTCTTGGCGCAGACGACCTGCGCGGACAGCGCCGGGATCGGGCCCTTCTTGGCCCAGGACAGGGTCGCCGCCGCGGTGACGGTGGTGCTCTGCGAACCGGCGAGGATCTGCGACTGGCTGGAGGTGTCCGTGGCGGAGAAGGCACGGCCGACGGATATCTCGGTGGTGGCCGCGACGGTCACCGGGGCGGTGCCGTCCGCGGTGCCCGCGGGGACGTCGAAGTAGAGCGCGGTGCCGTTCTTGACCGGACCGCTGATCGCCTTGCCGTCCTTGTCGACGATCTTGACGCCCGCCGGGGCGTCGGCGCCGAGCTTGACGTCGACCGCGTCGGCGGTGGTGTGCACGGTCACCGGACCGAGCCGGTCGCCGGACTTGCCGGAGACGGCGGGCGGGTCGAGCGTCACCGAGGGCTTGGGCTCCTCAAGGGTCTGCGCGTGGCTGTCCAGGTACTCCGCGAGCGCCTTGGCGTCGCTGTCCTTGGCCTGCACGTTCACCCCCGGGTCGGACAGGTGCCAGATCGCCACCTGAGTACCGGCCGCGGCCAGGCCCGGCGTGAGCGGGTGGTCGAGGGTGACCCCGGCGGCCTTGAGGGTGTCCGTGACGCCCGCCACGTCGACCTTGGGGTAGGAGTTGTTGAGGATCCAGGCGATCTTGCCCGCGTCCTTGTTGTCCTTCAGCGTCGAGTTGTCCCAGGTGACCTCGTTGTAGGTCGCCTTGTCGACGGTGTGGTGATTGAAGTCGATGCAGTACGTCTCGATGGTGCCGCCACCGGTCACGGCCATCGAGAAGAGCCCGGCGGTGACGTCGTACTCGTCCTTGGCACCGGGGTTGACGACGGCCTGGTCGGCCTTGTCCTTCTCGATGCCGCCGAGCACGGCGGTGGCGCCCGTGGCCGACGGCGTCGTGCCGTCGTTCGGGGCGGCGACGGCCGCGCCCGCTCCCGCCATCACGCCCGCCGCGAGCAGGCCCGTGGCGATGCCGGCCGCCGCGAGGCGGGCGGCGCCCCGCCTGTAGGTCTTGAACATGGATTTCCCCTCCGGGCAAGGCGCGTTGGTCGTTCAGAGGATCGCCTTGCCTGCGCAGTTCCGGCCCCCGTGCGTGCTGAACGAGGAGATCCTAGGAACCAGGCGTCACACGCTCACCAAGAGAGTCCCCGCAGCGCCTTTTCGAATCCCAATCGTTATCGGCACAATTGCATGATTCCGTGTTTGTCGATAAGTCATCGACAGAATTCATCCTGGGAAATGCTGCCGAAAGCGGATACTCCGGATACTCCGGGTGCCCCCGCGGGAACGGGCGGCGCCGGATCCGGCCGGGCGGCCACCGGCGGTGTCTCGGCCGCGTTCCCGACCGCGTTCCCCACCACGGCCCCCGCCGCTCCGGACGCGGACGCGGCCCCCGCCCCGGTCATGCTCGCCGCGACCCGGCTGAACCGCGAGACGCCCCGCGCCAGGTCGTGCCCGACCGCCACCGCCTCGATCTCCGCGGTCAGATAGCGCCGACCCTCACGCTCCTCCTCACGGATCCTCAACCGCCCCTGGACGAGCAAGGGTTCACCGACTCCGACCGATTCCTTCACATGCCAGGCCAGCGTCCGCCACGCGCACACCGTGTAGAAGCTCGTGGCCCCGTCCGTCCACGCGCCGCGCTCGGCGTCCCACCGGCGCGAGGTGGTCGCCAGCCGGAAGCGGGTGACGGCCACACCGGTCGCGGTCTGCCGGGTCTCCGGCTCGGTGGCCACATTTCCCACCACGGTCACAAGCGTCTCGTTCATTTCTCCGCCCTCCCTGCCGATCGCGCCCCCCGCGGGACGCCGTAAGGACATCGTGCAGGAATTCGACCAGGCATGGAGAAACCGGCCGGAATCTGTGGATTACCGGCCGGTTGTGGATAACTTCGTCACTCGGACGAGTGGTCTCCCAGAGAAGAGCGAACAGAATGCGCCGCGTGCGCGGAATGCGCCCCGGCGACCACCGCGTACTGCTCGCGCACCTCGCGGTACCGCATCAATTCGGCCGCCACCGGTTCGAGTACCCGGGCCCTGCCGCAGTCCGCCGCCGCGTCCCGCAGCCGCCGCTCGGCGGCCTGGCCGTACCGCCGGGCGGGCCCGCGGGCCGCGAACCGGCAGGCACCGGCGAGGGCCGGGCCGCCGAGTCCGCCGACCGCGATCATCACGACCGGCAGCCACCACGTCAGATCGAGCGAACCCACCGCGACCGAGATCAGGCAGACCGCGCCTGCCACGGCCAGCGCCATCAGCAGCCACTGCGCGCCACCGGCCGCCGACCACCAGCCGGGCCGCTCCGGCGCCCCCGGCCGCGCCCGCGCCGCAGCGCCGTCCAGCGCCTCCGGCAGCCCGTCACCGCCGCGCCGGGCCGCGTCACGTACCGCCTGCGCCCAGGGCGCGGGCAGCCCGCGGGACGCGTCGGCCGCCACGCCGCGCACCGCCTCGTCGACCACCGGCCGGGACGCGGACAGCCCGCCGCCGCCCGTACGGGTCGCTCGTACGGGTGAGCCCTGCGCCGGGCGCTCACCGCGGGAACCGGCGCCGACCGCGGCCCGTTCACCGATCAGCCGGCCCCACGGCGTACCGCAGGCCCCCTCCGCCGCTCCCGCCCAGTCCCGTTCCGCCGACTGTCCTGCCCCGGCCGCGCCCACCGCGTCCGCGAGCCGGTCCACGAATTCCTCGCGCGCCGAGTCCGTGAGCCCGGCGCCGCCCTCGCCGACGTAGAGCGGGTGCAGCCTGCTCGCCGTGCGGTCCATGTCGGCCGCCAGCCGCCTTCCGGCCGCCGCGCGGTCGGTGACGAGCTGGGCCAGTACGGCGCGCAGGTCCGCGACGCCCTCACCGGTCAGCGCGGACGCGGAGAGCACCACGGCGCCGTCCTCGCCGTGCTCGCCGACCGCGAGGCCGTCCTCGTCCAGCAGCCGCCGCAGGTCGTCGAGGACCAGGTCGACCGAGTCGCCGGGCAGCCGGTCGATCTGGTTGAGCACCAGCACGGTCACGTCGGCGTGCCCGGACAGCGGGCGCAGATAGCGCTCGTGCAGGGCCGCGTCGGCGTACTTCTCCGGGTCGAGCACCCAGACGACGACGTCCACCAGGCCCAGCAGCCGGTCCACCTGATCGCGGTGGCCGGTCGCGGCCGAGTCGTGGTCGGGCAGGTCGATCAGGACGAGCCCGTCCAGGCTCTCCGCGCGCCCGGTGGCGCCGTCGGCGGCGAAGGCGCCCTCGGTCCCCGACAGCTCCTCCGACAGGTCCCCCGGCCACTCCCCCGCCGCGTCCAGCGCGCCGCGCCTGGCGTAACGGTCCTGCGGCGCGATCCCCAGCCGGTCGAGCAGCCCGGCCGCCCGCTCCGGCTGCCAGGCGCAGGCGACCGGCTTCGCGGTGGTCGGCCGCCGTACGCCGGTCTCGGAGAGCGCGAGCCCCGCAAGAGCGTTGAAGAGCGTGGACTTCCCGCTGCCGGTCGCCCCGGCCAGCGCCACCACCGTGTGGTCGAGCGACAACCGCCGCCGCTCGCCCAGGCGTTCAAGCAGCTCGCCGGTCTCGGCCAGCGCGTCCGGGCTGATCCGCGTCCTGGACAGCCCCAGCAACTCGCCGAGCGCGTCCACCCGCACGGTCAGCGCGTCCGTAGCGCTCTCCCGCCCCTGAGCGACCGACGAAGAGACGGCGGACGAAGAGACGGCGGACGGAGAAACGGCGGACGAAGAAGCGGCGGACGGGGAAGCGGACGGCGCGGAGGACGACGGGCCCGGGACACGTCCCGGCCCGTCCCCCGCCGCGTCCGAGGACCCGCTCGCCGCCGATCGTGCCGAACTGCCGGTCGTCGTGGCCACCGTGGTCACCTTTCCCTCTGGAGTACGGACAGCGCCGCGATCAGCGACGACTGCTGCCGCGCGGTCACGTCGTAGCCGTCGACCGGGGCCAGCCGCCGGTCCCGCTCGGCGCGCAGCAGCCCTGCGACGGCGTCGTCCAGCCGGTCGCGCGCGGTGTCGCGCAGCCGCAGCGCGGCCTGTACGCCGACGGTCTCGGCCAGGCGCTCACCCGCGGCGCTCCCGCGCTTGCCGCCGAGCAGCGCGGTCGCCAGCAGCGCGGCCACGTCCTCGGGGTCGACGGGCGGCCGGTCGGCGTCGCGGGCGGCCCGCGCCTGCGCGTAGGACAGTTCGGTCAGGCCGCGGCGCCAGCGGCGTACGCCCTTGTCGATCCGGGCGGCGACGGCGACGCGGTCGCGGTCGGGCCGCGCGGAGGGCTCGCCGAGCAGCGCCGATCCGGCGCGGTCGCGCTGCCAGTTGGCGACGACGCGTTCGTCGGCGGCGTCGGTCTCGGTCCGCAGCAGGGCCGCGAACTCCTCGGCGAGCGCGTGCTGGAGGGCGTCGGGGCCGCACGCGGGGTAGCCCTGCCAGTGCGCGAGGGCCTCACCGGCCAGCGGGACGCCCGCGCCGATCGCGGTGCCGATCCGCTCCCCGGCCTGTTCGTACGCGTCCTCCGCGCCGCGCGCCAGGCGTACGGCGGCGGCGTGCTGACCGGCGGAGGCGGAGGCGAGGGCGGGCAACCGGCCGCGCAGGGAGTCCAGTACGCCGACGGCGGTGCGCTGGGCGGCGTGCTGGCGGGCGGCCGGGTCCTGGGCGCAGTGCGCGAGCCATTCGCGCAGCGCGGCCACCGCGGTCTGCGGCAACAGGCCGCCGCCGCCCGCGGATTCGGGCAGTTCGGGGACGGTGAAGCGGGGTACGTCGCCCAGGCCCGCCTTGCCGAGCAGCGCCGCGTAGTGCCTGCCGACGTCGTCCGCGATCTGGTGCGGGACGCGGTCGAGGACGGTGGCGAGCGTGACGTCGTACTCCTTGGCGGTGCGCAGCAGATGCCAGGGCAGGGCGTCGGCGTAGCGGGAGGCGGTGGTGACCAGGACCCAGATGTCGGCGGCGCAGATCAGCTCGGCGGCCAGTTCCCTGTTGCGGGTGACGAGGGAGTCGATGTCGGGGGCGTCGAGGAGCGCGAGGCCGCGGGGCAGGCTGTCGTCGGTCTCCAGGCGCAGTTCGGCGCGCCCGGATTCGCCGCGGTCGGTACGGTCGCCCCGGCCGCGCCGGTCGTCGTTCCGGTCGCCGTTCCGGTCCCCGCTGTCGCCCCGGCCCGGCCTGCCGCCCCCGGCCGCGCCGCCCGGACCCACCCGTTGGCGTACCGCCCAGGCCCTGTTGAGGCCCGGCAGGACGCGCGGGTCCGCGAACCAGGCGCGGTCCTCGGGGTGGCAGACCAGCACCGGGGTGCGGGTGGTCGGCCGGAGCACACCGGATTCGCTGACGCGGCGGCCGACAAGGGAGTTGACGAGGGTCGACTTGCCCGCGCCCGTCGAACCGCCCACGACGGCCAGCAGAGGGGCCTCGGGCGCCTTCAGCCGGGGCACCAGGTAGTCGTCGAGCTGGGCGAGCAACTCCTGTCGGGTACGCCGGGCGCGGGCGGCTCCGCGCAGTGGGAAGGGGAAGCGTGCGGCGTCGACGCGGTCGCGCAGCGCGGACAGCGCGTCGAGCAGCTCGGGCCGTACGTCCAAGATCGCCACACCCGCAGAATGCCCCATATTGGAGCATTTTTGAAGCGTATTTCGGGTAAATCACCCCATTCGGCCCGCACTACATGAAATGGGGCGGCCCATGGTGTCGATGGGGCAGAATGAGCCATCGGCATAACGAGTGCACAACAGCAGCGATCCGAGGCGTCAAAAGCGATGCACGTTCTGCACATGCCTGCGATTATCGGACCACTTCACCGAACCTCCACAACGTGTCACGCGGGTGAAGCAACCGGCGGCAGGCATGTAGCGCCCTATCCTTGACCTCGGTACAAGGTCACGGAACCACCCAGGGGCGGAGACAGCCGCGGCCACTGTCCGGCCCCCGTAGCTCAGTGGATAGAGCAGGCGCCTTCTAAGCGCTTGGCCGCAGGTTCGAGTCCTGCCGGGGGCACTCCTATCCGAACGGACCCTTCGGCCCGTCCCAGGATATTTCCGCAGGTCGGCACTTTCAGCGCTTCCGTCGAACCGGTGACGCGGCAGGCGGTGTGCCACCGCCCTCATGTCCGGGAAGTCCGGTTGATGCTGGCTGGATCCGGCCATCTACGGCCGGCCGTCCCGCATGCTTGCCCGCCTCGCCCTCGAACTCGCCCACCACGCCACGCGGCCGCCGACCGGCAAGGACACCGGGCTCAACTCCTCGTCCGAATCAGCGGGTCTGATCGGTCGGTCGGATCAGGATCTCGTTGACCGCGACGTGGTCGGGCTGGGTGAGCGCGTACAGGACGGCGTCGGCGATGTCCTCGGCGTTGAGCGTCCGCATCGATTCGGCATAGGTCTTGGCGTAGTCCCGCAGGGCGGGGTCGGTGATGTGGGTGAGCAGTTCGGTCGCGACCATTCCGGGTTCGACGACGATCACCCGTACGCCCTGGGCGGTGACTTCCTGCCGCAACGACTCGGCGAAGGCGGTGACGCCGAACTTGGTGGCGGCGTACACACCGCCGCCCGCCGACGCGGTGCGCCCGGAGGTCGAGGAGATCTGGACGACGGCGCCCCTGCTTTCCAGCAGGTGGGGCAGGGCGGCATGGGCGGTGTACATCGATCCGAGCAGGTTGGTGTCGACCATGCGGCGCCACTCGGCGGTGTCCGCGTTCAGGATCGGTCCGTTGAGCATGACGCCCGCGTTGTTCACGAGGGCGTCGAGGGCGCCGAAGCGGTCGACGGTGGCCGCGACCGCGTCCTGTACGGACTGACGGTCGGTGACGTCGAGCTCCAGGACCAGGAGTTCACCCGGCGCCTCCTGCGCGAGCGACGTCAGACGGTCCGCCCGGCGCGCTCCGACAGCCACCCGGGCGCCCGCCTTCGACAGGGCGAGCGCGGTGGCCCGGCCGATGCCCGAGGAGGCGCCGGTGACCAGTGCGGTCCTGCCGTCAAGGGTGCTGCTCATGTCTTCCTCCGGTGGTGCGCCGCGAAGACGGCGCGTGATGAAGCGGCGGTGATCCGCGAGGCGTCATGGCGACGGCGCGGCCGACCCGACAGAAGGTGACCGCCGGGTCATATTGACCGTACACCTAAGCTGACCCAGCGGTCACCTTGCTGGTAGGCTGGACCTCCTGACCAGGGAGTACGCATGAGCGAGACGACAGAGACCGCAGGTCGGCGGGCGGACATGGTCCGCAACCGGCGTCTGCTGCTCCAGGCCGCGACGGAGGCGTTCGCCGAGCGGGGCACGGATGTGTCGATGGGCGAGATCGCCCAGCGTGCCGGCCTCGCCAAAGGCACCGTGTTCCGGCACTTCGCCTCGAAGGAGGACCTGCTCGCGGCCATCATGCTGCGACTTCTCGACCGGCTGACCGGCACGGCCGAGCGCCTTGCCGACGCGGACGACGCGGCGCGGGCACTGGCGGAGTTCATGGCCGACGGCGTCGGGGCGCTGGCCGCCGACCGCGCCTTCTGTGAAGTGATCGGACGCCCCTCGCTGGATCACACCGGGGTGCGGGACGGGATCGGCCGCCTCCGCGACGCGGCCGACGTGCTCACGGCCAGGGCGCAGGAGCAGGGCACCGTCCGCGGGGACGTCACGGGAACGGACATCGTGCTGCTCCTCGCGGGCATCCATCAGACGGCGGCGCCCCTGCTGGCCGCACAGCCCCAGGCGTGGCGCCGCTACCTCGAACTCGCCCTCGACGGGCTCCGTACCACCGGCGCCCGTACGCTGCCGCATCGCCCGGACCACCTGGACCTCGGCGAGAACGCCGCCGCGCGGTCCTAGCTCGCGGACCCTGGCTTTCTGTCGCCCGGCCGGACGCCTACCCGGAGATCACCGGAGACGAGGTCGTCAAGGGTCTGATCACCGTCCGTGGCTCCACACCGCGGGCCTACGCGCGCTCTGCCCCTTGACTGCCCGACTTGCCTCTGACACTGATGTCAGGTTTTAGCCTGGTCGATGTCAAGGCACACCAAGCCGTCGGGACGAACAAGGCAGGACATCATGCGCGCAGCCCGGTACCACGAGTACGGCGGTACGGAGACCCTCACGGTCGAGAAGGTCCAGGACCCGCTGCCGGGTCCCGGAGAGATCCGCGTCGCCGTCGTGGCGGCCAGCGTCAACCCCGTCGACTGGAAAGTGCGCAGCGGGGAGGTGCGCGACGTCCTCCCAGTGGACCTGCCCGCGATACCTGGCCGCGACGCCGTGGGCCTGGTGGACATGATCGGGGAGGGCGTCACCGGAGTGAACGTGGGCGACCGCGTCTTCGGGCTGGGCGGAGTCACGGGGGCGACAGCGGAGCTGGCCGTGCTCTCGGCGTGGGCGCCCGCGCCCGCCGCCTGGACCGACGAGCAGGCGGCCGGGGCGGGTCTGGTGTCCGTGACGGCGCTGAGCGGGCTCAAGGCGCTCGGCCCGCTCGCGGGGCGCACCCTGCTCGTCGAGGGCGCCGCCGGAGGCGTCGGCGGCGCGGCGGTCGAGATCGCGGTCGCCCTCGGAGCCACCGTGATTGGAACCGCCAGTGAGCGCAACCACGCCTTCCTCACCTCACTCGGAGCCCTTCCCACCACCTACGGTGCCGGCCTGTCGGAACGTCTCGCCGACCTGGCCCCGAACGGGGTCGACCTCGTGCTCGACGCCGCCGCCTCCGGCTCCCTCCCCGACCTCATCGAGATCGCCGGCGACCCCGCCCGCGTGCTGACGGTCGCCGACTACGCGAACGCGGAGCGTCTGGGGGTCCGTATGGCCAACGCGGTGAACGATTCCACGCTTCTCGCCGAAGCGGCCGCGCTCGGCGCGCAGGGCCGGTACGCACCGCGCGTCGAACGGACCTTCCCGCTGGAGGAGATCGCGCGGGCCCATGCCCTCTCCGAACGCGGACATGTGCGGGGAAAGATCGTGATCCTCATCTGACGTCGGCCGTACGCGGTCGGAGGGGGCGCGGCTCCCCGGCGCCGTCGACGGTCTCGAATCCCGCCGCCCCCCCTCGCGGGAAACCTCCGGACACCGACCGGACACCGCCGGTACGGGCGGACGGCTCAGCTCAGTCCCGGCCCGAGACGGTGTCGGCGCGCCGGACGAGCTCCCGGAACCGCTCGCCCAGCTCATCGGTGTCCCGCAGGGGTGCGTCCGGCCCCGCCGCGTCCTCCCACCACCGCGCTGACGCCAGGTCATCGAGGTCCGTAGCCACGGCCGCGGCCACGCCCGCCAGGCGCGCCCGGTACCCGTCCTGTTGGGGGCCCAGCTCGCTGGCGACGGCGAGCATCGAGGCAGCGTCGGTCAGGCGCCCTTCGCCGCGGGCCGCCTGCGCGCACTCCGCGAGGACCGCGGCCACCGAGAACTCGCTGCCCAGCTCCCGCGCCGTGGCCGCGGCGGCGCGCCAGTGCCGCGCCGCCGCGGACCGGTCACCGCGCAGCAGCGCGCCGTCCCCGCGGCCGATGAGCACGTGCACAGCCGCCCACACGTCGCGTTCGACGTCGAGGCGCGCTTTGACGTGGGCCTCCGCCCTGGCCAGCAAAGACACCGAAGCGTCGAAGTCCTCCAGACGCAACGCCGCCGCCGCCGCGAAGATCGCCGCTTCCGCGGCCAGCGAGGTGTCGTCGATCCGCTCGGCCAGCCGCATCGCCCGCTCCGCGGTGGCGAACAGGTCCGCGGCGACGCGGTGGAACCCGGCACGCGCCACCAGCCAGCGGGCCCGGCCCCGCTCGCTCAGGTCGTGCTCACGCAAGCGGTCGGCCCAGTCGAGCCCCTCGTGGGTGTGCCCGGTCATCCACAGCGGCAGCCACACCGACCACAGCAGTTCGGCGGCGTCGTCGTGCCGACGGGAATCGACGAGGTGATCGAAGCCGAGCCGCAGCACATGGCGATCCGCCTCAACCTCTACGACGGCCGTCAGGTCGCCGCGGCCACGGATCCGCGCACCCTGTTCGCGCGCTGCCCGCAAGGCCCATTGGGCCACGCTCCGACGGATGTGGTAGCGGTCGTTCGGCCCGAGTGCCTCGAACACGTACCGGCGGACCGGTTCCAGCAGCCGGAATCGCGCGACCGGTCCCGCGTCGGCGCCGCGGGTGACCAGGGAGTGCTCGACCAACTCGGCGAGCGCGCCCACCGCGTCCGACGCATCCGGCGCGGCGACCGCCTCGACGATGTCGAGGGAGAAGCTGCCCGGGACCATGGCGAGCCGGGGAAGCAGTCCCCGGGCCGCGGGGCCGAGCATCCGGCAGCTCCACTCGACGGTGGCCGCCATGGTGCGTTGCCGCGCCGGCAGGTCCCGCGGGCCGGCCACGGGCAGATCCGCCAGCTGATCGACCCGCTTGAGCAGTTCCCGTGGTCCGAGTCGGGCGGCGGCGGCAGCCAGGAGCTCGATGGCCAGCGGCAGCCCGTCGGCCCGTCGGCACAGCAGCGCGACGGCGGCGTCGTCCCCGCTCCCGGTCGGCGGCGCGCCGGCGGCGGTGAGCCGCTCGCCGAAGAGCCGGACGGCTGCGGCCGGGCCGAGGGGAGCGATGCGCACCTCACGTTCCCGCCGTACCCGCAGCGGGACGCGGCTGGTGGCCAGGATCACCGCGTCGTGGGATGCCGTCAGCAGCTCGGCCAGCTGCGGGCCGCAGGCCGTGACGCGCTCCAGGTTGTCGAGGACGAGCAGAGCCGATGTGCCGGTGAGGTGCGCGGCGAGGCCGGTCACCGTGTCGCTGTGGGAGCCCGCGGAGCGGGACACGGCGGCGATGGCGTCGTCCGGGTCGGTGACGTCGGTCAGGTCCGCGAAGTACACGGCCCCCGGATGGTCCGCGGCCACCGCGTCAGCCGCCGCCAGCGCGACGGTGGTCTTGCCCACCCCGCCGGGGCCGGTGAGCGTCACCAGCCGGCCCGGCGCGGTGCGCAGGGCGGCGACGATCTCGGCGACCTCGCCGTCCCGCCCGATCACCGGGACGGCCGGGGGTGAGGGCGGGCGGGGTGTCAACGTGCGGGCCGGCATTTCGGACGTCCCGTCCCCGGCCCGGCCCAGGATGGCCAGCAGCGCCATGCGGTCCGCTTCGCGGAGCTGGAGCGCCGAGGCCAGCGACCGCACCGTGTGCGGCTGGGGCCGGGTCCGCCGCCCCCGTTCCAACGCGCTGACCGCCTCGACGGAGAGTCCCGCGGCGGAGGCCAGCTCCTGCTGGGTCAGCGACCGGGCTTCCCGCAGGCCGCGCAGCATGGCCGCGAAGCTGGTCGTCTTCGGCCCCGGCCAGTCGTTCATGACTTCGATTATGCCTGTCAGGGCCGGGACGCCGTCCGGGCAGTGTCCGGGCGGTGTCAGGTCGCCCGGCGGCACCCCGGACCTCCATGCTCGACGGTGACAGAGCGAACCAGAACTAGGAGATCGCCGCATGCTCCCCCAGGCCCTCCACGCACTACGCGAAGCGATCAACTCCCACGTGCCGGAGCGGATCGCCGACTGCTTCACCGACGACTACGTGGCCGAACGACCGCTGCGACCGGCCGAGGGATTCGTCGGCTCCGACCAGGTCGCCGCGAACTGGACGAAGATCCTGGCCGGCTTGCCCGACATACGGGCCGAGGTCCTGCGCCATGCGCAGAACGGCGACGAATCGTGGTCGGAATGGGAGATGCGGGGCACCGCCCCGACCGGGGCGACGGTCGTACTGCGCGGCCCGGTAATCCTCACCGTCCGCGACGGACGGATCGCATGGGCCCGGTTCTACCCGGACCCGGTCACCACGGACGGCGGTCCGACCCACACCACCGTCTCCCGAGTGCTGCACGCCCCGGCCGAACAGATCTTCGCGGTGCTGCGCGACCCCCGGCGCCACGTCGAATTCGACGCCACCGGCCGCCTCAGGCACGCCGAAACCTCCCGCCCGCTGGACGCCGTCGGTGACACTTTCGTCATGGCCATGCACAGCGAGCTCGGTGACTACCGGACCGAGAACCACGTCGTGGCCTTCACCGAGGACCGTGTCATCGCCTGGGCGCCCGGCCACCCGGGGCAGCGCCCGCAAGGTCACCGCTTCACCTGGAAGCTCGCCCCGACCGGCGAGGGCCACACCGAGGTGACCCAGACCTACGACTGGGCAGCGGTCACCGACCCGGCAGTGGTGCCCCGCCTGCCGATGGTCTCCGCCGACGAGCTCGAGGGGTCGTTGACCCGCCTGGCCGCGGTCGTCCCACCCGCGCGCGACGTCGCGTCGTAGCCGTATTCCGAGACCCGCGACTCAGTCTCGACGGCGACGTCCTCACAGCGGCCATCGGACCCGCGGATCACCCCGCCGACCTGCCGTTCCTCGGTGGTTCGTGATCCGCGGGGTCCGATGGCCAGGTGGCGGGATCTCACGTGCCCGAGAAGGCGCGATCGCCAGTCTCAGGACGGAAAGCGAAGGCCAAACATGACATCTCATCGGTTGGCCCTGCCGGTCTTGCTGACCGGAACCTTCATGGGATTCCTGGACTCTTTCATCGTGATCGTCGGTGTTCCGTCGATCGCCGAGGACCTGAAAGCCTCGATTGCCGACACGCAGCTCGTTCTCTCGATCTACGTCGTGACCTACGGAGCGGCGCTGGTGATCGGCGGGCGGCTGGGAGACCGGTTCGGCCGGCGCCTGATGTTCGGCATCGGGATGGCGGCCTTCACGCTCTTCTCCCTGGGCTGCGCACTCGCTCCCAGCCTCCTGGTGCTCGTCGCCATGCGCGCGTTTCAAGGCTTCGCGGCCGCGGTGATGCTGGCCCAGGTGCTCGCCACGATCCAGGCGGTGTACGAGGGCGAGCCGCGTCGCCGTGCGGTGCTGGCCTATACGACGGTGCTCGGCGCTGCCGCGACGCTCGGTCAGCTGATCGGCGGCGGGCTGCTGGCCGTCGACATCGCCGGCGTGGGCTGGCGTGCGCTCTTCGCGATCAATGTGCCGATCGGCCTTGCCGCGCTGCTTCTCGTCACCAGGGCGATCCCGGAGACGCGCGCGCCCGAGCCGGTGCCGGTCGACGTGCTCGGCGGCGGCGTACTGGCCGGCGCATTGATCCCGTTGCTGCTGGGCCTCGGCCTCGGGCCCGACCACGGCTGGCCCTGGATCGCGTGGGTGCTGCTCGGCGCGGGTGCCGTGATCGCGACGGCGATGCCCGGAGTTGAGCGCCGGGCCGCCGCTCCGCTGCTGTCGAGACAGCTCCTGCGACAGAGGTCGATCCGGCTCGGGCTCGTCGCCACCGTGGCGTTCTACGTGGGCAACAGCGCGACTTTGCTGGGAATGACCTTGTACCTGCAGGAGGGGCTCGGGATCGGCGCGCTCGGAGCGGGGCTGGCGTACCTTCCGCTCGGCGTGGCGTACATGGCGACGACTCTCGCGGCCCGTCGGCCCGGTGCCCCCACCGGTCCCCCGGCGATGCTGTGGGGCTCACTGGTCATGTTCGCCAGCCTCGTCGCCGCGATCTGCGCCGCGCTTGCCGGAGCGGGAGCGGTCGTCATCGCGCTGATGACGGCGGGCTTCGGCGCGGGGATGGGCTTCGCCTACCCGGCGATCATCGCCTCCGTACTCGCCCGTGTACGGGAAGGGGACGAGGGCGCCGCGTCGGGTGTCCTGCTCACCACCACGCAGGTGGCCAACGCGGTGGGTTTCGCGCTCGTCAGCGCCGCCTGGAAGGCCACCGGCTCCCTGGCCGCGTCCCTGTCCATCGCTGCCGTTCTCCTGACCGGTGTCGCCGCGGTCGGGCTCCGGCTGCGCTCCGGGGACACCGGCAAGCAGCCTTCGTCCCGCCTTGAGCCGAGCGAGACGTCGTGACCCCGCGAGGAACCGCAACATCCATCAGAGAAGGAGCAACGATGCTTTTCCCTTCGAACGAGACGAACCTCCTTCACCACACGTTCGCCCACCTGATCGACGGCGAGCTGGTGCCCGGAGCCGCCGCCTCGCAGATCATCGACCCCGGGAACGGGGAGGTGATCGCCACCGCCGCGGCCGCCGACGAGGACCAGCTCGAGCTCGCGGTCAAGGCCGCGAAGACCGCCTTCCCGGCCTGGCGCGCGACGCCGTTCGCCGAACGCGCCGAGGTCGTACGGAGGATCGCCGACGCGGTCGAGGAGCACTACGACGAATTCTTGCGCATCCTGGCGCTCGAACTGGGCAAGCCCCTGCCGATGCTGCGAGAGCTGGATCTGGACTGGACGCTCAGGTGGGTCCGTCACTTCGCCGAACTCGACCTCTCGCCCGACGTGGTGCACTCGGACGCGCAATGGAGGGTGGAGCGCCACTACCAGCCGATCGGTGTCGTCGCCGCGATCGTCCCGTGGAACATGCCGCTCTTCCAGAGCCTGTACAAGGTCGTGCCGGCCATCCTCGCGGGCAACACGGCCGTCCTCAAGACCGCGCCGACCTCGCCTCTGCACGCCCTGTACCTGGGCGAGTTGCTGCGGGAGATCGTGCCTGCGGGTGTCGTGAACATCCTCGGCGACAACAGCCCCGACAAGAGCGTCGGCCCCGCGCTGGCCAACCACCCGGACGTCGGCATGGTGTCGTTCACGGGCTCGACAGCGGCCGGGCGCAAGGTCCTGGAAGCCTCGGCCACGACGATCAAACGAGTGGTGCTGGAGCTCGGCGGAAACGACTCGGCGATCATCATGCCCGACTCCGACGTGGAGAAGGTGGCACCCGAGATCTTCACCTGGACGTTCTCCTACGCCGGGCAACTGTGCGTGGGCATCAAGCGGATCTTCGTCCCGGACGCGATGTACGAGCGGTTCGCCGAGATCTTCGCGGAGCTCGCGACGTCCAAGGAGCTGCGTCACAGCCTCGACCCCGAGGCCGATCCCGCGTTCGGTCCCGTGCAGAACGCCGCCCAGTTCGAGCGGGTCAAGGAATATCTCGAACTGGCCCACAAGGACGGCACGGTCATCGCCGGCGGGGCCGTGGACCCGCGCCCCGGCTACTTCGTCCCGCCGACCGTGGTCCGCGACATCAGCGATGACAGCCCCCTGGTGCGGGACGAGACCTTCGGCCCGGTGCGCGCGCTTCTGCGCTACGCCGATCTCGACGAGGCGGTGGCCCGGGCCAACGACACCGGCTACGGGCTCGGCAACTCCGTCTGGGGACCGGACACCTCCGCCGCGGCCGAGGTCGCCGCGAGGCTCGACAGCGGCACCGTGTGGATCAACACCCACGTCGGGGGCTTTCCCGACGTGCCCTTCGGCGGGATCAAGGAATCCGGTATCGGTGCGGAGTTCGGGATCGAGGGGCTGAAGGAGTTCGTCGAGAACAAGGTCGTCTACGTCCCCGTGTCGTGACGCGTGGGTCCGCCCACCTGCCCCCGCGGCTGGGCGGACCGGCGTCGGCACGCCCGGCGACTGCGGCTGTTCGGTCGCGCAGGTCACCCGCGACCGCGTCAGGCCCGTCGGGACGGCGGCGAACATCCGGTCCGGGACGCGTGTGACGACGAGGACGGCGCGGTAGGTCAGCCGAAGCGGCCGTTGACGTAGTCGGCGGTGCGGGTGTCCTGGGGGTTGGCGAACATCGCCTCGGTGGGGCCGTGTTCGACGATGCCGCCGGGAGTGCCCTGTTCGGCGAGGAAGAAGGCGGTGTTCTGGGAGACGCGGGCGGCCTGCTGCATGTTGTGGGTGACGATGACGACGGTGACCTCGTCGGCCAGTTCCCTGATGGTCTCCTCGACGCGGCGCGTGGACGTCGGGTCGAGGGCGGAGCAGGGCTCGTCCATGAGGAGCACGCGGGGGCGGATCGCCAGCGAGCGGGCGATGCACAGCCGTTGCTGCTGGCCGCCGGACAGGGCGCCGCCGGGCTGCCGCAGCCGGTCCCTGACCTCTTTCCACAGGCCCGCGCGCGACAGGCACTCCTCGACCAGCAGGTCCTTGGTCTGCCGCGAGGCGCGGGTGCCGGTCAGCCGCAGTCCGGCCAGCACGTTGTCGTAGATGCTCATGGCGGGGAACGGGTTCGGCTTCTGGAACACCATGCCGATGTGCCGCCGGGCCTCGGTGAGCGGGCGGCCCGCCGCGTAGATGTCGTCGCCGTCGAGCAGGACCTCGCCGCCCATGGCGGCGCCGGGGATCATCTCGTGCATCCGGTTCAGGGTCCGCAGGAAGGTGGACTTTCCGCAGCCGGACGGGCCGATCAGGGCGGTCACGCGGCCGGCGGGCATGGTCAGCGAGACCCGGTCGAGGACCTTGTGCGTGCCGAACCAGGCGGAGATGCCCCGCGCGTCCAGGGTGGCGGCGCCCGGTCCGCGCGGCACGGCGGTCTCGGGCGGGATGGTCGCGGGCAGGGCGACGGTGGTCTCTTCGGGGGTGGCGATGTCGGTCACGGCGGGCACCTCGGGCAGTACGGGGCGGACGGTGGGCGGGTCAGAGGAGGTTGGGGAGCAGGCCGGTGACCTGGTCGGCGACCTGGAAGCCGACGACGGCGGTCAGCGGCAGGAAGACGATCCACGTCTGGTGGCGGCCCCAGCGGTGCCAGGCCCACACGGCCGCGACGGACGCCGCGAGCAGCGCCTGGAGCCACATCACGAGCTTCCACAGCTCGCTGGTGGACGTGCCCATCGGCTGCTCGTCGGCCGGGAGGGAGCCGGGCCGGATGACGGCGTCGGGGGTGTCGGCGGTCTTCGACACCAGGTCGGCGTCCACGCGCAGCACACCGCTGGGCAGATACGCGGGGCCGTCGGCGGTGACCAGCACCAGCCGGCCGCCTCCCGCGGCGGGCTGCGCCGGGGCCGGGTCGCCCGCGCGGCGGGCGTCGAGCACCCGGAACCGGTGGCGGCCCTGTCCTGTGGTGACGGTGAAGGTGTCGCCCGGCCGCAGACGGTCGAGCGCGCCGAACGGTCCGCCGTACGCCGCCGCCCTGCCCATCAGCACGCTGCTGCCGGACTGGCCGGGCAGCGGGGTGTCGCGGCGGTGGCCGACGCCGCCGGTGAGCACGTCGGCCGAGGTGCCCTCCGCCACCACCTCGCGCAGGTGCAGCCGGGGGATCTCCAGCAGCGCGAGCGGTGTGCCGGGCGCGAGCAGCCGGCCCCGCTCGTCGGTCTGGCCGACCGGCACGGTGCCTTCGGCGAGGCTGGCGCGCAGCGCGTCGAACCGGTCCTGCTGCGCGGACCTGTGCTGCAACCCGCTGAGTACGACGAGGTTGGCGGCCAGGCCGAGCAGCAGCACGGCGAGCGCGAGCAGCGCGCCTGCGGCGAGCTGACGGGCGGCGGGCCGCCGGGGCCGGGGGGCCGGGGCGGCGACCGCGGCGGGCTCCCCGGCGGGCGCGCCGCCGGGCGTCTCGGCCCGCGTCACCTCCTCGGGCGTCTCGGCCGGTGCCTCGGCGGAACGCGCCGCCCGCGGCGGAGTCTGGTCGGTGACCGTCACGGCGGCCTGCCTCCTCGGGATGTCCAGGGCTGGATGGGGGTGTACGGGGCTGGATGGGGGTGTACGGGGCTGGACGGTGGTGTACGGGGCTGGACGGTGGCGTGCGCAGCGGATGGGAGCGTGCGGGGCTGGACGGTGGCGTGCGGGGCGAAAGGTCCATGGGGTCACGGCGGTTCACGCGACAGGGGCGCACCGGGCGATACCGGAAGCGGGCGGCGGCCACCCGTGCGCGCGGCACCCGTGCGCGGGTCTCCCGCCCCGGCGGACGGGTGCCGTCCGCCGGGGCGGGAGCCGGGGTCACTTCGCGGTGACGGCGAACGACTTGCTGCCGGTGTTCACGGTGGCCGAACCCGAGTACCGCAGCGTCAGGACGTGCTTGCCCTTCTTGGTGAGCTTGGCCAGCGTGACGACGGCCTTGCCGTTCTTCAGGGTGGCGGTGCCGACGACCTTCTTGCCGTCGTAGATCCGGACGAAGCCGGTGGGGGTGACGCCGTTGGCGGTGACGGCGACGGTCACCTTGCCGCGGGCCGAGGTCTTGACGCCGGCCGGGGCCTTCGTCGCGATGCGCGGCGCGGCCTTGACGACCGTGACCTTGTAGGTGGCGGCGGCGGTGTTGAGGCGGCCGTCACCACCGTAGGACAGGGACAGGGTGTGCGTGCCGACCTTCAGCGTCCTGGGCAGCGTCAGCCACGCGCGGCCGGTCTTGTCCAGGCCGACCGTGCCGAGCGTGGTCTTGCCCTCCTTGACGACGACCTTGCCGGTGGCGGTGGCCGGGCCGGTCACGGCGACGGAGAGCCGGCCGGAGGTGCCGTAGGCCGGCTTCGCCGGGGAGACGCCGACGGCGACGCGGGCGGCGGCCTTGGTCACGGTGACCTTGGCGGTGGCGGCGGAGGCGTTGAGCCTGCTGTCACCGGCGTAGGACAGGGACAGGGTGTGGGCGCCGACCGCGAGGGTCTTGGGGAGCGTCAGCGACGCCTTCCCCGCCGCGTCCAGGGTCAGCGTGCCGAGGGTGGCCGCGCCGTCCTTGACGGTGACCTTGCCGGTGGCGGCGGACGGGCCGCTGACGGCGACGGCGAGCTTGGCGGCGGTGCCGTACGGGACGCTCGCCGGGGAGACGGCGGGGGTGATCTTCGAGGCGCCCTTCGGGACCTCGCTGACCGTGCCGGCCACCGTCACGCTCGGGCCGTCGCCGACCAGGTTGGAGGCGTAGACCTCGGCGGTGTACGCGCCGGGGGCCAGGGGCGCGGTCACCGAGGTGGCCGGGGCCTTGAGGTCGGTGCTGAAGGCGACGTCGCCCGCGCTGTCGGTGATCCGCACGCGGTAGTCGGTGACCGGCAGCGCCGGGTCGGCGGGCGCGGTCCAGCTCAGCGTGAGCTGGCGCGGGGCCGGGGCGGTGGCGGCCAGCGCGCCGACCGCGGCGGGCTTGATCAGCGAGGAGCTGTTGGTCTCCAGGCCGCCCGCCTTGGCGTGGCCGCGGACGGAGGTGTCGATGCTGCCGTTGTAGGGCTCGTTCTGGAAGCCGAACGCGGCGATGGTCTTCTCGGCCACGTCGGACGCGATGGCCGCCTTGTGCGCGCCGGCGCTCACGAAGGTGTCGTACAGGCCCTTGTCGAAGAAGGCGCTGGAGGTGTCGATGGCGCGGGTGGGCACCACGTTGTAGACGTCGCGGCCGAAGGTCGGGTCGTCGTAGTAGCCGCCGAACGGGGACAGCTTGTCGTCCGCGCCCTTGACCACGGGGCTGACCGGGGTGCCCGCGCCGAGGTCGAGGGCGCCGATGAAGGCGCCGTTCCCCGCGGCGGCGGTGCTGCGGTCGGGGGCGGTGTGGTTGTTCTGCGCGATCCAGCTCGCGGCGGAGAAGGGGACGAGGTCGCCGTCCTTGAGGATGACGCCGTTGGCCTGGTTCTCCTCGACCGTCTTGCCGTTGTCGTCGGTGCCCTTGACGTTGCTGCCGAGGTTGACGACGCCGATGGCGCTCAGGAAGAACTTCCGCGTGCCGGAGCTCGACTGCGGGATGAACGGCCGCACGGGGTGGCCCGCGACCGTGGTGACCGTGCCGGAGTAGATCTCGTTGAGCTGGGTGCGCGTCAGGTTCTTCAGGAAGTCGCCCTTGGCGACGTAACCGACCGCGTCCCGGCCGAACGGGATGTACGTGAGGGTGGTGCCCGCGGTGGAGGGGGCGCCGGAGGAGCGCGCGAAGTCCACCTGGCCCGCGATGTTCACGGTGCCGCCCGGGTCGGTGTCCCCGATCAGCGAGGCGCTGAGCGCCTTCTGTCCCGCGCCCGAGCCGTTCGGACGGGTGAAGGTCACGCCGTTCGCACGGGTCTTGATGGTGGCCGAGCCCGTGGCGTCGTACGACGCGACGTCCGGCAGCGCCGTGCCGGCCAGCGCGTTCAGCACGTCCTGCGTCGTGTCGGAGCCGACGCCCACGTACGTGCCGAAGGTGCCGGGCGCGGGGTCGGCGAAGGCCGGTGCGGCGACCGTGAGGGTACCGGCCGCGATGGCCGCGGTCATGACCGCCGCGATCGTGGCGATGGGGCGCTTGGTGCGCATATCTCTGTCTCCTGATCGGGGACTCGTACTGCGTGACGGGTGGGGACCCGCCAGAGCCGGATGGCCGGTCTGGCAGGGTGGAGCCCGTCGTTCGCCCCGACTGAGACTCGGGGCGAACGACGTGTCTGGTGGGTGGCCCGGCGCGCGGGCCGGTTCAGCCGCCCGGTCGCCGACGTGGCGGGCGCGGGCCGGATCAGCCGCCCGGTCGCCGACGTGGCGGGCGCAAGCCGCGCAGCCGGGCGGGGACGGTCGGCCGCGGGATGGTGAGGGAGCGTCCGCCGGGCAGGCTCAGGCGCAGCGGCAGCCGGGTACCGGCGGCGAAGGGCGCTCCCAGTGCGGCGAGCAGCCCGAGGCCGGCCCCGATCGGCACCGCGAAGCGCAGCGCGGAACCGGGGTCGGAGGGCGTGATGCCGCCCGCGACCGGCACGGTCGCGGGGGAACCGGTCGCGGCGGTGGGGCTGGGCGAGGCGCCGGGCTTGCCGCCGGGGGCGGTGTGGCCGCCGGTGCCGCCGTCCGCGCTCCCGCTCCCGCCGTCGGAGCCGCCGGCCGTACCGCTGCCGCCGCCGTCACCGCCCGTGCCGCCGCCGGAGCCGGTGCCGCCGTCCGCGGCGCCCGGTTCGGTCTGCGGGGCGCCGGAGCCGCCGGGGCCGGGGGCCGGCTTCCAGGTCTCCAGGGCGGTCGCGGCCGTGGCCGCCTCGGCCCGCAGCGCGGACGGCAGCGGTGCGTAGCCGACCGGCAGCGTGCCGGGGGCGGTGCCGGGCACCTGGCCGCCGCCCGAGGCGTACCGCAGCAGGTCCGCGTACTGCTTGCGGGCGGTGGGCGCCAGTTCGGCCGGGCGGGCTGCGCCGTAGACCAGCATGCTCAGCGGGTAGACGCCCTTGGCGTTCGCGGTCGGGTCGATCCGCCGTACGCCGTCGGCGGCCTTCGCCTTGTCGGCGGCGGCCACCAGGGCGGCCCTGGTCGGTGCGGTGAACTCGCCCGCGGGGTTGCGCAGCCGGGCGGTCTGGAGGCCGAAGCGGGCGGCGGAGGCCGCGTCGGTGATGGTCAGCATGAAGCGCTGCCCGGCGACCTGCGGGCCCGGCGTCTTCCAGACCGGCGGGGTGGCCAGCGGGTCCCAGTTGGACTTCCAGAGCTGGTCGCCGCGGCGGGTGCGCAGCGCGCCGGTGTAGAGGTCGTCCACGTACGGGTGGAAGTCCGTCATCTTCTGCTTCTGGCTGTCCGGGGCGCCGCTGCCGGGCGGGACGGTCTCCCAGTTGTCGTTCTTGGGGAAGTCGTCGCGGTCGGCGGAGAAGGCGTAACCGGTGGGGTTGAGGTCGCCGTTGGAGCTGAAGAAGGGGTTGACGCGCATCCCCCAGTCGTCCGGCACTCCCGCGAGGAACTGCCGGGCCTGCCGGTCGGCCAGCACCCACGTCCACACCTGCCTGGCCAGGTCGCTGTGGCCGAAGGCGGTGATCAGGTCGGTGTCGGTGCTCGGGTTGGAGGCGACCGACAGGTCCGCGAACTCCTTGTTGTACGCGAGGAATTCGGGGTCGGTGAGCAGGCCGGCCGGATTGCGCAGCGCCCAGTCGTAGCCCTTGGCCGCGGTCAGCCGGGGTCCGCCGTCGTCGTATGTCGTACGGACCGCGCCCCAGGGCGAGTTGCGGTACGACTCGGTGAGCAGTTTGGCGACCAGCCGCGGGGTGAGGTCGAGTGAGCCGACCCGGGTGCCCGCGCGTTTCCTGACGTCGGCGGGCGCGTCGGAGCGGGGCTGGCGCTCGATGCTGAAGCCGATCACGGCGGCGGACAGCGCGACCGGCGCGTAGGTGATGGTGTCGGCGGGCCGGGTCTCGCCGGTGACCGGCAGGGTGGTGAAGACCAGGCTGTCGCCGGAGTCGGTGAGCTGGCCGCGCGCCTCGGAGTCGCCGACGGTGGTGTAGCCGAAGACCGTGCCGGTGCCGCAGAGCTTGGCCTGCCAGCTCCCCATCGCGTCGGAGACCAACTCGCTGCCGGTGGTGTCGACTTCCCGCGCGCCCATCGCGCAGGTCGCGCCGACCGGCTGGAAGTCGAGCCGGACCGCGATGCGGTTGCGCCAGTTCGTGGAGGACACCGGGGAGCCCGCGTTGACCTGGGTGCGGTCCTGGTAGGGCTTGCCGTCCAGGTCCAGGTGGCCCTGCGGGACGATCACCAGCCAGCAGGAGCGGCCGGTGACGCTGCCGTCGGGGTGCTTGACCGGGGCGCCGCAGCCCAGGTGCGGTGCCTCCTCCTTGGTCTGCGCCTCGACGTACTCCTGCCCGGTGCCGTCGGCCCCGGTGCGGCCGAAGTCGATCTCGTTGGTGGTGTTGTAGCTGTAGAAGCGGTTGTTCTGGGTGTCGCTGGTGACGACGGTGCCGTCGATGGACTTGAACGGCACCTCGCCGCGGCCGAAGGGGCGGCCCGCGCCGTACTTGTCGTCCTCGCCGTAGCTGCCGGGGTCCGCGCTGTACGAGACCTGCCGGGTGTCGTCCGCCTGGTTGCCGGGCCAGGTGTTACGGCCGGTGGTGGGCGACGCGCCGAACTGGCACTGGGTGCGCGGCGGTCCGGGGTTGCCGGGGACGGCGCCGTCGTCCTCGCCCCAGCACTGCATGATCTGGACGAAGTCGGTGTTGAACTGGGTGCCGGCGAAGGTGGTGGGCACCCCGCCGGTCCAGGACACGCTGATCGCCTGGTTGGCGAGGTCGCGGGTCTGGCTGACGCGGAAGCGCATGTCGGCGAATTCGCCGCGGCCGGAGACGGTCACGGCGGACGACTGGGCGGAAGGGCTCGACTGGGCCGCCCGCACCGACGCGGCCGACTGCGCGGCGACCGGCCGCAGGTCGGTCAGCAGGGCGGGGGCCGCCTGGGCCGCCGCCGCGCCGAGGACGGCGCCGAGCAGGGCGCCGGTGAGCAGGCGCCGGACGAGCCGGCGGCCGAGGGACTGTCGCGGGGTCGTCACGGCGTGTCCTCCTTGCGGTCGGTCGAGGCGGTGCGGTCGGCCGGGGCCTTGCGGGCGCTCAGGGCGCGGGAGGTCGCGGCCGGTGCCAGGACCAGCCCGACGACGAGCAGCGCCGCGAGGAGCATCAGGGTCTGGGTGCCGCCCCAGCCGTTGTGGCCGCCGACGGCGACCGGCTGCGCGAGCACGACCTGATTGCCGTTGCCGCCGCCGTTCGCACCGCCGTCGCCTGAGCCGCCGCCGGACGAACCGCCGTCCGGGGAGCCGCCGTTGGACGCGTCGACGGGCAGTCCGGTGTCCGGGTCGACGGCGCCCGAGCTGTTGCCGCCGCCCCCACTGCCCGATCCGCCGGTGCCGCCGTTCCCCGTACCGCCGGAGCCGCCGCCCGAACCGCCGCCGCCCGTACCGCCGTTGCCCGAACCGCCCGTGCCGTTGCCCGAACCGCCGCTCGTACCGCCGCCGTTGGAGCCGCCGGACGATCCGCCGGAGCCGCCGGTGGACGCGCCGCCGCTGCCGGTGGTGCAGGGCGCGGCGCCCTGCTTGTCGCAGTCCTGCGGGAAGGGCGCCGACTTGGCCAGGGTGTTGGTGCCGTCGGTGCTGAAGGTCGGGTTGTGGCAGCCCTTGACGTTGATCGTCTGGGTCTGCGCGCCCGGGATGCGGCGGATCTGGTCGAAGCCCGCCTGCACCAGGTTGATCGGCAGCGGCGAGTAGCCGAGCTTGGGCGCGTACTGCTGGCCCTGGCACATGAAGTAGTACGAGAAGGCCGCCAGCGTGGTGCCCTTGGCCTGGGTGAACTGCCCCTGCACCTTGAGCGGCAGGATCATGTACGAGTAGCTGGACAGCGGATAGTTGCGCTTGTCGGTGTCGGTGTAGACGCCGCTGAGGTCCTGGGTGAGGTAGTCGGGCGAGTTCTTCTCGGTGTTGATCCGCGCCTTGACCAGCGACACCGCGACGTTGGCGGGCGTCGGCTCGGTGTAGTAGCCCGCGTGGTTGAGCACCTTCGCGACGGGGAAGTGCGCGTTCTTGGCGTAGGAGTAGTTGACGTAGCCGATCGCGCCGTCGCCGTAGTCCTGGGCGACGTAGCCCGCCACGCCGAGGTCGCCCGCCTGGGAGATCATGCCGGGCACCGGCGGGTAGTAGGACGTCGAGCCGCAGGCGCCCGCGCGGCCCACCTTGGCGCAGTAGGTGTTCCACAGCGCGGTGTGCTGCTTGGCCATCCACAGCGTGAACTGGGCGCTGGAGCCCGAGCCGTCGGAGCGGACCACCGGCACGATCTTCTTGGCGGGCAGTCGCAGGCCGGGGTTGTCGGCGGCGATGGCCGGGTCGGACCAGTTGGTGATGGCGCCGGTGAAGATCTTGGTGACGTTCTCGCCGGACAGCCGCAGATTGGTCAGCCGCTTCCCGTTGACCTTGAGGTTGTACATGAACACGGTGCCGCCGGCCACGATTGGCATGTACGCGTAACTGCCGTTGGTCGGGTGCTCGGGCGCGGAGCCGTCGGTGGGGTTGGTCTGGAAGGGGATGTCGGAGACCGCGAAGTCCACCGTCCCGTTGAGGAACTGGTGCCGGCCGTCGGAGGAGCCGGTCTGCGCGTACTGGATCTCCATGCCGTACTGCTTGACGTTGCGCCGCCACTGGTCGACGGCGTTGAACGCCCAGGTCGATCCGGCGCCGGACAGCGGGACGTAGCTGTCGGCCGCGGCGGCGCGCTGGACGCCGGGGCCGAACACCGAGGTGACCAGCAGGGCGAGCAGGGCCATGAGCAGGGCGGCCGGGGCTGAGGTGCGGCGGGGCATCAGGAGTTCTCTCCGGGAAGCGGGGATCCGGCCGGGTCTGCGGCGGGAGCGAACAGCGAGGGGCGGGGGGCGCGCAGGTCGTCGAAGCGCTCGACGTCGCGGCGGGAGGCGCGGGCGGCGCGGCGGCCCTGGCGCTTGGAGAGCTGGCCGGGGCCGCGCCCGCCGATCAGCCGGGCGATGGTGAAGAGCACCAGGACCAGCAGCATCAGCACGGCCGCCGCGCCGAATCCGCGGGCCACCATGGCCGGTTCCGGGGATTTGACGAAGGTGAACACGGCCAGCGGCAGCGACAGCATCGGGCCGTTGGTGGGGTCGGCGTTGACCGCGGTGGCGTATCCGGCGGTGAGCAGGACGGGCGAGGTCTCGCCGATGCCGCGCGCGGTGCCGAGGATGACGGCGGTGGCGAGCCCGGAGCGCGCGGTGGGCAGCACCACGTGCCAGACGGTGCGCCAGCGGGGGGCGCCGAGCGCTTCCGCGGCCTCGGTGAGATTGCCGGGGACCAGGCGCAGGACGACGTCCGAGGCCCGGATGATGATCGGCAGCATCATCACGCTGATCGCGAGTCCGGCCGCGAGACCGGACTTGGGGAAGTGCAGGATCAGGATCCAGGTGGCGTAGATGAACAGTCCGGCCACGATGGAGGGCAGGGCGGTCATCGCCTCGACGATGGTCCGCACGAAGCGCGCGAACCGGCCGCGGGTCTGGTTGAGGTAGACCGCGCAGGCGATGCCCAGCGGGATGGTGACGGCCAGGGCGATGGCGATCATGATCAGGCTGCCGAGCATCGCGTGGGTGATGCCGCCGACCGTGATCGGGTCGAGCGGGCCCGCGAGCTGCATGTCCTGCGTGAAGAAGTTGCCGTGCGGCAGCGCCTCGCGCCCCCGCCACAGCGTGAAGCCGACGACGAGGACCAGGGCCGAGAACAGCAGTCCCGCGGCGGACCAGAGCACGACGGTCATGAGCCGGTCGCGGACCGCGGGTCCGTCGTGCTCCAGCGAGCACAGCAGGGCGTACGCGGCGAGGAAGACCAGGTAGGTGACGGCCGCGAAGCCCAGCGGGCCGGAGAGCGGGGCCAGTCGGCCGAAGAGGAGGAGGGCGGTGCACAGGCCGGTGGCGGCGGCGCCGAGGACGTTGAGCACCGCGCCGCGGGCGACGCCGCCCAGGGCGCGCCGTCGCTGCGCGGCGTCCGGGGCGTCGGCCGGCTGCCGTACGACGACGGTGGTGGCGGGCGCGGCGGCGGCCGTTGTGGCGGCGGCTGCGGCGGCGTGCGTGGCGGCGGTGGCGGGCTCGGCCAGAAGGTCCGTCATGTCGTCACCCCTCGCTCAGCGAGCCGGAGCGGGACCGCGCGACGATCGTGGACGCGGTGAAGTTGACGACCAGGGTGAGCAGGAAGAGGGCCAGGCCCGCGGCCATCAGCGCCGACATGCCGAAGTCCGAGGAGTCGCCGTAGTGCAGGGCGATCAGCGAGGAGACGGAGTTCGAGCCGGTCTGGAGGATGTGGGGCTGGATCTGGAAGACCGGGGAGATGATCAGGTAGACCGCGATGGTCTCGCCCAGCGCCCGGCCGAGCCCCAGCATCGTGCCGCCGATCACGCCGCCCAGGCCGTACGGCAGCACCACCGAGCGGATCATGCCCCAGCGGGTGGAGCCGAGCGCGTAGGCGCCCTCCCGCTCACCGGCCGGGGCCTGCGCGAAGACCTCGCGCATGACCGAGCACATGATGGGGGCCACCATCATCGCGACGACGATTCCGGCGATGAAGGTGGAGGCGGTGTACACGCTGGCGGAGGAGAGGGGTTCGCCCGGCTCGACGCCGTCCACGCGCAGGAAGGGCACCCAGTGGAACCAGGTGGACAGCCAGCGGGACAGGCCGATCACATGGCCCTGGAAGAAGAACAGGCCCCACAGGCCGTAGACGACGGACGGCACGGCGGCCATCAGGTCGACCATCGCGACCAGGGTGCGGCGCACCCGGCGCGGCGCGATCTCCGAGATGAACAGCGCGGTGCCGACCGCGAGCGGCAGCGCGAAGCAGACGGCCACGGCGGCGATCAGCACGGTCCCGGTGAGGACGGCGGCGATGCCGAAGTTGTGGACGTCGGGCTGCCACTGCGCGGTGGTCAGGAACGCGAAGCCGCGTACCCGCAGCGCCTGGCTCGCCCGTAGCAGCAGGAACAGGCCGACCGCCGCCATGATCGCCAGTACGGCGACACCGGCGGCCGTGAGCTGCCCGCGGAATATCCGGTCCCCGATCCCCTTGGCCGCCCGCAGCCGCCGGGGGGCGTCGTCGCCCCCGACCGACTCGGGCGTGCGGGACACCACTTGTGTGGATGTCACGTGTCGTTCTCCCCCCAGCGCTCCCGCGCGCCGAATGGCGTCGCGTTGCGAGGAGTGAACGGGGCCTCAATGGCCGAATGACACTGTTCACCTGAGGAGAAAATGAACAACAGATAGTGAGAAGTTGTGAGTGGCCTGTGGAGGTTGTCCAATGTCCGACAAAACTACCCATCTCCCGCTCGGTTGCCTTATGCACCTAGCAACTTGCCTGCCCAGAAGGGGTGTTGAGAGGGCGCTCGGCGCGCGATACGGGCGGGACCGGTGGTGTTGGCGGGCGATATGAGCACGGAGGGTGACGAGCGACAGGGGGCTCGATCCGGCCACTTTGGGGCACGAGCCCACGGTTGCCGGGAGGCGCACGCCTGCTACCGGCAACGGGCACCGCGCGAGGCGCGGAGGATTCGGGGAGAGCCCTACGAGTTTGTAAAGGACCTGTGAGAGGGTGTCCGCCTGAACCCCGCCGATATTCGCCGCCCGACCGGGGCCGAAGGCTCCAGCGGTCGGCCAGCGGACCGAATCGGGGGTTGGGGTAGTTTCATATCTCCGCGTGCTATCGATGCGAGGAACGTTGCGTATGGATTCCACACTGCCCGGAGCCGCGTCGACAATACGGCGGCGGAGGCGACTGAACACGAGGATCAAGGACGCGCTGCGCGATCTCTCCGTCCAAATGGCGTTGCTGAACCATCGGGTCGGCACTCATCTCGGCCTGCGCGACGCCGACTTGGAGTGCCTGGACCTGGTCAGCCGCTTCGGGCCGATCGGACCGACCGCGCTGTCGAAGCACGCGGGCCTGCACCCGGCCACGCTGACCGGCGTGCTCGACCGGCTGGAGCGCGGCGGCTGGGTGGTCCGTACGCCCAACCCCAGCGACCGGCGGGCGGTCCTCGTCCAGGTCATCAAGGAGCGCGAGACCGAGACGGCCGAGATGTTCGCCGGGCTCAACAAGTCGATGGACGTGATCTGCGCGGACTACGACGACGCCGAACTGGTGCTGATCGCCGACTTCCTGTCCCGCGCGGCGCGGGCGGGACGTGAGGCGACCGACGAACTCGCCGACCGCTGACGGGCCGACGGCCGGCCGCCGGTCGTCCTCACCTCACCCGACCTCACAGGCCGCCGGCCGTCCTCACCTCACCTGCCGCCGGCCGCGCGGCGCTCCGGGTGCCAGCGCGGCGCCGCGTCCAGGCAGCCGTCGTACGGGTCGCCGGGACCCGGCAGGTCCTGGCTGCCGCGCAGCGCCCGCAGCTTGCGCAGCACGCCGGGATCGTCGAGGCCGCCGGGCTTGCGACGGGCCGCCGCGGCGACCGCGCGCGGGCCTGAGCCCTCGGTGGGCGCCGCGCCCTCCCACCAGTGCTCGCCGCGCCCGCGCCACCACTCGGACGACGAGACGCCGACGGTCGTCGAGCCCAGCGAGATCAGGGCGCGCAGCAGCCGGTCCCCGCAGAACCGGGCGGCGGCCCGGCCGAAGGCGCGCCAATTCGGTGCGGGCATGCGCGATCACTCCTCCTCACGCGTCTTCACCGATCGTGCTCAGACGCGCTCGGCCGTGACCCCGGTCCCGGTCTGCGCCGTGGTCTCGACGATCTTCAGCGAGATGAACTCGTCGATGCGCAGCCGCTGGAGCGCCCAGCGCAGCACGGCGGGGATGTCGGGGTTGTCGTCGATGTACACCTGCGGCGCGACCACCGGGACGCGCTTGCCGCGGGTCTTGATCTCACAACCGCCCGCGGCCACCACGTTCTTGACCCAGTCGGACTCCGCGCCGTACGGGAGGGACAGGATGAAGTGGCCGTTCTTCTTGAAGACCTTGACCGGCGTGCGGTACTCCCGGCCGGACTTGCGGCCCTTGTGGTAGACCGCGCCGAACCCCGGCATGGCGGGGAGGATCCGGCCGACGATCCGATTGCCGAAATACTTGTTCACGCGCGCCAGCCGCCGCTTAACGGACATGACTGTGCTCCTTCTTTGAGGGACTCGCACGGGGAAAAAGAACGGAGAAAAGAGAGAAGAAAAACGACAGCGGTCGGTAATAGCGCAACATCTTTACCGGCCGATGTCACACTCGGACGGGGGCCCTTCATCTCAGGTGACAGGAGCGCGCGTCACACTGGGAGGCCCACCATGTCCGACAACCCGGCGGAGCTGCCCGACGACACCGCCACACGGGTGTTCGTGGGTCATCGGGAGTTACTGTTCTCGGTGGTCTACAACCTGCTCGGCAGCGTCTCGGACACCGAGGACGTCCTTCAGGAGACCTGGCTGGCCTGGGCGCGGAGAGTCCGCCAGCCGCACGCCGAGGAGATCGACAACCCGCGCGCGTACCTGGTGCGGATCGCGGTCAACCAGGCGCTCGCCCGGCAGGCCACGATCAGCCGCCGCCGCGAGACGTACATCGGACCCTGGCTGCCCGAGCCGTTGATCACGCAGATTCCGGAAGCGCGGAACACCCCGCAGGCGGCGCAGGCGACGGACGCCGCGGAATCCGCGCTGCGCAACGAATCCGTGTCCATGGCACTGTTGGTCATTCTGGAGACGCTGACCCCGCTGGAACGCGCGGTGTTCGTGTTGCACGAGGTGTTCGGTTACGCGCATACCGAGATCTCCGAAATTCTCGGCCGCAGCCCGTCCGCGATTCGCCAACTCGCGCACCGGGCGCGCGAACACGTCCAGGCCAGGCGGCCCCGCTACCAGGCCGACCCGCACCTCCAGCAGCAGGTCACCGAGCGGTTCGTGGCCGCCGCGCTCGGCGGCGACATCGCTGACCTGATGAGCCTGCTCGCGCCGGACGTGACGATGTGGACCGACGGCGGCGGCAAGGTCCGCTCCGCGCTGCGCCCGGTCACCGGCCGCGACAAGGTCGCCCGGCTGCTGAACGGTTACGCCACCAGCCGGCTGCCGGAAGCCCTCGACATCCGCTACCGGCACGTCAACGGCGACCCGTCCGCCGTGGTCTTCTCCGGCGACTCCCCCTACGCGGTCATGGTCATGGACCTCAACCCGAGCAACGACCAGGTCACCGACATCTATCTGG
Source organism: Streptomyces sp. NPDC088197 (assembly GCF_044741185.1). Taxonomy (NCBI): domain Bacteria; kingdom Bacillati; phylum Actinomycetota; class Actinomycetes; order Kitasatosporales; family Streptomycetaceae; genus Streptomyces; species Streptomyces sp. NPDC088197. The sequence continues at coordinate 749,596 of NZ_JBIUSD010000003.1, forward strand.
TCACCAACCCGGACAAGCTCTCCCGCGTACGGCTGGACGGTCTGGACGACGGGGACGAGGACACGGCCGCGGGACAGATCGAGGCCGCCGAGCCGAGGAAGGCGATCGAGCCCGGCGACGACGGCCGCGACGGCCGCGACGAGTCCGGACCGCGGGCGGGCTGAGCCGAGCGGCTGTCCCGGCCCTCCCCACGTGGGGCATGTCACGTGGGGTGGACCGGGACGCCGCGTTCCTGGGTGACGGGGGTATCGGCGGCCGGATCGGATTCTCCGGCGTCCGCGAACCCGTCGGTCAGTCCGTCGGTCAGGCCGTCCGCGCGTGCGTCGGCGAGTTCGTCAGGCCGCCCGTCCGTACCCCCCTCGGGCACCCCTTGCAGGGCCAGTACCCGCTGCTCGCGCAGTTCCTCGTCCGCCGTGCTCTCGATCCGCTTCATCGCGACCCGCAGGATCGGCGGCGCCATCAGCGGGGTGAGGATCGCGATCAGCACGATGATGCTGTACATCGCGGTGGTCAGCAGGCCGAGCCGCACGCCGACCACGGCGATGACCACCTGGATCACCCCGCGCGCGTTGATCCCGGCGCCGAGCGCCAGGGCCTCCCAGCGGGTGAGGCGGCTGAAGGCGCTGCCGATGAAGGCGCCGAGGAATTTCCCGGCGACGGCGATCGCCAGCGCGGCCAGTCCCCACAGCGCGATCTTCGGACGCGTCAGCGACGTCAGGTCGATCCGCAGCCCGGCGAGCGCGAAGAACAGCGGGGACAGGAAGGACAGCACGGTGGCGTTCAGCGGCTCCAACTGCCGTGCCTGCGCGTCCGTGCCGCGCGAGCCGATCAGGATGCCGCACAGGAAGGCGCCGAACACCGCCTCGAAACCGAGCGCCTGGGCGCCCGCACCCGACAGGACGAGCAGGATGACGGTGGCGGAGATGGTCACGCCGCGCGAACCGGAGCGCTCGGCCCAGCGCAGCACCCAGCCGACCAGCCACCGGCCGCCGGTCAGCAGGACGACGATGACGACGGCGAGGTGCCACAGCGGGGTGGCGATCTCGCCCGCGCCGACCCCGGTGGTGGCCATCGCGGTGACGACGGAGACCAGCAGCCAGCCCACGGCGTCGTCGATGGTGCCGACGACCAGGATCATCTGGCCGACATTGCGGTGGATCAGCTTCATGTCGACCAGCACCCGGCCGATCACCGGGATCGAGCTGACGCACATGGCGACGCCGACGAACCAGGCGAAGACCGCCGGATCGGCGTCTCCCGGCCGCAGTTCACCCGGCAGCGCGTAACCGAGCCACACCCCGAGCGCCAGGGGCAGCAGCAGGGCGGCGGCGCTGACGCCCGCCGCCTTGCCGCCCTGTCTGCGGACCACCTTCAGGTCCAGGTGCATGCCGGTGAAGCCGACGAGCAGCAGCACGCCGAGCTGCCCGACGGCGTCCAGCAGGTGCATCTGGGTGGGGTCGCGGGGGAAGAGCCAGCCGGACAGGCCCGGCGCCACGTGCAGCAGGAGCGAGGGCCCGAGTAAGACGCCCGAGGCCAGTTCTCCGACGACGGTCGGCATGCCGAGCCTGCTCGCCAGCCGTCCCAGCACGAGTGCCAGGACGAGCAGGGCGCCGATCTGGAGCAGGAACACCAGCAGTGTGTGCTGCGGAAGGGGATCGACGGTTTCCGCGGCGATGCTGATCGCACTCATCGAAGAGCTCCTCACTGATGCGCGGTGGCCGGGTCGGCGGACAGGCCCTAGGCCACGCAGATCCCCTGGACGGCGACCTTCTCCGCGATGAACGGCCGCGCGAGCAGACCGTCGGGGTAGGCGCCGGCCTTCTCCTGGAACTCGGCCGACATGAAGGCCGCGAGCAGCGAGGAGGTCGACTCCCAGATCGCGATGTTGACCAGGGTGTTGCTGCCCGCGGTGCCGCGGTGGAGCTGGGTGGAGATGCAGCCGTCACAGGACTTCATGTAGGCGGCGTCGAGCGCCCAGCTCTCCAGGGTCTTGTCCATCTGCCCCTCGGGCACGACAAGGGTGTTGATGAGTACGACGGTGCCCGAGTCCTCCTGCTGGAGCTGGGTCTCGAAGGAGACCTTCGGGTCGACGGCCTCGAATGCGAACGCCATGGTGTGTCCTCTCGTCGTCATGGGCGGTGCGTGACGTGACGTGGATGGCTGACGTGCGGGTCCGCTCAGCCGTCGAAGATCGGGTGCGCTCCCCGCGGCTCCTCCTCCAGCGCGCCCAGGGAGCCGCGGAAGAAGATGAGCGGTTCCTGGTATTCGCGGGGCACGCCGAGTTCGACGACGCGGCCGACGAAGATGGTGTGGTCGCCGCCGTCGAACTCCTTGTCCAGGCGGCAGGCCAGGAAGGCCAGTGCCTCGCTGAGCACCGGCATGCCCTCGGCCGAGTGGTGGTGGGGCACGTCCTTGACCGCCGAGGTGTCCTTGCCCGCGAAGGCGCGGGCCAGCGGCTCCTGCGGCCCCGACAGGAAATTCACCACGAAGGAGCCGGCCTCGTCGATGACCGCGCGCAGCCGCGACTCCTTGTGCAGGCAGAACAGCACGAGCGGCGGGTCGAGCGAGACGGAGGTGAACGAGTTGACCGTCGTTCCCTCCGAACGCCCTTCCGCGCCGCTGGTGATGACGGTGACGCCGGTGACGAACAGGCCGCACACATTGCGCAGCAGCCTGCCCTCCACCGGCTCCGGCTGGTGCAGCACCTGATCGGAGGGCGCGCTCACGAGCGCCCCTTCTCGCCCGCGGCTGCGGCCCCGGCGCCGGCCCCCGCCTCGGCCTTGCCCGCCGCCTCCGCCTCGCCGACCTCGACGCCCACCGTCGAAGTGGCCATCAGCTCGCTGCTCTTGGGCAGCAGCGGACCGGCCAGCGCGGTCGTGACCAGCGCCATGATCACCATCATGGTGAACATCTGGCTGTCCAGGACGCCGAGTTGGACGGCGGTGTTGAGGATGATCAGCTCGGTCAGCCCTCGGGTGTTCATCAGCAGGCCGAGCGCCCTGGACTCCCGCCAGGACAGGCCGAACAGCCGGGCGGGCACCATCGCGCCGAGCAGCTTGCCCGCGCAGGCGACGACCAGGATCGCGGACAGTTCCAGGTACTGCCGGGCGTGCAGGCCGTTGATGTCGACGCCGAGGCCGGTGACGATGAAGAACACCGGCAGCAGGATCAGGCTGACGTGGTCGAGCGGCTTGCGCAGGTGCTCGGCGAGCTGGAGCGCGGGCTCGCGCGGCATGATGAAGCCGAAGAGGAAGGCGCCGAAGATGCCGTGGATGCCGATCCAGGTCGTCAGGTAGGACGACAGGAAGGTACCGGCCGCCATGACCACCAACAGGGCCCGCCACTGCTGGCGTTCGCTGAAGAACCTGACCACCGCGGCCAGCGCGGGCCGTACGAGGACGAACATGCCGAGCACGTAGGCCGCGCTCAGGCCGAGCACCTGGAAGAGGTCACCGGCGCCGCTGGAGGTGACCAGCGCGGAGACGTACGCCAGCATGCACCAGGCGAGGATGTCGTCCACGGCGGCGCTGGCCAGGGCGAGGGTGCCGACCCGCGAGTGGGTGAGCCGGTTGTCGGTGAGGATCCGGGCGAGTACGGGGAAGGCCGTCACCGACATGGCCGCGCCCATGAACGTGGAGAAGGTGACGAAGGAGATGTGGTGCCCGGCCACCGTGTTGTGGTGCGGGTAGAGCAGCGCGGCCACCGCGACGCCGAGTCCGAAGGCGCAGGCGACCGAGGAGAGCGAGACCGACGCGGCCAGACCGCGGTGCGGACGCAGCATCCGCTTCTCGAACTCCCAGCCCACCATGAACATGAAGAGCATCAGGCCGACGTTGGAGACCGCGGAAAGCAGCGGCCGTACGTCGGCGGGGAACAGCTTGTGCGACAGGTCGCCGGGCAGCAGCCCGAGCAGGCTGGGGCCGAGCGCGATGCCGGCGAGGATCTCGCCGATCACCGCGGGCTGGCGGACCCGCTTGGCGAGAGTGCCGAGCAGCACGCCGACCAGCAGGACGAAGGCGATGCCCGCCAGCATGGTGGCGACCTGGAGGTCGTTGTGGGGCGCGAGGCTGTGCAGCGCGATGCTTGTCATCGCAGTCCTCCGGGGACGGGAGCGGCTGGGAGATGCGGACTCGAGCGGTACGCGTCCGGGCGGTGTCCGGACGCACGACAGCGGGGTGGCACGGAAGTCCGTGGCCACCCCGCTGTCGTGAGAGGGATGTCGCTGTGTCGCCGTCAGGCCCCTAGCGAATGCTCTGGGCGAACCTGAAGGCGCCGTGCGGGTCGTAGCGGTGCTTCACGGCGGACAGCCGCGGGTAGTTCTCGGCGTAGTACGCCTGCCGCCAGTCGGGCAGTTCCGGGTCGATGAAGTTCTGGTAGGTCTCACCGGAGGACTGCCGGTCGATGACGCGGAAGCCGCTGTCGACGAACGCCTGACCCGCCGCCCTGCCCGCGGAGTCGGCGGCGTCCGGGGACCCGATGTCGACGAGGAAGTTCACCGTGAACAGCGCGTCGCGGTGGACGAACGCGGTGTCGGTGCGGCGTAAATCCCTCACCGCCCCGCCCAGCGGGAGCACTTCCATGAGGTGCGCCTGGCCGGGTACCCGCAGGGTCTCGAAGAGCGCCGCCGCGTTGTCCCACACGCTGCGCGACGGCAGCCGGTTGAAGAACCGGCTGCGCTGGAGGCCGAACGCCGACCGGGGAAGCGTGCCGCCGGGCGTGGTGTCGGCCCGGTGGCAGGCGGTCACATCGGCCGCGCACCGGAAGAAGCCCATCATCAGCGGCTGGTACGGCACGACGCTCGCGGGGGTCTGGCTGGCCGGTGCCCCGGTCAGCGCCACCAACCGGGCGACCTCGCTGGTGAGTTCGGCCGTGGTGCCGGTGGAGGCGACGAAGACCATGACGTTGACCGGCGCGCCCGGCGAGGCGTCGAAGAGCTGGAGGAAGGCGCCGCCGCTGAGCGTGCGGGGCGCGTTGACGGACCAGCGCGCGTACCCGTCCAGGACGTCGGCGGCCTTGTCGAAGGTCCAGTTCAGATTGACCACGGCGAGCTGCGAGACGTTGACGGTGGTGATGTCGTACGAGGTGACGACGCCGAAGTTGCCGCCGCCACCGCCGCGTATGCCCCAGTAGAGGTCCCGGTTCTGGGTGGGTGAGGCGGTGACGACGTCGCCGTTGGCGAGCACCACCTTCGCCGAGGCGATCCGGTCGGAGCCGACGCCGTAGGAGCGGGTGAGCACGCCCAGGCCGCCGCCCTGGTAGAAGCCGCCGACGGCGACCGTCGGGCAGTAGCCGCCGATGATGGCCTTGCCGTGCGGAGCGAGCGCGTCGATGGCGTCGACGCCCTGGACGCCGGTGCCGACGGTCACCGTGTTCTGGCCGACGGATATGGAGTTGAGCCCGGAGACGTCGATCACCAGGCCGGTGCTCGTGGAGTACCCGCCGCCGCTGTGCCCTCCGCTGCGCACGGCGAAGGGTATGCAGTTGTCCTGCGCGAACTTCAGGGTCAGCGCCACATCGGCGGCGCTGACGCAGTAGGCGACGGCCTGCGGGTTGATCACGTCGAACTGTTGCAGGTCGAGTTGCTTCGCCGTCGTGTAACCGGAGTCGGTCGGCAGGACGAGCCGGCCCTGGAGGTGCGCGCGCAACTGACTCCAGGGTGCCCCGCTGCCGGCGAATCCGGCGGTGGCCCCAAGTCCTGACAGAGCCACCGCGGTCGCGCCCGCACCGAGGACTTTTCTGCGACTGATCATGGTGCTGTTCAACTTTCGGTCAGATGGAAATTGCCGGGCGGGGTCAGACGAACTTCTGCCCACGCAGACCGGACCGCACAATTCCGCTTACCATGTCGCGACCCAGTTCGCGCATCTCGCCCGGAGCCTTGAAGTTGGCCCAGTACATGAACTTAGCCATCATCGCGGTGGTCGGGTACACGAATTTGATTTCTGGGTCCTCCCATCCGAAAACGGGGTTGAGTTCATCCGAAGCACGGAGACTGTCCATGATCAGCTTGGCCGCCGCGTCGCCGTCGATGTCACCGGCCTCGTACTTCTCGCAGGCCTCCGCCATGATTTCGACGGTTTGCTTGAAATCCGGGCTGTTCGGCCACCAAAGACCCGGATTGGGGGTCTTCTCCAAATCGTCCAGCCATTTCACGTCGCCGCTCTCCTCATACCGCGCCCGCGCCCGGATCAACCGCAGCGCGCCGGGCGTGAGATAGGAGCCCCAGACACGGAACACCGCGTTCCACAGCGGGAAGTGGCTGAAGGAGATGTAGGAGCTGTTCACCAGTTCGTCGTTGAAGTGCAGCAGGCCGCGCTCGACGTCCTCGACGTACTGGAATCGCTCGTTGGCGAAGTCGTCGTCGTCCAGGGCGGGCAGCAGCCGGGAGCACAGGGCGTAGACGACCTCGAAGGTGTTGGACAGACCGCGCGAGAACAGCGGGTCGAGGAAGCCCGCCGCGTGCGACATCAGGCACCAGCGGTAGCCGATCGACTTGCTGGAGCTGTACTGGAGCCGGTCGGTGGAGACCCACTCGCGGACCCGCGTGGCGCCCTCGAACTGCCGCTTCACCGCCGGGTACTGGTCGAGGAAGCCCTGGAACTCCTCCTCGGGGGTGCGGTCCTTCGGCTTGGGATACGTCCGCTCGTCCATGGTGAGCCCGATGCTGGTGATCGGGTTCTTGGAGTCCTTGTGGTTGTTGAACGGGATGATCCAGAACCAGCCGCGCTCGATCATGTGGTGCAGCGTGCCGCCGTGCCAGGGCGCGCTGGCCGGCGGGCGCAGGCTCTCCGGGTGGTGGCTGACCTCGTCGAACGGCTTGATGCCGATGTAGTGGGTGAACATCGACCGGGAGTGGTGCTTGAAGCGCGCGGGCTTCTCGCGCAGGTCGAACTTCTCGGCCAGCAGGGAGCGGAAGCCGCTCGCGTCGATCAGGTAACGGGCCCGGAAGACCTCGCCGTTCTGCCCCGTGACCGTCACTCCGAAGTCGTCGAAGTCCAGGTCGGCGACCCGCCAGTTCTGCCGCGTCGTGGTGCCGTACTTGGCCGCCACGTTGAAGAAGTACATATCGGTGTCCTGCCGGAACAGGTGACCGGCCTCGGTGAGCGCTTTGGGAATGACGAACATCGTGGCGTCGCGCGGGTCGGGCTCCTGGCCCTTCTCGTGCTTGATGAAACCGAAGCTCTGCTTCTTGCCGTGAGTCGGGCCGATGTTCTTGGTGACGGCCTTGACGTCCAGCAGGTGCTTGATCTCCGGTACGTCGAAGCGCACCGCCAGGATGTGCAGCCACTCGATGAGTTGCGGGGTCATCGACTCGCCGATCGCCATCCGGGGATGGGTCGCGGCATCCACCATGACCACGTTCTTGCCCTGCCGGGCGAGGATCGCCGCGCTCACCGAACCCGCGAGGCCCGACCCGATGATCAGGACGTCGCAGTTCTGCGTCTTGGAGGCGCTGTTCACCGGAACGGATTCCTTGGCTTTGCTGGGCACGGAGCGCCCCTCTCTCTCCGGCGCGGACGGCGCGGAGAATCAACGACGGGTGTGTGGCCGAATTCCCAGGGCACACGCGGGCATCTGAAAAAGGGCGTGCAAAACAATCGCCGGGCCGACCCCGATGGGTCGGCCCGGCGATCGAGAAGAGGTGACCAAGATGTGAGACGTGGCGGCGTCGCAGCGGTGGTCCGCCGGCGTCAAACCGCAATTGGGCATACTTCTACTGCCCAATAAAGCGTGACACGCGGCGACACTCGGTGTCAACCCCGGTAATGGTGTACCGGAAGTGACGCGAGTGCCGCCGGTGTTATTGTCCGGACTCTCCCGACCCCTCCCTAAAGGGCAACTCACCCCTCCCTAAAGGGCTACTCGGAGAACCGCGGGAGCTTGCCGATGGACGGCTTTACCAAGGGGTGGCCTACCGGTGGGCGGCTCCGGAATCGGCCGCCGAATCCGCCGCGGGAGACCCCGCGCCGTCCGTCTGACCGGGAACGGCCGCACCCGACTCCGGCGTGGCCGACTTCTTCGGCCCGACGATGATCAGGCAGGCGATCACACCGACGAACAGCACGGCCATCGGCACGTACATGGTCGGCTTCATGGCGTCGACGAAGCCGTGCCCGAAGACCGCCGCGGCGGTGTCCTGGATGCGGTGGGCGATGTCGGCGGGCACGTTCGACGGGAACTTCATGGCGCTGCTCGACTGGCCGCCGACCTCGAGGTGCTTGCCCGCGTTGTCGAAGTTCTTCAGGAAACCGGCGCGGTAGTCGGACGGCACGGCGCCCGCGCGCTGCGCCGCCTGGTCCTTGAGGGAGGAGGCGAGCTGGTTCTGGAGCACCGCGCCGATGACGGCGCCCGCCATGACCGAACCGACCTGCCGCAGCGCGTTGTTGACGCCGGACGCGGCGCCGGTGAGCTTGGGCGGCACATTGCGCATGACCTCGGTGGCCATCGGCGTGAAGGTGCAGCCCATACCGGCGCCCACGATCACGACCGGCGCGATCAGCCCGGTCCAGCTCTGGCCGACCTCGACGGTCCGCACGATCCAGAAGACACCGCCGATGTACGCGAGCAGACCGCCCATCAGGATGTACTTGCCGCCGAACTTCTCGGCCAGCACACCGGAGGGCCCGGCGGTGAGCATCGAGCCGACCGCCATCGGCACCAGCACGCCACCGGCCTTCAGCGCGCTGAAGCCGAGCACCGACTGGAGGTAGATGGTCAGCGGCAGCAGCAGGCCGACGACGCCGAACGAGACGGCGATACCGACGAAGTTGACCACCGAGAAGTTACGGTCCTTGAACAGCACGAACGGCACCAGCGGCTCGTTGTCCTGCTGACCGCGCTGGTAGACCAGGAAGATCGCCAGCACCACGACACCGGCCGCGATCGTGCCCCAGATCGCGCCGTTCCAACTGTACTTCTGGCCCTCGATCAGACCGAAGGCGAGCAGGAACAGGGCGATGGTGGTCAGGACGACGCCGGGGATGTCGAAGCGGTGCCGCACCGTACGCGCCGCGGACGGCATGAACATGAACGAGGCGATGATCGCCAGCACACCGATCGGCACGTTGACGTAGAAGATCCAGCGCCAGTTGAGCTTGGTGACCAGCAGGCCGCCCAGGCTCGGTCCCGCGACCGACGCCAGGCCCGCGACCGTGCCCCAGATGCCGAGCGCGACACCGCGCTTCTCGTCGGGGAACACGTCCGCGATCATGGACAGGGTCTGCGGCAGCAGCAGTGCCGCGCCGATGCCCTGGATCGCCCGGAAGATGATGAGCTGGGTCGGGGACTGGGAGAGTCCGCAGGCGAGACTCGCCAGGGTGAACAGCGCCACACCCGCGATGAACAGGTTCTTCTTGCCGACGAGGTCACCGAGCCGGCCGGCGGTGATCAGCAGGACGGCGAGCCCGAGGGTGTACGCGTTGACGACCCACAGGATCTGGTCGAGGGACGCGTCGAGGCTGTCCACCATGTCGGGGATCGCGATGTTCACGATCGTCAGGTCGAGCAGGGTCATGAAGAATCCGAAGGACAGGATCGCCAGAATGACCCACGGATTACCACGCCATTTGTTCACGGTTCCTCCTTGCCGCGCGCGTCGGGCCGCACGGCGTTGCACGACCCACAGCCCCTTGCCCCCCAAGAGGTGAGCGGGGGCCGTGGGTGTGACATCGGTGGGACGGTCGAGACGCAACCGTCACCGAGGAGGTCCGCGAGTCCCGGCCGCGGGGGCCGGTCCGCCGGACGGGCCCTAGAGGGCCGCGGGCGCCAGACGCTCCCGCAGGAAGCTCACGACCCGCTCCCGCGCGGCGTACGCCGGGTGTCCGGGGATCTCGCGCATCTCCTCGGTCAGTACGGGGTGGGCTCCCTTGGGGAAGCCGCCCTCGTTGCCCTTCGAGGAGTCCAGTTCGATCACCTCGAAGGCGTCGCCCAGACTGCGCCGCAGGGTGTCGAACCTGGCCCGCGGGGACGCGCTGTCCCCGCTGAAGCGCATGCCCAGCACGCACAGTCCGCTGTTCTTGGTACGGCTCACCACCGTGGCCAGCTCGCCCCGCGAGAGGCCGGGGTCCGCGGACCGCTTGGCGCTGACCGGGAACGGCACCGCGGGCTGGGCGACGACCGGCGCGAGCACCACGTCCTCCACCGCGGCGGCCAGCGCGAACCCGCCGGTGAAGCACATGCCGACGATGCCGACACCGGGCCCGGGGGTTCGCGCGGCCAGATCCCGTACCAGCGCCCTGAGGTAGTCCGCGACCGGCCGCCGCGCGTCGACGGCGAAGGCCCGGAATTCGGCGGACACGCACAGCTTGGCGACGGTGGACAGCGTGTAGGGCGTGGAGTTCTTACGTCCGGGCCGTCCGAACAGCGACGGCATCGCCACGGTGAAGCCCTGGTCGACCAGGTGGTCGGCCAGGCCCAGCACCTCGGGCGTCATGCCCGGAATCTCCGGGACGAGCACCACTCCCGGCCCCGCGCCCTTCTCGTACACGTCGTGGGTGAGCCCGGCTCCCGTGAACGGGGCCGCGCGCCAGCCGGTGAGATCAGAGGTCGGTGCGGTACCGGTCACGAGGGGTTCTCCTTCAGACGGGTCTTCGGCCCGGGCGGGCGGACGGGCGGTCAGCCGCCCCCGGACTCCCGTCCCTGCCGCGCCCGGACGGCGAGGACGACGAAGGTGGTGATGCTCGCGATCAGGTCGATGTGGTCGATGGCGTGCGGCGACCCGTTCGCCCTGCGGATCTTCTTGGTGACGGCGAGGAAGTTGGCGGCCAGCGTACCGACCGTGACCGCCGTGCGCAGCGGGCTCGCTCCCCGCGCGGCGGGCGGCCCGGACCGACCCGCCCGCGGCCCGGCGGCGCTCACCGTACGGCGTCCGTCTCGCCGCCCGACGGCGCCACCGCCGCCAGCATGTCCTTCGGGGTGAACTTCACCACCGGGAGCAGGCGGCTGGCCCGGTTCTGGAACTCGTTGATGAACGGCAGGACTTCGGAGTACTTCGCCCAGATCCGGTCCCGCTCGGGGCCCGACAGGGTCTCGGCGAGGGCGACGATCTGCTCGCGGCCGATGTTGATGGTCACCTCGGGCGTGGCCTTCAAGTTGAGGTACCAGGCCGGGTGCAGGCCCTTGGGGCCGCCGGGGATGTCGAAGTGGCCGGGCACGGCGACCGCGTAGAAAAAGCCGCGCTCGTAGATGTAACCGACCGGCACGACACGCTCCTTGCCGGTCTTGCGGCCCAGCGTGTGCAGCAGCAGCGCGTCGAGGTTGCCCATCTTGCCGCCGATGCGGCCGTTGGACCGCTCGTACAGCCAGATGTGCACATTGAGCGCGCCCTTGCTGAGCGACTTCTGCACCTTCTTCGGCGGCTTGGAGTAGATGTAGACGTTGACGCGCATGAAGGCCCGCGTGATCGGGCCCGCGTCCAGACCCTGGTCGGGACGCGTCGTCCTGAAGGACGACAGCGCCTCGGTGTCCTGGATCACCGAGGTGTCACCCATCGGCTCGGCCATCGAGTCCTCCATGGGCTTCGGGGTGGTCTGCATGTGTGGTGCCCTTTCGCGAGATCCGGTGTTCTCAGGACTTCTGTGTCGGAACGCGTCGCTTCGTCGCAAGGCCGTCTGCTCAGAGGACCTTCTTGCCCTTGACGCCCGCGCGGACCGTGCCGGACAGCAGGGCGGAGCCGAGGTCCCGCATCTGCGGCGGGGCCTTGCGCACGGCCCAGTACATGAACTTCGCCATCGTCGCCGTGGTCGGGGTGATCAGCCGGGTGTCCTCGGGGTCGCGCCAGCCGAAGGCCGGGTTCAGCAGCTCGCAGCGGCGGAGCCGGTCGAAGATGATGTCCGCGGCACGGTCGCCGTCGATCTGCCCGGCCTCGTACTTCTCGCAGGTCTCCGCGGTGAGGTCGACGATCTCCCGGACGGCGGGCTCCGGCCACCACAGGCCCGGATACGGCGCGTCCTCCAGGGCGTCCAGGTGCGCGGGGTCGCCGGTGAGGGTGAAGTTGATCCGCGCGCGGGCCAGCCGCATCACACCGGGAGTGGCGAAGCCGCCCCAGACCCGGAACACCGCGTTCCACAGCCGGAAGTGGCCGAAGGAGATGTACGCGCTGTTCACCAGCTCGTCGTTGTAGTGCAGCAGGCCGCGCTCCAACCGGTCGACGTAACCGAAGCGTTCGACCGCGAAGTCGTCGTCGTCCAGGGCGGGCAGCAGCCGGGTCATGAGCGAGTGGACGACCTCGAAGGTGTTGGACAGGCCGCGCGAGAACAGCGGATCGAGGAAGCCGGCCGCGTGCGACATCAGGCACCAGCGGTAGCCGATCGACTCCTTCGAGCTGTACTGGAGCCGGTCGGTGGAGACCCATTCGCGCACCCGCGTGGCGCCCTCGAACTGCCGCTTCACCGCCGGGTACTGGTCGAGGAAGCGGGTGAACTCCTGCTCGGGGCTGATGTCACGGGGGCGCGGGTAGACCCGCTCGTCCATGGTGAGGCCGACGCTGGTGACCGGATTGGCCGCGCCCTTGTGGTTGTTGAACGGGATGATCCAGAACCAGCCGCGTTCGATCAGGTGGTGGAGCGTACCGCCGCTCCAGGGCGCGTTCTTGGGCGGTCGCAGGCTCTCCGGGTGGTGGCTGACGTCGTCGAACGGCTTGACGCCGATGTAGTGCGTGAACAGCGACCGCGAGTGGTGCTTGAAGCGCGCGGGCTGCTCCCGCAGGCCGAACTTCTCGGCGAGCAGCGACCGGTGGCCGCTGGCGTCGATGAGGTAGCGGGCCCTGAAGACCTCGCCGTTCTGCCCGGTGACGGTCACGCCGTCGTCGTCGAAGTCCAGGTCGGACAGCCGCCAGTGCTGCCGCGTCGTGGCGCCGTACTTGGCCGCGACGTGGAAGTAGTACGCGTCGGTGTCCTGCCGGAACAGGTGGCTGGCCTGGGTGAGCGCCTTGGGGATGACGAACATCGTCGTCTCCCGCGGGTCCGGTTCCTGGCCCTTGTCGTGCTTGACGAAGCCGAAGCTCTGCTTCTTCCCGTGGGTCGGGCCGATGTGCTCGGTGACCGACCGGTGGTCCAGCAGATGCAGCAGTTCGGGCAGGTCGAACCGTACGGCGAGGATGTGCAGCCACTCGATGAGCTGCGGGGTCATCGACTCGCCGATGGCCATCCGCGGATGCGTCTGGGAGTCGACCAGCACGACGCTCTTGCCCTGCCGGGCGAGGATCGCCGCGCTCACCGAACCGGCCAGACCCGCGCCGACGATCAGGACGTCACAGGTGCGGACGGGCGGCTTCGGAGCGGCCGGTCTCGGTGCGGCCGGTCTCGGTGCGGCTGCCTTTACGGCGCTCGCCTTGGGGGCGGTTGCCTGAGGGGCACTTGCCTGAGGGACGGTTGCCTGGGGCGCCGCCGTCTCCGCGACGGCCGTCCGTGGAGCCGCGATCGGCGTGACGGGGACCTGGGGGACGTCCTCGGCGCCGAACCAGCGCCGCAGCGCCGGAGCCGGGTCGGCCGCGCGCGGCGCCGACCAGGCGATGTGTCCGTCGGGCCGCAGCAGTACGGTCTTCTGCCCGTCGAGGAGCGTGCCGGGCACCGGGCGCGCCGACACCACGTCGACCCGGCCCGCCCAGCCCTCGGCGGCCCTGCCCAGCGTGGCCCGGCGCCTGGTGTCGCCCGACAGGTCGAGCAGCACGCCGCGGCCGGGCCGCAGCAGCTCGGTGGTGCCGGTGGGCCCGTCCGCGGTCGTCAGCGCGATGTGGGGCACGCGGCGGCCGGTCAACTCACCGGCCGCGTCGGGGTGAGTGTCGGCGTCGGGATCGCCGTAGCGGATGTCGAGGCCGCTGATCATGCCGGCGAGGTGGCCGCGGACGACCGAGGTGCGGGTGAGGAGTTCGGCGGCGGTGCCGCGGACCGCCCCGGTCTCGGGACCGCCGAAGAGGATGACGGTCTGCGCCTCGATGTTGGCCAGCACCCGCCGCCCGACCGCGTGCCGCTCGGTGTGGTACGTGTCCAGCAGCCCGTCGGGCGCGCGCCCGGTGACCCGCGCGGCCAGCTTCCAGCCGAGGTTGGCCGCGTCCTGGAGCCCGAGGTTGAGCGCCTGGCCGCCGACCGGCATCTGCCGGTGGGCGGCGTCCCCGGCGAGCAGCACCCGGCCCCGGCGGTACGAGGCCGCCTGGCGGCTGGTGTTGCCGAAGGCGTTCAGCCACGTCGGGGTGCCGTGGGTGATGTCCTCACCGGTGACCCTGGCCCACACGGCCGCGATCTCGGCGTACTCGGGTTCCGCGGTCCTCGGCCGCACCTCGCGGCCGAACTCGTGCACCATGACGCGGGTGACGCCGTCGCGGGTGGCCGCGATGGCCACCCCGTTCGGGAGCCGCTGGAAGCGGCGGTTGGGGATGTCGAGCCCCAGCACGTCGCAGCGCAGCAGCTCCTTGGTGGCGTCGGAGCCGGGGAAGTCGAAGCCCGCCAGCCGCCGTACGGTGCTCTCCTCGCCGTCACAGCCGACCAGATAGCCGGCGGTGAGACGGGTGACACCGTCCGGGGTGGCGACCTCGACCTCCACGCCTTCCGCGCCCACGTCACCTTCGTCGCCGCCGTCGCCCGTGGTCAGGCCGAGCAGTTCGTGCTCGCGCCTGACCTCCGCGCCCAGCCCCGTGGCCCACTCCGCGAGCAGCTCCTCGACCCGGGCCTGCGGGACCTTCCACTGGCCGGGGTAGCGGGTGGTCGGCTCGCTCAGGTCGAGCGGCAGACCGCCGAAGTGGCCCATCGGCTCGTTGGGCGGCGTGCCCAGCGTCTCCAACAGGCCGCGCTGGTCGAGGAGTTCCATGGTGCGGGCGTGCAGGGTCGACGCCCGGGACTCGGTGGTGGGGGCGGCGAGCCGCTCCAGAACCGTCACCCGGGCTCCGCCGAGCCGGAGTTCACCGGCCAGCATCAGGCCGACAGGCCCCGCGCCGACGATGATGACGTCGGTGTCCATCTCAGCGCCGGCCCTCGGCGTAGTCCTTGGCGTGGCCCAGGGTGGCCCGGCTGTTGGTGCTCAGCGCGTTCTGCACGAAGGCGCGCGCCTCGGCGACCCCGGCGTCCGGGCCGAGGATCTTGGTGATGTTCGCGGTGTTGATCACCACGGTGTGCTGGGAGGTGGCGGCGACGCCGTCGCCCTCCTCCTCGAACAGCCAGTAGCCGGTGTGCAGCGTCATCAGCGCGGGCAGGGTGATCTGCTTGTAGACGATCCTGCTGTGCGGGAAGGTCACGCGCACCGACTTGGTGGTGTGCGAGGAGCCGTCCTTGGTGAGGGTGTCCATCTCCAGGATCTGCAGTCCCGGCGTCTCCTCCTCCAGCGAGACCCGCGCCACGTGCGGCAGCCGCTCCTTCCAGAGCTGCGCCTCGTTGATGAAGTCGTAGACGTCCTTGGCCGATCCGTCGATGTGGACGGTGTCGGCGAAGGACAGCAGGAGTTCGTCCGCGGAGCCGACGACCAGTTCGACGTTGGTCTTGAGCGCGGCCAGTTCGGAGCGGCTGTTGCGGTCCACGGCCTCGTCGATCCAGGCGAGATCGTCCGGCTTGTCGTCGATGGCGCGGTAGTCGTGCAGCAGCCGCACCCGCGACTCGGTGTCGGACACGGGCTCGATCACCCAGGTGCCGCCCATCGCCGCGACCGGCGGCGCCGAGACCTCCTGGCGGAATTCGATCCGCAGCGCCCGCGGGTCCAGGACGCGGCGCGACGTCCAGTTCTTGGCCGCGCCGTTGGCGGTGGCCCAGATGCGGATGCGCTCCTCGTTCTCCGAGCGCTCCACATGGTCGACGAAAACGGTCGGCGGGAAGATCCGCGGCCAGTTCTCCACCTCGGCGATCAGCCGGTACACCGCGGCGGCCGGGGCGTTCACCGTGATCTCGTGCTCCACCTCGCGGTGGCCAGTCTGCGTCATTCTCGTTCCCCTCACGCGAGTCGGACGTCGTAGGACGGGGTCGGTGGCGGCGGATCAGAAGTTGCCGAGGCCGCCGCACACGTTGATGGCCTGCGCGGTGATCGACGCCGCGGTGTCGGTGGCCAGGTAGCCGACCAGGCCCGCGACCTCCTCGGGCGTGGAGTAGCGGCCGAGCGGGATCTTGGACTGGAACTTCTGGAGGATCTCGCCCTCGGTGGTCGAGTAGGCCGCCGCGTAGCCCTGCCGGACCCGCGCGGCCATCGGCGTCTCGACGTAGCCGGGGCAGACCGCGTTGACCGTGATCCCGGTCGGCGCCAGCTCGTTGCCCAGGGCCTTGGTGAAACCGACGACGCCGTGCTTGGAGGCGGAGTACGGGGCGCCGAGCACCACACCCTGCTTCCCGGCGGTGGAGGCGATGTTGATGATCCGGCCGCGGTCGCGGTACCGCATGCCGCCGGTGTTGAGCACCTCGCGCGTCATCAGGAAGACGCTGTTGAGGTTGGTGTTGACGACGTCGAACCACAGCTCGTCGTCGATGTCGGCGGTGACGCCGCCGCCGCTGCGGCCCGCGTTGTTGACCAGGACGTCGACCGGCCCGTACCGCTCCACGGCGGCGAGCACGAACGCCTTGATGTCGTCGCCCGACTTGACGTCGCAGGCGGTGCCGTCGACGTCCAGGCCCTCGTCCCGTAGTTCCTTGACGGTCACTTCCACGCTCTCGGGCGTCCGCGCGCAGATGAACACCTGGTGTCCCTGTGCGGCCAGCGCCCTGGTGACGGCGAGCCCGATTCCGCTGGTGGCCCCG
Organism: Streptomyces sp. NPDC088197; assembly: GCF_044741185.1. Classification (NCBI taxonomy): domain Bacteria; kingdom Bacillati; phylum Actinomycetota; class Actinomycetes; order Kitasatosporales; family Streptomycetaceae; genus Streptomyces; species Streptomyces sp. NPDC088197. The sequence goes on from NZ_JBIUSD010000003.1 coordinate 766,302, forward strand.
GTGACGAGAGCGACCCGCTGTCCCTCTGCCGACATGACTGCTCCTCCGACTCGGTACCGCTCGGCTGCGTACATGTGCTGCGTTCACGTGCGCTCTTCAAGTGCTGCGTTCATGTGCGCTGTACGTGTGGTCTGGGCGTGTGGGCTGGACGGGTGCGCTGTACGTGGGGGCTGTACGTGGGGGCTGGCCGGTGCCGCCGCCGCGCCTTTGGAGCACGGCGGCGGCACCGGGCGGGGGGAGCGTCAGGCCGCGTGTTCCGCGGCGAGTTGCTCGTTGACGACGGCGAGCAGCGCCCGCGGCGTCTCGACGACGGTGATGGAGGTGTCCTCCAGCTCGATCCCGTGCTCGCGCTCGATCCGGCTGCCGGTCTCCAGCAGCGCCAGCGAGTCGTAGCCGAGGTCCTCGAAGGTCTGGTCGAGGATGTCGCCGTCCAGGTCGATGCCCTCGCTCTCGCCCGCGGCTTCCCGGAGGATGCGCTTGAGGTCTTCGATCGTGAGTTCCGGTCCGGCCATCTCGGTCCCTTCCTGAGGTGTGGCGACGGCGGTGCGCGGGCCCGTCACCGGGCTGCTCCGCGCACGACCATCGCCGAGTTGAAGCCGCCGTAGCCCCTGGCCAGCACCAGCGCGGCGTTCACCGGCGCGGTCCTGGGCCGGTCGACCACCAGGTCGAGGTCGTACTCGGGGGCGGGGGCGACATGGGTGGTGGGCGGGATGACCCCGTCCCTGATCGACAGCAGCGCGGCGGCCGTGTCGAGCGACGCGGCTCCTGAGTAGAGCCGTCCGGTCATCGTCTTGGGCGCGGTGACCGGCACGCCGCGCGGTCCGAAGACCGCGGTGATCGCGTCGGCCTCCGCGCGGTCCAGTTCGGGGACGGCCGCCGCGTCGGCGAAGACGACGTCGATGTCGCCCGCCGTCAGGCCCGCGTCGGCCAGCGCCGCCTCGACGGCCCGCCGAAGGCCGGGCTCCCGGCCGCTGCCGGGCCTGGGGTCGAAGGTCGAGGCGTATCCGGCGATCTCCCCGTAGACCTTGGCGCCGCGCTCCCGCGCGGACCCGGCGTCCTCCAGGATCAGCAGCGCGCCGCCCTCGCCGGGCACATAGCCGTCGGCGTCCGCGGCGAAGGGCCGGTACGCCTTGTCCGGGTCGTCGCTGTCGGTGAGCCGTCCCGCGGCGACCTGCGCGATCCAGCCCCAGGGGCAGATCGAGCCGTCGACGCCGCCGGAGACGATCAGCCGGGTGCCCTTGCGGATCTGCCGCCTGGCCTGCGCGAGCGCGTCGAGGCCGCCCGCCTGGTCGGAGACGACGACCCCGCTGGGGCCCTGCATGCCGTTGCGGATGGAGATCTGGCCGGTGTTGACCGCGTAGAACCAGGCGAAGGACTGGTACGCGCTGACGTGCTGGCCGCCCTTGGACCACAGCTTCTGGAGTTCGTTCTGGCCGAATTCGAAACCGCCGGAGGAGCTGGCGGTGATGACGCCCATGTCGAACTGTTTCCACTCGTCGAGCTTCACGCCCGCGTCGGCCAGCGCCCAGTCGGCCGCGACCAGGGCGAGCCTGGTCATGTGGTCGGTCTGCGGGATCAGCCGGCTCGGCAGGTAGTCCGTGGCGACGAAGCCCGGTACCTCACCGGCGAGTTTGGCGGGGTAGCCGGTGGCGTCGAACCGCTGGACGGGTCCGATGCCGTTCTTCCCCGCGAGCGTCGCGGCCCAGAACTCCTCGGTGCCCAGTCCGTTGGGCGCGGTGACGCCGATACCGGTGACGACGACGGAACTGGCGGCGCCAGAGGAGGCGGCCGTACTTTCGGAAGCGGTCGGGCCCGTGGAAGCGGTCGTGTCCGCGGAAGCGGCCGTGCCTTCGGAAGTGGTCATGCCGCCCTCCGCAGCACCATCGCGCTCTGGAAGCCGCCGAAGCCGCTGCCGACGCTGAGCACGGCGTCGGTGGTCCACTCCCTGGCCTTGAGCGGTACGTAGTCCAGGTCGCACTGCGGGTCCGGCTCGTGCAGATTGGCCGTCGGCGGGACCAGGTTGTTCTCGATGGCCAGCGCGGACGCGGCGATCTCGATCGAGCCGATCGCGCCGAGCGAGTGCCCGACCATCGACTTGATGGAGCTCATCGGCGTCCGGTACGCGTGGTCGCCCAGCGTGCGCTTGACGGCGGCGGTCTCGTGGCGGTCGTTCTGCTTGGTGCCCGAGCCGTGCGCGTTGACGTAGTCGATCTCGTCGGGGTTCATCCGCGCCTCGTCCAGGGCCGTCCTGATGGCCTCGGCCATCTCCAGGCCCTCGGGCCGCAGACCCGTCATGTGGAAGGCGTTGGAGCGGGTGGCGTACCCGGCGATCTCGCAGTAGATGTGCGCGCCGCGCGCCTTGGCCGCCTCGTACTCCTCCAGCACGAACATCGCGGAACCCTCGCCGAGGACGAAGCCGTTGCGGGAGTTGTCGAACGGCCGCGAGGCGTGCTCGGGGTCGTCGTTGCGCGAGGTGGTGGCCTTGATGGCGTCGAAGCAGGCCACGGTGATCGGGGAGATCGGGGCGTCGGTGGCGCCCGCGATCATCACGTCGACGCTGCCCTCGCGGATCAGCTCGGTCGCGTAGCCCACCGAGTCCAGGCCGGAGGTGCAGCCGGTGGAGACCACCGTCGCCGGGCCCTCGGCCCCGGTGGACCAGGCCACTTCGCTGGCGAAGGAGCTGGGCACGAAGAAGTCGTACAGATGCGGTACCGCGTACCGGTGGTCGTTGAGGTCGAGACGCCCGCCGTCACTCGTGACGCGGTACTCCTGGTCCAGGCCCATCGTCGCGCCGACGGCGCTGCCGACGGTCACCCCGGTCCGGTACGGGTCCAGGTCGGACATCTCCAGTCCGCTGCCCGCGAGCGCCTCCGCGGCCGTGACCACCGCGAACTGCGCGGCGCGGTCCATGCGGCGGATCTCCTGCGGGCTCAGTCCCAGTGCCTCCGGGTCGAAATCGACCTCGGCCGCGACGCGGGAACGGAACGGGGCGGGATCGAAAAACGTGATGCCTCTGGTCGCGGTTCGGCCGTCGCTCAGCAGACTCCAGAAGTCCTTCACGCCGACACCCCCCGGCGCCACGACCCCAATGCCGGTTATCACCACTCGCCGTCCCATGTGGACGCCGCTCCCTTCGGAATTTCGTGAATTCTTGAGGACAGGCTTGAGATCAGGTCCGTCACTCGGACTTGGCCCAGTGATAGAAACGCGTGGCCATCGCGTCCTTCGGCGACCGCCAGGTCGCCGGGTTGTAGGCCTCGATGTGCGGCTTCAGGTCGGCGCTGACCTGCACAAAGAGCGGGTGGTCCTTGGTCTGTTCGATGGTCGTGTTACCGGCCTCCGTGTCGAAGTCCTGGAGGTGGAAGTAGAGGCCGTTGTAGGAGAAGAGCTCCCGTCGACGGGTGCCCATCAGGTCGGGCATCCCGGTCTGGTCGAATTCCCCGAAGATCCGGGCCACGTCCTCCGCGGACTGCGGCAGCATGCGCGCGACTATCAACGTGCTGTGCATCGTTCGCTCCTGGTGATGGGAGTGATGGAGGGGTCGTCCGCTGGTCGTCGAAACAGGCCGTCCTAGCGGGATCGTTCGGCAGATCGCTCGGCGCGGCGGCTGAAGCACGCGTGTGCGTCGGCCTCCGAGTAGTAAGTGCGGCCCGAGCCGTGCCTGCGGCGCCAGCTCTGCTCGCTGGCCAGCCGGTAGACCGTGCCGACCGGGGTGCTCCACAGCCGCGAGATGTCGGCGGCGGTGAGCCAGCGCTCGGCGACGGCGGGGGTGACGGCGGCGGGACCGGCGGAGGTGCCGGCGGAGGTGTCGGCCGCTGTGCCCTGGGCCGTGTCCTCGGCGGGCATCAGGCGGCGCAGATGGGTGAGTTGGTGCCCGGCCCAGGTGTGCCCGGCCTGGGCGTCGCACTGCACGGCCGGGTGCGCGGCGGTCGCCCCGACGCGTACGACGGCGGACAGCCGCCCCTCGCAGCCGGGTTCGACGCAGTCGCCCAGCGCGATCCGGCGGATCTGCTCGGGGTGGGCGACGCGGCGGGCCCTGCTGACCAGCCGGGCCACCTCGCGGGTGGCCTCGGCGACGGCCGGGTGCCCGGCCAGCCAGTCGGCGTGCCGCAGCAGGAACACCGACAGGGTGCCGACGGACCGCTCGGGCGGTACGAGCCCGCGCTGCTGGGCGATCAGGCCGCTCCAGGAGCCGAGCACCCCGAGGATCGCGGCGCGCGTCTCGGCCGCCGCCGGGTTGAACGGCATGCCGGGCAGCGGGCCGCCGCTGGTGCGTTCGCGCAGCCCCTTGGCCGCGGCGCCGCCCAGCACCCGCTCGCAGTCCCGGTACAGCTCGGGGAGCATGCCGATGCCGGTGGTCAGCCGACGGTGGCAGGCGGCGCACAGCCGGTTCCCGCCGACCGGACGGCCGGGGTGCCGGCCCCCGTCGCGGGGCTCGGCCTGCCGCGTACCGCATTCGTGTCCTTCGCACCGCACGGCCGCGCGGCTCATGCGGAGGACCCGGACCGTTCGAGCCCCAGACCGAGCCGGAATCCGACACCGCGGACGGTGACGATCCACTCCTTGGCGCCCAGCTTCGTCCGGAGGCTGCTGACATGGGTGTCGACGGTCCGCCGGGACCACGAGTCACCCCACACCTGCTGCATGAGCCGCTTCCGGGTGATGACGATGTCCGGGTGCGAGGCCAGCAGGTAGAGCACGTCGAATTCCTTACGGGTCACATCTATATGCCGTCCGCCGAGCCGCACTTCGCGCGATCCGGCGTCGATCCGCAGCGGTCCGCAGGAGATGACCCGCGCGGAGGCGGGTTCCGGGCGGGCGCGGCGCATGACCGCGTCCATCCGGGCCATCAACTCGCGGAAGCCGTACGGCTTGACGAGGTAGTCGTCGGCGCCTGCCTGGAGGCCGAGCACCCGGTCGAGTTCGGTGCCGCGCGCGGTGACGGCGATGACCGCCACGTCGCAGACCGACCGGATGCTCCGGCAGACCTCGAGTCCGTCCAGGTCGGGCAGGTCGAGGTCGAGCAGGACCAGGTCCGCGTCCTCGTACGTCTGGAGTGCCGCGCCGCCCGTGCCGACCGACGCGACCTCGTGTCCGTGCCGCCGTAACCCCCTGACCAGGGATTCGGCGTCGTCTGCATGAGGTTCCACCACAAGTACCCGCCAGCTCACGGACGGCCCCGGCACTCCCCGTACCGGCGATGCGGTACGTATCTCGGTGCGATTGACGTTTGCGGACGCACGTGGGGCTGGTATATGAGGCTTCAGAAGGTCTATCCGGCTCATGGGTCCGCCCTTTGTGACGCTCAGGTCCGACTGCGACCTGGGCCTGATCGGTTCCTTGGACTGCTTGCGAGTCTCCGGTCAACCTCCGGCCGCGAATGCGAGCGCATCGAGAGTCGAGGCACACTGCCGTGAATCGAATGTCGCGAACACCCGTGCTGCCGGGGCGATCCGGCGGCACAGGCCGCCGAGTACCTTTCCGGGTCCGATCTCGATGAAGCGGTCCACGCCCGCCTCCGACATTCCGGCCACGGTTTCGGTCCAGCGGACCCGGCCGGTGAGCTGGCGTTTGAGCGCGGTACGCGCCTCGGCGGCGGTGGTGACCGGCGCCGCGGTGACGGACGAGATCGTCTCGACCACCGGATCGCGGAATTCCACCGCGTCCAGGGCCGCCGCGAATTCGTCCTCGATCTCGCTCATGAGACTGCAATGGAAAGGCGCGCCGACTTCGAGGGGGACCGCCCGGCGCGCGCCGGCGTCCTTGGCGGCGGCCATCACCCATTGGACGGCTTCGGCCTGGCCCGAGACGACCGCCTGCGCCGGTTCGTTGTCGTTGGCGATCTCGACGATCTGGCCGGTGCCGGTGGCGGCCTGTGCGCAGATGGCCTCGACGTCCTCGAGCGGCAGGCCGAGTACGGCCGCCATGGCGCCGGGCACGCGTGCGTTGACCGCGGCCATCAACTGGCCGCGCAGCCGTACGAGTCGGAGGGCGTCGGTCCATTCGAGGACGCCCGCGGCGACCAGCGCGGTGTATTCGCCGAGGCTGTGACCCGCGACGATGTCGGGGGCGAGACCGCGCGGACGCAGGCTCTGCCAGGTGCACAGGCTGGTCAGGAAGATCGCGGGCTGGGTGATCGAGGTGTCCCGGAGGACCTCGGCGGGTCCCTCCCAGCACAGCCGGGACAGTGGAAGGCCGAGAATCTCGTCCGCGGTGCGGTAGTAGGGGCCGACCAGATCCGGATGCTCTCCGGCGAGGTCGAGCCCCATTCCCACCTTCTGCGAACCCTGGCCGGGGAAGACAAAACCGATCCTGTCCATGCGCCGCAGGCTCCTTTCGGCCTTTCGCGGTGCCGGTGGCGGGCGGTCGGTGACGGCGTGGCCGCCCATGACGAAGCCCCGCGGCTGCACAGCGCACGCGGGGCTCGGTGATCTGAGTGTGATTGCGGCGTCCGGGGTCTCACTGCTGCCCGGATCCGGGCATACCTCGGCCGCCGGAAGTATCGTGACAGTCTCTTGCCGCCGATGTCAACTTCACTTGGTCAGCCGGCTGTTTGCGCAGTTCATCGACGGGTCGGGACTATGCGGTCGGGAAAGATGGTTGCAGTGCCCCTCGAATTTGCGTGACACCGATGAAGTCCGATGATCCTCATAGCATCGCCTCAACATCGAGCATTTCGGAACACTCCGGACCCGAATGACCATGGAGCCTGACGCGCTGTCAGATGGTGATTGTTCGCGGGTTCACGACGGCGTCACGCTAGCGTGTAGTCACATTTTACGAGGCGGCATTCTCGTCAATGAGCCGCCGGTCAGGGCCGCGTGGAGCGTGATCGTCGCAGGTAGATCAGGTGTGGACGGCTCCTGCGTTTGCCTGTATCGTCGCCTGCCAAACGCGAACATCCGTATGCTGTAAGCCGTACATGACTCGGGAGCGGGGGTTCCGGATCGTTATGAACACGGATTTAACGCGACAGGCCCAACTGGACTCATCACGGCCACCACGGCGTTTCCGATCGCCGGTAACCTCGGTCTCGTGCCGGGGTGCTTCAGGCACGGTGGATGAGCCGGTCACCTCATGGCGCCACGGGAGCGTTTCTCCAGGTCACCCTCGGGCGACCGGCGGGGATCCAGCTTTACGAACGGTCCCGGGCACGGCCCAGGGCACCGTCATCCGTCTCCGCCCGAGCCACTGCTCGGACGCGGAGGCCGGCCAGGTCCGCGCACGCTCCGGCGACTCGACGGTCGATTCGGCCGTTGATTCGACGGCGCGGCGGGCCCCGTCCCGCGTGGCACGGACGATGACGTCCCGCTTAGGCGACGCCACGGCACACGCGCGCCCCACATCATCCCGTACCGGTGCGATCCACTCACGACGCACACCTCCATGATCCGGCGTGCCCCATGGGCCCCACTGGTCTGTGGAGCCCGCGAGCACCGCTGCTCGCGGTATATCCGGTCGGCCCGGCCCTCGCCGACCGTTCTGCACTGCGTTCAGCACTGCGTTGAGATGGTCCAGGCGTTCCACTGAGTAGTTCCCTCGCGCCTGGAGTACGTCGACAGGTTCCGGATCCAGCGGTCGCCGCTGACGGTGCGCCATTCCGTCGGAGGCAGCCGATGCACGGCCATGTTCCGACGGGACGTCGCTCACCTGCACCGACGACGACTTTCGGCATGTCCTGAACAGGGCGCACTCCCCTCGGTCATCGAGTCGATCGACGAGTTCGCACTGCGACAGCCACCTTCCGACATCATGACCAACGGGTGACCAAATGAATTCATCTCCATGTGTGGGCCAAAAATGCGGCACCGTGCCGCACGGGTCGCGACCGCGCCGCACAGCGGCCCCGGGGCTGCGTCTGTGCACCTCGTGCTACCACGATCTCAAGGCGAATCTGATGGAGCTGCCGGAGATCTACGACGACTGCGAGTCGGTGCTCCATCCGCGCCGCAACCCGACTCTCCAACGGGTCAGCGGCAGCAGGCAGTCGACCGGAATACGGCTGGACGAGGCGGCGATCACCGCCCGGTCCGGCATCGTCGGGTTCCTGGCCTCGTGGGCGGCGATGGTCGCCGAGGAGCGCGCCGTCCGCAAGCCGGTCCGCAGGCAGCCGGAGGAGATGGCCGACTTCCTCGTCGTCCACCTCAACTGGCTGCTCGCGCACCCGACCGCCGCGGACTTCGCGGAGGAGATCTCCGAGATAACGCACCGCGCGCGCCGGTCCGCCTACACGCAGCCCGCGTTGCGCATGGATCTCGGCCAATGCATCCATTCCGGTTGCAGCGCGGCGATGACCACGGCGCCGTCGTCGCCCGACGGCCGGCGCACCCGAGAAGTGAGCTGTACCGCAGGACACAGTTGGCAGCCCCACCAATGGCTTCTGCTATCCCGGCAGATTCAGCAGACGCGGCAGTTCGCGCGCGGCACTGCGGGAGCGGCAGCACAATCCCAGCGCCCGGAGGACGCCGCATGAATCCGCCACCGCGCAATAGAAGTCGGCTTGTTCCGACTCAACTCGCCGCACTCGCCGCCGGAGTCTCCGAGGCGACGATCAGGAAATGGGCCAGCCGCGGCAAGATCACCCGCTACGGCAGTCCCGGACGCGCGCAATACGATCTCGACGAGCTACTCGAACGTGTGGCCGCGAAAACGGAAGCGGCGGCTCTGAAGGAATCCACGTGAGCGCTTCGGGCCTCGCGTAAAGCAATTGACAGAGGACGAAGAGCCCTGCCTGTCGTGCGGAGCTTTCTCTCGGGCAGGGTTTCCTCCTCGTTCTTCTCGTTCTCACCGTTCGGCCTTCGTCGGGTCCGGCCGCCGTTCACGCCCTCGTACCAGAGAGCCGGACCGCGCGACGGGATGTGACATCCGGTGCGGGAAGTGTGACGCGCGCCTCATTCGGCCGCCGGACAGGGGGCGCGCCGCCCGCGTGCGCCCTTAGCGCAGTCCGGGACCTTCCGCCAGCCCTCTCCTCTGTGTACATTTATGCTCGATAGCTGCTCGTTTCGAGCAGGATCGCGCATCCGCACCGCGCGTCGCATCTCGCACGCCGTATCTCGCACACCGCACGAGGAGCCCCGATGTCCGCGTCCCTCACCACCACCGAGACCGCCTCCCAGCCCGAGTGCTGGCAGCGGGCGGCCGATCTCGCTCCCGCCGAGGCCGGAAAGCTGCCGCGCGACGGCGAGCGGGTGGCGGTGATCGGCTGCGGCACCTCCTGGTTCATGGCCCAGTCCTACGCGGCGCTGCGCGAACAGGGCGGCCACGGCGAGACCGACGCCTTCGCGGCCTCGGAGTTCCCCTTCGGCCGCGGCTACGACCGTGTGCTGACGATCACCCGCTCCGGCACCACCACCGAGGTGCTGCGGGCGAGCGAGCGACTGCGTACGGCGGGCGTCGCGGTCACGGCGATCACCGCCGACCCGCACACGCCGGTGATGGAGGCCGCCGACGAGGTCGTGGTGCTGGACTTCGCCGACGAACAGTCGGTGGTGCAGACCCGGTTCGCCACCACCGCGCTCGCGCTGCTGCGCGCCCACCTCGGCGACGACCTGACCGCGGCCGTCGCCGACGCGCGGCTGGCGCTCGCCCAGGAACTGCCCACCACCGTCACGGCCGCCGAGCAGTTCACCTTCCTCGGCACCGGCTGGACCTACGGCCTGGCGCAGGAGGCCGCGCTGAAGATGCGCGAGGCCGCGGGCGCCTGGACCGAGAGCTACCCGGCGATGGAGTACCGGCACGGCCCGATCAGCATCACCGGCCCCGGCCGCGTGGTGTGGGCCTTCGGCGCCCTCCCCGAGGGCCTGGCGGACAACGTCGCGGGCGTGGGCGGCCTTCTCGAGGCCGGTTCCGCCGCGCCCGCCGACGGCGGTACGAGCGCGGTCGGCGGTACGGGCGCGCCCGTGCTCGACCCGCTGGCCGACCTGGTGCGGGTCCAGCGGCTCGCGGTGGCCATCGCGGAGAACAAGGGGTACGACCCGGACCGGCCGCGCAACCTGACGCGTTCCGTCGTCCTGGCCTGACGCCAACCCCCGCGCGGCGCTCCGCTGTTCGGCGGACCGCCGCCCGCACCCGTGAAACCGGCACCGCCGTACGTACCCCGAGGAATCCCATGCCTGCCGTCGCCACCGCAGAACTCGTCACCGCAGCCCGGGCCGCGGGCCACGGGGTCGCCGCGTTCAATGTCATCACGCTGGAGCACGCGGAGGCGATCACCTCCGCCGCGCAGGCCGCCGGGCTGCCGGTGATCCTCCAGATCAGCGAGAACGCGGTGGCCTTCCACGGGGGCCGGGTCGAGCCGGTGCTGGCGGGGGCGGCGGCGGTCGCGCGGGGCGCGGCGGTGCCGGTCGCCCTGCACCTGGACCATGTGGAGAGCGAGGAGCTGCTGCGGGCGGGCGTGGCCGCCGGGGCGTCCTCGGTGATGTTCGACGCGTCGAAGCTGCCGTACGAGGAGAATCTGCGGGCCACCGCGCGGATGGTGGAGTGGGCGCACGGCCAGGGCGCCTGGGTCGAGGCCGAGTTGGGCGAGGTCGGGGGCAAGGACGGGGCGCACGCGCCCGGCGTGCGGACCGACCCCGCCGAGGCCGCCGCCTTCACCGCCGCGACCGGGGTGGACGCGCTCGCCGTCGCGGTCGGCAGCTCGCACGCGATGACCGACCGCTCCGCGCGCCTCGACCACGAACTGATAGCCGCGCTGCGCACGGCCGTACCCGTACCGCTGGTGCTGCACGGCTCGTCCGGTGTGCCGGACGACGAGCTGCGGCGGGCCGTCGCCGCCGGGATGGTGAAGGTCAACATCGGCACGGCGCTGAACATCGCCTTCACCGGGGCGGTACGGGAGCACCTGGCGGCGGACCCGGCCGTCGTCGACCCGCGGCGCTATCTGCGGCCGGCCCGCGACGCGATGTCCGCCGTGGCGGAACACCTGCTGCGCGTCGTCGCGGGCCGTCCGGAGTGATCCGTAACGCCTGGTCTCCAACGGCTACTTGGGCATCAGCACCGTGTCGATGATCTGCACGGTGGCGTTGGCGGTGGTGACGTTGCCGCAGACCACGTTCGCCGTGTCGTTGACCTTGTACGCCTCGCCGGAGCCCGAGGTCGTCAGGGTGCCCTTCTCCAGCGTGGTGTAGGTGCCCTTGGACAGGCCCTCGGGCGCCTTCACCGGCTCGCCGACCACGTGGTAGGTGAGGATCTTGGTGAGCATCGCCTTGTCGGCGAGGACCTTGTCGAGGTCGGCCTTCGGGATCTTCGCGAAGGCGTCGTTGGTCGGCGCGAAGACGGTGATGTTCTGGGCGTTGTTCAGGGTGTCGACGAGACCGGCCTTCTGGACGGCGGCGACCAGCGTCGACAGCGCCGGGTTGTGCGAGGCGGCGGTCGCCACCGGGTCCTTGGACATGCCGTCGAAGCTGCCCGCGCCGTTCTTGGGCACGGTGGCGCAGCCGGGCCCGAAGGGCGCGTCCTTCGTCGAGGCGTCACTCGGCGCGTCGCTGGTGGGCGCCATCGCCGGATCGCTCGCCGAGGTGGACGGGCTCGCCGCCGCCGAGTCGTCCTTCTTGTTGTCGTCGCTCGAACAGGCGCTGAGGGCCAGCGGCAGGACGGCGGCGGCCGTCACGGCGACGGCGATGCGGCGGGCGCGGAGGTTGAACATGGTTTTTCTCCTCTATATGTGCGGTCTATGCGACATGTGCGTGCGGAAAAGTCGTCTGTGGCGGGGAGTTGGGGAGGCAGATGGTCCGGGGGGCGGCGGGCCGCTCGAAGGCGAACAGGTCGTCGGATGGTCGGCGCGCCGACGGGTCAGTCGACGCTGACCACCACCGAGTGCCAGCCGGTCGCGCCGTTCGGGACGGTGCCGACGCGGTGGTCGGTCTGCGTGTAGCCGTCACGGTCCGTCGCGCGGACCTCCAGCGTGTGACTGCCGGGCGTGGCGTCCCACTCCCACAGCCACTGCCGCCAGGTGTCGGTGCTGTCCTCGTCCGCGAGCCGGGCGGTCTGCCACCGGCCGCCGTCGACCCGTACCTGCACCCGGTCGATGCCCCGGTGCTGCGCCCACGCCACCCCGGCCACCGGCACCCGGCCCGCCTTGGGACTGGCGAACGGCTTCGGGGTGTCGATCCGCGACTCGGTCTTGATCGGCGCCTCGCGCGACCAGCTGCGTTTGACCCAGTAGGCGTCGTAGGAGTCGAAGGTGGTCAGTTCGAGTTCGCGCAGCCACTTGCAGGCCGACACATAGCCGTACAGGCCGGGCACCAGCATGCGGACGGGGAAGCCGTGCGCGAAGGGCAGCGGCTCGCCGTTCATGCCGAGCGCGAGCATCGCGTCACGGCCGTCGAGCACGGTCTCCACCGGTGAGCCGATGGCCATGCCGTCCACCGAGTGCGCCACCAGCTGGTCCGCCGTGCCACCGCGCGACGGGGGCCGTACCCCCGCCTCGCGCAGCAGATCGGCCAGCCGGACGCCGATCCAGCGGGCGTTGCCGACGTACGGTCCGCCGACCTGGTTGGACACGCAGGTCAGCGTGATGTCCCGCTCGATCAGGTCACGGCGCAGCAGGTCGTCGTAGGAGAGCGTCAACTCCTTGCCCACGCCCATGCCGTGGATGCGCAGCCGCCAGGTGGTGGCGTCAATCTTCGGCACGACCAGGGCGGTGTCGACGCGGTAGAACTTCGCGTTCGGCGTGGTGAACGCGCTCAGGCCGGGGATTCCCAGGTCCGCCCCGCGCGGGACGGCCGCGGCGCGGGAGGCGGGGGCGGGCAGCGCGATGGCCTTCCGTGAGGCCACCGCGACGGCGCCGCGACGGTTGTTGAGGGTACGGCCCAGGGCTCCCGCACCCGCGGACGCGGCAGCCGTGGCGGCAGCGGCCAGCACGAAGCCACGGCGGTCGAACGCGGGGCGGGAGGTGGGCCCGGCCTCCGGGGCGGGCGTTTCCGTTCGCGGCAGAGGGGTCTCGGCGGTGTCCTCGTCGTCCTCCGAGGCGCGCTCCACGGCGGACGGAGCGGTCGGTGTCTCCGGCGCGGCGGCCTGTTCCGGCACGCGCGCGGCCGGTGCGGCGCGGAGCGTGAGCCGCTGTGTCAGCAGCCACAGCGCCGCCGCTCCGAGCAGCGCGCCGACGATCGACGGCAGCGCGTCCAGCCGGTGGTGGTCGGGACGGCTCCAGGCGGCGACCGCCCCGATGACGCCGAAGGCCAGCACGCCCGCGCAGCCCGTGCGCCGGAAACGCAGCGCGAACACGCCGAGCACGAAGGCGAAGAGGGCCAGGATCGCGACGATGCCCAGTTGCAGCACCAGTTTGTCGTTGGTGCCGAAGTTCCGTACCGCGTAGTCCTTCAGGGACACCGGTGTGCGGTCGATGACCGCGCCGCCGACCGCCGTCACCGGACTGGCCTCGGGACGGGCGGCCACGGCGACGAGTTCGGCGAAACCGAGCGACGCGGCAGCGGCCAACAGGCCGCTCAGCGCGCCGAGTACGACCCTCAGCAGCCGGCCGGCGGCGCTCGGGCCATGTGGCTGATGAGGCTCCAGCGCACTGCCGGGGCTGATGGTCTCCTGGTCGGTCACATCCCGCATTCGTGGCCACTCGCCCGGCGGATTGGTGCGGGATTCCGCGTCCCCCGGACCGACGGGTTCCGCCGCAGGTGGGGACCGTGAAGATCACCGCCGGAACGTTCCGCTCCCGCACCAATCCGCGGCGGCGGCGGCCACGAATGATCAGTGAGGGCGCACCGGTGCCGGTCGCCGTTCCGGCCGCGCCGGACACCGACCGGGCACGGGGCGCCACCGGGCACCACGGGGTGTCACCGGACATCGAGCACTGACCGAGGGGATCGCATGACGGCCGAACGACGTCGGATCGCGGTGATAGGCAGCGGAGTGGCGGGCCTTACCGCCGCCCATGTGCTGCACCGCGCGAGTGACGTGTCCCTGTACGAGGCGGACGACCGGCTCGGCGGGCACGCGGACACCCACGACGTGGCCGACCCCGACGGCCGGTCCCTGAGTGTCGACACCGGCTTCATCGTGCACAACGCCCGCACCTATCCGCATCTGCTGCGGCTGCTGCGCGAGCTGGACGTCGCCACGCAGGAGTCCGAGATGAGCATGTCGGTGCGGTGCGAGGGCTGCGGCCTGGAGTACGCCGGGGCCCGCGGGCCGCGCGGGCTCTTCGCGCAGCCGCGCAACGCGCTGCGGGGCCGCTATCTGCGGATGCTGACCGAGGTCACGGCCTTCCACCGCGGGGCGCGGCGGCTGCTCGCGGAGAGCGGCGACGCGGGTTCGGGTTCTTCCGCGGATACGGGCTCGGGTTCTTCTGCGGGCTCGGGCTTTCCCGCGGATACGGGCTCGGATACGGACACGGGTGCGCGCGCTGCCGCCACCGACCGCACGCTGCGGGAATTCCTCGCCGACGGCCGCTACTCCCCCTACTTCGTCCAGCACTTCATGACCCCGCTGGTCTCCGCCGTCTGGTCCTGCTCCCCCGCGACCGCGCTGGACTTCCCGGCCCGCTACCTCTTCCGCTTCCTCGACCACCACGGCCTGCTCAGCGTCGGCGACTCCCCCACCTGGCGCACGATCACCGGCGGCTCCCGTACGTACGTCGAGCGGGTGGGCAAGGAAGTGTCCGCCGTGCACACCTCCAGCCCGGTGACCGCGCTGCGCCGCGTCCCCGGCGGCGCCGAGGTCATCGTCGAGGACGGCACCACCGAGCGCTACGACGCGGTGGTCGTCGCCGTCCACCCGCACCAGGCGCTGAGCCTGCTCGCCGAGCCCACCGCGGCCGAGCGCGAGGTGCTGGGCGCGATCCCGTACACCGTCAACCCCGCACTGCTGCACACCGACACCGGCGTGCTGCCGCGCGCGTCCGGCGCCCGCGCGTCGTGGAACTACCTGATGCCGTCCTGCGCCTCGGACGCCGACGCCGTCCTGGTCAGCTACGACATGAACCGGCTCCAGCGGCTGGACGGCGCCGACACGTATGTGGTGACGCTCAACGGCGCCGACCGGGTCGACCCCTCCGCCGTACGGGACCGGATGGCGTACGAACACCCGCAGTACACGCCGGAGTCGGTGGCCGCGCGGCGACGGCTGCCCCAACTGAACGGGCCGGTGGTCGCCTACGCGGGCGCCTACCACGGCTGGGGTTTCCACGAGGACGGCTGCGCCTCCGGGGTGGCGGCGGCGCGCGCGCTGGGGGTGGAGTGGTCATGACGGCTCCGGTGGTGGCGGAGGCGGTGGCGCCTTCGCTGTACGACTGTCGGATCGCCCATGCCCGTAACCGCCCCGTGCGGCACTCCTTCCGCATGCGCACCTATATGTGGCTGGTCGACGTGGACCACATGCCCCGACTGCCGCTGCCGCTGCGCCCGCTGGCCGGTTTCCGGGCGCGGGACCACTTCGGCGGTACGGCGCCCACGGTCAGGGCGGGGCTCGACCGGTTCCTCGCCGCGCAGGGGGCGGCCCCCGCGGACGGCCGCGTGCTGATGCTCACGCACGCCCGTGTCCTCGGCCATGTCTTCAACCCACTGACCCTGTACTGGTGCCACGCGCGTGACGGCACGCCCCGCCATGTGGTCGCGGAGGTCCACAACACCTATGGCGAGCGGCACTGCTATCTGCTGGCGCCGGACGCCGAGGGCCGTGCCTCGACCGCCAAGGAGCTGTACGTCTCCCCGTTCTTCCCGGTGGAGGGCGACTACCGCATGCGAGTGCCGGAGCCGGGAAACCGCCTTTCCGTGACGGTCCATCTGGAACTGGACGGAAAACGCCCCTTCACCGCGACCGTGAGCGGCGACCGCCGCCCGGCCACCGCGGCCGGACTGCTCCGGGCCGCTGTACGCCATCCGTGGTCGACGCTCCTCGTCTCCGCGGGGATCAGATTCCACGGTGTTCTGCTGTATCTGCGCGGCCTGCCCGTACGGCCGCGGCCAAGCCATCACGTTCAGGAGGGAATGCGGTGACCGTGTCATCCACTCCGGCCGCCCCGGTGACTGCCGGGGCCGCCGTCTCGCCCGTGTCGACGTCCAGGGTGCGCGCGGCGGTCGACGCCGAGCGCTGGCCGGACGTCGCGGCGGCGCCCCGCTGTTCGGCCGCGCGCGCGGCCGTCGCGGCCTTCCTCGTCCGCAGGGCGCTGGAACGGCTGCCGCTGCGGGTGCGGCTGGCGGGCCCGGACGGCGACGACGCGGGCGAGGGCGCCCGCACGCTGGGGCTCGGCGGCCCGCTGATGCGGGTGCACGACCCGCGGTCCTTCTTCCGCCGGATCGGCGCCGAGGGCCTGATCGGCTTCGGCGAGTCGTACATGGCCGGGGAGTGGGACGCGGACGACCTGACCGGTGTGCTCACGGTCTTCGCCGACAACGTCGCCACCCTCGTACCGCCGTCCCTGCAACGGCTGCGCGGTGCGTGGGCCAGGCGGCGGCCGGAAGCGCAGCGCAACACCCGCGAGGGCGCGCGCGACAACATCCACCGGCACTACGACCTGTCCAACGACCTCTTCTCGCTCTTCCTCGACGAGACGATGACGTACTCCTCCGCGGTCTTCCGCGGCTTCCCTGCCGACGAGCACCTGCTGCCCGCCGCCCAGCACCGTAAGATCGACCTGCTGCTGGACGCGGCCGGGGTCGGTCCCGGCACCCGGCTGTTGGAAATCGGCACCGGCTGGGGCGAGCTGGCGGTGCGCGCGGCATCGCGCGGCGCCCGTGTGGTGAGCGTGACGCTCTCGCGCGAGCAGCGTGAACTGGCGCTGGAACGGGTCCGCGCCGCCGGGCTCCAGGACCGTGTCGAGGTGCTGCTGCGCGACTACCGCGAGGTCGAGGGCGAGTACGACGCGGTGGTCAGCGTCGAGATGATCGAGGCGGTCGGCCACGAGTTCTGGCCGGAGTATTTCCGCACCCTGGAGCGGCGGCTCGCGCCCGGCGGCCGGATCGCACTCCAGGCGATCACCATGCCGCACGACCGGATGCTGGTGAGCCTTCCCACCTTCACCTGGATCCACAAGTACGTCTTTCCCGGCGGCATGATCCCCTCCGCCGAGGCCATCTCCGAGGTGAGCGGCGAGGCCACCGGGCTGCGGATCGTCAGCGCCGAGGCGTTCGGACCGCACTACGCGGAGACGCTGCGGCTGTGGCGCGAGCGGTTCGCGCGGTGCGCGGACGAGGTGGCGGCGCTCGGCTTCGACGCGGTCTTCCGGCGGCTGTGGACGTTCTATCTGGCCTACTCGGAGGCCGGTTTCCGGTCCGGGTACCTGGATGTGCGGCAGTTCGTGCTGGAGGGGGCGGTGGGGGCCACCGGGGCATCGGGGCCGACTGGTGCCGTGCACGCGGAAGACTCGGCGGCAGGCCGGTGAACGGCTTTCCGTGGGGCGCATTCTGCGTGAATCTCGCGGCGGCGGCGGGCGCGGCGCTCGCCGTGATGCTGGTGACCTTCGCGGTCGCGGTGGCCAAGGGCATGCACCGGGTGGTCGACGTGGCGTGGGGCGCCGCCTTCGCGGCGGTCGCCGTCGTGTCGTACGGGTTGTCCTCGGGGCACGGTGGCGACGGGCGGCGGCTGCTGGTCCTCGTCCTGACCGTGGTGTGGGGGCTGCGGCTGGCCGGGCACATCGCCTGGCGCGGCCGTGGCCACGGCGAGGATCCTCGCTACGAGAAGATGCTGTCCAAGGTCCCGGCCGACCGCCGCAACGGGTACGCCTTCCGGATCGTCTACCTGCTCCAGGGTCTGCTGGTGTGCGTGGTGTCGCTGCCGGTGCAGGTCGCCTGCTATCTGCCGGGGTCCGTCGGCCCGGCGGCGGCGGTCGGCGCGGCGCTGTGCCTGGTCGGGCTGGTCTTCGAGGCGGTCGGCGACCACCAGCTCGCCCGCTTCAAGGCCGATCCCGCGCACCGCGGTCAGGTGATGGACCGCGGCCTGTGGGGCTGGACCCGGCACCCCAACTACTTCGGCGACTTCTGCGTCTGGTGGGGGCTGTACGTGCTGGCGTGCGACGGCGCCCGCTGGTCGTCGGCGGCGGGCGCCGTCGTACTGGCCGTGCTCGGCCCGCTGACCATCAGCTTCCTGCTCCTGCGGGGCAGCGGGAAGCCGCTGCTGGAACGGCACATGGCGCAGCGGCCCGGCTACGCCGAATACGTCGCCCGGACGAGTGGTTTCTTCCCGTGGCCGCCGCGAAAGGGCGGTGTTGACGGGCGGGCGTAGTCGGCGGCAGCCGGGCCGCTGGGGGCACAGGTCGTGGTGAGTGGGTCGGCTCCGCTCGGTTCGGCGGTTTCGGTGGGCTCGGTGGCTCGGTCGGTTCGCGGTCAGTCGTCCAGGCCGCGGGCCCGCGAGAAGCGGGCGTGACCCTCGCTCAGCGCCACGATCGGGTCCGGGTAGTCGAACCGCTCCCGTTCCGGACCCGACAGCTTCCACGGCTGGTGCACCGCCGCCCCCTCCAGCTCGGCCAGTTCCGGAACCCAGCGCCGCACATAGTCGCCGTCCGGGTCGAAACGGGCCGCCTGGAGCAGCGGGTTGAGCACCCGGTTGGGCCGGGTGTCGGTGCCGGTGCCCGCCGACCACTGCCAGTTGAGCTGGTTGTTGGGGATGTCGCCGTCGACCAGCAGGTCCAGGAAGTGCCGGGCGCCGACCCGCCAGTCCACGTACAGCGTCTTGGTCAGGAAACTCGCCACGAGCAGCCTGCCCCTGTTGTGCATCCAGCCCTCGTGCAGCAGTTGGCGCATCGCGGCGTCCACGATGGGGTAGCCGGTGCGGCCCTCGCGCCAGGCGGTGACCTCCTCGGGGGCGGTGCGCCAACGGTCGTGCCGGGAACGGTAGTCGCGGTGCGCCGCGTCCGGCCGCGCGGCGAGCACCTGATGGTGGAAGTCGCGCCAGGCGAGCTGCCGGATGAACGCCTCCGCGCCCCGGCCGCTCACCGACCGCGCCCGGTGGACGAGTTCGGTCGCGGACACGCACCCGAAGTGCAGATACGGCGAGAGCCGGGAGGTCGCGTCACCCGCCAGGTCGTCGTGCTGGTCCGCGTAACCCTCCAGGCCCGAACGCCACCAACTGCCCGCCAGCTTGCGACCCGCCGTCTCCCCACCGGGCGGCAGGCCCGGCGACGGCTGCCCGCCGCCCGGCCCGGTCAACTCGGCGGCGGAGGGCAGCGCGGCGGACTTCACGTCCTCGGGCACGGTGACCTTGCGCGGCGCGTCCAGCACGCGGCGCTGGGGCTCGGCGCCCCAGCGCCGGAAGTACGGTGTGAAGACGGCGAAGTGGTCGCGGCCCACGGGGGTGACGGCGCCGGGCGGGGCCGCGGTGACCACGGCCTCGTGCACCACCACCTCGCAGCCCGCCTCCGCCAGGGCCTTGCGCAGCCGGTCCTCGCGGCGCAGGGCGTAACCGCTCACCCCGGCCGCGATGTGCACCTGCCGCGCCCTGCTGTCGCCGACGGCCCGGACGACCTCCTCGACGACGTCGCCGCGCCGCACGACCAGCCGCCCGCCGCGCGCCCGCAGGCCCGCGTCCAGGTCGGCCAGGCAGTCGGCGAGGAACGCCGCCCTGTTCGGCACCGCGAATCCGGCCCGCGCGATGCCCTCGTCCACCACGAACAGCGGGACCACGCTCCCGGCCGCCGCCACCGCCCCGGCCAGCACGGGGTTGTCGTGCAACCGCAGGTCCGCGGTGAACAGCGCGATGGACGACCCGGTCCGCGACGTCTCAGGCACGGGCCGCCGCCGGGAACGTCACCAGCGCCAGCGGGGCACTCGTCGGCTGCTGCGAGCCGCCGGCCGGTTCGACCGTCACGCCCACCCCGGAGGCGTTGTCGATCCGCCCGTCCAGCACCACGGCCTGGTCGGTGGCTGACGGGTCCATCAGACCCGCCGGCCGCATCTTCCCGCCGTCGTCGAACCACAGCTCGTACGTCTTCCCGGCCGCCGGCGTCGGCATACCGGCGGCCAGGAAAGCGGCCTTGCCCAGGCTCCGGGAGACCACCACGGTCGCGGTCGTGCCGGTGCTGAGCTTCCGTGTGGTGCTCGCCGCGTCGGGCGCCGAGAGCACCTGGGAGAGCTCGCCCGCCCGCTGCTCGGCCTGATTCGCCCGCTGCCTCGCGTCGTCGGCGGCCTGGTGCTGCCAGACGGCCACCCCGCCGAGCCCGACCACTCCCGCCATGCACGCGGCCAGCGCGTAACGCGGCAGCCGCCGCGCCCCGGCCATCCATCCGGCGAGACCGCGCCGCTCCTGCCGCGTGACGACCGGTGGCTCCTGCCGCACGGCGGCGACCCGGCGCAGCACCTGCTCACGCATGTGCGGCGGCGGCACGACCGAGGCGGCCAGCGCCAGCCGGGTGGCCGTCGCGGACAGCTCACGGACCTCCTGCGCACAGGCCGAGCAGTCGGCGATGTGCCGTTCGAATTCCTCCCGCTCACCGTCGGGCAGCGCGTGCACCGCGTACGCACCGGTGAGGGTATGCAGATCGGCGGTCGTCATGCGCTCACTCCCAAGCAGTCGCGCAGGCGGATGAGTCCGTCCCGCAGTCGGGTCTTGACGGTCCCCAGCGGAGCCGCGAGCAACTCGGCGACCTCCCGGTAGGTGAATCCCTGGTAGTAGGCGAGCGTCACCGACTGGCGCTGCAATTCGGTGAGCGTCCGCATACAGCGTCGCACCTGCTCGCGCTCCAGCCGTGACTCGACCTGTTCCGCGACCTCGTCGAAGGCGGGGGTGTGCTCAAGCAGCGCGGCCTTGTGCTCCCGGTCGGAGGACGCCTGCGCGGAACGCACCCGGTCCACCGCGCGACGGTGGGCCAGCGTCATCACCCAGGTCATGGCGCTGCCGCGGGATGCCTGGAAGCGGGTCGCGGTCTGCCAGACCTCGACCAGCACCTCCTGGGCGACCTCCTCCGACTGCGCGGGGTCCCGCAGCACCGAGCGCACCAGCCCCAGCACGGGCCCGGCCACCGCGTCGTAGACCCTGGCGAACGCCGCCTCGTCGCCGCGGGCGACCGCGACCAGCAGCTCCTGGAGGTCGGGGCCGGCGCCTGCGACGCCGTCCAGCCGTACGGCTTCCCTCATCTGCGATCCATCCCGTCCCGACTCACCCGCGCAAGTCTCCGACCGGTATTCGGAGCCGAGGGGTGGGCGGATTGCCCGCTCGCGGATTTCCTCCGGTCTCAGCCCGCCATCGTGCCCCCTTTCACCGCCACGGTCCGGACGACCTGCGCGGTCGTTACCCGTTCGCCACATTTGTCACCGTTACGCGGGTTCCGTGTCACAGAAGATCAACAAGCCCATGCGGTGACGCTCACCTGTCGTTGGCCGGACGAAGGTGCTGATCAACAGCAGCCCCGCCGTACGGAGGTACCTGGGATGACCGACCGGACCCTGTGGTCGTACGCCGAGATCGCCGCGCACATCCGCGTACAGGTCGACACCGTCCGCTCCTACCGGAAGCACGGGCATCTCCCGCCGCCCGATGTCGTCGAGGGCGGCAAGCCCTTCTGGTACGCCGATACCGTCAGGGCCTGGAGTGCCCGGCGGCCGGGAAACCGCGGCCGCCGGGATCCGGACTGAGCCTCAGTTCCGCGTGGCCGGCTCGGGGTCCCGCCGCTCCCGCGAGGAGTGCGGGGCCTTCGTGCCCTCCGCCGCCTCCTGGCCGCCGCTCTCCGATATGCCGAACCGGTCGTGGAAGCGGCGCAGCACCGGCGGCGCCCACCAGGTGGCCCGCCCGGTCAGCCGCATCACCGCGGGCACCAGCAGGGTGCGGACCACCATCGCGTCCATGAGCACCGCGAGCGCGATGCCGAGCCCCAGCATCTTGGTGTTGGCCACCCGCGACGTGCCGATCGCGACCATCACCACGGCCAGGATCACCGCCGCCGCCGTGATCAGTCCGCCGGTCCGCTTGAGCCCGAACTCGATGGACGCCTGGTGGTCGCCGCCCCGGTCGTACTCCTCCTTGATCCGCGAAAGCAGGAACACCCCGTAGTCCATGGAGAGTCCGAAGGCTACGCAGAACATCAGCACCGGCAGGGTCGTCTCGATGCTGCCGGTGGCCGTGAAGCCCAGCAGTCCGGACAGATGACCGTCCTGGAAGACCCACACCACCGCGCCGAACATCGCGGTGAGACTCAGCGCGTTGAGCAGCACCGCCTGGAGCGGGATGATCACGCTGCCGGTGAGCAGGAAGACCAGCAGCAAGGTGACCAGGGCGATGATCCCGGCCGCCCATGGCAGCCGTTGGCCGATGGTGTCCTTGGTGTCCACCAGAACGGCGGCCTGGCCCGTCACCGAGGCTTTGAAGTCCGTGGGCACGGCGCGGATCGCGCCGACCAGGTGCTGGGTGCCGGCGTCCACCGCCTCGCTCGTGGACAGCACCGTCATGTAGGCGGCGCCTGAGTCCCGGGCGACGACCGGCCCCTCGACCCGGACCACGCCGGGCAGGGCGGCCACCCGCTTCTCGTATCCGGCCAGTTGGGACCGGTCGGCGCCTTCGGCCAGCACCGTGATGGCGCCGTCGGGGCTGCCGGGGAACTCCTGGCGGATGTGCTGCTGCACCACATGGGACTCGGCCGCCGCGGGCAACTGCCGGTCGTCCGCGGCGCCGAAGCGCACCTGGAGGAAGGGCAGCCCGAGCAGCAGCAGGCCCGCGACCGCGCCGATCGCGAAGAGCGGCGCCCTGCGCATCACCAGCCGGGCGAAGGCGGCGTATCCCGCGCCGGGGTCGCTCGCGGGCCTGCGGCGCAGTACCTTGCGCAGATCCAGCGCGTTGACCCGGTCTCCGAGCAGGACCAGGCAGGCGGGCAGCGCGATCAGCGCCGCGGCGGCGGCCAGCAGCACCACGGCGATCCCCGCGTAGGCGAAGGACCGCAGGAAGTACTGCGGGAAGACGAGCATCGCGGCGAGCGAGGCGGCGACGGTCAGGGCCGAGAAGAGGACGGTGCGGCCCGCGGTGCGCAGGGTCACTCCGACCGCCGCGCGCGGGGTGAGTCCGGTCGCCAGCTCTTCGCGGAATCTGCGGACGATGAACAGGGCGTAGTCGATCGCGAGGCCGAGGCCGAGCGCGGTGGTGAGATTCTGCGCGAAGACCGAGACGTCGGTGAACGAGGTGATGGCGCGCAGCACCGCGTTGGTGCCGAGGATCGCGATGATGCCGACGCCCAGGGGCAGCAGTGCGGCGATGGCGCTGCCGAAGACCATGACGAGCAGTATCAGGGTGACGGGCAGGGCGATCATCTCGGCCTTGACCAGGTCGTCCTGGATGGTGCTCTGCAATTCGTGCCGGACGGCGGCCGAGCCGCCGACGCTCACGTCGACCGGTCCGTGCTCCCCGCGGTAGGCGGGGGCGATCCGTTTGACGGCGGTGGCCACCGCGTCGTCGTCGCCCTTGAGCCGGGCGGTGATCATCGCCGAGCCGTCGTCCTTGGCGCGCAGCACCGGCGCGTGGGTGCCCCAGTAGGAGGTGACGCCGGTGACGGCCGGATCGGCGGCGAGCTTGCGGGCCAGCTCCTGCCCCTGCGCGGCCACGGCGGGGCTGTCGACTCCCGCGCCCTTGGCGTCGACCAGCAGGACCAGATTGGGCTGGGAGGCTGGGAAGTGGTCGGCGAGTGCCGCGGTCGCGTACGAGGACTCGGAGTCGGGCGCTTCCCAGCCGCCGCTGGCCAGCCGGTCGGCCACGCCTCGCCCGGCGACGACCGCGAGCGCGGTGAAGAGGAGGGCGAGCAGCAGCGTCAGCCTGGGCCGGGCCGTGACGGCCCGCGTCCAGCCCCCGACCTCGGAGTCGTGGTTGACATCAGCCATGACAAAAGGTGTCCTCTCCCCGTAGTGCGACGTAGAATCGCAAATGCGAACTGTCGCTCGCGTTTCAAGAATGCGAGTGACCGCTCGTGTTTGTCAATACCCCTGGGGAGTCACCGTGTCCGAGGCGGAAGAGCGGCAGCCGCGCCGTCGGCAGGCCCGCGGCGAGCGGCGTGTCACACAGCTCCTCCAGGCCGCCGCGAGCGTGTTCTGCGCGCTGGGCTACACGGCGTCCAGCACCAACGCGATCGCCCGCGAGGCAGGGGTGTCGCCGGGCACGCTCTACCAGTTCTTCCCGAACAAGGAGGCCATCGCCGTCGAGCTGGGCAGCCAGCTCGCCAAGGAGATGGAAGCCGCCCACGGCCGGGTCTTCACCGTCGAGAACGCCCTGCTGCCGCTGGACGAGATGATCGACGCCGTCGCCGGCCCCTTCATCGAGTTCAACTGCGCCAACCCGGCCTTCCTCGCCCTGATCAAGGGCCCGGACACTCCCGGCAAGGTCGCCGAGGGCCACGACGAGCTGCACGCGTCACTGCTCGCGCGCCTCACCGAACTGCTCGGCGTCCGTCAGCCGTCGCTGTCCACAGCGGAACGCACGCTTGTGGCGCAGATGTCCTTCGCGATGTTCAAGGCAGGACTCGACCTCGTCGTCCAGCACGAGGGCGAGGAACGGGACGCGTACGCGCGGGAGATGAAGGGGATGCTCTACCGCTATCTGGCGCCCTACCTGGGCACCGGGGCGGTCACCGCCCCGGACACGGCCGCCGCCCCCGCCGCAGCCGCCGCCCCGGACAAGGGCGCCGCCCCGGACAGGAGCCCAGAAGACAGCACGGACACCGCCGCCGCGCGCTGACTCCGGGTCCGGGGACGCGGCCGACGGCTACTTGCCGCGGCCGGCCGAGAAACAGGGAAATCCGCCCCGGTCCTTGCCCGGTGGCGGACTTGTGCGCGCGACAGTGGCGCCTGTGACGGATGTCGACGTGGTGGTGGCCGCTGCCCCTGGTCCCGCGGGCAGGCCACCGGCCGGTCCCGTACCACCACCGCCGGAGGGTCCCGGTACGACCACCGCGTCACCCGCGAAGGACGCCCGTACCACCATCGAGGGAGGCCGGGTCGCCTCGCGCTCCCCCACCAGGCGTGGATCGCGGCGCTCACGCGCCCGCGAGACCCACTGCACCAATGTGCCGATACCGGCGACGAGCATCGATATACCGAGCCCCAGGCAGAGGGCGAAGAAGGAGTTGGAAGCGGCTTTGCCGCTGAAATAACCGGCTCCGACGGAATAGCTGGCCCAGACGGCCTCCGCGACACCCGCGCCCACCGCGTAACGCCGGGCGGGATAGCGCACGACACCCGCCGCGAGACCGCCTATCACTCGGCCGCTGGGCAGAAAGCGCACGCCGATCACAAAGGGCACACCGTGCCGCTGTATCCGCAGGGCGGCCCATCTGAGCAGCGCCGCCCGGCGTTCGTTGCGCTCCATGCGGGCCAGGACACGGCCGCTGAGCGCCCGGCCAGTGCGGTGGATCAGCATGTCGCCGAGGACCGCGCTGCCCGCCACCACCAGCAGCACGAGGGCGATGTCCAGCCGTCCCTCGGCCGCCATCACTCCGCCGGTCACGAGCAGCACCGAGTTGGGCACGAGCGGCGGGGCCGTGGTGAGGGCCAGTACCGCGTATGCCCAGAAGACGTGTCCACCTCGCAGGTACTCAGCGAGACCCGAGGTGAAGTCCAGTGACGACACGTTCAGTGCAACGTCCATTCCACCGCCCCTCTTCCCGCCCCCGGGCTTCAAAACTGACAGCGGCCGGTGGGACGGGGCAAGGGGGTTTCCCGTGGATCAGGGGATTCCTCGGGGGCTCCCAGGAGAATTCATCCTGAGGGTCCAGTCGGGCTACTCCTCAGGGAGTACGGGCGCGCCTGTCACGGAACGCGGAATGCTCCCGGCGCACTGGGCCTCCGGAGCACAGGGCCTCCGGAGCGCAGGGACCACCCGGTCACCGGCCGAGCAGTTCGCCGCCGTTGCACTGAAGGATCTCGCCGGTGATGAAGCCGGCCTCGGGGGACGCGAGGAAGAGCACGGCCGCCGCCACGTCGGCGGGGTGGCCGACGCGGCCCACGAGCGTGCGCCCGGCCCGCCGGGTCAGCTCGGCGTCATTGAGCCGCGAGCCGAAGAATTCGGTGCCCGCCACGGTGCCGGGCGCCACGATGTTGCACGTGACGCCCTGCGGGCCGAGCTGGGCGGCCAGCGAGTGGTTCCAGGCGTGCAGGGCGGCCTTGGAGGCCCCGTAGGAGCCGCCGCCGCGCAGCGCGGCCACCGAGGTGACCGTGACCACCCGGCCGCTGTCGGTGAAGCGGTCCCGCAGCGATTCGGTCAGCAGCACCGCGGTCAGCACATTGCGCTCGAAGTCGCCGCGCCAGCGGGCGAGCACCCCGTGCGGGCCCGCGCCGATCGCCAGTTCCCGGCTGCCCGCGTTGTTCACCAGGACGTCGACCTGCTCGGGCAGGTGCCGGAGCGCCGCCTCGACGTCGTCGGGGTCGGCCAGGTCGCAGGCGACCGGGGTGACGTCCAGGCCGCGCTCCCGGCGCAGCTCCTCCGCGGTGGCGTGCAGGACCTCACGGCGACGGCCGACGATCGTGACGTGGTGGCCCTCCTCGGCGAAGCGGATCGAGATCGCCCGACCAATGCCCGTACCCCCGCCGGTCACGACGACGCTGCGGCCCGCTGTCCCGTTCTGTGCCATGTACTCCGCCCCTCATGAGGAGACAGCACGCTACGGGATCGCCCCATACCGCCCGCGAGCGGGGTAGCCTGCGAAAACGCCCCCTTTCGAAGAGACGTAGATCACAGGGCTTGGAACGTAACCATTACGGTGGTTCGTGGGTCTTATGTCTTGAGCACCGCGCTCCCGGCGGAGCCGGTGGGGGGCTGCGGAACGGGCTGTCTTGGGGGACGGCCCGGGAATGCGTCGCCGGGGCGATGTCCGGGGAGCTTTGAGCGGCCCTCCCGGGCCGCAGTCGTCCCGGCACGGCGCAGCCGCCGAAAGACGCCCGGTCGGACCCGTGGGGGGATCCGTTCCGGGAACGGGAGCGCCCCGTGCCGGACCCGTGGGGGGATCCAGCGCGGGGCGCTTCTTCATGCGTGGTGGGGCCAGGCTCAGCCCGTGGTTCAGCGGCCCTCGACGGGCACGTAGTCGCGGATCTCGACGCCCGTGTAGATCTGCCGCGGACGGCCGATGCGGGAGCCGGGCTCCTTGATCATCTCGTGCCACTGGGCGATCCAGCCGGGCAGCCGCCCGATGGCGAACAGCACGGTGAACATGCTGGTCGGGAAGCCCATGGCCCGGTAGATCAGGCCGGTGTAGAAGTCCACGTTCGGGTACAGCTTGCGCGAGACGAAGTAGTCGTCGCCGAGCGCGTGCTCTTCGAGCTTGAGCGCGATGTCCAGAAGCTCGTCGGACTTGCCGAGCGCCGACAGGACGTCGTGCGCGGCCGACTTGATGATCTTCGCCCGGGGGTCGAAGTTCTTGTAGACGCGGTGTCCGAAGCCCATGAGCTTCACACCGTCTTCCTTGTTCTTCACCTTGCGGATGAAGGCGTCCACGTCGCCGCCGTCGGCCTGGATGCCTTCCAGCATCTCCAGCACCGACTGGTTGGCGCCGCCGTGCAGGGGGCCCCACAGCGCGCTGATACCGGCCGAGATCGAGGCGAACTGGTTCGCCTGCGAGGAGCCGACCAGCCGGACCGTCGACGTCGAACAGTTCTGCTCGTGGTCGGCGTGCAGGATGAAGAGCTTGTCGAGGGCGCTGACCACGACCGGGTCGAGCTCGTACTCCTCGGCCGGCACGGAGAACGTCATGCGCAGGAAGTTCTCGACATAGCCGAGGTCGTTGCGCGGGTAGACCACCGGCTGACCGACGGACTTCTTGTACGCGTACGCCGCGATGGTCGGCAGCTTGGCGAGCAGCCGGATCGTGGAGAGGTGGCGCTGCTCGGGATCGAACGGGTTGTGGCTGTCCTGGTAGAAGGTCGACAGCGCGCTCACCACGGACGACAGCATCGCCATCGGGTGGGCGTCACGGGGGAAGCCGTCGTAGAACCGTTTGACGTCCTCGTGCAAAAGGGTGTGCTGGGTGATCTCGCCCTTGAACTCGGCCAGCTCGTCGACCGTCGGCAGTTCGCCGTTGATCAGCAGGTAGGCGGTCTCCAGGAAGCTTCCGCGCTCGGCGAGCTGCTCGATCGGGTAGCCGCGGTAGCGCAGGATGCCTTCCTCACCATCGAGGAAGGTGATCGCGGACTTGTAGGCCGCAGTGTTGCCGTAACCGCTGTCCAGGGTGACCAGCCCGGTGTCGGCGCGCAGCTTGCCGATGTCGAAGCCGTTGTCACCGACGGTGCTGTCAACCACCGGGTAGCTGTACTCGCCGTCCCCATACCGCAGTACTACAGACTTGTCGCTCACGTCATTCCCTCACCGACGGTGTTGCCTCTTCTTCGAGGTGCCCTGACGAGGTCCACTGTCCCCCATTTGGCACTGGCGTGTGCACTCGGGGTCGGCCATCGGGCCGAAAGGTGGCACTCAGTGCCTATTTTGCGCCCCTGGACAGCCGGTGGTCGAGAGCCGTGAAGCGCTTTCCCGCCGACACCGTCCGCACCGCCTGACCGATGGCGCGACGCGATCCGACCAGCACGACGAGCCGCTTCGCCCTGGTCACAGCGGTGTAGAGCAGATTGCGCTGCAGCATCATCCAGGCACTGGTGGTGACAGGGATCACCACCGCCGGATACTCGCTGCCCTGCGAGCGGTGGATCGTCACCGCATACGCGTGGGCCAGCTCGTCCAGCTCGTCGAAGTCGTACGGGATCTCCTCGTCCTCGTCGGTGTGCACGGTGAGGCGCTGCTCGACGTTGTCCAGCCCGGTGACCACACCGACCGTGCCGTTGAAGACGCCGTTCGCGCCCTTGTCGTAGTTGTTCCTGATCTGCGTGACCTTGTCGCCGACCCGGAAGGTCCGGCCGCCGAACCGGCGCTCGGGCAGGTCGGGCCGCGCCGGGGTGACGGCCTGCTGGAGCAGTCCGTTGAGCACGCCCGCGCCCGCGGGACCCCGGTGCATCGGCGCGAGCACCTGGACGTCCCGGCGCGGGTCGAGCCCGAACCGGGCCGGGATGCGGCGGGCCACCACGTCCACGGTCAGCCTGGCCACCTCCTCCGAGTCCTCCTCGGCGAAGAGGAAGAAGTCGGGCAGGCCCTGAGTGAGCGGCGGGACACCGGAGTTGATCCGGTGCGCGTTGGTCACCACCCCGGACTGCTGGGCCTGCCGGAAGATACGTGTGAGCCGCACGGCGGGCACGGGGCCGTCCGCCGCGAGCAGGTCACGCAGCACCTCACCCGCGCCGACGCTCGGCAACTGGTCCACATCGCCGACGAACAGCAGGTGCGCGCCCGGCGGCACCGCCTTCACCAGCTTGTTCGCCAACAGCAGGTCGAGCATCGACGCCTCGTCGACCACCACCAGATCCGCGTCCAGCGGCCGGTCCTTGTCGTACGCCGCGTCGCCGCCCGGCTTCAGCTCCAGCAGCCGGTGCACGGTCGAGGCCTCGGCACCGGTCAGCTCGGCCAGCCGCTTGGCGGCGCGGCCGGTCGGGGCGGCCAGCACCACCTTGGCCTTCTTCGCGCGCGCCAGCTCCACCACCGAGCGCACGGTGAACGACTTGCCGCAGCCGGGGCCGCCGGTGAGCACGGCGACCTTCTCGGTCAGCGCCAGCCGTACCGCCTCCTGCTGTTCCGGTGCGAGATCGGCCCCCGTCCTGGTCGCCAGCCAGGCCAGCGCCTTGTCCCACTCCACGTCCCGGAAGGCGGGCAGCCGGTCCTCCGGTCCGCGCAGCAGCCGCAGCAACTGGGCGGCGAGCGATATCTCGGCCCGGTGGAAGGGGACCAGGTAGACGGCCTTCACCTGTTCCTCGTGCCCGTCCGGCGAGGGCACGCTCTCCCGGACGACGCCCTCCTCCTCGGCCAGCTCGCCCAGGCAGTCGATCACCAGCCCCGTGTCGACCTGGAGCAGCTTCACCGAGTCCGCGATCAGCCGTTCCTCGGGCAGATAGCAGTTGCCGCCGTCAGTGGCCTGCGACAGGGCGTACTGCAATCCCGCCTTGACCCGCTCCGGGCTGTCGTGGGGTATCCCGACCGCCTGCGCGATCCGGTCCGCGGTCAGGAAGCCGATCCCCCAGACCTCGGCGGCCAGCCGGTACGGCTGGTTCTTCACCACGGAGATCGACGCGTCCCCGTAGCCCTTGTAGATCCGCACGGCGATGGAAGTGGACACCCCCACTCCCTGGAGGAAGACCATCACCTCCTTGATCGCCTTCTGCTCCTCCCACGCGGCGGCGATCAGCTTGGTGCGCTTGGGGCCAAGCCCCGGCACCTCGATCAGCCGCTTCGGCTCGCCCTCGATGATCTCCAGCGTGCCGGTGCCGAAGTGGTCGACGATCCGCTCCGCGATCCTCGGCCCGATGCCCTTGATCAGCCCCGATCCCAGGTAGCGGCGTATCCCCTGGATCGTGGCCGGCAGCACCGTCGTGTAGTTCTCGACGCTGAACTGCTTGCCGTACTGCGGATGCGAGCCCCAGCGGCCGTGCATCCGCAGCGACTCCCCCGGCTGCGCCCCCAGCAGCGCGCCGACGACCGTCAGCAGATCCCCCGAGCCACGGCCGGTGTCCACCCGCGCGACCGTGTACCCGGTGTCCTCGTTGGCGTACGTGATCCGTTCCAGGACGCCGTCCAGCACGGCCAGCCCCGACTCGCCCATGCCCGGCCTCCTTTCCCGGCCCTCCCGTTGGTGATCTGTTCCGAAGGTACCGGTTGGCTCGGACACCCCGTTGCCGCCCTGTGGATAACTCTCCGGCGGCAACTCCCCCTGTGGACAACGCCGCTCGGGCCACCCGGCTGCGGCCCTTCACGCGTTCGGCCGAACTCCGGGGGCCGCCGCTCGCGCGCCCGCGTAGCGTCCGGCACATGAGCGACCGACCGCTGCAGGACGAAGTGCTGACCGAGCTGGGTGACGAGCGGCTTCAGGAACTGGCCGATCGGCTCGGCACGGACACGGACGCGGCTCGGCAGGTCGTGGGCGCCTCGGTCGGTTCGCTGACCGGTGTGGTCACGGACGAGGCGGTGACACCGGGCGGGACCGCGGAGTTGAGCCAGGCGCTGGAGCAGGCCGCCTCGGAACCGGAGCCGCTCACCGGGGTCGCCGGTTTCGCGGGGCTCGGCACGGGCGTGGGCGGCGGTCTGCTCACCACGGTGCTGCGCAAGGCGACCGCGCCGACGGCCCGCGCGGTGTCGAAGCGGACGGGTCTTCCGGTGGCGGCGGTCACGATGGCGCTGGAGACGCTCATTCCCGTGGTGGCGACGGTACTGGCCAAGCGGGCCCGCCGGGCGAAGTGAGGCGGACGCGGCGAGCCGCCCCGGCGGTCACAGCGTCCGCACAGAGAAACGAAAGAGGTCCGGCACAAGGCCGGACCTCTTTCGTTTCCCCCCTGCTACCCCCGAAGCCCCCCTCGGGCGCATTTCCCTCTCGGCTCCGTGAAACCCCTCCCAGGAGCCTTGATGCCCAGTAAGACCACCGACCCCCCGGAAGGGTTGTACGACGGATGCGTAATCTCTCAAGTTTTTTCAGAGAACGTGCCGGAGGTACCGATCGGCGATCTGGGCGACCAGTTCAGCGCCGTCCCTGGCCCACAGCGCGGGGTTGAAGATCTCCACCTCGACCGGCCCGCGAAAGCCCGTCGCGTCCACCTGCTCACGCAGTCCCCGCAGGTCGACGCAGCCGTCACCGAGCTGTCCCCGCCCCAGCAGCACCCCCTCCGGCAGCGGCGTCACCCAGTCGGCGACCTGGAAGGAGGCGATCCTGCCGCCCGCTCCGGCCCGGACGATCTGCGTAGGCACCATGTCGTCCCACCACAGGTGATAGGTGTCGACCACGACACCCACCTGGTCCGCGGGGAAGCGCTCGGCGATGTCCAGCGCCTGGCCGAGCGTGGAGACCACACACCGGTCGGAGGCGTACATCGGGTGCAGGGGCTCGATCGCGAGCCGTACCCCGCGCTCCCCCGCGTAGGGCGCCAGCTCGCCGATCGCGTCGGCGACCCGCTCCCTGGCGGCGGCGATGTCGCGGTCGCCCGCGGGCAGGCCGCCGGAAACCAGCACCAAGGTGGCCGTTCCCAGCGTCGCCGCCTCGTCGATCGCCGCGCGGTTGTCGTCCAGCGCGGTCGCCCGCTCCGCCGGGTCGGTCGCGGTGAAGAATCCGCCGCGGCACAACGATGTCACGGTGAGCCCGCTGTCCCGCATCAGGTCCGCGGCACGCTCGACGCCGTACTCCCGCACCGGCGCCCGCCACAGCCCCACCGAGCCGATCCCGGCCGCCACGCACCCCTTGGCCAGCTCGGGCAGCGACCACTGCTTGACGGTCTCCTGGTTGATGCTCAGCCGCGAGAGGTCGCCGGTCACGTCGCTGTGCACGTCGTCGTGAGAGGCGGATGCGGAGGACTCGGGGTCATGCGACGTCGGTACGGTCATGCGTCCACTCCGTATACGGCGAGCAGGCCGCGCATCCGAGCCCCGGCGAGTCCGGGGTCGGGGAACAGGCCGATCCGGTCGGCCAGTTCGTAGGCGCGGGCGAGATGCGGCAGGGAACGGGCCGACTGGAGACCGCCGACCATGCTGAAGTGCGACTGGTGCCCGGCCAGCCAGGCGAGCAGGACGACACCGGTCTTGTAGAAGCGTGTCGGTGTCTGGAACAGGTGCCGGGACAACTCGACGGTGGGGTCGAGGACGCGGCGGAACCCGGCGGCGTCCCCGGTGTCGAGGGCGCTGACGGCCGCCGACGCCAGGGGCGCGAGCGGGTCGAAGATGCCGAGCAGCGCGTGGCTGAAGCCCTGTTCGTCGCCCTCGATCAGCTCGGGGTAGTTGAAGTCGTCGCCGGTGTAGCAGCGCACGCCCTGCGGCAGGCGGCGGCGCAGTTCGACCTCGCGCCGCGCGTCGAGCAGCGAGATCTTCACGCCGTCGATCTTGTCCGGGTGGGCCTTGATGACGTCGAGGAAGGTGTCGGTCGCCGCGTCCAGATCGTCGCTGCCCCAGTACCCGGCAAGCGCCGGGTCGAACATCGGGCCGAGCCAGTGCAGGATCACCGGGTCGCCGGCCTGACGCAGCAGCCGCCCGTACACCTCCAGATAGTCCTCAGGGCCCTTCGCGACCGCGGCGAGGGCGCGGGACGCCATGAGGACGGCCTGCGCACCGGTCGCCTCGACGAGCGCCAACTGCTCCTCGTAGGCGGCGGCGACCTCGTCCAGTGTGGCGGCGGGACCGGTGAGCTGGTCGGTGCCGACACCGCAGGCGATCCGGCCGCCGACGGCGCGCGCCTCGGCCGCCGACCTGCGGATCAGCTCCGCCGCGCCCGCCCAGTCGAGCCCCATGCCGCGCTGCGCGGTGTCCATGGCCTCGGCCACGCCCAGCCCGTGCGACCACAGATGGCGGCGGAAGGCGAGAGTGGCGTCCCAGTCGACGGCCGCGGGCTCGTCCGCCGCCGTCCGCAGCGGGTCGGCCACGACATGGGCGGCGGAGTACACGACACGGCTGCGCAGCGGAAGATCCGCGCTATAGGTGACGGATTCCGAACGCGGCACATAGGTGCGCGTTTCACCGGACGCGTCCGGCAGCAGGATGCTCACAGCGCCAGCTCCGGAACCTCGAAGCGGCGGCCCTGCGCGGAGGAGGCCAGGCCAAGTTCGGCGAGCTGGACGCCCCGGGCACCGGCCAGCAGGTCCCACTGCCAGGGCTCGTCGAGCGCGACGTGCCGCAGGAACAGCTCCCACTGGACCTTGAATCCGTTGTCGAAGTCGCCGTTGTCCGGGACCTCCTGCCACTGGTCCCTGAAGGACTCGGTGGCGGGCAGGTCCGGATTCCACACCGGCTTCGGCGTGGCGGAACGGTGCTGGACGCGGCAGTTGCGCAGCCCGGCGACCGCGGAGCCGAGCGTGCCGTCGACCTGGAACTCCACCAATTCGTCGCGGTTGACGCGCACCGCCCAGGAGGAGTTGATCTGTGCGACGGCGCCGCCCTCGAGTTCGAAGACACCGTAGGCGGCGTCGTCCGCGGTGGCGTCGTACGGCTTGTCCTTCTCGTCCCAGCGCTGCGGGATGTGGGTGGTGGCCAGCGCCTGGACGGTACGGACCCGGCCGAACAGCTCGTGCAGCAGGTACTCCCAGTGCGGGAACATGTCGGCCACGATGCCGCCGCCGTCCTCCGAGCGGTAGTTCCAGGAGGGGCGTTGGGCGCTCTGCCAGTCGCCTTCGAAGACCCAGTAGCCGAATTCGCCGCGGATGGACAGGATCCGGCCGAAGAAGCCGCCGTCGATGAGCCGCTTGAGCTTCAGCAGGCCCGGCAGGAAGAGCTTGTCCTGCACGACGCCGTGCTTGACGCCCGCGGATGTGGCGAGCCGGGCTAGTTCCAGCGCTCCGTCGAGTGAGGTGGCGGTGGGCTTCTCGCAGTAGATGTGCTTGCCCGCGGCGATGGCCGCCTTCAGCGCGGTCTCGCGGGCCGCGGTCACCTGCGAGTCGAAATAGATGTCGACGGAGGGGTCGGCGAGGACGGCGTCGAGGTCGGTCGACCAGTGCTCGATGCCGTGCCGCTCGGCCATGGCCCGCAGCGCGTGCTCGCGCCGGCCCAGCAGGATCGGCTCGGGCCACAGTGTGGTGCCGTCGCCGAGGTCGAGTCCGCCCTGCTCACGCAGGCTCAGGATGGAGCGGACCAGGTGCTGCCGGTATCCCATCCGCCCGGTGACGCCGTTCATGGCGATCCGCACTGTCCTGCGTGTCACGTGACAAGTCCTCTCGTCGCTGCCGGGTGCAGGGAACGCGTCCACGGTCACCAGCACGGCAATAGCAAGCGCTTTCTGCTCGTTTACGCTAGCTGCTACGGCCTGCGTTCGACAAGAGTCTCCTGGTGGTGAATGGAAGCGCTTTCTCTCACATGCGCCACCGCTCCCCCTCGCGTCCACGAAGTGAGACCATGTGCCCCTGCGAGCGGGAACGCGCACCTCACGGCGCCCCTCGCGCCCACCGCCCCCTGCAGAAGGACCGGACCGAGATGGCAGTGACTCTGGCCGATGTGGCGGCGCGCGCCGGAGTGTCGTCGGCGACCGTTTCCCGTGTTCTGAACGGCAACTACCCGGTCGCGGGAAGCACTCGGGAGCGGGTCAGGCGCGCCGTCGCCGAACTGGACTATGTCGTCAACGGCCAGGCGCGGGCCCTCGCCGCCGCCACCTCCGACCTGGTCGGCGTCCTCGTCAACGATGTCGCCGACCCCTTCTTCGGGCTCATCGCGAGCGCCGTCCAGGCCGAGATCAGCGCGGGCGCGGCGCCGGGCGGCGGCAAGCTCGCCGTCGTGTGCAACACCGGTGGATCCCCCGAGGCCGAACTCACCTATCTCACGCTGCTCGAACGCCAGCGCGCGGCGGGCGTGGTCCTCACCGGGGGCGCCGTGGAGAGCGCGGAGCACACGGCGGCGGTCACCGCACGGCTCACCCGGCTCGCCGCGTCCGGCGCCAATGTCGTGCTGTGCGGCCGTCCCCCGCTGACCCTGCCGGACAGCGGGCTCGTCGCGGCCACCGTCGCCTTCGACAACCGCGGCGGCGCGCGGCGGCTGACCGAGCACCTGCTGTCCCTGGGCCACCGCAGAATCGGTTACGTGACGGGGCCGGTCGAGCGCAGCACCTCCCGGCACCGGCTGGAGGGCCACCGTGCGGCCCTGGCCGCGAGCGGCACCCGGATCACCTCGGATCCGGACGCGTACGCGGAGCGGCTGACGGTGCACGGGACGTACGACCGGGCGTCGGGCTACGACGCAGCGCTCGAACTGCTGCGGCGGGACGCGGGTCTGACCGCGATCGTGGCCGCGAACGACACGGTCGCGCTCGGCGTGTGCGCGGCGCTGCGGGACCAGGGGCTGAGCATTCCCGGTGACGTGTCGGTCGCCGGATTCGACGATCTGCCGTTCAGCGCCGATGTCTCCCCGGCCCTGACGACGGTCCGCATTCCCTTGCAGGAGGCGGGCGCGCGAGCCGGGCGGTTGGTGATGGGGCGGCTGTCCCCGCCGCCGGGCGGGGTCGCCACGATCCGTACGGAACTCATGGTCCGCGGGTCGACCGCGCCGCCGTCGGGCAGGTCCGACTGAAGTTATCCACAGGTTTCGGAGGGGTCTTCCGCCCGGCCCCGCATCCGCCTACCTTTGACTCGGGCAAAGAAAATGGGGGATTGATCATGGCCGTCCGGGAGATCCGCGAATTCAACCGCTTCTACACCAACCTGATCGGTGCGCTCGACTACAGCCGCCACCTGCACACACCGTTCACCCTCACCGAGGCGCGCGTGCTGTACGAGCTGGCGCACGCCCCGCGGACCGACGCGGCCGACCTGCGGGTGGAGTTGTCGCTTGACGCGGGCCATCTCAGCCGGATGCTGGCCAAATTCGAGGAGCGGCAACTGGTCACCCGCGGCCCGTCAGAACAGGACGCCAGGCGGCAGCGGATAGAGCTGACCACGCACGGGAGGCAGGCCGCGTCGCTGCTGGAGGAGCGGTCGGAGGAAGCCGTGGGCTCGCTGGTGGACCGCATACGTCCGCAGGACCGGCCGCGGCTGTCCGAGGCGATGCGGACGGTTCGGGAAATACTGCGCGACAACACCGTCAGCGGCGACAGCGGTGGCGACGGCCGTGCCCCGGCCACCGGCGGCGAGCCGTCCGCGTCGCGGGTCGTGCTGCGCGGCGCGCGCCCCGGCGATCTGGGGTGGTCCATCGAGCGCAACGCGGAGGTCTACGCGACGGAGTTCGGGTGGAACGAGGAGTACGAGGCGCTGGTCGCCCAGATCGTCGCGGACTTCGCCGCCCATCGCGATCCGGAGCGCGACGCGGTGTGGATCGCCGAACTCGACGGACAGCGGGCGGGCTGCGTCTTCTGTGTACGCGACAAGGAGCCGGGCACCGCGCGGCTACGGCTGCTGCTGGTCGATCCGGCCGCCCGGGGACACGGCATAGGCAAGTTGTTGGTGGACGAATGCATCGCCTTCGCCCGCTCCGCCGGCTACACCGATCTGGTCCTGTGGACCAATGACATACTGGCCGGCGCCCGAACGATCTATCAGCGCGCGGGATTCGAACTCGTCGCGGAGCAGCGGCATCACAGCTTCGGCCGCGAACTCATGGGGCAGGACTGGCACTTGGCGCTGTAGGGGAAAGCGCCGCAGGGCCGACACGACATCGCAGACACGGTATAGGGGGATTCCATGGCGATTTCGATGCAGAAGGTGGAGCAGACCGCGCCCGGTCTGGTCAGCCTCTACAAGCAGGCGGCCGTCAGCCTGGACAAGCACCGGCTGTCGGGCGAAAGCGCCGCGGTCTATCTGGTGCTCGACCGCTCGGGGAGCATGCGGGAGTTCTACAACGACGGCACCGTCCAGCATCTCGCCGAGCAGACACTCGGCCTGGCCGCGCATTTCGACGACGACGGCATCGTCCCCGTCGTGTTCTTCTCCACCGAGGTCGACGGTGTGGACGAGGTGTCGCTGACGCGGTACGGCGGCCGGATCAACAAGCTCAATGAGGCGTACGGCCATATGGGTCGCACCAATTACGCGGCTGCCATGGAAGCGGTCATCGAGCACTATCAGCGGTCGGGGTCGACGGCGCCCGCGTTCGTGGTGTTCCAGACCGACGGCGGGCCGATCAACAAGGGCGCGACCATCGAGGTGCTGTGCAAGGCGGCGAAGCTGCCGATCTTCTGGCAGTTCGTGGGATTCGGGGACGACGAATTCCGCTTCCTGCGGCGGCTGGACGAACTGCCGGTACCCGCCAAACGGGTGGTGGACAACGCGGGGTTCTTCCCCGCGGGCAAGGACCCGCGATCGATATCGGACGCGGTGCTGTACGACCAGCTCATGGCGGAGTTCCCCGACTGGCTGGCGGCGGCCCGCGCGCAGGGCATCGTTCGCGGCTGAACAGGTGCCGAGCAGGGGCTGAACACGGGTCGGGCGGGGCCGAACGCGGTTGACCCGGCAGGAAGCGGTGCCTAGTGTCCGGCGAATGAAACTCGCCTTCTCCACTCTCGGCGTCCCGGCCCTGCCCATCGAGCAGGTGGTGCGGCTCGCGACGGAAAACGGCTTCCACGGCGTCGAATTGCGTGCCAGTGACGAGGAACCGGTCCACCCCGGTCTCTCGGCCGGTGAACGCGCCGACGTGGTGGAGCAGTTCGGCAAGGCCGGGGTCGAGATCCTCACCGTGGCCGCCTACGCCAAGGTGGCCGCGCCCGGGGACGACCAGCCGGTGCTCGACGAGATCGGCGCTGCGATGACCCTCGCGGCCGATCTGGGGGCCTCCTACGTGCGGGTGTTCCCCGGCGGAGGCGACACCGAGTCGCAGGAGGCGGACGCGGTCGCCGCGCGCCGGCTCGCAGCGGTGGCGCCGGTCGCCGCCGACCTCGGGGTGCGGGTACTGCTGGAGACCCATGACTCGCACCGCGGCGGCGCCGATGTCGCGCGGATCCTGGGCCTGGTCGGACACCAGGGGGTCGGCACGATCTGGGACGTGATGCACACCTGGCTGGCGGGTGAGCAGCCGTCCACGACCTATCCGGCACTGGCCCCGTACCTGGGCTATGTCCAGGTCAAGGACATCGCCTCGGCGGCGGACACCACGCCGCTGGCGCTGGGGGCCGGGGTGCTGCCGCTGGCGGAGACCGTCGAGGTGCTGAGCCGGGCGGACTGGGACGGCTGGCTGTGCTGGGAGTACGAGAAGCGCTGGTATCCGCAGGTGCCGGAGTTGGCGGGGTTGCTCGGCCCGGCGCGCGAGCACCTGTCCCGGTTGCTGGCCGACTCGGCCTGAAGGGCATGCTCGATCTGGCGCGGCTGAGGGCGCTGCACGCGGTGCACGTCCACGGGTCGGTGGGCGCGGCGGCCGAAGCGCTCGGCTACACGCCGTCGGCGGTCTCGCAGCAGATCTCCAAGCTGGAGCGGGAGACCAGGTCCGTGCTGCTGGAGCGGCACGGGCGCGGGGTGGCGCTCACGGACGCGGCGCATCTGCTGGTGGAGACCGCGCAACGGCTGATGTCGATCGTGGAGGCGGCCGAGGTCACGCTGGAGGAGCAGCGCGGACGGCCCACGGGACGACTGACGCTGGCGGCGTTCCCGACGGCGGCCTGCGGGCTGCTGCCCGGAGTGCTGGGGGAACTGACCTCGGCGCACCCCGCGTTGGAGCTCCGGCTGCTGGAGGTGGACGCGCATCTGTCGGTGGACCTGGTGGCGCGCGGGGCGGTGGACCTGGCCGTGGCGCACGACTGGGACATCGCGCCGCTGCCCGCGCCGCCTGGCTTGGAGCGGGCGGTCATCGGGGACGACCGGTGCGACGTGCTGGTCCCTGCCGGGCACCGGTTGGCCGAGCGGGCGTCGCTGACGCGGGCGGATGTGGCGCACGAGCGGTGGATCTGCCAGCCGCCGGGGTCGGTGTGCCACGACTGGCTGGTGCGGACGTTGCGGGAGGCCGGGACGGAGCCGGACATGGCCTTCCAGGTCGGCGAGTACGGGACGCAGTTGGCGCTGGTGGGGGCGGGGCTCGGTATCGCGTTGGTGCCGAGGCTGGGGCGGGGACCGGTGCCCGAGGGCGTCGCGGTCGTACCGCTGGAGCCCGCTCCGGTGCGGCGGCTGTACGCGCTGTGGCGGACGGGGGCCGCGCGCAGGCCCTCGATCGTCGCGGCGGTCGACACGTTGAGGTCGCATTGGGCGGCTGGGCCCGGATCGGCCGCCGAGGACGGATGATCGGGGCATGCGCCCACGATTTCCGCACCGTCCGCCGCGCCCGCAGCCGGGCGGTGACCATGCCCC
This sequence comes from Streptomyces sp. NPDC088197, assembly GCF_044741185.1. Lineage (NCBI taxonomy): Bacteria > Bacillati > Actinomycetota > Actinomycetes > Kitasatosporales > Streptomycetaceae > Streptomyces > Streptomyces sp. NPDC088197. Next base: position 805,958 of record NZ_JBIUSD010000003.1, read on the forward strand.
TGAGGCCATCGCGGAACCGTGCGGGGTCGGGGACCGTCACACCGGCATGCTGACCGTGAAGGTGAATCAGCGCGGAGCGGCCTGGGCCGTGGCACTGGCCGTTTCGCTGACCTTGGGTGCCGTCGCCTGCGGGAGCGGCACCTCGGACGCGGCGGACGGCGCGCCGTCCAGCACGACCGGGCCCGTGACGCCGAGCGGCGACACGGCCACCGCGCCGCCGACGACCACCGAGCCGACGACCGCGACGCCGACGACCGGTGGCCCCACCACGGGCGGGACGACGTCGGGGACGGGGTCGATCGCCAGTCGCGTCGTGTACTTCTCGTCGTCGGTGCGGGCCGTCGCGGGGACGCACGAGGTACTGCGCGACCGGGGCGAGTTGGACCGTTTCGCCACCACCGCGGCGCACAGCGACGGGAAGACGGCGGCGGAGATCTCGGCGGGCGGGGCGGCGACGGACTTCGGGCGGTACGTGCTGGTCGGCTGGACCGAGTCGACCGGGTGCAGCGCGGCCACGTCGGCGACGCTCGGCGTGGCGGGCAACTCGCTGAAGCTGCGCGTCGAGCAGCCGACGCCGACGGCGGAGTGCCTGACGGACTTCCGCGTGACGGTGGTGTTCGAGGTGCCGAAGGACCGGATCCCGGCGCGTCCCGCCTTCGGCTGACCGAAGGCGGGACGCCAGGAGCCCAGAAGGGCAGAAGGACGGCAGGCCAGGAAGGCGGGACCCGCCGGTTCGTCGCACGGGCGACGGGTCCTCCCGTCACGCCACCGCGCGTACCTCGCCCGTGAAGGTGCGCCACAGCTCGGCGTAGCGGCCGTCGCGGGCCAGCAGCGCCGCGTGGGTGCCGTCCTCGATGACCCGCCCGTGGTCGAGGACGACGACCCGGTCCGCGCGGGCCGCCGTGCTCAGCCGGTGCGCGACGACCAGCGTCGTACGCCGGGTGGCGAGCCGGTCGGCGGCCTGGTTGACGAGGGCTTCGGTGGCCAGGTCGAGGGCCGCGGTCGCCTCGTCGAGAAGCAGGACGGCGGGGTCGACCAGTTCGGCGCGGGCCAGGGCGATCAACTGCCGCTGTCCCGCCGACAGATTGCGGCCCCGCTCGGCGACCTGGTGGAGATAGCCGCCCTCCAGCGTCGCGATCATCGCGTGCGCGCCGACGGCCCGCGCCGCCGCCTCGACCTCCGCGTCGGTCGCGCCCATCCGTCCGTACGCGATGGCGTCGCGCACCGTGCCCGCGAAGAGGTACGGCTCCTGGGGGACGACGCCGAGGCGCTGCCGGTAGGCGGTGAGGTCGAGTTCGCGGATGTCGGTGCCGTCGACCAGCACCGCGCCGTCGGTCGGGTCGTAGAACCGCGCGACCATCTTGACCAGGGTGGACTTGCCCGCGCCGGTCTCGCCGACGAAGGCGACGGTCTGTCCGGCGGGGATGCGCAGATTCACGCCGCTGAGCGCCTCCGCGCCCTCGGCCCCCTCGCCGCCGTACCTGAAGTGCAGGTCGCGGAAGGCGATCTCGCCGCGCAGCCTTCCGACCTCACGCGGCCGGGCGGCGGCCGGGGTGGCGGTCGGCTCGTGCAGCAGCTCACGGATCCGGCCGAGCGACACCGACGCCTGCTGGTAGCCGTCGAAGACCTGCGAGAGCTGCTGCACGGGCGAGAAGAACAGGTCGATGTAGAGCAGATACGCCACCAGCGCGCCCGCCGTGAGCGTCCCCGCGCTGATCCGGTGCGCGCCCACGATCAGGACGAGCGCCGCCGCCACGCTGGACAGCAGCTGAACGAAGGGGAAGTAGACGGAGATCAGGAACTGGCCGCGCACCCGCGCCGTCCGGTAGTCGTCACCGCGTTCGGCGAATCGTTCCGCCCCGCGCCGCTCCCCCCGGAACGCCTGCACGATCCGCAGACCCGCGACGTGCTCTTGGAGGTCGGCGTTGACGACGGCGATCCGCTCGCGCGCCAACTCGTACGCCTTCACCGACTTACGGCGGAAGACCCAGGTGGCGACGATCAGGATCGGCAGCGTGGCGAAGACCATCAGGGCGAGCTGGACGTCGATGGCGAGCAGCGCCACCAGGATGCCGAGGAAGGTGAGGACGCTGACCAGCGCCGTGACCAGCCCGGTCTGGAGGAACGTCGACAGCGCGTCCACGTCCGTGGTCATCCGCGTCATGATGCGGCCGGTCAGCTCGCGCTCGTAGTAGTCGAGGCCGAGCCGGTGCAGGTGCGCGAAGATCTTCACGCGCAGGGTGTAGAGGACGCGTTCGCCGGTGCGGCCGGTCAGCCGGGTCGAGCCCCACTCCGCCGCCCACTGCGCGATCACCAGGACCAGGCCGAGCAGCGACGCCACCCAGACCGCGCCGAGCGCCGCCTGCCGGACGCCCGCGTCGATGCCGTGCCGGATCAGCACCGGCAGCAGCAGTCCCGCGATGGCGTCCACGGCAACCAGCGCCAGGCTGAGCAGCAGCGGGGTGCGGAAGCCGCGCAGCAGGCTGCCGAGGCCGAACTTCTCCTCGGCGGTCCGCGCCCGGTCCTCGTCGACCTCCGGGGTGTCCAGGGCGGGCGGCAGCGCGGCGACCTTGGCGAGCAGGTCGGGAGTGGCGGGCATGCCCGCCAGCGCGCCCGCCATGCCGCCCTGGGCGGGGGCGACCCGCGCCGGCCCGGAGGCGCCCGCGCCGGCGCTCCGCCGGTCGTCGTCCTCGGCCGCGGCCCGCCGGTCGGCAGGCCACAGCTCCGGAGTCACCGCCCCCGGAGTCGCAGCGTCGGGACAAGCGCCGTCGCCCCGCGCCGGGTCGTCCTCGTCGAGCGGGCACTCGAAGCCGTCGAGGCCGTCCGTACAGCCCTCGGTCCGCGCCCCCGCCAGTTCGGCCTGCGCCGCGGCCATGTCCGTCTGCGCCGCCTCCCACTCGATCCGCCCCGCCGGGTCGAGATCGACCACGTCGGCACCGAGCGCGTCCGGGTCGGTGAGCAGCGCGCGGTAGAGCGGGCAGCGCTCCTGCAACTCCTCATGCGTGCCGACGTCCGCCAGGCGTCCCGCGTCCAGTACGGCGATCCGGTCGGCGAGCGCCAGCGTGGAGCGGCGGTGGGCGATCAGCAGCGTCGTACGGCCGCGCATCACCTCGCGCAGCGCGTCGAAGATCTCCGCCTCCACCCGGGCGTCGACCGCCGAGGTGGCGTCGTCGAGCAGCAGCAGCCGGGGGTCGGTGAGGATCGCGCGGGCCAGGGCGACGCGCTGGCGCTGGCCGCCGGACAGGGTCAGGCCCTGCTCGCCGACGACCGTGTCGTAGCCGTCGGGCAGGTCGGAGATGAAGCCGTCCGCCTGCGCGGCGCGGGTGGCGGCGAGCATCTCCTCCTCGGTGGCGTCCGGGTGGCCGTAGAGGATGTTCGCCCGCACGCTGTCGGAGAACAGGAAGCTGTCCTCGGGCACCATGCCGATCGCGGACCGCAGCGATTCGAAGGTCAGCTCCCGTACGTCCACGCCGCCGACGCGTACGGCGCCGCCGGTCACGTCGTACAGCCGCGGCAGCAGCAGCGAGACCGTGGACTTGCCGGAGCCCGAGGAGCCGACGACGGCGACGGTCTCGCCGGGCTCGACGCGCAGGTCGAAGCCGTCGAGGACCGGCCGGTCCTCGGTGTAGCCGAAGGTGACGTGGTCGAAGTCGACGGTGGCGGGGGCGTCCGCAGGCAGCGTCCTGGTGCCGTCGGTCAGCGTGGGCTCGGTGTCGATCAGTTCGTAGACCCGCTCGACCCCGGCCCGCGCCTGCTGGCCGACGGTGAGCATCATCGTCAGCATCCGGACCGGGCCGGTGAGCTGCGCCAGGTAGGTGGAGAAGGCCACGAAGGTGCCGAGGGTGATCTGGCCGCGGGTCGCCATCCAGCCGCCGAGCGCCAGCATGCCGATCTGGCCGAGGGAGGGCACCGCCTGGAGCGCGGGGCTGTAGCGGGCGGTGAGGCGGATGGTACGGAGGCGGCCGGCGAACAGCTTGCGGCTGACCGTCTCCAGCTTGTCCATCTCCTGCTGCTCCTGGCCGAAGCCCTTCACCACGCGCACACCGGTGACCGAGCCGTCGACGATGCCCGCGACGGCCGCCGCCTGACCTTGCGCGTACCAGGTCGCGGGAAACAGCCGCTTACGCGACCGGTCGGCGATAAACCACAGGGCAGGGGCGACCGCGAGCGCGACCAGGGTGAGCAGCGGCGACAGCGTGAGCATCACCACGAGCGAGAGCACGAACAGCAGCAGATTGCCGATCATCATCGGCAGCATGAAGAGCAGACCCTGGATGAGCTGGAGGTCGCTGGTGGCGCGGCCGACGACCTGGCCGGTGCTCAACTCGTCCTGGCGGCGGCCGTCCAGGCGCATGATCGAGCGGAACATCTCATTGCGCAGGTCGTACTGGACGTCCAGGGCGAGCCGTCCGCCGTAGTAGCGCCGCACATAGGTGAGCACATAGACGACGACGGCCGCCGCGATCAAGGTGAACGCCCAGGGCGCGAGCGGCTTGTCGTGCCTGACGATCACGTCGTCGATGATCAGCTTCGGCACCAGCGGGACCAGCGCGGTCACCGCCATGCCGCCGAGTGACGCGCCCATCGCGAGCAGCACATTGCGGCGGTAGCGCCAGCAGTACGTGGTCAGCCGCCACAGCCAGCCCCGCTCCTTCGGCGTCCGCGCCGCCGCCCCCTCACCGGGGACAGGACCTTCCTTCGTCGTCCTCGCCCTGGTCAACGACCTTGCCACCCGCGTCCTCCAGCCCGTCCGTCCACCCGTTGCCGCCGGAGGCTGCAACGCTCCGGCGTGCGCGTTTCATCCTCCCGCAACAAATGGGAGACCAAGGTCGCGGGGCGGTGCGACCTTGGTCGTAGTCCCCGGGGCGACGCCGGCCAGGCCGCCGAGGGGCCGCGAACAGGCCCGCGGGGCGGCCCTGGAGGGGCCGTCAGCGGGCCGCGGCGACCTGCCGGGACATGATCGTCGTCAGCTCGTAGGCGGTGTGCGAGGCCGCGACCGAGGTGATCTCGGCGTGGTCGTAGGCCGGGGCGACCTCGACGACATCGGCCGACACCAGGTGGCAGTCGGCCAGGCCCCGCAGGATCTCCAGCAGCTCGCGGGAGGTGAGGCCGCCGGCCTCCGGGGTGCCGGTGCCGGGCGCGTGCGCCGGGTCCAGCACGTCGATGTCGACCGAGATGTACAGCGGACGGTTCCCGACACGCTCCCTGAGCTGCTGCGCGACCTCGTCGACACCGCGCCGCATGACGTCGGCGGACGTCACGATCCCGAAGCCCATCTTCTCGTCGTCGTCCAGGTCCTTCCTGCCGTACAGCGGGCCGCGCGTGCCGACGTGCGACAGCGCCGACGTGTCGAGAATGCCCTCCTCGACCGCGCGCCGGAAGGGCGTGCCGTGGGTGTACTCGGCGCCGAAGTAGGTGTCCCAGGTGTCCAGGTGCGCGTCGAAGTGCAGCAGCGCCACCGGGCCGTGCTTGCGCGCGACGGCGCGCAGCAGGGGCAGCGCGATGGTGTGGTCGCCGCCGAGCGTCATCAGCCGGGCACCGGTGTCCAGCAGGTCGTCCGCCGCGGCCTGGACGGTCTCCACGGCCTCGTTGATGTCGAACGGGTTGGCGGCGATGTCGCCCGCGTCCGCGACCTGGGCGAGCGCGAAGGGCGACGCGTCCTGCGCCGGGTTGTACGGGCGCAGCAGCCGTGACGCCTCGCGGATCGCGTTGCCGCCGAACCTCGCGCCGGGCCGGTAGGAGACGCCGGAGTCGAAGGGCACGCCGACGACCGCGACGTCGGCGGCGCCGACCTCGTCCAGGCGCGGCAGGCGCGCGAAGGTGGCCGGTCCCGCGTAGCGCGGGATACGCGAGGAGTCGACGGGGCCGCGCGGCTCTGCGCTGCTCATGGGTGGCTGCCTCTTTCGTTGGGGATCGCCCGCCTGAGGGGCGAGGCCGACCCTACGTGGCCGCCGGAAGCCACCGGAATGTACGTTTCCTCCAATCGGGGGTTCCGATTACGCCTCGGCGTCGATCCCCGGCCGGACGCACGTCCGAGCGGCGGAGCGGGACAATGTGCGCATGCCCATGGATCCAGCTGCCGCAGCACCCACCCGCCAGGCCCTCGTCGCCCATCTGACCAGCACCCGGATAGCCGGCGACGTGGCGACCAGCCGCGAGAACAACCTCGACCACTTCCGGGCGCTGGCCGAGGGAAATCGCTACTACTGGTTCGGCCTGGAGCTGGGTGACCGCTGGGACGACCAGGCGGCGGTGCTGGAGCTGATGGCCGAGCGGTGCGGTGTCGTCGCCGATCCCGGGCACCGGCACGGGCAGGACACCATCGATCCCGAGCTGACGATCGACGCGCTCGACCGGATGGCCGATGTGCTGCACAAGGCGGCGGAAAACGGCTCCAGGGTGCTGGTGGCGACCGGTCACCCGGCGGGTCTGTTCGCCGTCCACTGGGAGCTGGCCGCCGCGCTGCGCGAGGCGGGCTGCACGCTGATCACCCCGTCGGAGCGCCTGTACGCGGACGGCGGTGAGATCCGGCACCTGGCGTCCGTTTCCATGGTCCACCGGGCGGGCGGTCTGGTGCACACCCACTCGCCCGACCCGATGCGGGAGATCCTGGACGCGCTGGAGCGCGACGGCGAGCCGCTGCCCGATCTGGTGATCGCCGACCACGGCTGGGCGGGGTACGCGGGCGAGCGCGGCATCGAAACGGTCGGCTTCGCGGACTGCAACGACCCGGCCCTTTTCGTCGGCGAGGCGGAGGGCAGCCTGCTGGTGACCGTCCCGCTGGACGACAATGTGCCGCCGCAGCACTACGCGCCGCTGACCGCGTATCTGCTGGCGACCGCCGATCTGACCGCCGCAGATCAGGCCGCGCGGAACTGACGCGGTCCCGGTCCGTCGCTACGCTCGCTACCATCAATGAAGGAACAAAAGGAACATCAGGGTCAAGAGGGGGCGAGGAAGGCAGGCGCAGTGGTCCAGGTCGTGATCGTCGATGACGAAGCACTGGTCAGGGCCGCCCTGCGAAGCATCCTCGAATCCTCCGGCGACATCCGGGTGGTCGCGGACTGCGACGGGCACGACGCCGTCGGGACGGTGACCGCGACGCGTCCCGGCCTCGTCCTGCTGGACGCGGTGATGCCGCCGCCCGACGACGGACTGACCGTCCTGCGCGCCCTGCGGGCACTGCCCTCGCCGCCCGCCGTCGCCATGCTGACCGCCTTCGACACCAGCGCCCATCTGCGCGCGGCGATGGCGGCGGGCGCCACCGGTTTCCTGCTCAAGGACACCGCGGTCGGCACCCTGATCGACGCGGTACGCGTCATGGCGCGCGGCGGCACCGTCTTCACCCCCACCGTGGGCCGCGCGGTCGTCGACGGCTTCCTGGGCGGTCCGCCCGGCTCCGACGGCGCGAAGGGGCCCGGTACGCCCGAGGCGTCCGCCCACGCCGCGGCCCTGGCGCCGCTGACCGACCGCGAGACCGAGGTGCTGCGGCTGCTGGCGGCCGGGCTGCCGAACGCCCGGATAGCCGCGGAGCTGGGGATCTCGGTCGGCACCGTCAAGGACCATGTGCGGGCGGTGCTGCGGAAGCTCGCCGCGCCCAACCGGGTGGCCGCCGCCGTCGTCGCGCACCAGGCCGGGCTGGTACGGGTGCCGAAGTGATCGTGAAGCCACGTGTCGCCCTGCCGGACGCCGCGCTGTTCGCCCTCTCCGCGACCGAGGTGTGGGCGACGCGCTCCTTCGGCGGCCCGGTCTCGTTCGCCTTCGCGGCCCTGGGCACGCTGGCGCTGCTGTTCCGGCACCGCTTCCCGCTGATCGCCTTCGCCGCGACCCTGCCCGCGCTCTCGCTCGGCTACATCTGGTTCTCGCCGATGGGCGCGCTCTACGAGATCGCCGCGGGCGGCCCCGACCGTCACCGCGCACAAGGGTGGCCGTTTTCTCCGGCCCGGCCCTCGAAGAGCGCGCCCTCCGGTACGCCGCCCGCCGGTTCCTCTGCCCGGGCGGCTCTCGTACCACCCGGGACGACGGCCGCTACCTCATCGGCCACGCTCACCCGTTCGGGTGAGCGCGTGATATCTCGCCGCGCCCTGCTGATCGGTGGCTGCGCGCTGCTCGCGGCGACGGTCTCCTGCGTGCCCTGGCCGTTCCGCGCCCCGGCGCCCTGGGGGCTGTCGGACACGATCCTCGCGGTGATGCTGTCCTCGCTGCTGGCCCTGGCGCCGACCGCGCTGGGCCTGTTCGCCGCCTCGCGGCGCGAGCTGGCCGGGCGGCTGGAGGAGCTGGCGGCCAGCAGGGAACGGGAGCGAGAGCTGGCCGCGGAACAGGCGGTGGTACGGGAGCGGGCCCGGCTCGCCCGCGAGATGCACGACACCGTGGCGCACCACATCAGCCTGATCGCCGTGCAGTCCGGTGCCCTGGAGGCGACCGCGCGGGGACCGCAGGCGCGGGCGGCGGCCGGGGCGGTGCGCGAGCTGAGCCGGGACGCGCTGGACGAGCTGCGCCGGATGGTGGGGCTGCTGCGGCTGCCGGTGACGTCGGGGCAGACGCTGGACGCGGGCCCCGGCCTCGCGGGCATCCCCGCGCTGGTCGCCGCCGCGGGACCCGGCACGCACGGCGAACTGCCCGGTGCCATGGCCCCGGCCGACGTCGCCCGCCTGCCGTGGGACGTCCAGCACGCCGCGTACCGCATCGTGCAGGAAGCGCTCACCAACATCCGCAAGCACGCGCCAGGCGCGGAAACCCGCGTCCTGGTGCGGCACAGCGGCGACGTGCTGGTGGTGGAGGTGCGCAACGGACCCGCGTCGGCGGCGCCGGGACCGGCCCTGCCCTCGGGCGGCCACGGTCTCGCCGGGCTGCGCGAGCGGGCGGTGCAGCTCGGCGGCGAATTCATCGCGTCGCCCGCGGCGACCGGGGGCTTTCTCGTACGGGCGACGCTGCCGGTCGGACCGGCGGTCGAGGCGGCGTAGGCGGAGCCGTCCGATCAGAGCCGGGGCGCGCCTCGGGAGCCACCGCGCCGGAATGCTCCGCGTGTCTGGTATCCGGGAGCGGAAATCCGCGCTCACCCGAAAGGGTGAGCGTCAGTCGCGCGGCACCCGCACCAGGCCCTCCTGGATCACCGAGACGGCGAGCTGCCCGTCGCGGGTGTAGATCCGGGCGGTGCCGAGGCCGCGACCGCCGGAGGCGGACGGGCTCTGCTGGTCGTAGAGCAGCCATTCGTCGGCCCGGAAGGGCCGGTGGAACCACATGGCGTGGTCCAGGCTCGCGCCGACCACGTCGCCGACCGTCCAGCCGCCGCGGCCGTGGGCGAGCAGGACCGAGTCGAGCAGGGTCATGTCCGACACATAGGTGGCGAGACAGACGTGGAGCAGCGGGTCGTCGGCCAGTTTGCCGCGGGCGCGGAACCAGACCTGGGAGCGCGGTTCGCGGATGACACCCGCGGTGAGGAACGGCGGGTCCTCGACGTAACGCAGGTCGACGGCCGCGCGGGTCTCGAGTATCCGGTCGACCACGGTGGGGTCGGGGAACCGCGCGGCGTGTACGGGCAGCATCTCCTCGGCCGTCGGCAGCGTCTCCGGGTCGGGCGCGTACGGCATCGGCTCCTGGTGTTCCAGGCCCTCCTCGTGGACCTGGAAGGACGCCGAGAGGTGGAAGATCGGCTGGCCGTGCTGGATCGCGACGACCCGCCGGGTGGTGAAGGAGCGGCCGTCGCGGATCCGGTCGACCTGGTAGACGATCGGCGCGCCGGGGTCGCCGGGCCGCAGGAAATAGGCGTGCAGCGAGTGCGCGCCGCGGTCCTCGGGCGCCGTGCGGCCCGCGGCGACCAGGGCCTGTGCGGCGACCTGGCCGCCGAAGACCCGGGGCACCACGGCCGACCGGCTGACACCGCGGAAGATGTCCCGCTCGATCCGCTCCAGGTCGAGCAGATCGAGCAGGGACTGGAGCGGATCCCGGGAGTCGTTCACGGGTCCTTCGGCATTCACGCGTCCGCCGCTTCTCACGGATGGGTCTACGGTCACAGGCCCATCGACTTGGCGATGATGGACTTCATGACCTCGCTCGTGCCGCCGTAGATCCGGTTGACGCGGTTGTCGGCGTACAGGCGGGCGATCGGGTACTCGTTCATGTAGCCGTAGCCGCCGTGGAGCTGGAGGCAGCGGTCGATGACGCGGGCGGCGACCTCGGTGCAGAAGAGCTTGGCGGAGGCGGCGTCCGCGGCCGACAGCTCCTTCTTGTCGTGCGCTTCGAGGGCGCGGTCGACGACGGCCTGCGCGGCGTCCACCTCGGCCTTGCAGGCGGCGAGTTCGAACTTGGTGTTCTGGAAGGACGCGACGGTCTGGCCGAAGACGGTCCGGTCCTGGACGTACGCCTGGGCGAAGCGGATCGCGGCGGCGGCCTGGGCGTACGCGCCGACGGCGATGCCCAGCCGCTCCTGCGGGAGATTCTGTCCGAGGTAGGAGAAGCCCTTGCCCTCCTCGCCGAGCAGGTCCTCGAGCGGGACCTTGACGTCGGAGAAGGAGAGTTCCGCGGTGTCGGAGGTGCGCAGGCCGAGCTTGTCGAGCTTGCGGCCGACCGCGTATCCGTCGGCCTTGGTGTCCACGACGAACAGGGAGATGCCCGCGCGGCGGTCCTCGGGCGTGGCGGGGGCGGTGCGGGCGCAGACGATGACGCGGTCGGCGTGGACGCCGCCGGTGATGAAGGTCTTGGCGCCGTTGAGCACGTAGTGCGTGCCGTCGGCGGAGAGCTTGGCCGTCGTCTTCATGCCCGCCAGGTCGGAGCCGGTGCCGGGTTCTGTCATGGCGATGGCGAACATCGTCTCGCCGCTGACGAAGCCGGGCAGCCAGCGCTTCTTCTGCTCGTCGGTGGCGTAGGCCATCACGTAGGGCAGGCAGAGGCCGACGTGGACCCCGCTGCCGCCGAAGCTGACGCCCGCGCGGGCGCACTCCTCGCTGATGACGGCCTGGAATTTGAAGCTGTGCTCGCCCGCGCCGCCGAACTCCTCGGGCACCTCGATGCCGAAGACGCCCAGCTCGCCGAGCTTGTAGTAGAAGTCGCGCGGGACCAGGCCCGCCGCCAGCCACTCGTCGTGGACGGGGACGACCTCGGCCTCGATGAAGGCACGTATCGTCTCGCGGAACGCTTCGTGGTCCTCGTTGAACACCGTACGACGCACAGCGCGCCTCCCATCCGCGACCGGGTCCGCTGCCGGGGCGGTCGACAATCGAGCATTAAGCAAGCGCTCAGTAAGTTACCCGCCAGTCGGCCGTGCTGTCCAGACCGTCCAGCGCGTCCAGCGCCCCGAGGGCGAGCCGGTGCAGCAGGGCCGCCATCGCGGTCCTGCCGGGCAGTCCGCCGCGCTCGCCGAGGTGCGGAGTGGAGTTGAGCAGACCGAAGACGGCGTGCACGGCCGCGCGCACCTCCAGCTCGGTGGCGCCCGGATGGACCAGCCGCACGACCGCGACCCACTCCTCGACGTACTGCCGCTGGAGCTGGCGGACCAGCTTGCGGTCGGAGTCGCGCAGCCGGTCCAGCTCGCGGTCGTGCAGCGTGATCAGCGGCCGGTCGTCGATCGCGAAGTCGATATGGCCGCGGACCAGCGCGTCGAGCGCCTCGACGGGCCCGGTCGCCTCGGCGACCCGCATCTTGCCCGCGGTCAGCAGCCGGCCGCTGATGCCCACCAGCAGCTCGGCGAGCATGGCGTCCTTGCCCGCGAAATGCCGGTAGAGACCCGGGCCGCTGATGCCGACCGCGGCGCCTATCTCGTCGACACCGACCCCGTGGAAGCCGCGCTCGGCGAAGAGCCGGGCGGCCTCTCGGAGAATCTGCTCGCGACGGTTCTCCGCCGTCTTCGTCGGGTTCATGAGATCGAGTCTAGACAACCGAGTTAGCGAGCGTTAACGTGGAGTCATCACGTTAACGCTCGCTAACATCCGGGGGGCCGAACCATGGCAGCACCCGCCCTGTCCAGCGCCGCAGATCCGGCGTCAGAGGCGTATCAGGCCAATGCGCAGGCTCATGCCGCATTGACCGCGGACCTGCGCGACAAGCTGGCCGCCGCGCGGCTCGGCGGCGGCGAGAGAGCCCGCGCCCGCCACACCGCGCGCGGAAAGCTGCTGCCCAGAGACCGGGTGGACGGGCTGCTCGACCCCGGCTCGCCCTTCCTGGAGCTGGCGCCGCTGGCCGCGGACGGGATGTACGACGGGCAGGCACCGGCCGCCGGGGTGATCGCCGGGATCGGCCGGGTCGCGGGGCGTGAGGTCGTGGTCGTCGCCAATGACGCCACGGTCAAGGGCGGCACCTATTACCCGATGACGGTCAAGAAGCATCTGCGCGCCCAGGAGATCGCCCTGGACAACCGGCTGCCGTGCGTCTACCTGGTCGACTCCGGCGGCGCCTTCCTCCCCCGGCAGGACGAGGTCTTCCCCGACCGCGACCACTTCGGCCGGATCTTCTACAACCAGGCCACCATGTCCGCGCGCGGCATCCCGCAGATCGCCGCCGTCATGGGCTCGTGCACCGCGGGCGGCGCCTACGTCCCGGCGATGAGCGACGAGGCGGTGATCGTACGGAATCAGGGCACGATCTTCCTCGGCGGCCCGCCGCTGGTGAAGGCGGCCACCGGCGAGGTCGTCACCGCGGAGGAACTGGGCGGCGGCGAGGTGCACTCCCGGGTCTCCGGCGTCACCGACCACCTCGCCGAGGACGACGCCCACGCGCTGGACATCGTCCGCGACATCGTCGCCACCCTGCCCGCGCGCGGCGCCCCGCCGTGGACGGTACGGCCCGCGGAGCCGCCCGCCGTGGACCCGGCCGGGCTGACCGGTGCGGTACCGGTCGACTCCCGCACCCCGTACGACGTCCGCGAGGTCATCGCGCGGCTGGTGGACGGCAGCCGCTTCGCCGAGTTCAAGGCGGAGTACGGCACCACGCTGGTCACCGGCTTCGCCCACATCCAGGGCCATCCGGTCGGCATCGTGGCCAACAACGGCATCCTGTTCGCCGAATCCGCCCTCAAGGGCGCGCACTTCATCGAGCTGTGCGACCAGCGCGGCATCCCCCTGCTGTTCCTCCAGAACATCTCCGGCTTCATGGTCGGCCGCCAGTACGAGGCGGGCGGCATCGCCAAGCACGGCGCGAAGATGGTCACGGCGGTCGCCTGCGCGCGCGTGCCCAAGCTGACCGTGGTGATCGGCGGCTCCTACGGCGCGGGCAACTACTCGATGTGCGGCCGGGCCTACAGCCCGCGCTTCCTGTGGATGTGGCCCAACGCCAAGATCTCGGTGATGGGCGGCGAGCAGGCCGCGTCCGTGCTGGCCACCGTCAAGCGCGACCAGCTCGCCGCCGCGGGCGAGAAGTGGAGCGAGGAGGCGGAGGAGGCGTTCAAGGCCCCGGTCCGCGAGCAGTACGAGACGCAGGGCAACGCCTACTACGCCACCGCCAGGCTCTGGGACGACGGTGTGATCGACCCGCTGGAGACCCGTACCGTCCTCGGCCTGGCCCTCACCGCCTGCGCCAACGCCCCCCTTCCGACCGCCGATCCGGGTGCGCCCGGCTACGGCGTCTTCCGGATGTGAGGGGCGTGCCGACCATGAACACCGCAACCGCCGGGAGCGCGAGCCCCATGTTCGACACCGTCCTGGTCGCCAACCGCGGCGAGATCGCCGTCCGCGTGCTGCGGACCCTGCGGGAGCTGGGCGTCCGCTCGGCCGCCGTCTTCACCGACGCCGACGCCGACGCCCGGCACGTACGCGAGGCGGACACCGCGGTACGGATCGAGAACTATCTGTCGGCCGCCGAGCAGGTACGGGCGGCCGTGGAGGCGGGTGCCCAGGCGGTCCACCCCGGCTACGGCTTCCTGGCGGAGAACGCGGCCTTCGCCCGCGCCTGCGCCGAGGCGGGCCTGGTCTTCATCGGACCGCCCGCCGAGGCCATCGAGCTGATGGGCGACAAGATCCGCGCCAAGGAGACGGTCCGGGCCGCGGGCGTCCCGGTCGTGCCCGGCAGCACGGGCAGTGGGCTCACCGACGACCAACTGGCCGACGCGGCACGGGAGATCGGCCTGCCGGTGCTGCTCAAGCCCTCGGCGGGCGGCGGCGGCAAGGGCATGCGGCTGGTGCGCGACGAGGCCCTGCTGGCCGAGGAGATCGCGGCGGCCCGGCGCGAGGCGCGCGGCTCCTTCGGCGACGACACGCTGCTGGTGGAGCGGTGGATCGACCGGCCGCGGCACATCGAGATCCAGGTCCTGGCCGACGGCCACGGCTCGGTGGTGCACCTCGGCGAGCGCGAGTGCTCGCTGCAACGACGGCACCAGAAGGTGATCGAGGAGGCCCCCTCGGTCCTGCTCGACGAGGCGACCCGGCAGGCGATGGGCGAGGCCGCGGTGCAGGCCGCCCGCTCGTGCGGCTACACGGGCGCGGGCACGGTGGAGTTCATCGTCCCCGGCGCCGACCCCGGCGCGTACTTCTTCATGGAGATGAACACCCGCCTCCAGGTGGAGCACCCGGTGACGGAGCTGGTCACCGGGCTCGACCTGGTCGAGTGGCAGCTCCGGGTGGCGTGCGGCGAGCGGCTGGGCTTCGGACAGCGGGCCATCGCCATGACCGGCCACGCCATGGAGGCGCGGATCTGCGCGGAGACCGCCAGAGCGGGCGACGGCCGGGTGGACTTCCTGCCGTCCGCGGGCACCGTCGTGGCGCTGGCCGAACCGACCGGCCCCGGAGTGCGCGTCGATTCGGGTCTCGCGGTCGGCACGGAGGTGGGCACGGCCTACGACCCGATGCTGGCCAAGGTGATCGCCTACGGCCCCGACCGGGCCACGGCGCTGCGACGGCTGCGGGCCGCGCTGGCGGACACCGTCGTGCTGGGCCTGGACACCAACACCGGTTTCCTGCGCAGGCTGCTGGCCCACCCGGCGGTGGTCGCGGGCGAGCTGGACACCGGGCTGATCGACCGGGACGCCGCCGAACTGCTGCCGCCCGGCGTGCCGGACGAGGTGTACGCGGCGGCGGCGCTGCTGCGGCAGGCCGCGCTGGCCCCGGCCCCGGACGCGGGCGGCTGGACCGACCCGTTCTCGGTGCCGAGCGGCTGGCGGCTGGGCGGCGAGGCGGCCTGGACGGTGCACCACCTGCGGGTTCCCGGCCGGGAGCCGGTGACGGTACGGGTCCGTGACGGCCTGGTGCGGATCGGCGAAGGACCGGCCACGGCGGCCCGGTTGACGCTGGACGGACCGCGCGCGCTGCTGCACCGCGAGGGCACGGTGACCGCTTTCCGGCACGCGGGCGAGTGGCTGGGCCGGGACGGCGACGGCTGGTGGGTACGGGCATACGACCCGGTGGCCGCGGCCCTGCGCGGCGCCGCGGGCGGGGGCGGGGGCGGCGCGCTGACCGCGCCGATGCCCGGCACGGTCACGGTGGTGAAGGTCGGCAAGGGGGACGAGGTCGTGGCGGGCCAGAGCCTGCTGGTGGTGGAGGCCATGAAGATGGAGCACGTGATCACCGCCCCGCACGACGGGACGGTGTCCGAGATCGACGTCACCGCGGGCAGCACCGTGGCGATGGACCAGGTGCTGGCGGTGGTCACCCCGTCGGCCCCGCAGGACCCGGCCGAGGCGGCAACACCCGCGGCAGCCGCCGGAACAGCGCCCGAGCCGCCCGCCGGACCGACCGCCGCGCGGACCACCGCACCCGCTGCCGGTCAGACCACCGCGCGGGCTTCCGCGCCGACTGCCGGGGAGGCGTCATGAGCACCGCCGACCGGAGCCCGGCCGCGTCCGGGACACCCACCAGCGCCGCCGCGGGTACGACGACGGACGCGACCGGCGGCGCGCTGCCCGCCGGACTGCCGATGGCCGTACCCGCGGCCGGGCTGCCGACGGCCGTGCGGATCCACGAGGTCGGCGCGCGGGACGGATTGCAGAACGAGAAGGCGACCGTGCCGACCGCCGTGAAGGCGGAATTCGTGCACCGGCTCGCCGCGGCCGGGCTCGGCACGATCGAGGCGACCAGCTTCGTCCACCCCAAGTGGGTGCCCCAACTGGCCGACGCGGCCGAGCTGATGCCGCTGCTCGCGGACCTGGACCCGGCGGTGCGGCTGCCGGTGCTGGTGCCGAACGAGCGGGGTCTGGAGCGGGCGCTGGAGCTGGGCGTCCGGGAGATCGCGGTCTTCGGCAGCGCCACCGAGTCCTTCGCCCGCGCCAACCTCAACCGGACGGTGGAGGAGTCGCTGGCGATGTTCGCCCCGGTGGTGACCAGGGCCAGGGACGCGGGCGCCACCGTCCGCGGCTATCTGTCGATGTGCTTCGGCGACCCCTGGGAGGGCCCGGTCCCGATCGGGCAGGTCGCCGCCGCGGCCCGGCGGCTGTACGAACTGGGCTGCACCGAGCTGAGCCTCGGCGACACGATCGGGGTGGCGACGCCCGGCCATGTCACGGCGCTGCTGGACGAACTGACCGGCGGCTCCGGCGGCAACGGCGTCCCGGTCGACAAGCTCGCCGTGCACTTCCACGACACCTACGGCCAGGCGCTGTCCAACACGCTGGCCGCGCTCCAGCGGGGCGTCACCGTCGTGGACGCCTCCGCGGGCGGCCTCGGCGGCTGCCCGTACGCCAAGAGCGCCACCGGAAACCTCGCCACCGAAGACCTCGTCTGGATGCTGCACGGCCTCGGCATCCGTACCGGGGTCGATCTGGACCGCCTCAGCGCCACAAGCGTGTGGATGGCGGAGCACCTGGGACGGCCGAGCCCGTCCCGTACCGTCCGCGCCCTGACCCACCAGGAGCAGTAGCCATGTCGATCGACCACCGTCTGTCCGCCGAGTACGAGGAACTGCGCGCCACGGTCGCGGAGTTCGCCAAGGACGTGATCGCGCCGAAGATCGGCGAGTTCTACGAGCAGCAGGAGTTCCCGTACGAGATCGTGCGGGAGATGGGGCGGATGGGCCTGTTCGGGCTGCCGTTCCCCGAGGAGTACGGCGGGATGGGCGGCGACTACTTCGCGCTGTGCATCGCGCTGGAGGAGCTGGCCCGCGTGGACTCCTCGGTGGCGATCACCCTGGAGGCCGGGGTGTCGCTGGGCGCGATGCCGGTGTTCAGGTTCGGCACCGAGGAGCAGAAGCGCACTTGGCTGCCGAAGCTCTGCTCGGGCGAGATGCTGGGCGCGTTCGGGCTGACGGAGCCGGAGTGCGGTTCCGACGCGGGCGGAACCCGTACCACCGCGCGGCTGGACGAGGCGACCGACGAGTGGGTGATCAACGGCACCAAGTGCTTCATCACCAACTCGGGCACCGACATCACCGGGCTGGTCACGGTGACGGCGGTGACCGGCCGCAAGGACGACGGCAGGCCGCGGATCTCCTCGATCATCGTGCCGTCGGGGACGCCCGGCTTCACGGTGTCGAAGAAGTACAGCAAGGTCGGGTGGAACGCGTCGGACACCCGCGAGCTGTCCTTCGTCGACTGCCGGGTGCCCGCGGCGAATCTGCTGGGCGAGGAGGGCCGGGGCTACGCGCAGTTCCTGCGCATCCTGGACGAGGGGCGGATCGCGATCTCGGCCCTGTCCACCGGTCTGGCGCAGGGCTGTGTGGACGAGTCGCTGTCGTACGCCAAGACCCGGCACGCCTTCGGGCGTCCGATCGGTGACAACCAGGCGATCCAGTTCAAGATCGCGGACATGGAGATGCGGGCCCACACGGCGCGGCTGGCGTGGCGGGACGCGGCGTCGCGGCTGGTGCACGGCGACGAGTTCAAGAAGGAGGCGGCGCTGGCCAAGCTCTACTCCTCCGAGATCGCGGTCACCAACGCCCGTGAGGCCACGCAGATCCACGGCGGCTACGGCTTCATGAACGAATACCCGGTGGCCCGTATGTGGCGGGACTCCAAAATCCTGGAGATCGGCGAAGGCACCAGCGAGGTGCAGCGCATGCTGATCGCACGGGAGTTGGGGCTGGTGGGCTAGAACACCCGCCTGCGGGGAAGAGTGATCCCTGAGACAACTGGGACACAGGACCGTTGAAGCGGTGAGTTAGGTTAGGCTAACCTAACTCAGCCGCTCAACGAGAGGTCTGCCCATGCGCTCACACCTGCTCAACGACGCCACGACGGAGCACTATCTGCGCTCCGTCTCCCAGGGAGTCGAGCGGGTGGCGGCCACCCTCGCCGCGACCGACCGGCCTTTCACCGGTATCACCCCGGAAGCCCTCGCGCCCCGGATCGACGCGATCGACCTCGCCCAGCCGCTCGGCGACACCGCCGCCGCGCTGGACGAACTCGAAGCGGTCTATCTGCGCGACGCCGTCTACTTCCACCACCCCCGCTACCTCGCGCACCTCAACTGCCCGGTCGTCATACCGGCCGTCGCCGCCGAGGCCGTGCTCAGCGCCGTCAACTCCTCTCTCGACACCTGGGACCAGAGCGCCGGCGCCACCCTCATCGAGCGCCGCATGATCGACTGGACGGCCGAGCGCGCGGGCCTCGGCCCGGCGGCCGACGGCGTCTTCACCAGCGGCGGCACCCAGTCCAACCTCCAGGCGCTGCTGCTCGCCCGCGAGGAAGCCGTCACCCGCGGCGCCGCCTCCTCGCGGCTGCGCATCTTCGCCTCCGAGTGCGGCCACTTCAGCGTCCAGAAGTCCGCGAAGCTGCTCGGCCTCGGCGCCGACGCCGTCATCGCCGTCCCCTGCGACCAGAACAAGCGGATGCAGAGCCTCGCGCTCGCCCGCGAGTTGGACCGCTGCGCCCGCGAGGGCCTGACCCCGATGGCCGTCGTCGCCACCGCGGGCACCACCGACTTCGGCTCCATCGACCCGCTGCCCGCCATCGCCGACCTGTGCGAGCGCCACGGCGTGTGGCTGCACGTGGACGCCGCGTACGGCTGCGGCCTGCTGGTCTCCCCCACCCGCCGCCACCTGCTCGACGGCATCGAGCGCGCCGACTCGGTGACCGTCGACTACCACAAGTCCTTCTTCCAGCCCGTCAGTTCGAGCGCCCTCCTGGTCCGCGACCGCACCACGCTGCGGCACGCCACGTACTACGCCGACTACCTCAACCCGCGCCGCACCACCACCGAGCGCATCCCCAACCAGGTGGACAAGTCGCTCCAGACCACACGGCGGTTCGACGCCCTCAAGCTGTGGATGACGCTGCGCGTGATGGGCGCCGACGGCGTCGGCCAGCTCTTCGACGAGGTCGTGGACCTGGCCGCCGAGGGCTGGAAGCTGCTCGACGCCGACCCGCGCTTCGAAGTGGTCGCCCCGCCGACCCTGTCCACGCTGGTCTTCCGCTGGATCCCGGCCGCCGTCACCAGCCCGGCGCTGATCGACCGCGCCAACCTGCACGCCCGCAAGGCGCTGTTCGCCTCGGGCGAGGCCGTCGTGGCGGGCACGAAGGTACGCGGCAGCCACTACCTGAAGTTCACCCTGCTCAACCCGCGCACCACCCCCGCCGACATCGCCACCGTCCTCGACCTGCTCGCCGAGCACGCGGACCAGTACCTGGGAGACGCACTTGTCCACGCCTCGTGACCCGGACTCGGCATCCGAACCCGCCGCGCCGGAACCGGAGTTCGACTTCATCGCGATCGGCCTCGGCCCGTTCAATCTGGGCCTCGCCTGCCTGACCGAGCCGATCGACGACCTCAACGGCCTCTTCCTGGAGGCCAAACCGGACTTCGACTGGCACTCCGGCATGTTCCTGGAGGGCAGCACCCTCCAGACGCCGTTCATGTCGGACCTGGTGACCCTCGCCGACCCCACCTCGCCCTTCAGCTTCCTCAACTACCTCAAGGAATCGGGGCGGTTGTACTCCTTCTACATACGCGAGAGCTTCTATCCGCTGCGCGAGGAGTACAACGACTACTGCCGCTGGGCCGCCGCCCGCATCCCGTCGATCCGCTTCGGACAGACGGTCACCGAGGTGACCTACGAGGACGGCGCAACGTACGAGGACACGCACGGCGGGACTTACGTCGTACGGACCGCGAGCGGCGCGGCGCACCGTACGCGCCGACTGGTCCTCGGCACCGGCACACCGCCGTACGTCCCCGCCGCCTGCGAAGGGCTCGGCGGCGACCTCATCCACAACTCCCGCTATCTGGCGGCCAAGAGCGACCTCCAGCGCAAGCGCAGCATCACGATCGTCGGCAGCGGGCAGAGCGCCGCCGAGATCTACCACGACCTGCTCCAGGACATCGACGCGCACGGTTACGCGCTGAACTGGGTGACCCGCTCGCCGCGCTTCTTCCCGCTCGAATACACCAAGCTCACGCTGGAAATGACGTCGCCCGAATACGTCGACTACTTCCATTCCCTGCCGTCCCCGGTCCGCGACTCGCTCAACGTGTCGCAGAAGAACCTCTACAAGGGGATCAATTCCGAGCTGATCAATGACATCTTCGACCTGCTCTATCTGAAGAACCGGCGCGGCAAGGTCCCGACCCGGCTGCTCACCAACACCTCGCTCGACAGCGCGCGGTACGACGCCGACAGCGGCACGTACACCCTCGGACTGTGCCAACGCGAGCAGGGCGGGGAGTTCACGATCGACACCGAGGGCCTGGTCCTCGCCACCGGCTACCGCTACCAGGTGCCGGAATTCCTCGCCCCCGTCCGGGACCGCATCCGCTGGGACGAGCAGGGCCGTTACGACGTCACCCGCGACTACGCCATCGACGTCACCGAGCGCGCGATCTACGTGCAGAACGCCGAACTGCACACGCACGGCTTCGTCTCCCCCGACCTCGGCATGGCGGCCTACCGCAACTCCCGCATCATCCGGGAGCTGCTCGGCCGCGAGCACTACCGCGTGGAAAAGGCCATCGCCTTCCAGGAGTTCACCGCATGAGCAGCACGAACAGCATGAGCGGCGCAAGCACCGCGAGGACCGCAAGCACCGCGCACAGCGCGAGCAGCACCAGCACAGACCTCGACTTCACCTTCCGCCCGGTCGACCCCCTCGCCGACGCCGACCTGCTGCACACCTGGGTGACGCACCCGAAAGCCGGTTTCTGGCTGATGGGCGACGCGAGCCGTTACGACGTCGAGCGCGCGTACACCGAGATCGCGCAGGCCCCGTACGAGGCGGCGTTCCTCGGCCTCCAGGACGGACGGCCCGTCTTCCTGATGGAACGGTACGACCCCGCGCGGGTCGAACTCGTCGGGCTCTACCCGGCGCGGCCCGGTGACGTCGGCATGCACTTCCTGGTCGCGCCCTGCGACACCCCCGTGCACGGCTTCACCCGCGCGGTGATCAGGGCGGTGATGGCCGAACTCTTCGCCGATCCCGCGACCCGCAGGGTGATCGTGGAGCCCGACGTCCGCAACACGGCGGTGCACGTACTCAACGAGACGGTCGGCTTCGAGATCATCGAGCGGATCAAGAAGCCGGAGAAGGACGCCTTCTTGAGCATCTGCACCCGCGAGCGCTTCGAGGCCACCCGATGACCGACGTCGACCACCTCACCCCGGAGCTGTGGGAGCGGGCCACCCGCCACCTGGTGGCCAAGGCCCTCGCCGAATTCGCCCACGAACGGCTGCTCACCCCGGAGCCCTCGAGCCAGGACGCCCAGCACGGCCAGGACCGTCAGCCCGCCCCGGACGCCCAGGACGCCCGGCACGGTCAGAAGGACCACGACAGCTACCTCGTCCGCAGCGACGACGGCGCCACGACGTACCGTTTCGCCGCCCGCCGCCTGGCCCTCGACCACTGGCGGATCGACCCGGCGACCGTCACCCGCCACCGGCAGGAGGCCGAACTCCCCCTCGACGCGCTCGACTTCATCACCGAGCTGCGCACCACCCTCGCCATCAGCGACAGCGTCCTGCCGGTCTACCTGGAGGAGATCAGCGCGACCCTCTCCGCCGCCGCCTTCAGGCTCGCCGCCCGCGACCGCGCGCCGGTGAGCGCGGCGGAGCTGACCCGCGCCGGATTCCAGGCCATCGAGACCGGGATGACCGAGGGCCACCCCTGCTTCGTCGCCAACAGCGGCCGGCTCGGCTTCGGCGCGGACGACCACCCGCGGTACGCGCCCGAGGCCGCCTCCCCCGTCCGGCTGATCTGGCTGGCCGCGCGCCGCGACCGCACCACCTTCAGCGCGGGCGCGGGCATCGACTACGAGGACTTCCTCACCGCCGAACTGGGCCGGGAGCAGCTCCGGCGCTTCGCCGCCGTGCTGACCGGCCGGGGCCTCGACCCGGCCGCGTATCTGCTGATCCCGGTCCACCCCTGGCAGTGGTGGAACAAGCTCTCGGTCACCTTCGCGGGCGAGGTCGCCCGGCAGCACCTGGTCTGCCTCGGCCCCGGCGACGACGCGTATCTGGCGCAGCAGTCGGTCCGTACGTTCTTCAACACCACCGTCCCGACCAGGCACTATGTGAAGACGGCGCTGTCCGTCCTCAACATGGGCTTCATGCGCGGCCTGTCCGCCGCGTACATGGCGGCCACCCCGGCGATCAACGACTGGCTCGCCGAGCTGATCGCCGCCGACCCCACCTTCACCGCCGCCCGCTTCTCGATCATCCGCGAGCGGGCGGCGATCGGTTACCACCACCGGCAGTACGAGGCGGCCACGGCGTACGGCTCCCCGTACCGGAAGATGCTGGCCGCGCTGTGGCGGGAGAGCCCGGTCGCGGACCTGGAGCCGGGCCACCACCTGGCCACGATGGCGTCGCTGCTGCACACCGACGCCGACACGAGCACGGGTACGGACACAGGCACGGGTACGGGTACGGGTACGGACACAGGCACCCGCACGGACGCGGGCACCTCCTTCGCGGGCGCCCTCATCGCCCGCTCCGGCCTCCCCGCCGAGACCTGGCTGCGGCGCTACCTGGACGCGTATCTCGTCCCGGTGCTGCACAGCCTCTACGCCTACGGGCTGGCCTTCATGCCGCACGGCGAGAACGTGATCCTGGTGCTGGACGAGACCGGGACGGTGCGGCGGGCGGTGTTCAAGGACATCGCGGAGGAGATCGTGATCATGGACCCGGAGACGCCGCTGCCGCCCGAGGTGGAGCGGATCAGGGCCGAGGTCCCGGAGGACGAGCGGGTGCTCGCCGTCTTCACCGATGTCTTCGACTGCTTCTTCCGCTTCCTCAGCGCGATCCTCCACACCGGGAAGATCCTGGACGAAACGGTGTTCTGGCGGACGGTCGCCGAGTGCGTCGCCGACTACCAGGCCGCCCACCCCGACCTCGCCGACCGGTTCAAGCGGTACGACCTCTTCGCGCCGGAATTCACCCTGTCCTGCCTCAACCGGCTCCAGCTCCGTGACAACCAGCAGATGATCGACCTCGCCGACCCGTCGGCCGCCCTCCAGTTCGCGGGCACCCTCCCCAACCCCCTGGCGGCCCACCGGCCGCACCCGTAGCCGGGCCAACCGGGCCAACCGGGCCAACCGGGCCGACCGGGCCGTCCGCGCCCGCAGCAGTGCCGTCTTCGTCCGTAACGGCCGAATTTTCACCCCCTTGGCCGCTTTCCCTGCCCGAAATCGGGCAGGATTCTTGCAAAGCGCAGATGATCACATCAGTATCGACGGGTGCTCGAACGCCGGACGTCCTACGAGGACCTGATCGACCACCTGGTGCGCTCCACGCCGCTGCACCGCGGCGAGGCGAGCCGGGTGGTGCTGGACGTGCTGGCGTACTTCGACGAGACGACGGAGGAGTTCGTCCGCAGGAGACACCGCGAACTCCAGGCCAAGGGCCTGGTCAACGCGGACATCTTCGAGCGGATCGCCGAGGAGCTGCCGCACCGCGCGGTGGCCCCCTCGGCCCTCTCGCAGCGCCAGCTCCGCCGCATCGTCTACGGCTGAGCGACCGAGCCAACGATGCGGCCGAGCCGCCGCGCACCGTCGGCCACCGGGACAGGGCACCCGGGGGCCGAAAAGAACAGAACAGAACACGGACAGACACAGGGACGAGGGACGACCATATGTGCGGAATCGTCGGATACATCGGCAGGCGTGACGTGGCACCGCTGCTTCTCGAAGGGTTGCAGCGGCTGGAGTACCGGGGTTACGACTCCGCGGGCGTCGTGATCACCGGAAAGTCCGGCGAGCTGAGGACCGTGAAGGCCAAGGGCCGGGTGCGCGAGCTGGAAGCCCGCATCCCCAAGCGCTTCGCGGGCACCACCGGCATCGCGCACACCCGCTGGGCCACCCACGGTGCCCCGAGCGACCACAACGCGCACCCGCACCTCGACGGGGACAGCAAGGTCGCGATCGTCCACAACGGGATCATCGACAACGCGTCCGAGCTGCGCGCCAAGCTCTCCGCCGACGGCGTCACCTTCGCCTCGGAGACCGACACCGAGGTGCTGGCCCACCTGATCGGCCGGGCCCAGGCGGAGACCCTGGAGGAGAAGGTCCGCGAGGCGCTGCGCTCGGTCGAGGGCACCTACGGCCTCGCCGTCCTGCACCGCGACTTCGCCGACCGTATCGTCGTGGCCCGCAACGGCTCCCCCGTCGTCCTCGGCATCGGCGAGAAGGAGATGTTCGTCGCCTCCGACGTCGCCGCGCTCGTCGCCCACACCCGCCAGGTCGTCACCTTGCAGGACGGCGAGATGGCCACCCTCAAGGCCGACGACTTCCGGACGTACACCACCGAGGGCTCGCTGACCACGGCGACGCCGACCACCGTGGAGTGGGAGGCCGAGTCGTACGACATGGGCGGCCACGACACGTACATGCACAAGGAGATCTCCGAGCAGGCGGAGGCGGTCGACCGCGTGCTGCGCGGCCGGATCGACGACCGGTTCTCCACCGTGCACCTGGGCGGCCTGAACCTGGAGCCGGGCGAGGCCCGCCGGGTGCGCCGGATCAAGATCCTCGGCTGCGGTACCAGCTACCACGCGGGGCAGATCGGCGCCGGGCTGATCGAGGAGCTGGCCCGTATCCCCGCGGACGCCGAGCCCGCCTCGGAATTCCGCTACCGCGACCCGGTGGTCGACCCCGACACCCTCTATGTCGCGGTCTCCCAGTCCGGCGAGACGTACGACGTGCTGGCCGCCGTCCAGGAGCTCAAGCGCAAGGGCGCGCGGGTGCTGGGCGTGGTCAACGTGGTCGGCTCGGCCATCGCCCGCGAGGCGGACGGCGGCACCTATGTGCACGCCGGGCCCGAGGTCTGCGTGGTGTCCACCAAGTGCTTCACCAACACCGTGGTCGCCTTCGCGCTGCTCGCCCTGCACCTGGGCCGGATCCGCGACCTGTCGGTCGCCGACGGCAAGCGGATCATCGAGGGCCTGCGCCGGCTGCCCGGCCAGATCGACGAGATCCTGAAGACCGAGCCGGAGATCAAGGCGCTGGCCAGGCGGTACGCGGACGCCAAGTCGATGCTGTTCATCGGGCGGGTACGCGGCTACCCGGTGGCCCGCGAGGCGTCGCTGAAGCTCAAGGAGGTCTCGTACATCCACGCGGAGGCGTACCCGGCCTCGGAGCTGAAGCACGGGCCGCTGGCCCTGATCGACCCGTCCATGCCGACGGTCGCGATCGTGCCGGACGACGACCTGCTGGAGAAGAACCGGGCGGCCCTGGAGGAGATCAAGGCCCGCAGCGGGCGCATCCTCGCGGTCGCGCACCAGCCGCAGGAGAAGGCCGACGACACCATCGTCGTACCGAAGAACGAGAACGAGCTGGACCCGATCCTGATGGGCATCCCGCTCCAGCTCTTCGCGTACCACACGGCCCTCGCGCTGGGCCGGGACATCGACAAGCCGCGTAACCTGGCGAAGTCCGTGACCGTCGAGTAGCCGAGCGATCGGCTCGTCGCCGGTCGCGCATACGGCGAAGGCCCCCGCCAGCCCGGCGGGGGCCTTCGTAAATGTCCGTACGGGACGATCCCGCACGGAACGTGCGACCGCCCGCCGCGACCCGCCACGACCCTCCGTGACCCGTCGCGACCCTCCGCGAGCCACCGCGACCCTCCGCGCCCTACGGAATGACCACCACGGGCCGCTGCGCCCGCCGCGCGAGCCGCCCGGCAACCGAGCCGAAGATCCGGCCGACCAGGCCGTGCGTCCCGCCCACCACGATGGCGTCGGCCTCGTACTCCCGGCCGACCTCCTCCAACTCGTGGCAGATGTCGCCGCCGCGCTCCACCAACACCCAGGAGATCTCGGCGAGGTGGTCCGCGCAGGCCAGTTCGAGGCCGAGGACTTCGGTGCGGTGGTCGGGCACGTCCACGAAGACCGGCGGTTCGCAGCCCGCCCACACGGTGGCCGGAAGCCGGTTGGCGACATGCACGATGATCAGCGCGGAGTGCGTCCTGCGGGCCATGCCGATGGCGTAGGACAGGGCGCGCTCGCTGGAGAGGGAACCGTCGAAGCCCACCACGACCCCGTGCCGGAAGGCAGGATCGCAGGCGTGCCGCAGCGCTGGAGCCTGCTCGGGCAGCGCCGCCGACTCGGCGAGCGGCCTGCCGTCGGCGGGCTCGGGAAACTCATGACCGGCCATGATGCGGATTCTCGGCGAGGGCGGCGCTGACGCGCCGAGCGGCGGACAAGGACGGTGCGCGCGGGGCGGGCCGCCGGAACCAGCCGGTTTCGGCCAGTTCGCCACTTCCCGTCCCACTGACTCCAGAGTACGGCCGCGGAGACCGCCTGCACAGGCTTGCCGGGGCTCCACAGCCCTGTCGTACCCGGCAGGTACCCGGAGTTTCCGGAAGAATGCCGGAGCCGGGCCCAGAGTGCAACGCCATCACGCCAACCGGCGGCACGGTTCAGCGCACCGGCGCACCGTGGGGGCGCATCGGGATCACCCGTCCGTGGCTCTTCCGGAACGCCTCGGAACCCCGCCGCAGGGACCTCGGACCGGTGCGCAGGACACCTCCGGCGCACGTGAACGACGTGTTCGGGCTCCGGCAGGCGCGCCGGCCGGCCGCGCGCCGCGCACCGCTCCCCGCACGCGGTGGGCGCACCACCCGGCGCCCTTTACGCACACCGGCCCGCCGAACGACGTTTTTCGGCCAACTTCTCTTCCCTGCGCGCCGATTGGGCTTCCGGATCATTAACACCCCCACCACCTGCGGTTCTACGATGCCCAAAGACGCGGAGGGGGCGTTTGGTGGCCCGTGTGGCGGGAGGCGTACTTCCCAGCGGGCTCAGCGAGTGAAACGCTTCGTGATCGAATGCTTTACGCCACGTTGTCTTGTCGACTTAGCGTCAGATGGTGAACTAGTCACTAACGCCCCACCTGACACAGTAGATTTGATCATGGGTGGCCTCATGGGGGAAAACATGCAGGACCGAGGGGACGACGCGTCGATTCGAGGGGGGCTTGAGCTCCATGAGCCAGGAGTCCAGTTCCGTTACGGCGGCGGACAGTCCGTCGCAAGCACCATCGGCATCGCCTCGCGCCATTCGTAAACTTTCCGCGCGACGCCGACCGGAAGTCGTCGCCGTGCTGCTCTTCAGCGGCGGACCGATCTTCGAGAGCTCCATACCGCTCTCGGTCTTCGGCATAGACCGGCAGGACGCGGGCGTGCCCCGCTACCGGCTGCTGGTCTGCGCCGGGGAGGACGGCCCGCTGCGGACCACCGGCGGACTCGAACTGACCGCGCCCTACGGCCTGGAGGCACTCTCCAGGGCCGGCACGGTCGTCGTGCCCACCTGGCGCTCGATCTCCCAGGCGCCGCCGCCCGAGGCGCTGGACGCGATCCGCCGCGCCCACGAGGAGGGTGCCCGGATCATCGGACTGTGCACCGGCGCCTTCGTGCTGGCCGCCGCCGGGCTGCTGGACGGCCGCCCGGCCACCACACACTGGATGTACGCGCCCACGCTCGCCAAACGGTATCCCTCGGTGCACGTGGACCCCAGGGAACTGTTCGTGGACGACGGCGACGTCCTCACCTCCGCGGGGACCGCCGCCGGGATCGACCTGTGCCTGCACGTGGTGCGCACCGACCACGGCGGCGAGGCCGCGGCGGCGCTGGCCAGACGCCTGGTCGTACCGCCCCGCCGGGCGGACTGGCAGACCGGTCAGCGACACCTCGACCGGTCTTTACCCGAGGAGATCGGCGCCGACCCGCTGGCCGAGGTCGTCGCCTGGGCGCTGGAGCATCTTCACGAGCAGTTCGACGTCGAGGCGCTGGCCGCGCGCGCGTACATGAGCCGTCGGACGTTCGACCGGCGGTTCCGCTCGCTCACCGGCAGCGCGCCGTTGCAGTGGCTGATCACCCAACGGGTGCTCCAGGCGCAGCGGCTGCTGGAGACGTCGGACTACTCGGTCGACGAGGTGGCGGGCCGCTGCGGCTTCCGCTCGCCCGTCGCGCTGCGCGGGCACTTCCGGCGGCAGCTCGGCTCCTCCCCCGCGTCCTACCGGGCGGCCTACCGCGCCCGCAGGCCGCAGGACGAGCCGGACCGCACGCCGCCCGCACCCGACCTGCCGCCGCCCCGGCGCGGCCCGGTCTCCCAGATCCTGGCCGCACCCGGCAAGACGGACAGTGACGCCTACGTCGCCGCCCGTGTGCCCGAGCAGCCCGGCAGCAGGGCCGAGGCGGCCGAGAGCGCGTCCCGGGGGCGGCTGCGCGCCCCACGCAGCCTGGGCGCCGCACTGCCCGGCTCACGGGATCGCCCCGTAGGGTGAGGCGTATGAACGACCGGATGGTGTGGATCGACTGTGAGATGACCGGGCTGTCGCTGGCCCACGACGCGCTGATCGAGGTGGCCGCGCTCGTCACGGACTCCGAGCTGAATGTGCTCGGGGACGGGGTGGACGTGGTCATCCGGCCGCCCGACGAGGCGCTCGTGACCATGCCGGACATCGTGCGGGAGATGCACACCTCCTCCGGTCTGCTGGAGGAGCTGCCCGGCGGGATCACGCTCGATGAGGCCGAGAAGATCGTGCTGGGGTACGTGCGCGAGCACGTGGCCGAGCCGCGCAAGGCGCCGCTGTGCGGGAATTCGGTCTCCACCGACCGCGGCTTCCTCGCGCGCGACATGGGGACCCTGGAGCAGCACCTGCACTACCGGATCGTGGACGTCTCCTCGATCAAGGAGCTGGCCCGCCGCTGGTACCCGCGCGCGTACTTCAACAGCCCGGAGAAGAACGGCAACCACCGGGCGCTGGCCGACATCCGCGAGTCGATCGCGGAGCTGCGCTACTACCGCGAGGCGGTCTTCGTCCCCCAGCCGGGGCCGGACACCGACACCGTGCGGGCCATCGCGGCCAAGCACGTCCTGCCGGCGGAGTAGCGCGGCCGGAAGGCCCTGCTGAGCGGCCAGGAAAGGCCGCGGGAAGCGGCCGCGAAAGCTCGCCAAAAGGGATGCGCGAGCACGCCCCCGCACCCTGTACACTTCTTCAGGTCGGCGCCTGAAAGCGCCGGACATGGTGGGTGTAGCTCAGTTGGTAGAGCACCTGGTTGTGGTCCAGGTGGCCGCGGGTTCAAGTCCCGTCACTCACCCCATACGAGAGGCCCGGCCCGCGGAAGCGGACCGGGCCTCTCGCGTGACTCACGTCACATCAGGGGTGGTCGTACGCCGCCTCACTCGTTGAAGAGCAGCGCGTACGAGCCCATCGCCAGCGCGATGTCCGCCTGGGCCCAGAAGCGGTGGTAGGTGAAGGTCGGGGCGGCTCCTCCGCCGAGGTAGGTGGCGATCTTGGACCAGTTGGGGTCGTTCTTGTAGAAGGAACGCAGCTCCAGGAAGGTCGAGCTGGAGTTGATCTTGTCGCCGTTCGGCATGGCGCCGGAGAAGGTGGACGGGACGTAGACCGGGTCGTTGAAGCGGGAGAAGTCCGTACGGGTCTCCGGCACCGCGATGCCCAGGGCGTCCTGGTTGTTGCTCCACATGCCGTCCAGCAGCGCCTTGGCCGTGGTCTTGGCGGCGGCGTTCCCGGACTTGGCGCCGTAGTACGACAGGGTCTTGGCCAGGGCGGCGGCGACACCGAGGTCGTTGCCGTAGGACGTGACCGTGACGTGCAGGTTGGCGTTGGCGCCCGGCGAGGCGGCGTTCCAGGTGTCGGGAGCGCCGGTCCAGGCCAGGTCGGACGGGATCTTGAAGGTGCCGTCGGGGTTGATGGTGGTCTGGGAGATCGCCCAGGTCACCCACTTGTCGAGCACCGCCTTGGCCTTGGCGTCACCGGTCTGCTGGTAGTACTCGGCGACGCGCTCCATCGACCACGCCTGCATGCCGAACCACTGGTTCGACGGCGGGTCGTGGTAGACGGGCTCCCAGTCGTACGCCATCCCGTAGAAGGTCGGCGTGCCGGCCGGGGGCTGGGCGTAGGCGCCGTCCCAGCTATTGGTGGCACCGCCCGCGATGCCGCCCTCCTTGGACTGGAGCCAGGTGTAGAACTCCAACTGCCGGGTGAGGCTGGTCGACCAGTCCTGCTTGCCGGTGGCCGACTTGGGGGCCATCGCCGGGTCGGTGGTCAACGCGTAGGCCGCCAGCGGGTTCTGGTAGCCGAAGTGCGAGGCGCCGTCACCGATCCGCCAGGACCAGCCGCCGCCCGTACCGCTGGAACCGCCCCAGGCGTAGTACCAGGACAGCAGGTAGTGCTCGCTGTCCTTGCCGGTGCCCGCCGGGCAGGACGGACTCGTGCAGTTGCCGATCTTCTTGAAGTACTTATCGAAGAACGAGTACCGCAGGTAGTCGCCCATCTTTCCGGCCTTGGCGACCGTGGTCGCCACATCGGCGCCCTTGCCCTGCGCCTTGGCCCAGGTGTCCGCCCAGTAGGCGGCCTGGATCGCGCGCGCGTCGGCGTCCGGGGCGTCGGTGTACTTCCACTGCTTGGCGTACGACGAGTCGCCGGTGAACAGGTCCAGATAGCCGTTGGTGCCGCCGTACTTGAAGGCGTCGCAGGTCGGCTGCGGCACCGTCTCCCACACCGACTCCTGCGCGCCGCGCTGGAAGGTGTTGATGTACGAGGGACCGGCCGCCGTCGGGCCCAGCTCGCAGCCGCCGCCGGGCGTGTCACCGAACCCGTAGGTGTTGTCCACGTCCTGGAGCCAGTGCATGCCGTAGATGTCGGACGTGCCGTACGCCGACTTCAGCTCGTTCGCGATCGGGTCCTGACCGACCGGGACGCTCGTGTCGAGCTTGGACGGGTAGTCCGAGGGCAGCGGGTGCTCCGGCGCGTACGTGGCGGGCTTGCTCGGGTCGTAGAAGCTGTTCGTGGGCTGGTCGGCGGAGGTGGGGATCATGTACTTCTCCATCAGCGCCCAGGCCCCGTTGAACTTGCTCCAGTCCTGGGTGATCCGGCCGTACATCGCCTGGAGCCAGATCAGGTACGAGTACGCCTCCGACGTCGTCTCGTGCCCGTAGTCCGGCGCCTCCACGATCAGGGTCTCCACCGAGTGGTAGGGGATGCCCTGCGGGGAGAAGTAGCCGTTGGCCGGGTCGGTGATCTTGCCGTAGAGGTTCAGGAAGCGGGAGTCGTACGTGCCGCTGGTGCCCGTCACCTCCGTCACCGTGACGTCGGCCTTGGCGAAGCCGGTGGCGGTCGCGGAGAAGGTCGCCGCTCCGCTGCCGGTGGCCGCGGCGGCGACGGTGACCGTCTGCGCCGTGCTCCAGTTGGCGGGGGTGAAGGTCAGGCTGGCGCCGGACTTCACGGTCAGCGAGGTGTTCCCCGAGGTGCGCGCGACGGCGACCGTGACATTGGCCGACGGCGCGCCGGACAGCTTGACACCGAAGGTGCCGGTGCCGCCCTGCGTGACCGAGACCTGCGTGGGCGAGGCGACGATCGAGGGCCCGGCGGCCACGTGCACGCCCACCGGGGTCGATTCGCCGGACGCGCCCAGGCTGTCGTACGCCTTGGCGTAGACCGAGTAGTCACCGGCCGCGACCGCGGGCCAGGTGAAGGTGTAGGGCGAGGTGGTGTCGGTGCCCAGCAGCGTGGTGTCGCTCCAGAACTCCACCTTGCTGACGGTCGCCGAGTCCGCCGCGACCGCGGTGGCCGCCAGCGGGATGCTGGCGCCGGCGGTGTACGTGGCCCCGGCCGACGGGCTGGTGAGCACGGTGAGCGGTGGCTGGTGAGCGCCCCCGCATACGGTGCCGTTGACGGCGAAAGCGGTCGGCGCCGCGTTCGTGCCGCTGTAGTTGAAGTTGGCGCTCGTGGTCACACCGGCGTTCGGCGCGATCGTCTTGTTCCAGTCGAGCGATTTGACGGTGACGTTCTTCCCGGTCTGCGACCAGGTGCCGTTCCAGCCGCTCTGGAGCGTCTGGTTGCCGGCGTAGGCGTACGTCAGTGTCCAGCCGTCGATCGCGGCCGTACCGCGGTTGGTGATGGTGGCGTTGGCGGTGAAGCCCGAACCCCAGTCGTTGGCCGAGTAGTCGACGCTGCACTGGAGAGTGGCCGCGTGGGCGACGGTTCCGCCGCCTGCCACGGTCAGGGCGAGCGGCAGGGACAGCGCGACGGCGAAAGCCGTCACCAGCCTGCGGATCCGCTTGCTGAACGGTCTTCCTCTGGGCATGCGAGAAGCCCTCCTCGCGGTTCTGTGGGGGGATGGAAACATCTGAACCAGTGGGAGCGCTCCCACAATCAAGGCGCTGTGAGCGCACTGTCAAGAGGTGAAGCAGAACGGCATGTTCATGCCGCTATCACCGGGGAGTCGCTACAGAAGTCGACACGGTCGTCACCGAACCCCTACCGCCCTCGCCGACTTGCCGCTATGGTCTGCGGCGGACCAGTGGGAGCGCGTCCACTTCTCGATCCCCCCACTTACGAGGAGTCGCACATGCGACGACCCACGCGCACCGCGGCATTCGGGATCGCGGCCGTCACGACGGCCGCGACCGCCGCCGCGCTACTACCCGCCGCGCTCGGCGCGACCGCGTCGGGTGCCGCCCCCGCCTGTTCGGTGGCCTACTCGGTGACCAGCCAGTGGGACGCCGGATTCCAGGGCGATGTGGTGATCACCAACAACGCCGCCGCGACGACCAGTTGGAATCTGAGCTTCGACTTCCCCGGCAGCCAGAAGGTCACCCAGGGCTGGAACGGCACCTGGACCCAGTCCGGCAAGACCGTCAGCGTCGCCTCGATGTCGTACAACGGGACGATCGCCACGGGCGGTTCGGTGAGCGCCGGATTCCTGGCCAACTGGTCGGGCTCCAACCCGGCGCCGACGGTCTTCAAACTCAACGGGACCACGTGCAATGTGAACGGCACGACGCCGCCCACCACGCCCCCGACGACCCCGCCCACGACACCCCCGACCACTCCCCCGACGACACCACCGACAACGCCACCGACAACGCCGCCGACGACTCCGCCCGGTGGTGACACCGCGCCGCCCAAGCTGCACGTCTCCGGCAACCAGCTCGTCGACTCCACCGGCAAGAACGTCGTGCTGCACGGCGTCAACCGCTCCGGCACCGAGTTCATGTGCGCGCAGGGCTACGGCGTCTTCGACGGCCCGGTGGACGACGCGGCGATCGACGCGATCAAGAGCTGGCACGTCACGGCGGTCCGCGTCCCGCTCAACGAGGACTGCTGGCAGGGCCTTTCGTACGTGCCCGCCGCGTACGGCGGCGCCAACTACGTCTCCGCGATCACCGGCTGGGTCAACCGGCTGGTCGCGCACGGCATCACGCCGATCGTGGAGCTGCACTGGAGCCACGGCACGTACACCGGCAACTCGGCGGGCTGCTCGGACGTCAACGCGACCTGCCAGAAGCCGATGCCGGACGCGCAGTACGCGATCCCGTTCTGGACCGGCGTGGCCAACGCGTTCAAGAACAACACCTCGGTGGTCTTCGACCTGTTCAACGAGCCCTACCCGGACCGCGCCACCTCCACCACCGAGCAGGCGTGGACCTGCTGGCGGGACGGCGGCACCTGCCCGGGGATCGGCTACCAGGTGGCCGGCATGCAGTCGATGATCAACGCGGTACGCGGCACCGGCGCGCAGAACGTGATCCTGGCGGGCGGTCTGGCGTACTCCAACGACCTGACCGGCTGGCTGGCGCACAAGCCCACGGACCCGACGGGCAATCTGGGCGCCTCGCTCCACGTCTACAACTTCAACACCTGCTCCTCGGCGGCCTGCTGGGATTCGCAGGTCGCGCCGGTCGCGGCGCAGGTCCCGCTGGTGGCCGGTGAGATCGGCGAGAACACCTGCTCGCACGGCTTCATCGACCAGTTCATGAGCTGGCTGGACGCGCACAAGCTGTCGTATCTGGGGTGGACCTGGAACACCTGGGACTGCTCCTCGGGACCGTCGCTGATCTCGGCGTACGACGGGACGCCGACGGCGTACGGGATCGGGCTGCGCGATCACCTGGCGTCGCTGGGGTAGCCCGGTGACGTGACGAGCCGGAGCGGTCCCGCGCATGGATGGCGTGTGCGGGGCCGCTCCTTCGCGCCGCGCGGGAGTGCGAGGCGCGAACGACGGCGCGCGGGAGTGCGAGGCGCGAACGACGGCGCGCGGGGTGTGAGCTGCGGGTTCGGCGTCCGCTCGCGTTCGGTTCTCGAAATCGGGCACGGGGCCAACTGACCATTATTGAACAACTCATTGACGCGGCTGTTCGGCGCTTGTAAACATCACCTCGCCGGGAGAGCGCTCTCAATGCACTCCGGCTCCCTCCGGCCTCCATCACGGACCCCCACCCGGTTGAGGAGAACACATGTCAGGCAGCACTACCCTGTCGGTGCGCCAACGGCCATGGCGCGGCGGGCGCCGGCCGGTTCTGATCTTCACCGTCCTCGCGGCCCTGCTGGCGAGCCTGGCGCTCGTCTGGACCCAGTCCCCGGCCCGCGCGGCGGACACCCTGCTCTCCCAGGGCAAGCCGGCCACCGCGTCCTCGACGGAGAACGCGGGCACCCCCGCGTCGGCCGCCGTGGACGGCAACACCGGCACCCGCTGGTCGAGCGCCGCCGCCGATCCGCAGTGGCTCCAGGTCGACCTCGGCTCCTCGCAGACGATCACCTCCGTCGCCCTCAACTGGGAGGCGGCGTACGCGAAATCCTTCAAGATCCAGACGTCGGCCAACGGCACGACCTGGACCGACATCTACTCCACCACGACCGGAACGGGCGGCAACCAGACGCTGACCGTAAACGGTTCCGGGCGCTATGTCCGGGTGTACGGCACGGTCCGCGCCACCCAGTACGGCTACTCCCTGTGGGAGTTCCAGGTGTACGGCAACGGCGGTACGACGCCGCCCGCCGCCTGCGGCACGGCCAACGCCGCGCTGAACCACCCGGCCACCGCGTCCTCCACCGAGAACGCGACCACCCCCGCCTCGGCGGCGGTCGACGGCAACACCGGCACCCGCTGGTCCAGCGCCTTCGGCGACCCGCAGTGGCTCCAGGTCGACCTCGGCTCCTCGCAGACCATCTGCAAGGTCGGCCTCAACTGGGAGGCGGCGTACGCCACCGGCTTCCAGATCCAGGTGTCCGACAGCGGTACCGGCGGCTGGACGAACATCTACTCCACCACCACCGGGACCGGCGGCGTCCAGGCGCTCAACGTCACCGGCACCGGCCGCTACCTGCGGGTCAACGGCACCGCCCGCGCCACCGCGTACGGCTACTCGCTGTGGGAGCTGACCGTCAACACCACCGGCGGCGGCACCACGACTCCCCCCACCACACCGCCCAGTGACAGCTTCTGGGGCACGACGGACGACATTCCGGCCGCGCACAATGTGATGGAACTGAAGATCCTCAACCGGACCAACGGCCAGTACCCGGACAGCCAGGTGTACTGGAGCTTCAACGGCACGGTCCACTCGATCGCCGAGCAGCCGTACTTCGACATGCCGGCGAACTCCTCGGGCCGGATGTACTTCTACCTCGGCTCGCCGAACAGCCAGTACTACGACTTCATCGAGTTCACCATCGGCGCCAACGTCTTCAACGGGAACACCACCCGGGTCGACGCCTGGGGCCTGCCGCTGGCCATCCGGCTGCACACGCACGACGGCCAGGACGTCCAACTCGGTGACAGCCAGGACCTGTTCAACCAGAGCCGGGAGGCGACCTTCGCGCAGTTCCAGGCCGCCGTACCGCAGCAGTTCAAGGTGCTGGCCCAGACCCAGGCCCCGTACCGGATCATCGCGCCGGGCAGCGACCCCAGCTTCCGCGCGGGCGGCGCGAACGCCAACTACTTCACGGCGTACGCCAATTCGGTCGGTGTCAACGAGCCCACGTCCAACATCTTCGGCTGCGCGGGCTCGCTGGCGGGCAACCCCGGCATGTGCGCCGCGCTCAACCGGCACACCGCCAACCTCCCGTCCAGCCAGTGGGAGGACCCGACCAAGTTCTACACGGGCGGCGACCCGGCCAACTGGTACGCCAAGTTCTGGCACGACCACGCGATCAACCACCTCGCCTACGGGTTCCCGTACGACGACGTGGCCGGGCAGGCCGCGTACGCCTCGCTCCAGAACCCGCAGTGGATGGAGATCGCGGTGGGCTGGTAGCACCCGCTGCCGCTCCTTCCTTCTCACCGTTCTTTTCTCCTCCCCCCACAAGCCGGGGGCGGGCGGCGGCCGTTCATGGCCGCCGGCCGCCCCCGGCGGCATGTCCGGGTCCGGCGGCGGGTCGGGTCCGGCGCCGGTTCGGGGCCCGTGGCGGGTCCGGGTCCGGCGGCGCGCGGGTCCGGCTTCTTTGCGACTCGGATATCTCGCCATGGCGGACGTTTTACCTCCGGATATCCGTGGACGAAACGGGTGTTACGCGTGAGGCGGTGTTGACATGTGCTCGACATCGTTTGATGGTGGGGGACGGCCGGTGGTGAGAGCGCTCTCGTGCGGTGGAGGCGCGCTGGACTGCCGGGCGCTGTTCGAGTGTGTTGTCCCCCCACGATTTCTCGCTCGCGAGAAGGTGCAAAGGAGCGCGTCGATGCGACGTATGACTCGTACGGGCTGGTGTCTGTCCGCCGTAGTGGCTTTGGGAGTAGGGGCGTTGGGGCTGGCGCCGGTGACCTCGGCGTCGGCCTCCGAGCCGTTGTCGCCGGGACTGGTGAGCGCCATGCAGCGGGACCTGGGGCTGACCCAGACGCAGGCGACCGCGCGACTGAAGGCCGAGGCGACAGCGACCACGCTGGCGCCCACCGCCCGGCGCGCGGCCGGAAAGGCGTTCGGCGGCGAGTGGTTCGACGCCGCCTCCGGCAAGCTGGTGGTGGGGGTGACCGACAGCGCCGCGACCGAGGCCGTACGCGCGACCGGCGCTTCGACGGTGAAGGTCGCGCACACCGCGGCCGCGCTGGACTCGGCCAAGGCCGGGCTCGACACCGCGGCCAAGTCGTCGGCCGGTGCGCCCGCCGCGGTGCGGAGCTGGCGCGTCGACGTCACGACCAACCGCGTCGTCGCCGACGTACAGGCGGGGGCGGAGAACCGCGCCGACGTGGCGGCCTTCCTCGCGCCCGCCCGCGCCGCCGGGCTGCTGACCGTCAAGGCCGACAACTCCCCCGCGCCCCGCACCTTCTCGGCCGGGACCGTCGGCGGCGACCCGTACTACATCAACGGCAACACCCGCTGCTCCATAGGCTTCTCGGTGGTCGGCGGCTTCGTCAGCGCCGGGCACTGCGGCACGCCGGGCAGCTCCGTGGCCGGCTGGGACGGCTCGGCGATGGGCACCTTCGTCGGCTCCACCTTCCCCGGCAACGACTACTCCTACATCTCCATCGGCAACGGCTGGTGGACCGTCCCGGTCGTCCTCGGCTGGGGCACCGTCAGCGACGTCCTGGTCCGCGGCTCCAACGTCGCCCCGGTCGGCTCCTCCATCTGCCGCTCCGGCTCCACCACCCACTGGCACTGCGGCACTGTCCTGTCCCAGGGCGACACCGTCAACTACGCCCAGGGCGCGGTCTACAGCCTGACCGGCACCAACGTCTGCGCCGAACCGGGCGACTCCGGCGGCTCGTTCATCACCGGCGACCAGGCCCAGGGCGTGACCTCCGGCGGCTGGGGCAACTGCACCAGCGGCGGCCAGACCTGGTTCCAGCCGGTCAACCCGATCCTGAGCCGCTACGGGCTGACCCTGGTCACCGCCTGACCGGATACGGGACCCGCCGCGGTCCCGGTGATGCGTGACAGGCGATGCGTGACAGGTGATGCGTGACAGCTGCGCCTGGTGCGAAGTCGGCGAGGACTTCGGCCGGGTCGGCGGAGTCGGTCGCATGTCGTGTGTCCATGCCTCTAGGGGCGTGTGAGGCGCCGGATTCTTGAAGCCCAGCCCCTTCGGGGGCGGTGGAAAGAATCCGGCGCCTCGCGCGTCCTACTCCATGTCCGGCAACGCGGGGCGACCCGCAGATCGAATGGAGCGGAGGACATGGGACAAGGCTCGGGGGCCATGACGACGAGCGCCGTACCGCCGCCGAAACGGCTGTCGGAGGAGCTGGAAGGGCTCATCGAGGCAGAACTGAAGGAGGTACATCCCCGCCTGCTCAGGGCGGTCAGGCGACTGACCCGGGACGCGGTCCTCGCCGAGGACATCACGCAGGAGGCGTGCATCGCCGTCATCCTGGAGTACCGCAAGGGCACCGTCTTCGAGAAGCCGGTGATCGTCTTCGCGACGGTGGTCGCCCGCAACAAGCTCAAGTCGCACTACAACCGGCTCGGTACGCGCTACGAGGACCCGACCGGGGAACTCCCCGAAGGCGTCCCGTGGCCCGGCGTTCCCGGCCGCCCCGCCGCGGACCATCTCACGGCCTCACTGGAGTTCATCGAACTCCTCGCCGCCGTACGAGCCGCGATCGGCCACGAACGCCCGTACACCATATGGGAATTGACCCATGTATGGGGCCTGAGCGGGGTCGAGATCGCCGCCCACCTGGGCGTCTCGCCCGCGACCGTCAGCAAGGACCTGAAGAAGGCCACCCGACTGGCCTTAGGCATCGGCCCGGAGGAGGAATGGCGCGCGGAATAGGTCTGCTTCTCGGGACCACGGATCACTTTCACCGTGGTCCCGAGTCGGGATCTAATCCCGACACGAAGAACAGGGGGAGACAGGGAGGATGCACGTGTCGAAACCGAATCGAGGGGATTCACCGCACGAAAGGATGCTGGCATACCTGAACGAGAGTGACCGCACGATGAACGACCCGCCCGAGCCCGAGGGGGGCAAGGGCGTTGGGGGCACGACCGGTTGGCATGAGCTGTACGGGGGACTCATGGCGACCGCGGAGGCAGTCCGGATCGTGGCGGGGGCCACGGCGGACGCGCCGACGACCGGGGAGGACGTCGCCGGCGCACCACGGGAACACCCGGGGGAACACCAGGGGGAATGGGTACCGGTCGGCGGCACGCGGGGGCGCTGATCCGTATCCCGAACGTGCCCGTTGCCCGACGCGAGGGGGTCGTCGAGCAACGGGCACATCGACGGATGGCAGAGCTCACGTCAGACGTGACGACACGAAGTGTCAGCAAGGGCCAAATGTACTTCAGACCCGTTGACGGGGAATCCAATGGGCGGCTCCAATCACCGCTGTCCCCACCTATTGGTAACCTCATAGCGACTCACGCCATGTCGAACGGCCAACTCGTCGGCACCGGCCTCCTCGGCCACGCCCCCCGCAACCCCGCCGAGCAGCAGTTCCACGCTACAGAATTCCCGTGATAGTGAAATCCGATGAGCCGTTCACAGGGAAATTCTATTCAATTGCGCACCGCGCTTGATCCCGAACCTGCACGGACAACACCTCAGAGGTTTCCATCTCACGGAGAATCCCTCGGACGACGTCTTGATCGAAATCCTCTCGGCGAGACATTTCAATGAGCTTCTTCGAGACGGCCACCGATCGGGTGACGGTCATGAGGCGAAACGAGCGAGGCCCCTGGGCTGTTGATCGAGATGTCTGACGTCTCAAT
>NZ_JBIUSD010000004.1:0-20768 GCF_044741185.1 Streptomyces sp. NPDC088197
AGACTTCCTCCACACCTACAACCACCACCGCACCCACACCGCACTCGGCGGCCAGCCACCCATCACCCGCGTCAACAACCCTCCAGGTCAATACAACTAGCCGGTGATCAGGTCGAATTTCTCCCAGGCGCCGATCGCGGCCCGGTTGGCGACCAGTGGCGCGGCGCCCGCGTTCTCGGCGGTCACGTACTGGTTGGTGGCCTGGGCGCGGAGGCTGACGCTGCCGTCGGAGTTGTGGACGAGGGTGAAGGTCTGGGCGGCGCCGACGGTGGTGGAGTCGGCGATGAGATTGCCGGAACCCGCGCTGACGTAGCGGTTGTTGGCGTGGGCGCGCAGCGCGATGTTGCCGCCGCCCGCGTCGGTCATGTCGAACTGCTCCCAGACGCCGATGGCGGTCCTGTTGGCGATGAGGGCCGCGGCTCCGGCGTTCTCGGCGGTCACGTAGTTGTTGTTCACGCGGGCGCGCAGGCTGATCACGGTACCGGTGCCGCCGCCCGGTGTGGTGGTCGTCGGCTGGGTGGGGCGGACCGCGGTGAGGGCGATCTGGCCCTTGAGCATCTTGCCGCCGTCGCCGGTCAGCCGCAGGTAGTAGTCCGAGGAGCAGGCCGTACCGTCCTCGTCCAGCGCCAGGAACCCGGAGTTGGTCGGCACGAAAGCCTGGGACTCGGCGGTCTTGGCGATCTGGTTGCCCTCGTTGTACTCGTCGAACATCGAGATGTAGATGCCCTGCACCCCGGCCCGGCACATGTTGTAGAACTGCCGCCACATGAAGTCGCCGTGCGCGCGCTGCCGCAGTGTGACGGCGCCGGGCAGGACGCACGGCTGGTAGTCGATGCCGTGGGCGGCGCATTCGGCGAGGTCGGGGACGGTCGCCACGTTGTAGAAGTTGTCGGCGTCCGAGACGTTGCCGATCCGGCCGACCATCCACGGCGAGATCATGTTGAACGCGTGGTAGACGTCGCTGAATCCGGCGCGGGAGTCGCGGTCGCCGGTCCGCCACCAGGTGGGTACGCCGCCGATGACGTAACAGCCCTGGGACTTGAACCAGTTGACGACGTCCAGGCAGGGCGCGGGCGCCCAGGGGCGTTTGTCGTCGTTGAAGCCGAAGCCCCAGATGCAGACGACCGGCTTGCCGTTCTGGGTGGCGTAGGCGGACGAGGCCGTGTGGGCCTTCATCTTGTTGGTCCAGTCGGTCTTGATCTCCGACTGCATGTTGGTCCAGTCGGTGACGTCGTACATGATGTAGAACTTCCGGCCGTGCGACTCCGCCGCGCTGCGCACCTTGGTGGCCATCGCGTCGCGCGTCGGGCCTTCCCCGCCGACGGGGTTGAAGCGCTGGAGCGCGGCGGTGTCGATGTTGTTCTGCTGCATCCACTGGAAGTGGGTGTCCACGGTCTGCTGGTCGTAGGACGAGAAGAGCGTGGCGGGCTGGCCGTTGCCGAGATTCGCGTAGGCGGTCTGGTACGTCTTGGTGTAGTCGCGCATGTCGGGCCAGGCGACGATGCCGGTGTTGGACGGCGACGGGGGCTGGCTGGAGTTGGGGCTCCAGTGCCACCAGGCGTTGATCGGGGCGCCGTCGCCGATGCAGGCGAACCAGCCCTGATAGCCGACCGTGACCTTCCCGACCACGTCTCCCGGCCCGCTCGCGGCGGGGGCGGCCGACGCGGACGGGGAGACGGCGGACGCCGAGGCTCTCGCGGCCAGACCCAGGGCGCCGAGGGCGGCGGCGGACGTACCGGCCGCGGTGACGCTCACGAACTTGCGACGTGACACTGCCATGGATGACTCCGAACGGCGACGCGCGGCGGGACCGCCGGGCGTATCGGTGGACTGAGTGTGGGGGTTCATGCTGTTGGCCTGTTCAACAGATGAACTCAGTGTTCCGTGGTGGGCCGCGCGGGGCGCGCGCGGCCAGCCCGGTGAATTCCGCTCGAATTACGCTGACTTGCGGTGGGGTCCGGCGCGCACAGTCCCTTGACACGCACCTTCACGCCGATCTTCCGTACACGAGCGGTATCGGGCACGCGTCGATTCAACTGCTGAATC
This sequence comes from Streptomyces sp. NPDC088197, assembly GCF_044741185.1. NCBI lineage: Bacteria > Bacillati > Actinomycetota > Actinomycetes > Kitasatosporales > Streptomycetaceae > Streptomyces > Streptomyces sp. NPDC088197. The sequence goes on from NZ_JBIUSD010000004.1 coordinate 2,047, forward strand.
CAATGGTGCGTCAAGGGTCTAGACCTGATTGACGGTTCCTCCGGAATTCTCCCGAATGGCGCCCAGGAAAGGCGCGTTGAACGTCCGTATCGGGCACGAAAGGTCGGAGGGGATGATTCAGATAGTGTCAGGCATCGTCAAATATCTCGGCTGACAATCGGCCCCAGCGTTCGGCCGGACGCGCCGCCGCTCGGCCGACTATTCTCGACAGCGGCAGCGTCGCCACTCATCGCGCCCGTCCGCGACAGCGCTGCCGTACCTTCGCGGCGCCTCCGCCGAATCGACGCCTCCCGACGCCTCCCGACGCTTTACCGACAGGAGACAAGCCGGTGCGGAAGACCGAAACGACCTTCACCGCGGGGGATTTAGCCCCGTCACACGTCCTGACCACGATGACCGGGGAGACCGTCGCCGTTCCCGAGGCCGGATATCCGGTGCACCTGCAATTCCGGCGGTTCGCGGGATGCCCGGTCTGCAATCTGCACCTGCGCTCCTTCGTCCGGCGGGCCGACGAGATCAGGGCCGCCGGAATCCACGAGGTCGTGGTCTTCCACGCCCCCGACGAGGAACTGCTCAAGTACGAGGCCGAGTTGCCGTTCGCCGTGGTGGGCGACCCGGACAAGACGCTCTACCGCGAGTTCGGGGTCGAGACCTCGATCCGCGCGGTGGCCGATCCGCGGGTCTGGCCCGCCATCGCGCGCGCGGTCGGCAGCTCGATGTGGGGCACGGTCCGGCGCCGCAACCGTATGGCCCCGGTCGTGCCGACCGGCGGCAGCCTCGGCCTGCCCGCCGACTTCCTGATCGCCCCGGACGGCCGGATCGTCGCGGCGAAGTACGGCGAGCACGCGTACGACCAGTGGTCGGTGGACGAACTGCTCGCGCACGCGGCGCAGGCGGCGGCCACCGCGCCGGCCGACCCCACCGAGGCCCCGGCCTGACGGCCGTCGCGCCACGGTCCGGCCGGGTCCCCACGGCGCCGGGCGTGTCCGCTCGGCACGGCGAGCGGCGCGCCCGCCGTACCTGAGGCCGTACGACCGGCCGGCTCCCGTCGTACCGCCCGCCCACGGCACCTCCCGCGCCCTCACGCCGACAGTGCCCGCACCGCCTCCCCGATCTCCTCCGGGGCGCAGGCCGTGGCCAGCACGTCCAGGGACAGGCCGAGCGCCGCCGCCAGGGCGACCACGGTGAAGAAGGCCGGGGTCGGGGCCCGGCCGGTCTCGATCTTGCGCAGGGTCTCCGCGGAGACCCCGGCCGCCGCCGCCACGTCCACCATGCTGCGGTCGCCGCGGGCGTCGCGGAGCAGTGCGCCGAAGCGTTCGCCGCGGGCGCGCTCCTCGGGGGTCAGGGGTGTTCTCACCATGCCCGTGATACTAATACCGGTATAAGTATTGGGCGAGGCCGCGGCCGGAAGGAGTCCGGCCGCCCGCACGACGAGGAGTCACAGCACATGGTGGAGATCAAGACCGACGCGGCGCTCGACGCGATGCGCGAGGCGGGGCGCGTCGTGGCGCAGGCGCTCGCCGCCGCACGGGAGGCGGCGGCCGTCGGCGTATCGCTTCGGGACCTGGACGCGGCGGCCCACGCCGTCCTGGACAAGGCGGGCGCCACGTCCCCCTTCCTCGGCTACCAGCCGTCCTTCGCCCCCTCCCCCTTCCCCGCGGTGATCTGCGCGTCGGTGAACGACGCGCTCGTGCACGGCATTCCCACCGACTACCGGCTGCGCGACGGCGACCTGGTGAGCATCGACTGCGGCGCGGTGCTCGACGGCTGGGCGGGCGACGCCGCGGTCAGCTTCATCGTGGGCACGCCCCGGCCCGAGGACGTGGAGCTGATCGCCGCCACCCAGCGCGCCCTGGACGCGGGCATCGCGGCGGCCGTCGTCGGCCACCGCCTCGGCGACATCTCGCACGCGGTCGGCGCGGTGGCGCGCACGGCGCGCTGCGGCATGCCCACCGACTTCGGCGGCCACGGCATCGGCCGCCAGATGCACGAGGACCCGCACGTGCCCAACCGCGGGCGGCCGGGGCGCGGCTTCCCGCTCCGCCACGGGCTCGTCCTCGCGATCGAGCCGATGCTGATGTCCGGCGGGCGCGACGAATACCGTACGGACCCGGACGGCTGGACGCTGCGCACGGTCGACGGGAGCCGCGCCGCGCACATCGAGCACACCGTCGCGATCACCGAGCAGGGCCCGCGCGTCCTCACGCTCGTCTGATCCGTCCCGGGCGCCGCCGCCCGCCGCGGTCCACCCGTCGGCCGCCCGCCGCTCGCACGTCCGGCGCACGCCGCGTGCCCCGCGGGCCGCCCGTTGCCTGCCCGTCGTCCGAAACGGGCACTTCCACGGGCCGTATGGCCAACCACCACACCACCTGATCGCCAATACACCCTCTGAACTGGCACTCTTGCCGACCGGTCCGGGTAACACCGGGCAGTTTGTTGTCCGTTATGGGCCGGTCCCTGTCAAAGTAGCGTTGGTATAACTCTTCCACGGGCAAAACCGGGCACGCCTTGCCCGGACCGGCGAAGAGACAGGTGGTGACCGTGAGAGCACAAGAACGCCAACATCGGATCCTCGCGCTCGCGCGCCACCAGGGTCAGGTCGAGGTCACCGTGATGGCCGCCGATCTCAAGGTGGCGCCGGAGACCATCCGCCGCGATCTGGGCGTACTGGAGAGCCGCGGTCTGGTCCGCAGGACGTACGGCGGCGCCTATCCCGTCGAGGGCGCGGGGTTCGAGACCGACCTCGCCCAGCGGGTGACGCTGCATGTCGCCGACAAGCGACGGATCGCGGCCGAGGCGGTCAAGCTGCTCGGCGAGGCGGAGACCGTCTTCGTGGACGAGGGCTACACCCCTCAACTGCTCGCCGCGCTGCTGCCCAGCGACCGGCCGCTGACGGTGGTCACCGCGTCGTTGACCACCGCGGCGGCCGTCGCGGACTCCGCCAACACCACTGTGCTGCTGCTCGGTGGCCGTGTCCGGGCCCGGACGCTGGCCACCGTCGGCTCCTGGGCCTGCGACATGCTCGCGGGCTTCGTCATCGACCTGGCCTTCGTCGGGTCGAACGGCATCTCCCGCGAACTCGGCCTGACCACACCGGATCCCGTGGTCGCCGACGTCAAGGCCAAGGCGCTGGAGGTCTCCCGGCGCCGGATCTTCATGGGCCACCACAGCAAATTCGGCGCGAGCAGCTTCTGCCGCTTCGCCCAGGTCGGCGACTTCGAGGCGATCGTCACCGACACCGGTCTGTCCAGCGCCGAGGCGCACCGCTACGCACTTCTGGGACCCCGCGTCTTCAGAGTCTGACCCGCGGGCCCGCCCCGCGCCGCTCCCCCCTTCCCCTCCCCCCACCTCCCCCGCGATCTCCGAGCTCCCCGCAGGCCCCGCCCCCCCCCCGCAGTCCCGGCGCTCCCCCCGCCTTCCGCACCTCCCCAGTACGCCGATCCGGGCTACCCCCTGCCCTCCCGCACCACGACTCCCGCTCCACCCACCCTCATCCCCGGTCATGAAAGGGACGAATCATGACACCGAGAACGAGAAGCCTTCCCCGCCTGCTGCCCCCGCTCGCCCTCGCCGTCTGCGGCACCCTGCTCGCGGCCTGTTCCGGCGCCGGCGGCTCCGGCGGAAGCTCCGGCGGTCACTCCATCAACGTACTGATGGTCAACAACCCGCAGATGGAGGACCTTCAAAAGCTCACCGCCGCCAACTTCACCAAGTCCACCGGTATCAAGGTCAATTTCACGGTGCTGCCCGAGAACGACGTCCGGGACAAGATCACCCAGGACTTCTCCAGCCAGGCCGGCCAGTACGACGTCGCGACCATCAGCAACTACGAGACGCCGATCTACGCCAAGAACGGCTGGCTCGCCCCGCTCACCGCGCACACCAAGTCCGACACGGCCTTCGCGCAGAGCGACATCCTGCCCGCGCTCCAGCAGTCGCTGACGTACAAGAACGACATCTACGCCGAGCCCTTCTACGGCGAGTCGTCGTTCCTGATGTACCGCAAGGACGTCTTCGCGGCGAAGAACCTGACGATGCCCGCCAACCCGACCTGGGCGCAGGTCGCGGACCTCGCCGCGAAGGTCGACGGCGCGCAGTCCGGCATGAAGGGCATCTGCCTGCGCGGCCAGCCCGGCTGGGGCGAGGTCATCGCCCCGCTGACGACCGTGGTCAACACCATGGGCGGCACCTGGTTCGACAAGGACTGGAAGGCCCAGGTCAACAGCCCCGCCTTCACCAAGGCGACGCAGTTCTACGTGGACCTGGTGCGCGCCCACGGTGAGGCCGGAGCCCCGCAGGCCGGGTTCACCGAGTGCCTCAACGACCTGGAGCAGGGCAAGGTCGCCATGTGGTACGACGCGACGTCGGCGGCCGGTTCACTGGAGGCCAAGGACTCCCCGGTGGCGGGCAAGCTCGGCTACGCGCCCGCTCCGGTCGACCAGACCAAGAGCTCCGGCTGGCTCTACACCTGGGCCTGGGGCCTGCAAAAGGCCAGCAAGCACCAGGACGACGCCTGGAAGTTCATCTCGTGGGCGTCGGGCAAGGGCTACGAGGAACTGGTCGGCAAGCAACTGGGCTGGTCGCGGGTCCCGGCCGGCAAGCGCACCTCCACGTACCAGAACCCGGACTACGTCGCCTCCGCCTCGGCGTTCGCCAAGGCCACCGAGACCGCGCTCGAGGCGGCCAACCCGACGAACCCGGGCATCCAGCCGCGGCCCGCGCCCGGCATCCAGTTCGTCGGCATCCCCGAGTTCACCGATCTGGGCACCCAGGTCTCGCAGCAGATCAGCTCCGCCATCGCGGGCCAGACCAGCGTGAAGAGCGCCTTGTCCGCGAGCCAGAAGCTCGCAGAGAAGGTCGCCGACAAGTACGCGGGCAACTGACCGCCACCGCCCCACCCGACGGTCCCGGCCGCCCCCGGCCCCCCGCACGACGGGGCCGGGCGGCGGGCCCGGGGCGCGAAGCGGAGAGAGACGACTGACACCATGAGCACCCCATCCCTCACCAGACGCATCCGCGCGCCGCAGACCGAGCAAGAGCCTGCGCCGCCCGCCGCGCGCCGGTCCCCCGGCGCCTGGGTCCGGCGGGCCCCGCTGCTGCCGGCCCTGGTCTTCATGATCGTGGTCACCCAACTGCCGTTCGTCGGCACCCTGGTGATCTCGTTCATGCGGTGGAACGCCCTCGACCCCGGTGACCGCGGTTTCGCCGGCCTCCAGAACTACAAGGAAGAGTTCACCGACCCGCAACTGCGCCACGCCCTGACCACCACGGTCGTGCTGACCGTCTCCGTGGTCCTGGTCAGCCTGCTGCTCGGCCTCGGCCTCGCGCTGCTGCTCGACCGGAAGTTCCTCGGCCGGGGCATCGTGCGCACCATGCTCATCACGCCGTTCCTGGTGGTACCGGTGGCGTCCGCGCTGCTGTGGAAGCACGCGCTGTACAACGCGTCGTACGGCCTGATCAACGGCTCGCTCAACTGGCTGTGGAAGCTGTTCGGCAGCGATAACGCGCCGCAGCCGGACTGGCTGTCCACCCACCCGCTGCTGGCCGTCGAGGCGTCGCTGGTGTGGCAGTGGACGCCGTTCATGATGCTGATCCTGCTCGCCGGGCTCCAGAGCCGGCCGATGGACATCGCCGAGGCGGCGCGGGTGGACGGCGCGGGCACCTGGCAGATCTTCCGCTATCTGACCTTCCCGTACCTGCGCCGCTATCTCGAACTGGCGGCCCTGCTCGGGTCGGTGTACGTGGTGCAGAACTTCGACGCCGTGTTCACCATCACCTCCGGCGGTCTCGGCACCGCCAACCTCCCCTACACCGTCTACACGACCTTCTACCAGGCGCACGACTACGGGCAGGCGTCCGCCGCGGGCGTCATCGTGGTCATCCTGTCGATCATCGTGGCCACCTTCGCGCTGCGCACCGTCTCGTCGCTGTTCCGAGAGGAGACCCGGTGATGGCTACCGTCTCCGTGACCACCGCCCGCCGCCGTACGGCGCCCGCCGCCCGCAAGGAGCGGCGCAACCGCTCACTGCTCGGCCTGCTGGCCTGGCTGTGCGGGATCGTCTTCTTCCTGCCCTTCGCGTGGATGGTGCTCACCTCCTTCCACAGCGAGCAGGACGCGGCGACCAACCCGCCGAAGCTCGGGGCGTCGCTGACGCTCCACGGCTACCGGGAGTTCTTCGGCTCCGGCACCGGCGTCAGCCCGTGGCCGCCGCTGGTCAACTCCCTGACAGCGGCGGCGGTTTCCACCGCCCTCGTACTGGTGCTGTCCTTCCCCGCCGCCTACGCGCTGTCGATCAAGCCGGTGCGCAAGTGGACCGACGTGATGTTCTTCTTCCTGTCGACCAAGATGCTGCCCGCCGTCGCGGGCCTGCTGCCGGTCTATCTGATCGCGAAGAACGCCGGTCTGCTGGACAACATCTGGCTGCTGATCCTGCTCTACACCTCGATGAATCTGCCGATCGCGGTGTGGATGATGCGCTCGTTCCTCGCCGAGGTCCCGGTGGAGATCCTGGAGGCCGCCTCGATCGACGGCGCGGGCCTGCCGACCATCCTGGTACGGATCATCGCCCCGGTCGTCACCCCGGGGATCGCCGCGACCGCGCTGATCTCGTTCATCTTCAGTTGGAACGAACTGCTCTTCGCGCGGGTGCTGACCGGTGTGGTGGCCGGTACCGCGCCGGTGTTCCTCACCGGATTCGTCACCAGCCAGGGCCTGTTCCTCGCCAAGGTGTGCGCCGCCGCCGTCTGTATATCCCTGCCGGTACTGGCCGCCGGATTCGCCGCCCAGGACAAGCTCGTCCAGGGCCTCTCTCTTGGAGCCGTCAAGTGAAAGCAGCCGTCATCAGCTCCCCCGGTGTCGTCGGCATCGAGACCGTCGACGACCCGGCGCCCGGCCCCCGGGACGTCGTGGTCCAGGTCGCGGCCTGCGGTCTGTGCGGCACCGATCTGCACATCCTCCAGGGCGAGTTCGCCCCGACCCTGCCGATCGTGCCGGGGCACGAGTTCGCCGGTGAGATCGTCGCCGTGGGCTCCGAGGTCCGCGAGCTGGCCGTGGGCGACCAGGTGGCGGTCGACCCGTCGCTGTACTGCCACGAGTGCCACTACTGCCGGATCGGGCGGAGCAATCTGTGCGAGCGGTGGGCCGCGATCGGCGTGACCGTCCCCGGCGGCGCCGCCGAATTCGCCGTCGCCCCGGTCGCCAACTGCGTCAAACTCCCCGAGCACATACGGACGGTGGACGCGGCGCTGATCGAACCGCTGTCCTGCGCCGTACGCGGCTACGACATCCTGCGCAGCCAACTGGCCAGCCACGTACTGATCTACGGCTCCGGCACCATGGGCCTGATGATGCTGGAGCTGGCCAAGCGGACCGGCGCCGCGACCGTCGACGTCGTCGACATCAACGAGGAGCGGCTGACCACGGCCACGGCGCTGGGCTGCTCGCAGGTGGCGACCAACGCGGACGAGATCGCCCGCCCGCGCGGCTGGGACGTCGTGATCGACGCGACCGGCAACGCGCAGGCCATCCAGGACGCGCTGGACCGGGTCGGCAAGGGCGGCACCTTCCTCCAGTTCGGCGTGGCCGACTACGCCGCGCGCGCGACGATCGAGCCGTACCGCATCTACAACCAGGAGATCACCATCACCGGCTCGATGGCCGTCCTGCACAGCTACGAGCGGGCCGCCGAGCTGTTCGCGGGCGGGGTGCTCGACCCGGAGGTCTTCATCAGCGACCGGCTGCCGCTGGTCGACTACGCGTCGGCGCTCGAGCGGTTCAAGGCCGGCAAGGGCCGGAAGATCCAGGTGGTGCCCTGAGCCCTGCGGGCGCCGCGGCCGTGTCCGCCGGGGAAGCCGATTGTGACCCGGCCGCGGACTTCGACAGGATGGGGCCATGACCGAGATCCGCACGCCCCGCCTGGTCCTGCGCCGCTGGCGCGAGGACGACATCGCGCCGATGGCCGAGATCAACGCCGACCCGGAGGTCATGCGCTACATCGGCGACGGGCTGCCCCGCGACCTGGAGCAGACCGCGGAGTCCATCGAGCGGTGGGAGGAGGAGTGGGACGACGAGGGCTTCGGCCTCTTCGCCGTCGAACTCCTCGCCTCGGGCGAACTGGCCGGGTTCACGGGGCTGTCCGTGCCCACGTTCCTGCCCGAGGTACTGCCCGCGGTGGAGATCGGCTGGCGGCTCGGCCGCCAGTTCTGGGGGCAGGGTTACGCGTCGGAGGCCGCTCACGCCACCTTGGAGTTCGCCCTCCAGGACCGCGGCCTCGACCGCGTGATCAGCATCGCACAGCTCGGCAACGACGCCTCCGAGAACGTGATGCGCAAGCTCGGCATGGTCCCGGACCGCACGACGACCCACCCGGTGTCCGGCCGCCCGGTGCGGGTGCACGCGATCGACCTGACCGAATACCGGGCCTGAGCCGTGGAGGACCGGGCCCGGATCGGTCGGCCGGCCCGTCGGCCAGGTCGGCCCGCCGGTCGGTCAGTCGGTCAGTCGGTCCGCCGGCCTGTCGGCCTGTCGGCCTGTCGGCCTGTCGGCCTGTCGGGGAGCGACGCTGATCACATGGACACGTCACAGGCTTTTCACTAAGGTTTGCCTTGCCTAAGGCAAACCGTGTGTTTTTCCCTGCCTGCGCACCCGTCGTCGTCTTCGCCCCTTTCCCGCCCGTGGAGTTGTTGACCCATGCCTGCCGTGCCCAGAGCCTCCGCTGTCGCCCTGCTCTCCCTGGTCGTCCTCGGCACGGCCGCCGTCACCGGCTGCGCGAAGAAGAACGACGCCTCGTCCGACGGCGCGATACGGGTGGACGCGGCCGACAGCTCCTGCAAGGTCTCGCGCACGGAGTTCCCCGCCGGTTCCGTCAGCCTGGACGTGCACAACAAGGGCTCCAAGGTCACCGAGGTCTACGTCTACGCGCCGGGCGACCGCATCGTCACCGAGCGGGAGAACATCGGCCCCGGCACCAGCGCCACCATCACCGCGCAGATCAAGGCGGGCACGTACGAGGTGGCCTGCAAGCCGGGCATGAAGGGCGACGGCATCCGGCAGAAGATCACCGTGACCGGCGCCAACGCGCCCAAGCCCGGTGACCCGCGGCTCGACGAGGCCGTCGCCTCGTACCGCAAGTACGCGCAGGAGCAGGCCGACCTGACGATCCCGCTGGTGCAGAAGTTCGCCGACGCGATCAAGGCCGGTGACGTGGCCGCGGCCAAGGCCGCCTTCGCCCCGTCGCGGGTCGGCTGGGAGCGCACCGAGCCGGTCGCCGAGAGCTTCGGTGACATCGACCCGAAGACCGACACCCGCGAGGACGGTCTGGAGGACGGCCAGAAGTGGACCGGCTGGCACCGGCTGGAGAAGGCGCTGTGGGCCGACGGCAAGCTGACCCCCGAGGACAGCACCCTCGCCGACGCGCTGGTGGCCGACCTCAAGGACTGGCAGAAGCGGGTCGGCACCGCCGACATCACGCCGACCAGCATGGCCAACGGCGCCAAGGAGCTGCTGGACGAGGTCGCCACCGGCAAGGTCACCGGTGAGGAGGACCGCTACAGCCACACCGACCTGTCGGACTTCGACGCGAACGTGGCGGGCGCCCGCAAGGCGTACGAGCTGCTGAAGCCGGTCGCCGCCGAGAAGGACCCGGCGCTGTCCAAGACCCTGGACACCGAATTCGCCGACATCCAGACGCTGCTGGACAAGTACCGGCAGGGCGACGGCTTCGTCTCGTACGACAAGGTCACCGAGAAGGAGCGCAAGGCGTTCTCCGACGCGGTCAACTCGCTCGCCGAGCCGCTGTCCAAGCTCGCCGCGGCTGTCGCACCCGCCAAGTAACCCTCGGCGCCCGGCTGCCCGGGCGCCGAAACCGCAGCTCACCGAGCCGTGGCACTCCCGCACAGGGAGGGTCACGGCTGCGGTACGCACGACGCAGAACCGATAGAAGGGCCACCGTTCATGGACGAAGCAGCCGGTACCGGCGGCACCGAGTCCACCCCCGCAGACCCCGAGGGCGCCGAGCCCGCCTCGACCGCCCCACAGGGCACGACCGCGGACACGAGCACGGATACCGACACGAGCACGAACACCGACACATCCGCGGACGACCGTACCCACCGGGCGCTCAGCCGCCGCGCGGTCATGGGCTGGGCCGGTGCCGGACTCGCCCTCGGCGCGGCGGGCGGCGGCTCGGTCGCGGCGGCGGTGACCAGCGGTACGAACGGCGGCTCCGCGTCCTCCGACGGCTCCGTCCCCTTCTACGGTGAGCACCAGGCGGGCATCGCCACCCCCGTCCAGGACCGGCTGCACTTCGCGGCATTCGACGTCCTCACCGACGACAAGGCTGAGCTGGCCGCGCTGCTCAAGGAGTGGACGAGCGCCGCCGCCGCGATGACGGCGGGACGCGAGGTCGGCACGGGCGCGGTGGACGGGCCGGCCGAGGCGCCGCCGGACGACACCGGTGAGGCGCTGGGCCTGCCCGCTTCCCGGCTGACCCTCACGGTCGGCTTCGGCCCGAGTCTGTTCGAGCAGGTCGCCGAGGACGGCACGCGCACCGACCGGTTCGGTCTGCGTGCCCGGCGCCCTGCGGCGCTGATCGACCTGCCGCACTTCCCCGGCGACAATCTCGACCCGGCCCGCAGCGGCGGCGACCTGTGCGTCCAGGCGTGCGCGGACGATCCGCAGGTCGCGGTGCACGCGATCCGCAATCTCGCCAGGATCGGCATGGGCAAGGTGTCGGTGCGCTGGTCGCAGCTCGGCTTCGGCAAGACGTCCTCGACGACGCCGGACGCGCAGACGCCGCGCAATCTGATGGGCTTCAAGGACGGCACGCACAATGTGTCGGGCACCGACACATCGACGCTGGACGGCCATGTGTGGGCGGGGCCGGGGGACGGTCCCGACTGGATGACCGGCGGCTCGTACCTGGTCGCGCGCCGGATCCGTATGCACATCGAGACCTGGGACCGCGAGGGCCTCCAGGCGCAGGAGGACGTGTTCGGCCGCACCAAGGGCGAGGGCGCGCCGTACGGCAAGCAGCGCGAGCGCGACACGCCCGACCTCGGGCTGATGCCGAAGGACGCGCATGTACGCCTGGCCCATCCGGACAGCAACGCCGGGCAGATGATCCTGCGCCGCGGCTTCTCCTTCACCGACGGCTCGGACGGTCTGGGGCGGCTGGACGCGGGTCTGTTCTTCCTCGCGTACCAGCGCGACACCCGTAAGGCGTTCGTCCCGTTGCAGCGGCGGCTCGCCGCGAGCGACGCGCTCAACGAGTACATCCAGCACGTCGGTTCCGCGCACTTCGCCTGCCCGCCCGGCGTTCGGAAATCCGGCGAATGGTGGGGGCAGTCCCTGCTCGGCTGACCCCGCCCCTCCCCCCGACCAGCGTCCCACCCGTCCCGGCCCCTGGAGTACCGCCGTGTTCGCCAACTATCTGATCGGCCTGCGAGAGGGCCTGGAAGCCAGCCTGATCGTCTGCATCCTGATCGCCTACCTGGTCAAGTCGGAGCGGCGCGAGAGCCTGCCGCCGGTCTGGACCGGCATCGGCGCCGCCGTGCTGCTGAGCTTCGGCTTCGGCGCGCTGCTCCAGTTCGGTTCGTCGGAGCTGACCTTCAAGGCCCAGGAGGCGCTGGGCGGTTCGCTGTCCATCATCGCGGTCGCGCTGGTCACCTGGATGGTGTTCTGGATGCGCCGCACCGCGCGGCACCTGAAGGCCGAGCTGCACGGCAAGCTGGACGCCGCGCTCGCGATGGGCACGACCGCGCTGGTCGTCACGGCCTTCCTGTCCGTCGGCCGCGAGGGCCTGGAGACGGCGCTGTTCGTGTGGACGGCCGTGCAGTCGAGCGACGACGGCGTCCGTCCGCTGATCGGCGCGATGCTCGGTCTGGTCACCGCCGTGATCCTGGGCTGGCTGTTCTACCGGGGCGCGGTGCGGATCAATCTGGCGAAGTTCTTCACCTGGACCGGTGCCATGCTGGTCGTGGTCGCGGCCGGTGTGCTCGCGTACGGTCTGCACGACCTCCAGGAGGCGGGCTGGATCGGCGGCCTGAACAGCCTGGCCTTCGACATCAGCTCCACGATCCCGCCGGACAGCTGGTACGGCACCCTGCTCAAGGGCGTCTTCAACTTCCAGCCGGACCCGACGGTGCTCCAGGTCTGCGCCTGGGGCGTCTACCTCGTGCCCACGCTGTACTTCTTCTTCCGCCGCTCCGGCGGTCGCCCCGCCCCGGCCGCGCGGGTCTCCCCCGAGCCGTCGCAGCCGGAGACCGCGCGCTGACCTGAGGCACCGGCCCGCTCCGGGACCGCGTGCGGTCCCGTGGCCGGGGCCCGCGCGCGGCCGACGGACGTCACCGGTGGCCGCGGATCGTGTGCGGGACGTAAGGCGCTTCGAGACGGGCGATCTCGTCGTCGGTGAGGGTCACCTCGACCGCGCCGACGGCGTCGTCCACGTGGGCGAGCTTGGTGGCGCCGACGATGGGGGCGGTCACGGCCGGTCGGCTGAGCAGCCAGGCGAGCGCGATCCGGGCCATGGGCACGCCGCGTTCGTCCGCGACGGAGCGGACGGCGTCGACCACGTCGAAGTCGGCCTCGGTGTACAGCTCGTCGGCGTAGGCGTCGCTCCCGGAGCGTACGGTCCTGCGCTCGCCGTCCCTGCCGCGTGATCCGGCGAGCAGGCCGCGGGCCAGCGGGCTCCAGGGGATGGCGCCGACGCCCTGCTCCCGGCAGAGCGGGATCATCTCCCGCTCCTCCTCGCGGTAGACGAGGTTGTAGTGGTTCTGCATCGACACGAAGCGTGGCTGTCCCGCCGCCTTCGCCGTGTACTGGGCGGTGGCGAACTGGTACGCGAACATGCTGGACGCGCCGATGTAGCGGGCCTTGCCCGAGCGGACGACGTCGGCGAGCGCTTCCATCGTCTCCTCGATGGGGGTCTCGTAGTCCCAGCGGTGGATCTGGTAGAGGTCCACGTGGTCGGTGCCGAGCCGGCGCAGTGAGGCGTCGATGCCCGCCAGGATGTGCTTGCGGGACAGCCCTCCGTCGTTGGGGCCCGGTCCCATCGGCAGGCAGACCTTGGTGGCGAGCACGTAGTCGTCGCGGTGGCCGAAGAGCTTGCTCAGCAGCCGTCCGGTGATCTCCTCGCTGCGGCCGAGCGAGTACATGTCGGCGGTGTCGAAGAACGTCACACCGCCCTCGACGGCCCGCCGCACCAGAGGCTCGGACGCTTCCTCGTCGAGCATCCACGCCCGGTTGGCCGGGTCGCCGTAGCTCATCATCCCCAGGGCGATCCGTGACACCTTCAGGCCCGTCGTGCCCAGCCGGGTGTACTCCATGCCGTCTCCTCGCGTCGTGGTCCCCTTGTCCACGGGTACCCCGGCCGACCCGGATCAATATTGCTGTTCCGGCAACAAAGTTTGCCGCCCGCACGCCAGGTGTCCGATGCTCCGTGCTCGGAGGTGGTCACCATGACCGACAAGGTGAGCGGGAACGGAAACGGGCAGGCGGCGGCGCGTACGGAGGCGGCCGGGGAGCGGCGCTTCGACATCGTGGTGGTCGGCGGCGGGGCGGCCGGGCTGAGCGCGGCCCTGACGCTGGGCCGGGCGCGCCGCTCGGTGCTGGTGATCGACGCGGGCGAGCCGCGCAACGCGCCCGCCGACGGCATTCACAACTATCTGGGCCGCGAAGGCGCGACGCCCGCGGAGCTGCTGGCCACCGGCCGGGAGGAGGTCGCCCGCTACGGCGGTGAGACCGCCGAGGGCCGGGCCGTCTCGGCCGCGCGGCTCGGCGGCGGCGGCTTCCGCGTCGGGCTGGACGACGGCTCAGCGGTCCGCGCCGAGCGGCTGCTGCTGGCGACCGGCCTGGTGGACGGGCTGCCCGAGGTGCGGGGGCTGGCCGGGCGGTGGGGGCGCGAGGTGCTGCACTGCCCGTACTGCCACGGCTGGGAGGTGAGCGGCCAGGCGATCGGCGTGCTGGGCACCGGCCCGCTGGCGGTGCACCAGGCGCTGATGTGGCGGCAGTGGAGCCAGGACGTCACCCTCTTCGTGCACACCGCGCCCGAGCCGGACGACGAGCAGTACGAGCGGCTGGCCGCCCGCGGGATCGCCGTGGTCGAGGGCGAGGTGGCCGCCGTGGAGGTGACCGACGACCGGCTCACCGGTATGACACTGGCCGGTGGCCGGGTGATCCCCTGCCAGGCGCTGGTGGTGTCCACCCGCCTGGACGCCAGGACGGATCTGCTGGCGGACCTCGGTCTGACCACGGTCGAGCAGGAGATCGGCGGGGTGCCGATCGGCACCCGCGTCGAGGCCGATCCGACCGGCGCCACCGCCGTGCCGGGCGTCTGGGTCGCGGGCAATGTGGCCTCACCTGTCGAGATCCTCATCGGCGGCGCCACGGCGGGTGTCAGGGCCGCCGCGGCGATCAACGCGGATCTGACCGAGCAGGAGACGCTGGCCGCGGTGGCCGCGCGCCGCGCTTCGGCGGGCGCCGCGCCGACCGCGTAGGGCGCGCGGCTCCCAGCGGTACGGGGACGGCACCGAGCGGTACGAGGACGGCTTCCAGCGGTACGAGGACGGCACCGACCCGTAAGGGAACGACGCGCCGACGCCACCGCGCGGACGACGGCGACACGCCCGTGCGGGCGCGCTCCACGAAGATCACAAAACTCACGAAGGGCAAGGACAGGCCGATGACCGACAACACTCCGGCGACCGAGGAACTCCAGGGCGAGGAGTTCTGGAACGCCCGCTACTCCGGGAGCGAGCGGATCTGGAGCGGCGATCCCAATACGGTCCTGGTCCGCGAGGTGGCCGGGCTGCCCCCCTGCCGGGCGCTCGACCTGGGCTCCGGCGAGGGCGGCGACGCGATCTGGCTCGCCCGGCAGGGCTGGCGGGTCACCGCCACCGACATCTCGGGGGTCGCGCTCGACCGCGCGGCGCGGCACGCCGAGGAGGCGGGCGTCGGCGACCGGATCGACTGGCAGCGGCACGACCTCGGCGTGTCCTTCCCCGAGGGCGCGTTCGACCTCGTCTCGGCCCAATTCCTGCACACCCCGGGCGAGATGCCGCGCGAGGAGATCCTGCGGACAGCGGCGGCGGCCGTCGCGCCCGGCGGCGTCCTGCTCGTCGTCGGCCACTCGGGCTTCCCCGCCTGGGAGAAGAACCCGCACCCTGAGGTGCATCTGCCCTCGCCGCAGGAGGTGCTGGCCTGCCTCGAACTGCCGGACGGCGCGTGGGAGGTGCTGCTCTGCGCGGAGCACGAGCGGATCCAGAACGACCCCGACGGGCGCCCGACCACGCGTACCGACAACGCCGTGAAGGTCCGCAGGCTCCCCGTGTCCGGCTGACCCGGCGCACGACACGCCGGGCGGCACCCGGACCCGGCACCCGGACCCGGCGCACGACACGCGCGACGCGGGCGGGGTCGCGGACCTCGCGCCTCCCGCTCGCCCGGCGTTCGGCGACACGGGGGTCTTCACCCCCTGGTCGGCATGGTGTCGGGTATCAGTGGGAACCTGTGCGGCATGACGGAGATCGGACTGCCCCATGGCGTACGAGCGTGCCTCTTCGACCTGGACGGCGTGCTGACGCCGACCGCGCTGGTGCACGCGGCCGCGTGGAAGGAGACCTTCGACGACTTCCTGCGGGACAGGGACGGCGAGGGTTTCCGCCCCTTCGACGCGAAGGCGGACTACGACGCGTACGTGGACGGACGTCCGCGCGCCGACGGCGTGCGCACCTTCCTCCGGGCCCGCGGCATCGAACTGCCCGAGGGCGAGGACGGCGACCCACCGGACCGGCAGACCGTCAACGGCCTCGGCAACCGCAAGAACGACGTCGTGCTGGAGAAGATCCGCACCGAGGGCGTACGCCCCTACCCCGGCTCGGTGCGCTATCTGGAGGCGGTACGGGCGGCGGGCCTGCGCACGGCGGTGGTGTCGTCCAGCGCCAACTGCCGTGACGTGCTGGTCTCCGCGGGCATCGAGCACCTGCTGGACGTACGGGTGGACGGTGTTGTCGCCAAGGAGCGGCATCTGCCGGGCAAGCCGCACCCGGACACCTTCCTGGCCGCGGCCGAGGAGCTGGGCTTCGACGCCGCCCGCGCGGCGGTCTTCGAGGACGCGCTGGTCGGCATGGACGCGGGCCGCTCCGGGCACTTCGGCTTCGTCGTCGGCGTGGACCGGGTCGGACAGACCGACGCGCTGCGCGAGCACGGCGCCGACACCGTCGTGAAGGACCTCGCCGACCTGATCGGAGTGACCGCGTGATCACCGACCCCGCCTATGAGGTCGCCCCCTGGAGCCTGCGCGAGTCCGAACTGAATCTGGACGTGCTGCCGCAGAGCGAGTCCGTCTTCGCCGTCTCCAACGGGCACATCGGCTGGCGCGGCAACCTCGACGAGGGCGAGCCGAACGGCCTGCCCGGCTCGTACCTCAACGGGCTGCACGAGACGCACCCGCTGCCGTACGCCGAAGCGGCCTACGGCGACCCGGAGTCCGGACAGACCGTCATCAACGTCACCAACGGCAAGATCATCCGGCTGCTGGTGGACGACGAGCCGTTCGACCTGCGGTACGGCACGATCCGTTCGCACGAGCGTGAACTGGACCTGCGGGCCGGGGTGTTGCGCCGGGTGTGCGAGTGGGTCTCCCCCGCGGGCCGCGCGGTGCGGGTGCGTTCGACGCGCATGGTGTCCTTCACGCAGCGCGCGGTGGCCGCCGTCGCGTACGAGGTGGAGCCGCTGGACGGCAGCCTGCGGGTGGTCGTGCAGTCGGAACTGGTGGCCAACGAGGAGGTGCCGCGCAGCGAGGGCGACCCGCGGCGGGCCGCCGCGCTGGAGAACCCGCTGGTGCCGGAGGAGAACTTCGCGTCCGGCACCCGGCTGCGGCTGGTGCACTCCACGGCCCGCAGCGGACTGCGGCTGGCCGCCGCCGCCGATCACCGCGTGGACGGCCCCGAGGCGACCACGAAGGTCTCCTCGGAGTCCGACGACGACGTCAGCAGGCTCACCATCACCTCCGTACTGGAGTCCGGGCAGCGGCTGCGGCTGGAGAAATTCGTCGCGTACGGCTGGTCGGCGACCCGGTCGCTGCCCGCGCTGCGCGACCAGGCGGACGCGGCGCTGGTCGGCGCCCGCGACACCGGGTGGGACGGCCTGCTGGAGCAGCAGCGCGCCTACCTGGACGACTTCTGGGACCGGGCGGACGTGGAGGTCGACGGCGACACCGAGATCCAGCAGGCGGTGCGCTTCGGGCTCTTCCACGTCCTGCAGGCCGGTGCGCGGGCCGAGGAACGGGCGATCCCCGCCAAGGGTTTGACCGGCTCCGGCTACGACGGTCACACCTTCTGGGACGCCGAGACGGCCGTGCTGCCGGTGCTGACCTTCACCGCCCCGCGCGCGACCTCGGAGGTGCTGCGCTGGCGCCACAACACACTGCCTGCGGCTCAGGAGCGCGCCCATCAACTGGGCCTGGCCGGTGCCGCGTTCCCGTGGCGGACGATCAACGGCGCCGAGGCGTCGGGGTACTGGCCCGCGGGCACGGCGGCCTTCCACATCAACGCCGACATCGCCGACGCGGTGGTGCGCTATGTGACGACCACCGGCGACCGGGACTTCGAGGAGAACATCGGCCTCGAACTCCTCGCGGAAACCGCCAGGTTGTGGCGGTCCCTGGGTCATCACGACCACGCGGGGGCCTTCCACATCGACGGCGTGACCGGGCCCGACGAGTACAGCGCGATCAGCGACGACAACGCGTACACCAACCTGATGGCGCAGGCGAATCTCGTCGCGGCGGCGGACGCCGCCGAGCGCCATCCGCGCCGGGCCGCCGAGTTGGGCGTCACCGACGAGGAGACGGCGGCCTGGCGGGACGCGGCGGCGGCGATGTCCCTGCCGTACAACGAGGAGCTGGGGGTCCACGAGCAGTCCAAGGGCTTCACCCGGCACCAGGTGTGGAACTTCGCCGAGACCGATCCGGCGCACTATCCGCTGCTGCTCAACTACGCCTACTTCGACCTGTACCGCAAGCAGGTGGTCAAGCAGGCCGACCTGGTGCTGGCGATGTTCCTGCGCGGAGACGCCTTCGAACACGCCCAGAAGGTACGGAACTTCGCGTACTACGAGCCGCTGACCGTCCGCGACTCCTCGCTGTCGGCGTACTGCCAGTCGATCATCGCCGCCGAGGTCGGCCATCTCCAACTGGCCTACGACTACCTCGGCGAGTCGGCGCTGATCGACCTCGGCGACCTGGAGAACAACTCGCGTGACGGCCTGCACATCGCGGCGCTCGCCGGTACGTGGACGGCGCTGGTGTCGGGGCTCGGCGGGATGCGGCTCTTCGACGGCGACCCGATCCGCTTCGCGCCCCGGCTGCCCGACGCGCTCAGCCGGATCGCCTTCCGGCTGGCCTTCCGCGGGCGCCGGCTGCACGTCGAGGTCACCAGGAGCGAGGCCACGTACACCCTCGCGGAGGGCGAGCCGATCGAGGTCCTGCACTACGAGAAGTCCTTCATGCTGACCGCGGAGCACCCGGTCAGCCGCGACCTGCCGGAGATCGAGCACCGCCCGCAGCCCTCGCAGCCCCCGGGCCGGGCGCCGCGCCGCCGCAATCAGCGGCCCGGCTAGGGCCGTCCGGGGAACGCAGTGGGGTGGGGGCGCCGGGGGGCCGGCCGCCCCCCCCCCCCGGGTGTGTGAAAGGGGGGGGGGGGGGGGCGGGGGTGGGCGCCCGAGG